>CACFBG010000007.1 GCA_902564535.1 uncultured Prochlorococcus sp.
CTGCACCAGAAGATTCAGCATCAGATGATCAAGGTGGTGATTACGGCGGAGCAGAAGTTTAAATATCAATTAATTTGACTTCAATTTATAGCCCGGCTTCTTCAAGTTGCCGGGCAGCTTTTTCTATTATTATTAAATCATTTTTATATTTCTGAGAGTTTATTGTTAGATTGTTTCTCCAAGATTTAGCTCCGGGAACATTTTCAACTATTTGAATTAGATGTTTACAAATATCCCATAATTTACCATCATTTTTTAAATGTATTTCAGCATAAGGAATCATGCTATTGATAATATTAGATGCTTTAAGTTTATTTGGCTTTTCACCGAAAACAACTTCATCCAAATTTTTCCATCTCAAAGGATGTTTATATACTGATCTTCCAACCATTATTCCATCAAAGATTTTTAATTTCGACAGACACTCTTCCATTGTATTAATACCTCCATTTAATTCTATTATTAGTTCTGGCCTTTTATTTTTGATGTAAGCAACTTTTTCATATTCTAAAGGTGGAATTTCTCTATTTTGCTTTGGATTTAGACCATTTAACCAAGCTTTTCTTGCATGAATAGAAAATCTTTTGGCTCCTATTGATGCGATTTTATCAACAAAGTGTAGAAGAAATTCTTGACTATCTAAATTGTCAATACCTATTCTATGTTTAATTGTTATAGGTAAATCACTTGATTCAATCATTGCTTCTAGACATCTAGCTACTAAATCAGGATCTGCCATCATGCAGGCTCCAAAATTACCTGATTTAACTCTTGCACTAGGACAACCTACATTCAAATTAACTTCGTCATATCCCCAATCTTGAGCAAGTTTGGTTGCTCTTGCAAGATGTTTTGGATTGTCGCCTCCAATTTGTAACGATATAGGATGTTCTATTTCATTGAAATCCAATAGAGTATCAATTTTATTACTGTGATAAAGAGCTTTTGCAACAATCATTTCTGTATATAGCAATGCTCGTTTACTGATTTGTCTCATTAAGACTCTGAAGTGTCTATCTGTGTAGTCCATCATGGGAGCAACACTGAATCGATAGGATCGATCTAAGTCATGTGAGGGTTCTTTGATCATTTTTCTATTTTGCCTCAATTCTTGATTAATTCTTATTAGATAACTTCAAAAGGGTTTTTGTTTTATATGAAAAATAATTTTTTATATTTGGGCCGGAGATCAGTTCTTTTGGGTTTCATCATTGGAATATTAGGATTGATACCACTTCCTAATAAAATAGCAATGGCAGCATCTAAAGCAGGAGATAAAAAATGGTCTTTATCCAAAGATGAGTGGAAAAGCCGTCTTTCAAAAGAGGCCTATCAAGTTTTAAGAGAGGAAGCAACAGAAAGACCTTTTACCAGTCAATTAAATGATGAAAAACGGGATGGCGTTTTTCTATGTTCTGGTTGTGAGAATCCTTTATTTTCTTCTGAGACAAAATTTGATAGTGGTACTGGATGGCCTAGTTTTTGGGCCCCATTGCCTCAGGCCATTGAGACTAAAGTTGATTTTAAAATGATTGTTCCACGAACGGAATATCATTGTCAGAGATGTGGCGGACATCAAGGCCACGTTTTCGAAGATGGTCCAAGACCAACTGGTAAACGTTATTGCAATAACGGAGTTGCACTTACCTTCACGCCGAAAATTTGATTTGATTGTTGTTGGAGGAGGAGCAGCAGGTTTTATGGCTGCTATCACTGCCTCTGAGAGAGGGAATTTGTCAGTTTTGTTGATTGAGGCTAATTCTCAGACGTTGGAAAAAGTTCGCATTAGTGGTGGAGGTAGATGTAATGTTACTAATGCGTGTTGGGATCCAAAAGATTTAGTTCTTAATTATCCTCGAGGAAGTTCATGGATTTTGAACTCATTTAGGCGTTTTGCTTCAGGTGATGCTGTTGCTTGGTTTGCTGAACGAGGAGTCAATTTAATTACTGAAAAAGATGGTCGCATGTTTCCATCTTCAAATTCTTCTTCTGAGATAATTTCTTGTTTGAGACATACTGCTCAATCTTCTGGGGTTAATATACGAACAAATTTAAAAGTAAAAATAGTTAAAAAATTATCCACAAATGAATTTAGTATTACTTGTAGTGATGAGTCATCTTTTAATTCCCGTTCAGTTTTGCTTGCGACAGGAAGTAACCCTAGCGGAAGGAAAATTGCCACTGATTTAGGACATACAATCGTCAAACCTGTTCCTTCATTATATTCTTTTCAGGCTCGTTCAAATGATATCACTACTTGTTCTGGACTAGCTTTAAATAATGTTGATTTGAAATTAATAACCACTAATAAAACTTTTTATGAAAGAGGTAGAATATTAATAACTCATTGGGGTTTTAGTGGCCCTTCAATATTGCGTTTATCGGCTTTTGCAGCTAGAGAATTATATTTTGATAATTATAAATTTAATTTAATTATTAATTGGATTAATTGTGATTTTGCTACTGTTAATTCTATTTTTGATAATTGTAGAGCAAATAATGGCAACAAGACTTTGCACTCTTGTAATCCATTCTCTGATATCCCAAAGCGATTGTGGTTAATATTTTTAAAAAGAGTAGGTATTGATCAATCTATTAAATGGGCAGAACTTAAGCTAACAAAAAAAAAGCAATTAATTAATATTTTATTTTTGGATAATTATTCAATTAAAGGTAGAGGTCCATTTAAAGATGAATTTGTCACGGCAGGTGGTATACCTTTGGAAGAAGTTAATTTGTCAAATATGGAAAGTCTTAAAACTAGTGACCTATTTTTTGCTGGAGAGTTGATGGATGTTGACGGTATAACAGGAGGATTTAACTTTCAACATTGTTGGACGAGTGGGTGGATAGCTGGCTCATTTATATCTAAAAAATATTCCAGATCAAAATAATTTTGTGAATATATTTATAGGTTGGTAAAGGAAGGTGCGGGCTTCCGCAGCTTGTGTTTATCCCACTTGACCATTCAACATGACAAAATAAATGGTTTCAACTGGTTCTCATGAGTGATGAAGTTCAGACTCAGCCAACCGCTCCTGAACATGATTCTGTCAAGGAAGGCTCAGTGCTTGATACTGAAAATCAGGTTGGAGGTTCTAAGCCTATAGAAGAAGAATCAGTCATTAAAGATGTTGACCCTCCAACTATTTCAGAAGAAGAAACTCAGCCAATTAATCAAGATAAAAAGGATTCGGTTCTTTCTGAGGACGTCTCTGAGAAGACCTCAAAACCTCTGGATAATGAAGCGCGTTTAGAACAATTAGAAAAAGAACATGAAACTTTAAGAAGTCAATATATGAGGATTGCTGCTGATTTTGATAATTTTCGCAAACGTCAAACTAGAGATAATGATGATCTTAAACTTCAGTTAACATGTAGCACTTTGAGTGAAATCCTTCCCGTTGTTGATAATTTTGAGAGAGCCCGTCAACAATTAGATCCACAAGGAGAGGAAGCTCAAGCACTGCATAGAAGCTATCAAGGCCTTTATAAGCAATTAGTTGATGTATTAAAACAATTGGGAGTTGCTCCCATGAGAGTTGTAGGTCAAGCTTTTGATCCAACCCTTCACGAGGCTGTACTTAGAGAACCTAGTGATGAAAAAAATGAAGATATAATTTTAGAAGAGCTTCAAAGAGGTTATCACTTGAATGGTCGAGTTTTAAGACATGCATTAGTTAAAGTTTCTATGGGTCCTGGGAAAACTATTGAAAATCAAAATGTTATTTCCTCTGATGAAAATTCTTTAGAAGAAAAGAAAGATCAAATGGAAACTGAGAGTTAACTCATGCAATTTATTTTCATACTTTTAAGTACATTTTGTTTCACAAATTAAATGGCTGATTTTTATGACTTACTAGGTGTTGGTAGAGATGCAGATGCTGACACCCTTAAACGTGCGTATAGGAAAATGGCACGCCAGTATCATCCAGATATTAATAAAGAGCCAGGTGCTGAAGAACGTTTTAAGGAAATAGGACGAGCATATGAAGTCCTAGGGGATCCTCAGAAACGAGCAACTTATGATCAGTTTGGTGAAGCAGGTCTTGGTGGCGCAGGAATGCCAGATATGGGCGATATGGGTGGATTTGCTGATTTGTTTGAAACTTTTTTTAGTGGATTTGGTGGGGCTGGACCTCAAGGAGCTAGAAATCAACGTAGAGGTCCGCAACAAGGAGATGATCTTCGTTATGACTTAACTATTGAATTTGATAAAGCGGTTTTTGGGCAGGAAAAAGAAATTAAAATTCCACATTTAGAAACTTGTTCTATTTGTCGCGGAAGTGGATCTAAGGCTGGAACGGGACCAGCGAATTGCTCAACATGTGGAGGAGCAGGGCAAGTGAGAAGGGCTACTAGAACTCCATTTGGAAGCTTTACACAAGTGGCTGAATGTCCAAATTGCTCTGGAACTGGACAGATGATTGTTGATCCATGTAGTTCTTGCAATGGCAAAGGGGTAAATCAAGTTAGAAAGAAACTCAGAATTAATATTCCTCCTGGTGTTGATACAGGAACAAGATTAAGGGTTTCTGGGGAAGGAAATGCTGGAATGCGAGGTGGACCTTCAGGAGATTTATATGTTTTTTTGAAAGTAAAAAATCACCCTAGATTGCGTCGAGATGGTTTAACAATTCTTTCCGAAATTAATGTAAGTTATCTACAAGCAATTTTAGGAGATACAATTGAAATAGATACCGTAGATGGAAAAACAACTCTTCAAATCCCTTCAGGTACACAGCCTAATGCAGTTTTAATCTTGGAGAATAAAGGAATTCCTAAGCTAGGTAATCCTGTTGCACGAGGTAATCAAAAAATATCCGTTAATATACAACTACCAACTCGACTTTCCGATGCAGAGCATAATTTATTAGAAAAACTAGCAGGTCATTATTCAGCTCGTGGGCGACAACATCATCATCATAATAGTGGTTTATTTTCAAGATTATTTGGTAAGGATATATGATCAATTCTATTGTGAATGGTGATTATATAGATTTACGTGGAGTCGTTTGCCCTTTAAATTTTGTTCGATGTAGATTGGCACTTGAAAAATTGAATATAAATGATTGTATTTATGTATATTTGGATAAAGGAGAGCCTGAACAAATGGTAATCCCTAACTTAAGAGAAGAAGGTCATATAGTAGATGTTATTTTAAATGAAAATACTTGGATTAAATTAAAAATAATTTGTCAAGTTGACTAAAAATATTATTTTTGGAACTGTTGTTGCTTTAAAAGCTAACTTCGCATTTGTAGAAATCGAATCTTCTCAAGTAAAAATAATTAATAATAGCAATAAAAGTTATTTGATAAGACTTTTATGCACCATAAGAAATAGAATTGCATATGAAGGAAAACAAATAATAGTTGGTGATATAGTTTTTTTAGAATCTATAGATTTAAAGAATAGTCAAGCTGTAATAAGTGGTTTTAAACAAAGAAGTAATTTTCTATCTCGTCCAGCATTAGTTAACATTCAAAAAATATTTGTTGTTATATCTCTAAAAAAACCAACTTTTGACATTAATCAATTAACTAGATTTTTAATTAACGCTGAGGAGCAAGATCTGGAAGTATGCATAGTTATATCTAAAATAGATTTATTAACATTAGAAGAAGTAAATCTATATTTAAATAAATTTAGAAGTTGGGGATATGAAGCGATAGCGATTTCTGTTAAAACCAATGAAGGATTCAATCAATTAAATAATAGTCTTTCTTCTTCTAAGCTGTCTGTTTTTTGTGGACCTTCTGGTGTTGGAAAAACTAGTTTAATAAATAAATTATTGCCACAAGTAAACTTAAAAGTTGCGACTTTATCCAAACGTTTAGAGAGAGGTCGAAATACCACTAGGCATGTTGAATTATTTTCTTTAGCAAATGGAGTTCGAATTGCAGATACTCCAGGTTTTAATAGGCCTGATTTATCGTTAAAGCAATTGGAACTTCAATGGTTGTTCCCTGAAATAAGAAATCAATTAAAAGATAGAAAATGCAAATTTCGTAATTGTTTGCATAAGGATGAGGCCGGATGTGTAATTGATAAAAATTGGGAAAGATATTTTCTTTATAGGCAATTACTTGAGGAATTAATTAATCGTCCCCAGTCATTCCAGGAAGATTGAGGCCACCAGTCAATTCTTCCATTCTACTTTTCATTGTACTGGTTGATAATGTAAATGCATTTTGTAGTGCAGAAAGAATTGCTTCCTCAACAGTTTCTTTTTCTTGGTTAAGGAGCTCTTGTTCTATTTTGACTTTCAAAGGTTGTTGATTGCCTGATAACCAAATATGTACTTTCCCATCTTCACTTTGCCCTTCTATCTCCATTGCATCTAATTCTTCTTGAAGCTTTTGAGCATCCTTTTGAATTTGTTGAGCTTTGCGAAAGGCCTCTGCCAGTTGTCCGAGGTTGGGAAGTCCGAATCCAGCCATTGATCTAGGTTATGTGATAGCAGATTAAATCCTTGAGTTAAATCCTAGTTTTTTTACTTCCGGATGAAGTTTTATTCCATACCTCTCAAGAATCTTTTTTTGTACATATTTGATCACATCATTGATGTCTTCAGATGATGCATGACCTTTGTTGACTATGAAGTTCGCATGAACTGTAGACACTTCTGCGCCTCCAATACAAAATCCTTTCAGTCCTGCTTCTTCAATTAGCTTTCCTGCCTTGTGGGGCCCTGGATTTCTAAAAACGCTTCCACAACTTGGTAATTGATAAGGTTGTGTACTTGTTCGTTTGCTTAGATTTGAATTTGTAACTTGTAATAATTTTTTTACATCATTTCCAGGTTCTAATTGAAATCTTGCAGAAAGAACAAGAAGCTTTTCTTCTTGTAATCTACTATTTCGATATGAATAAATAAGGTCTTTATTAGTTATATTAAAAGAATTTCCACCATACAAAGGAATAACTTTTACTGATTCTAGTAATTCACTTATAGAGCCTCCTTGAGCACCTGCATTCATTACAGAAGCACCTCCTATTGTTCCAGGAATTCCTACTGCCCATTCAAGGCCACTAAGACCTGACTTTGCTGCTTTTCTTGCTAAAGAAGGAATATTCTCTCCGCTTGAAGCTTCTATTAAGCCATTATTTTCGTCAATTTTGTAACCTAGTAGCTTACGTAAACAGATTGTTAGACCTTTTAATCCATTATCATTGATTAGTAAATTAGATCCTGCACCAATTATTGTGCAGGCTAATTTATTTTCTAAGGCCCATGAGAGCAAAATTTGAATTTCGTTAATACTTTTTGGCTCCGCAAACCATTCAGCTACTCCACCAGTTCTCCAAGTAGTGTAATTAGCTAAAGATATAAATTTAAAAATCTTTAGCTCATTAATTTTTATTATGCTGCTTTGATTGTGCTTTGACATGTTTTGTTTTCTTTTTCATTATTTAATAGTTTCCATAAGTTATTTATATCTCCTGCTCCCATTGTAAGAATTAAATCTTGCGGCTTACTACTTTGCTTAACGATTAGAAGTGCATCATCTATGCCTTTTGCTATAAAAATCTTTTGATTGGGATTTAATTTTTTGATTTCATTTTTAATTGAGTGAATATTTGCACCTTCTATATATTTCTCACCAGCTGAATAGGTTGGCGCTAAAATTAACATATCTACGTTATTTAGAGATTCTGCAAATTTTTGCAAGAACATCTTAGTTCTACTGTATCTATGAGGTTGGAAAATAATAAATAGTCTTTTGGGATTATTAGGAAAATTACTTTCTTTGCTTTTAATGATTTCATTAGCCATATTAATTGTTGCTTTAATTTCAGTTGGATGATGTGCATAATCATCAACAAATAATCTGTCTTTCCAAGTTCCTTTAAATTCAAATCTTCTTTTAGGCTTTTTTAAGTTGGATAAATTGTTTTTTATTTCTTTAAAAGGAACTCCTTGGATTCTACATGCTGCAATTGCTGCAATCATATTGCTACAATCATGAGTTCCAGGAAATGGAATTATTATTTTATCCAAAAAGATATTTTTTTCATAATAATTCGCAATTATTTGGTGACCTTGAATAGAAATTGGTATTCCAGCAAAATCCACTTTTTTTTGTTCTTTTGTAGACCACCAATAATCAGGCTTGATATTATTTCTTATATTTGGGCAGTCAAAATTGGCTAGTGTTTGTGAACATTCTTTTTTGAATAATTTTATTGTATGAATTAATTCTTTTAATGTTTTATAATGATCTGCATGCTCATGTTCAATATTATTTATTATACCTAACGATGGTTTGAATTTTACTAAACTTCCATCTGATTCATCAGCTTCAGCTACTAATAAATTACTGTTGCCAGTATATGCATTGCTTTGATAAAAAGGAACTTCTCCTCCAATAATAGCTGTTGGATCCTTTCCAGTGAGTGATAATAATGTGCTTAAAAATGTGCTAGTAGTGGTTTTTCCATGGCTACCTGCAACAGCAATGCTGTTTTTGTGATTCTTTATTAGGTCTGCTAGTAAATCCGCTCTATGTAGAATTTTTAGGTTAGATTTTCGTGCTTCTATTAGCTCTTCATTATTAGCTTTTATAGCAGAGCTTATTACGATTAAAAGATTTTGATTATTTTCCTTGAGAAGGCTTTTTATATTTTCTCCAGTTTGGCTGCTAAAGATTTTTATGTTTTTGGCGTGCAAAGCTTTTAACTTTGTTGAGAATTTTTGATCAGATCCAGAAATTTTAAAACCATGATCATTCATGACAAGCGCTAAGGCAGACATACCTATCCCTCCAATTCCAATGAAGTGAATTAATGATGGTTGCTCTGGCTTAGTCAATTTTGCGATTCAAGACGCTAGAAAGATAAGGCAAATTCGTGTTTTAAGTGCAACTGTTTTTTTTTCTTATCTTTATTTGTCCTGTCTGCAACAGTGATTTTGCTCTTTGAACCATGCAACTGTTTTTTTCGATTGGTGCTTTTGTCCCGCATTTCTGTATGATCACCCCCCAATGACTTGCGGTTAAACCGCTTTTGATATGACTTTGCGTGTTGCGATTAATGGATTTGGCCGTATTGGTCGCAACTTTATGCGCTGCTGGCTCAGTAGAGGCTCAAATACAGGCATAGAAGTGGTGGGCATTAATGTCACTTCAGATCCGAAGACTTGTGCTCACTTATTGAAATATGATTCCATCCTTGGTCAAATAAAGGATGCCGAAATTAGTCACTCTGATGACACCTTTATCATTAATGGCAAGACAATTAAGTGTTTTTCAGATCGCAACCCTTTGAACCTTCCTTGGAAAGAGTGGGGAATTGATGTTGTTATTGAATCGACAGGAGTCTTCAATACTGACGTAGGAGCTAGTAAGCATATCCAAGCTGGAGCAAAAAAGGTAATCCTTACAGCCCCAGGAAAAGGGGATGGAGTAGGCACATTTGTTGTAGGTGTTAATGCTGATTCTTATCGTCATGAAGATTTTGATATTTTAAGTAATGCTAGTTGTACTACCAATTGCTTGGCTCCAATAGTAAAAGTTATTGATCAAACTTTTGGGATTAATAAAGGGTTAATGACGACTATTCATAGTTACACAGGAGATCAAAGAATATTAGACAATAGTCATAGAGATTTAAGGCGTGCAAGAGCTGCTGCCATGAATATTGTTCCTACATCTACTGGTGCAGCTAAAGCAGTTGCTTTGGTTTACCCAAATATGAAAGGCAAGCTAACTGGTATAGCAATGCGTGTTCCTACGCCAAATGTTTCGGCTGTTGATTTGGTTTTTGAGGCAGGACGTTCAGTGACAGCAAGTGAAGTTAATGAAGCATTGAAGAAAGCTTCTCAAGGCTCAATGAAAGGCATTATTAAATATGGGGACTTACCATTAGTTTCAACTGATTATGCTGGCACAAATGAATCAACAATTGTTGATGAAGATTTGACGATGACCATAGGAGATAATTTAGTGAAGGTTTTAGCTTGGTACGATAATGAGTGGGGCTATAGTCAAAGAGTAGTTGATTTGGCAGAAATAGTTGCTCAGAAATGGCAGTAAAATAGCCATCTCAGGACTTCTAAAAGTGTTTAAAATGACTGCTTGTATTAATATTTAATTTCTCTATATTTCTCCAAACTATATTTTCTTTGCCTTCTTTCATATACCCAATTAAATAACTATTTGGCAATGATTTAAGTACTGCCTTCGCCCAAGAAGGTGGCAGACTAATGACAAGTTCAAAATCTTCTCCACCATTTATGCACCAATCATCCCAAGGTTTACCTTTTGGCCAAAAATTCCCTCTTGGGATTGATTCTGCATCTATATGGGCTTGACATTTGCTCTGTTTGCATAAATTTTTAATTGCTTCTAACAAGCCATCACTGCTATCTGTTGCAGCAGCTCTCCATGAGATATCTTGAGGTTTGCAACTTCTAATAGTTTCTAAAGCTTCTAAAGGAGGTTTTGGTCTTTGATGAATAAGAATTGCTTGTTCTTTCATCGAACTTTTTAATTTAACTTTTTCTAGAATTGGATCAGATTTTAAAAGAGCTAATCCCAGTCTGCTTAAACCATGTGGACCACTTGCAATGATGTAATCACCTGGCAATGCATTGGATTGGTGCAATCTTAATTTCCCTAAAGTACCTATTGCTGTTATAGATAAGATTTTTTGAGCTCCATTGGAGCAATCCCCTCCAAGAAGATCCCCTCCATAACGATCAAGGGCTTCTTTCATTCCTTCATAGACTCCTTTAACCCATGTCCATTTGGTATTTGGAGGCACTACTAGTCCAACGGTAATACCTATGATTTTGTCAACTCCACTTGAGGCTAAATCTGAAAAGTTGCTGGTAACAGCTTTCCATCCAATATCTTGAGGTGAGGCTGTGATCTCATTAAAATGAATGTCCTCAACTAATAAATCATTGTTAAGTAGAAGTTTTTGATTCTTAGGATTGATTTCTGCAGTATCGTCATTTATTTGACCTGAAGGCATGAACTTTTGGATTCTATTTAATAGTTCTCTTTCTCCAATATCAGATAATCTTTCAATCATCACATCAACCTAGCCGTTTTCTTTTAAGTTTTCAGCACCACTTTCTACTTTTATAGAAATTATTTTATCTTTTATTCCCAGTTCATTGAGAATTTCTTCTCCTTCAACTACATATCCAAATGCTGCATTGCGCCCATCAATTAAGTTCCTTCCAGCAGGATTTAGTTCGGCTTCATATAAAAAGAAGAAGAATTGGGACGATCCATCCTCTAAAGATTCACTTGAATGAGCCCATCCTAATGTTCCTAGAGTGGCAAAAGGTAGGACAGGAGTCTCTGTAAATAAACCTAGGTCTTCAAATGTTTGATTGTAAGCAGTTTTATTTTGTCCGGGTACTTTTATTTCTAGAGGAATATGCCTTTCTTCTTTGGTCTCAGGATCTAAATAGCCTCTTTCTGGACCTTTGGGATCCCCTGTTTGCAATACATAAAAATCTTCAGCTCTTGCAAAAGGTAACCCATCGTAAAACCCTTTTAATGCTAAGTCAATAAATGCTCCTCCGGTTAATGGAGCATTATAACCATCGATAACAGCTGTCATATCACCCTGAGAAGTTTTTATTAAAACATTTGCTCTGCCTAATAATCTTGGTAGATTGTCATATTCTTTTGGTATTTCAAATGGGAAATCTTCAGATAATAATAGATATTCAAGATCTCCAATTTTCTTTAAGCTTTCTTTTCGTTCTTTTATGAAATTGATTTTATCTTTTTCGCTAGATAACTCTCCTAAATTATTTAAATTCTCTTTTAATGAAGAAATAATACTTTCCGCCTCTTTTTGCCTCCCTGTAGGAATTGCATCAATAATTCTTTTTTGATGTTTGCTTAGTAGAAATTGACTTGAAGTTGAAGCTTTATTAACAGCTGGCCAACGATTACCTCTAACTAAATTGCTTGTTTCTTCAAGTTTATGTTGGAGATCACGTAAGTCTTTTTGCTCTATTGGCAAGGCATTTCGTAAAATTGCATATGGATCTTTAACCGCATTGCCAGGAGGTAAGGCTGCAAAGACGGCTTCATTACTGCAAAAGGTTAGAAAAACTACTATCGCAACTAATGCTATGAGAAGTCTAGGAGTTTTCATGATTAATCAGTTTCCTGCATGACTTTGGCACAGCTCTATGATTCTTTGAACCTTTCCTAGAGAATGATCTCCAGTAATGATTTTCGCACTGGCACCACAATTGAATTGGATGGCGCTGTGTGGCGTGTTGTTGAATTTCTTCATGTCAAGCCAGGTAAAGGATCTGCGTTTGTTCGAACAAAATTAAAATCGGTGCAAGGTGGAAATGTTATTGAAAAAACTTTTCGTGCTGGTGAAATGGTGCCTCAGGCTTTATTAGAAAAGTCCACGCTTCAGCACACTTACATGGAGGCAGGTGACTTTGTCTTCATGGATATGTCTAGTTATGAAGAGACTAGACTTTCTCCAGAGCAGATTGGAGAGAGTAGGAAGTATCTCAAGGAAGGTATGGAGGTAAATGTTGTGTCATGGAATGGAAAGCCATTGGAGGTGGAGCTGCCTAATTCGGTTGTTCTTGAAATAAAGGAGACTGATCCAGGCGTTAAAGGCGATACTGCTACTGGTGGAACAAAACCAGCCATACTTGAAACAGGTGCTCAAGTTATGGTTCCTTTATTTATTTCTGTTGGGGAAAAAATTAAAGTTGACACCCGTAATGACAGCTACCTCGGCCGAGAGACTTAATGACTATGCAGCTTGATCATGATGAACTACATCGCTTGTTAGCTGCTTTGGCTGACAGCGATATTCAAGAATTTCGCTTAGAAGGTGAAGATTTTCGTCTTGAAATAAGACGAAATCTTCCTTCTTCAGTTGTTTCAAATTCAATTCCTCAAGTTGTTTTACAACCAAGAATTGAAGATGAGGCTTCAACTACTTCCTCGCAAGCAAAAGTAGAGCCAGTTGTTCCAAGTAACCCCCCTCCAAGTGTCCCTGGTACTCGCGCTGATTTGGTTGATATAAGTGCGCCAATGGTAGGAACTTTTTATAGAGCTCCTGCTCCAGGAGAACCTTCTTTTGTCGACGTTGGCAGTCGAATAGCTATCGGCCAACCTGTTTGTATTCTTGAGGCTATGAAATTGATGAATGAATTGGAATCTGAGGTTACAGGAGAAATAATTGAAATACTGGTGGAGAATGGAACACCAGTTGAATTTGGCCAGGTCTTAATGAGAGTCAAGCCTTCCTAGGTCAATCAGGAAAGCTCCCAGGCGGCTTTAATTGCCTCAATCATGCTCTCTGGCCTTGCGATCCCTTGGCCTGCTATATCAAGCCCAGTGCCGTGGTCTGGCGAAGTCCTTACAAATGGAAGACCTAAAGTTGTATTTACTGCTAAATCAAATGCGATTAATTTGACAGGAATTAATCCTTGGTCATGATATAGCGCTAAATATCCATCGTATTTATTGGGCACACTTTTATCGCCATCCCATGCTTTTGAAGCTGATATCCAACAAGTGTCAGGAGGTATTGGTCCAAAGATTTCAACTAACGGATTATTTTTCTTCCATTGTTTAAGAGTTGGAATTAGCCATTCGATTTCTTCTTTTCCTAATTGACCATTCTCACCAGAATGTGGATTTAATCCAGCTATAGCTATTTTAGGTTTATTATTAAATTTTTTGCAAAATGTTAACAACATATCCATTTTTTTTATAATCAACTCCTTTGAAAGCTCTTTATTTATTTTACTAAGAGGAATATGAGTTGTTGCAAGAAGTGTATTAAATCTCCACGTACTTTTAGGTGATATTGCAGTAAAGAGCATGGATACTTCTTTGCTATTAGTTATCTCAGCTAAACGCTCTGTTTGACCTGGGTAAAAATGACCAGCTTGATGCCAAGAAAATTTTGTAATCGGAGCCGTAACTAATGCTTTTGCTTTTTTATTAAGCACTAAATTGCTAGCATGGGTTAACCAATTAAAGCTTGCCTTCCCAGCTTCTAAACTTGTTTTTCCTGGTACAAATTCTCCTTCACATGGTATGTCTAGGATTTTATATTGACTTGGATCCTCTAATTTATTTATCCCTTTTTTCTTTAAATCCATATAGATTTTATTGATAGTTTTTTTGCATCCAACTAAAATTATATCTATTTTTTTGTTATTTTTTAAATGGAAAAGTGACTTTAATGTAACTTCTATTCCAATTCCTGAGGGATCGCCTATCGCTATGGCAATATTATTAGATGATTGAATTTTATTCATTTAAATAATTGAAGTTAGTTTTTCATGGGTATTATTCATTTCTTAAACAATCTTTTAGCCCTGATTTGTAAGAGGGATGTAATAGTTTGTAGCCTAATTCTTTACAAAGCATTTTATTGCTAACTTTTCGATTTTCTTGCCAAAAAGAAAGTGCCATAGGACTCATTGCCTTTGAAGCAATTTCAAATGATTCAGGATCAGGTAATACTTGACCTATTAGAGATGCTGCAAATCGAAGAACTTCTATATTACTACTTGGAAGATCATCGGCAATATTAATAATATTAGGCCTAATACCTTTTTGTGAAAGATTTATGAGATAGATAATTGCCCCAGCAATATCATCAACATGTATACGAGAAAAAACCTGATTTGGCTTGTCAACTATTTTTGGATTACCTTTCAAGATGCTATCTATAGCGGATCTTCCTCGTCCATAAATACCTGGTAAGCGAAGAATTTGTACAGGTAGTTTGCTGTTTAACCAAGCTTCTTCACAAGCTAATCTTCTTTTACTTCTTTCTTGTTGAGGCTGTGGTTGAGAATTTTCATCAACCCAGTTTCCTTTACAATCTCCATATACTCCAGTAGTAGATAAATATCCAACCCATTGAAGAGACATTGTTGATAAATTTTTAGTCATTAGATTCAAAACAGGATCGCTCCCATCTTTTTCTGGCGGTATGCAGCTAACAAGATGAGTTACATCTTTCAAGTCCATTGTTTTAGGAATATTTTTTGTTGCACTATCAAAAACGATATCTGCTCCTGGTTTGTTGATTTCTCTTCTAGTACAAACAACTTTATTGCCGAGAGCTCTAGTTAATGCAGCCAGGTGTTGACCGCTATAACCTCCACCCATAATGAGGAGTTTTGATTTTGGAGGCAAAGGCTTGCAAAGCTTGACAAGTTCCTTGAGCATGAGTACAAATGTATTAGTTGCGAGTTTGTTATGGCGGATTCTTTTATTGGCTATTCAAATGACTTAGCCAGCGTATCCCCAGGATATGCAGATTCTCGAATTTCTCCAATTAGAGTCGATCATATATCTTTAAAAGTTTTATTACCATTTTTACTGATCTTATTTGCGATTGTTCTGGTTCCAGAAAGACCGCAACAATTGGCTTCTATTTGTGAAAGACATAATCCAGAGGTTGTATGCAGAGTCTGGTGAGTCCTTTACGCAGCTTGTAAAGATAAATCAATCTCTTTAGATTTATCTTTCTTTTGATTTGACGTTCTATTGGGGTCGGCCCATTGCAATAGCTTTAAAGCTAAGCGAATATCTCCATCTATCCAAGCTCTAATTGCCATTGCTCTACGAGGATCATAAAAGTGTTGTTGTCTATACCAATCAAATACCTCAGCATCTGATTTGTTTCCATTGCAAGAAAGACATGCAGGAACACAATTATCTGTAGTACTTAGACCTCCATGACTGCTTGGTAGTACATGATCTATTGATTCAGACGGTTGCCCACAATAAATACAACTTTTTCCTGTGTAACTGTGTAATGATTGTCGCCATCGCCGGACACGTAACTTGGGACATAACTCTTCTAGGAAAACGGCGTCCCTTTGATGCATCCGATCTAATCGGTTATAGCAATTTTGCCGTGATAAATCATTTAGTCAATCATTGGAAAATCTTTTTCTTTCTTAAAGTCCAAATAAAATATCTATCTATGAGTTTTTCTTGGTGAAAGCTTCTCTTACTACGGAAGCGAAATGCTTTATATGCCTAAATCCTTCAGGATTGTTAAAGGTTTCTTTTCCTTTTGATGCTGTTACCAATGCTCAATTAGCGAAGATTCGACCTAAAGGAACATTTTGTGGAGGAAACAAAGGCTGGGAATTTCCTTTTGATGCTGTTCAAGTTCTTTTGGCAATCCTTAGCAAAAGATTTGTAATCACTGATTCAGTCTTGCAATGGACTGAACTGTTGAAAAAGCCATTGCCAGAATTGCCTGGAACCAATGAATTTCTCCAGAAAGGGAATTTTTATTCGCAATTATCTGATGGTCGAATACCATTTCCACATCAATGCGAAGGTGCGAAATGGTTACTTCATAAAAGAAGAGCTTTATTAGCTGATGAAATGGGCCTTGGAAAGACTTTAACTGCTTTATTGGCTGCTCGTGCCATTGCAAGATGTATTGATATTAGTGTGATGATTATTGCTCCAGTTGGATTACATAGTCATTGGATTAAAGAAGCAAATACGATTGGTTTAAAAATAAATTTATATAGCTGGGCAAAAATTCCAAGCGAATTATCTGATTTGGGAACTTTGTTAATAGTAGATGAAGCGCACTTTGCACAATCAATTTCAGCAAAAAGGACTAAGGCTTTATTAAAATTATCAAGGCACCCATATTTAAGGTTTATTTGGTTATTAACTGGTACTCCCTTGAAAAATGGTCGCCCTAAAGAAATTTATCCATTGTTACTTGCAATCAAGCATCCAATCGCAAATAATAAAAAATTATATAATAATTATTTTGCAGAAGAGTCTAATACAAGTTCTTATCAGCAGAGTATAAGTATGAAGTCAATAGAAATTATTAGTTTACTAATCAAACCATTTATTTTGGCTCGAAAAAAAAATCAAATTTTTGGGTTGCCGCCTAAAACTCGTAAAAAACACAAGGTTTTACTGTCTAAAAAAGAAGAAATAGGTTTTAATTATTGTATTAATTTAGCTGTCGATAATTATCGTATTCGTGTTGCAGAAGGCTTGGTAAGCAAAAATGCAGAACCATTAGCTATACTTAGTGCTATGAGAAGAATAACAGCAGAATATAAGCTATCAGCAATTATAAAATTTTTAAGGATTCAGAAGAATTGTAAAAATCCAGTTGTTTTATTTAGTAATTTTTTGCAACCTTTATATTTATTAAATAAATACGAAAAAGGTCAATTATTGACAGGAAATCAAACGATCATGCAAAGGGAAAAAATTGTGAGAGATTTTCAGCTGGGAAAGTTAAATCTACTATTATGTACTTATGGAGCGGCCTCTTTAGGATTTACTTTGCATAGAGCAAGAAATGTTATTTTAATGGATAGGCCTTGGTCTCCTGGGGAATTAAATCAAGCCGAAGATCGTTGCCATAGAATAGGAATGGAGGGTGCTCTGATGTCACATTGGTTTGAATTAGGATTTGTAGATCAATTTATTGATAATTTAATAATCAATAAACACAAAAATATACAAATAATACTAGGAAAGAGGGAAATTGAGATAGAACGTAAACCTTTACCAGAAATGATTCATAATTTACTTATGCAATTATCTGGTTAAATTTATTGAGTTAAATTTAATAATTATATCTATCTTTTACACTTGATTTGCTAGGTTTTTCAAAAGAATCATTCTCTTGAATATTTTCAGTATTATCAATTACACTTGGCTTGTTTTCCCCACCAAATAAGTCTCCTAAATAGTTACCACAATCATCATATTCATTAGGGTTTTGGACAACTGATTCAATAATCATTACCGCTCCATGGGTTGGAGATGTTTTGAATAGACTATTGCTTTGTCTTTTAATGACTGCATATGCAGCATTCCAACTCACGTCATGATCGTTTCCGCTTTCTCTCATAAAACAATAAATCTTGGCACCTTTAGCCCCAGTGCTAGACACACCAGTATGTTCAGCCTTAACCGATAAGCTTGGCGAAGCTAACCCAATCAAAGCAATTGGTAAAGCAAGAATTCTTAGGAAATTTCTCATGACACTTATAAAGATTATTAATAAAAGATATCGACTCCTGATTTTCTGTCCAGTTTTTGAATCTAAATACTTATCCTTTTCTGGTAGTTGATTCTGCGTGAGACGGGACTATTGAAAATTTAAACACAGATTAAGAATTTCTTTTTACTTTTAAACCATAAATTAAATTTTTATGTTTTTTAAAGCAAAAACAAGTTTTTTGTAAAAATTTTTACTCAATTAAATCCTAGATAACTCAACATTATGTTCTTAGCCTTATTTTTCTATGGTGCTTTAAAAGCAAACAAATTTTATTTATGTATTGGGCCTTGAGCGTTGCTCAAAATTGTGTTGTTATCGGTTAAAGCAATTTTTAGACCAATGAGCTCATCATGTTCTTTTAGGATCACTCGCACTGCTGAAGATCTTGCGCAAACTCTTAATGCTCTTTCTCAACGCTTGGTGAAGTTAGAGCAACGTCTAGAAGCGATTGAACTTGAAGCGGCTAAAGAAAACAAGGAGCCTCCAGTAGAAGAGATGAGGATGTTAGATGGTGTGGATCAAATTTTAAAAGAATGCCAAGAGTTGTTAGAGCCATCTATCGAGAATGAGCATTCAAGCGAGAATTGGCCACCTAATATTGATGACGAGGAACTTGCAGCATAGAATATTTTGACCTAATTAATTCTTGAAGTTTTTTTGATAATGCAAAAAGTTTTTGGCAGGTATATTAAAGAACAAATTAATCGAATCATTTGTGAATGATTTCCCATAATTAAGGGTTTAGGTTAAGATCTTTAGCAGAATATTAGCTCATTACTTTTGAAATTTACCATAACAAGATCATTGTCTAAGTTAAAAACTTCGGAGGAAAAAAGTGAAGTTTTTTTACGGTCCGCAGGAAATTATTTCAATGAAGCAAGTCAGCAAGCTGAAGAAGGAGATTTAGATGCTGCTGCTAATTTTATTTTAAAAGGATTAGCTCAAGAGAGAAGAGCTGATTCAGTTGGTCCACAGGTTTTGCAATTAATTAAAACGAGTTAATCTAAGAATATAAATTTTTGCTTCTATTGTTTAAGCGGGTGACCGGATTCGAACCGGCGACGTCCAGCTTGGGAAGCTGACATTCTACCACTGAATTACACCCGCATTATTTATATCTTATTCTAAAATTTATGAGGATCAGTATTTTGTTTCCATTCAAGAAAGAATATCTGATGCTGCATTAATGCCACTGCCAATTGGGGAATTAGTAATTCCCATAGAGTGAAGTGTGGCTTCTATTGCACTAATAACAGTAATAATATCCCGATCATTAACAAAACCAAGATGTCCTATCCTAAATACTTTTCCTTTTAAATGGTCTTGTCCGCCTGCAAGAAGAATGTCATATTTTTCTTTAATATGCTTTCGAATTACCTCAGCATCTATATTGGTTGGTGCTATTGCTGTTATTGCAGGACTACTATTTTCTTCTTCTGCAAAGAGGGGCATTTTAATTGCTTTCATAGCTGCTTGTATCGCTTTTTTATGACGCTTATGCCTTTCAAATATTGAATTTAAACTTTCTTTTTGCATCATATCTAAGGATTTTTCAAGAGCAAAATACAAGTTGACCGAAGGAGTAAAAGGACTACTATCATTTTTTATTGTTTTTTGATATGGACTTAAATCTAAATAGAATTTTGGGAGATTAGATGTTTTTTGAGCCGTCCAAGCTCTTTCACTCATTGCAACAAAGCTTAGTCCGGGTGGGATCATGTAGCCCTTTTGTGATCCTGATGCGATTACATCTAAGTTCCATTTATCCATGGGGACGTCGCAAGCTCCCAGGCTTGTAACACAATCAACAATTGACAGTGCTTGTTTGTGAGCGCGAATATGTTTGCTAATTGTTTCTAAATCATTCAGTACACCGGTTGATGTCTCTGAATGAGTAAAAATAACCGCTTTTATTTCTTTCTCAGTATCCTTTTCAAGAATCTCTTTAATTTCATTTGGATTGAGTGCTTTGCCCCACTCTGCTTTAACTACTTGCACATTGAGTCCATATGCCTTTGCAACTTTGACCCACCTTTGACCAAACTTGCCATTATCACCACATATAACTTTATCGCCTTTGCTCAAGGTATTAATAATTCCTGCTTCCATAGCAGCTGTTCCACTTCCAGTGATAGTAAGTACATCATTAGTGGTTTGATGTAACCATTTAAGTTGACTGCTTGTTTTTTTAATTATTTCTTGAAATTCAGAACTGCGATGACCAATAGGATGTCGACCTAATGCAGTAAGAACACTTTCTGGGACAGGAGTTGGTCCTGGGATCATCAGGGTTAGTTTGTCCTGCATGGTCTCAGGGCTCAGAATTCACAATAATAAAAAATAATTGGGAATTTTTCTCTATCAACAATTCTTTTATTGCTAATCAACACGGTTTCACTTTGCCAGTTTGGGTTGTGGCGGCTGCTAAGGCTGCTATGGAGGCTCTTTTAGGTCAAGAATTTGTGGCAGAGAAATTAATTCTTTTGCCTGGGGCGCAAAAAGATATCTCTGTTTTGGCTACATCTGCTTCTGTTCTTTCTTGTGGCAATGGAGCAATGGGTATTGCTCATTGCGATTCAAGATTGGCTCTGGACCTAACACGAAATCTGGAAATTTGGACTTTTATTCAGTGGAAGGACGTTTTGCCGCATTCTTCAGATGAAGACGTCTGTTCCCGTGATGCTTGGATTGAAATTGTTGCCGGTAAAGGGGTAGGAAAAAATCAGCAGTCAGGAGAATTATGTATTTCAAAGTTTGCAAGACAATTACTAGCATTAAATCTTCGCCCTTTAGTGCCAAAAGATCGCTCCATCAGATTGGAAATTGTTTTTCCTCGTGGGGAGAACTTAGCCTTAAAAACAAGTAATAAATCTTTTGGTGTAGTCGATGGTCTTGCACTGATTGGCACACAAGCAGAGGCATATGCAAGTGCTTCTCCTGATCAGTTGCAGCAAACATTAGAAGAATTGAGGATGCGATCTTGTGATTTTCCTATTGATAAGCCTTTGATATTTGTTATTGGTGAGAATGGATTAGACTTGGCATTATCATTAGGTATTCAGAAGAAATTTATTTTAAAAATAGGAAATTGGATTGGCCCTTTGATTGTGGCTGCTGCAGAAAATGGTATAAATCAATTACTTTTAATTGGATATCATGGAAAATTAATTAAATTAGCGGGAGGAATATTTCATACTCATCATCATTTGGCTGATGCTCGATTAGAAGTCCTAGCGGCTCTTGCTGTCAGAAAAGGTTTTCCTATAGACATTATTCAAGCAATTTTGACAAACGAGACCGTTGAAGATGCATTCCTTTATTTGCTATCAGAAGATCAAGATTTGGCTGAAGTTTTGTGGAATTTTTTAGCTGCTGAGGTTGAAATTAAAAGTACTCTCTATATTCGAAGGTATGGCTCATGGTCTATAAAAGTAGGAGCAGCTTTATTTGATCGTCAAAGAGAGTTGCGCTGGTTAGGCCCATTAGGTGGTAAACACTTGGCTTCATATGGAGTCTCCCGAAGAACCTAATTAATGCTTTCTAACTATCCTTTTGCTATGAGTTTTTCCTTTAGTGATCTTTAGTTCATATGCATTCTTCACATTTCAAGGATCAAAGGAAACCCTCTATTGTCATTCTTGACTTTGGGTCTCAATATTCTGAGCTCATAGCTCGGCGTGTCAGAGAAACCAATGTTTATTCATTGGTTATGAGTTACACCACTTCTGCTGAGGTACTTCAAGAGATTGCACCTAAGGGAATCATTCTGAGCGGAGGACCTGCCTCTGTCTATTCAAAAGATGCACCAGTTTGCGACCCTTTGATTTGGAATTTAGGTATACCAGTGCTTGGAGTTTGTTATGGGATGCAGTTAATGGTTAAACAATTAGGGGGAGAGGTTGAAGCTGCTTCTGGTAAGGCTGAATATGGTAAAGCTTCTCTTTCCATTGATAATCCCAAAGGCTTATTAGAAAATATTATTGATGGTTCCGTGATGTGGATGAGTCATGGTGATTCAGTGAATACTCTGCCAGATGGTTTCATTCGTTTAGCTCATACTTCAAATACTTTGGAAGCCGCAATAGCTTTATTTGATAAGCAATTATTTGGAGTTCAATTTCACCCTGAGGTGATTCATTCTTCTCAAGGAATAGATATCATTAGAAATTTTGTTTATAAGATTTGTACATGTAAGCCTGATTGGACTACAAATACTTTTATTGATGAGGCTATAGCACAAGTCCGAAAACAAGTTGGAAAAAAAAGGGTTTTATTAGCTTTATCTGGGGGCGTAGATTCATCAACGCTAGCATTTCTTTTGCATAAGGCAATTGGAGATCAACTGACATGTATGTTTATTGATCAGGGTTTTATGAGAAAAGGTGAGCCTGAATTCCTAATGAATTTCTTTGATAAAAAGTTTGATATCAATGTTGAATATATTAATGCTCGTAGTCGGTTCATCAATAAACTTTTAGGCATTAAAGATCCAGAAGAAAAACGAAAGATAATTGGTGCTGAGTTTATTAGAGTCTTTGAAGAAGAAAGTAATAGATTAGGACCTTTTGATTATTTAGCTCAAGGAACTCTGTATCCAGATGTTATTGAAAGTGCAGGCACTAATTTAGATCCAAAAACAGGAGAAAGAGTCGCAGTCAAGATTAAAAGTCATCATAATGTAGGAGGCTTACCTAAAGATCTTCAATTTAAATTAGTTGAACCTCTTAGGCGTTTATTTAAAGATGAAGTTAGGAAAGTAGGGAAAGCTCTTGGGCTGCCAGATGAAATAGTACGACGACACCCTTTCCCAGGACCTGGACTAGCTATAAGGATTTTGGGAGAAGTTACTAGTGAAAAATTAAATTGTTTGAGGGATGCAGATTTTATAGTTCGTGATGAAATTCGTAAGGCAGGCCTATATCATGAAATTTGGCAGGCTTTTGCCGTGTTACTTCCAGTATGTTCAGTTGGGGTAATGGGTGATAAGAGAACCTATGCTTGGCCAATAGTAATTCGTTGTGTCTCTAGTGAAGATGGAATGACAGCAGACTGGTCCCATTTGCCTTATGAATTATTAGAAAATCTATCTAATCGAATTGTTAATGAAGTAGAAGGAGTTAATAGAGTTGTTTTGGACATTACAAGTAAACCTCCAGGGACTATTGAATGGGAGTAGCATTAACGTCTACTTTCCAGTGATAACTTGATTTATATGGTTTCACGTGGGTTTCACTTGCTATATTTAAAGATGAAATCCGTTGGTATGACTGGGGGTTGAGGGTGCTGTTTTGCGATTGACTATTGAGTGGGATTAACAGATCCCTATAAAAATTAGTTGCAAGTTAAAATAGCAATTTTAGGTTATATAATTAACTCAAGGAATCCTTTTCATAACTAGGTCTTATGGATTGTTTTTTCCTTGGAATTATTTAGAGGATAATAAGTTGTATTTCAGGAATTACAATATTTTCAAAGTAATTATTAGGAATTCAGGGTAGTTATTAGAAAGTAGATGAAATCTATTGATTCTTGAAAAATAATTGTTTCATTGAACTATATTATTTCGGAAATAATTTATAGGACTGGTGCAAAGGCTTGTAAATAGATACCCTAGGCTACAAGCTTTCGGCGCATTGACAACAGCTCACACTCAGGATTTTCGTTTGCAGAAGCGTTTGCAGCAAGACAGCATTCTGTTAGCAGGAAAAACCGTATATATAAATCCTTTTTTGTATTGGCGTCGCTTTGATAGTAATACGGATAGATGGCTTAGAGAACCAGGTCAACTCGGTGAAGATCAAATACGTATTAACAGGCGAAGATTTTACCCAGAGTTGGATTGGAATTTTTTAGAGGAAGAGGAAAGAGAAGTAAAGGATGCTGCTGTTGAAATGTTTTTAAAGAGTCTAGAATTAATAAGCACCTTTCATCCAGACTTAAGTGCAGGACAGCTTTTAGAAGTAGAAAGAAAAATGGCTGTAACGAAAAAAATTGCTTTTGAGCGTTGGGTAGCTAAGTCATTTAGAAGACGGTTTCAACAAGAATCTAGAGAGAAACAACGTTTTGCTCGAGAACGTTTTTGGCGTTCCTTGAAAGAATGGCTGACTTTAGAAACTACTCATAAAGCAGTCGGACCATTTGTTGCACTTCTTGTTTTGTCGGCATTTGGTGGATGGTCAATAGGAGTATCTAATGTGAATTGCACCCCATTTTCGATGCCTACTGAGCAAAATGTAGTTAGATAAGAATTTATTGCACATGGAGGATGAATCTTTTAACCGTTTTCGCGTTTCTTTCATGCAAGATGTTCTTCCTTTAGGCTTGGCTATGGTTCAAAGGATTAGGAATGGCGGTGCAGGTAAAGTGATTGAAGTATTTACTACTAATGAAGACCCTTTAAATGAACTTCGTGTTGAAGGAGAAAGTGCGGCGAAAGATCTTCGTGAACGTTTAGATAAAGTCAGTCCAGGGTTAGGTAATCCTGTTATGGAAGTCTCAGTCAACGTAGATGTACCGCAAGATGTAAAAATTCAAGATGAAGATTCCTTAAAGGAATTGCTCAATAAAATTGAACATAGACTTGATAATTTGAAGCAGTTGTTAGCATTAGAGTCGGCAGATGAAGTATCACCGAAGGAACAAGATTGATGAAATAAATGATTGATAAATTTAAATATAATGCTGGTACTAATCAATCAAAAATACCACTAATTAATCAACCTGCAATATTATTATTTTTAGTCATTTTCTTATCTTCAGGAATGATTTTAAGATTATTTTGGCTTCAGATTATTCAAGGCTCTTTTTATAAAAAATTATCTGATGAAAATAGAATTAGATTAGTTTCTCGTGCTCCAGTTCGAGGTCGATTATTGGATAAAAATAATAAGGTCATTGCTGATAGTAGACTTTCTTATACTCTATCTATTCAGCCTCGCCTCGTTAATGCTAAAAGATGGCCTTTATTAAGAAAGCGCCTTTCTAAATTTTTAAATTTATCTGAGAAAGAGCTTCAAGCTCAATTTACTAAAAGTTATAGGAAAGATCCATTAAGAATTATACTTGCTAATAATTTAGACACAACACAAGTTCTTCGTTTTAAAGAACAAGAAGCAACCCTTAAGGGTGCACAAGTAGACGTTGAGTTACTGCGATATTACCCATATGGGTCACTGGCGTCTCATTTGATTGGTTATACCCAACCAATAACCGCAAGTGAATTCAAAATTTTGTCAAAAAAAGGATATTTAATTGCTGATCGTATTGGTCGTATAGGCGTAGAAGCAGCCTATGAGCCTCATCTTCGAGGGCAATGGGGAGGTGAAATGTTAGAGGTTGATGCATTAGGAAGTATTCAAAGAAGTTTAGGGATTAAACCATCCGTCCCTGGTAAGGATTTACAATTAACTATTGACCTTGTTTTACAGCAATCTGCTGAAAAAGCATTAGCTGATAAGAAGGCAGGTGCAATAGTCGCACTTGATCCAAGGACTGGAGCAATAAGAGCAATGGCTAGTAAGCCAACTTTTGATCCAAATTTCTTTTCGCAATCATTTACTTCACAGAAAGATTATGATTATTTATTTTCTTCGCCTAAAAAACCGTTATTTAATAGGGCCTTAAATGCTTATGACCCTGGTAGCACTTGGAAGCCAGTGACTGGTATGGCAGGAATGGAGACAGGGCAATTCCCTCCAGAGATTATGTTAAAAACTACTTCTTGTATCAAGTATGGGGCTCATTGTTTTCGTGAACATAATGGTAAAGGTTTTGGTTTAATTGGTTATGAAGATGCTTTGAAATTTTCAAGTAATACTTTTTTCTATCAAGTTGGAGTGGGCGTTGGTTCTGAAGCTTTATATGATGCTGCGATAAAGTTAGGCTTTAATAATTTAACAGGAATAGAATTAGATTTTGAAGAAGGGAAAGGATTAGTTGGAAATAAAAAATGGGCTACACAAGGTAGAGGTTGGTCTGAACCTGGCAAAACTCCTTGGATACCAGAAGACATTGCAAGCGCATCTATTGGTCAAGCGGTAGTTCAGGTAACTCCATTACAGCTTGCTCGTGCTTATGCTGTTTTTGCAAATGGAGGCTATTTGATTACTCCACATCTTGCTTCACGTGGAATTGATTGGACATCAATGAAATATCGTAAAAAAGTAGATATTAAAGAAAAAACTTTAGAAACTCTTCGACGAGGTTTAAGAGCAGTTGCAGACTCAGGTACTGGTTGGGCTATTACGGCGAATTTACCTAATCTTCCACCAGTTGCAGGGAAAACCGGAACTGCTGAGGACAGTACAGGAGGCCCTGATCATTCTTGGTTTGTTTGTTTCGCTCCATATGATGCATCGGAGATTGTGATAGTTGCTTTTGCTCAAAACACTCCTGGAGGAGGATCTGTTCATGCGTTGCCTATGGCTCGTCAAGTGTTACAAGCTTGGAATCAACTAAAAAAAAGTAATCCTTAGAAAATCTTGAATAGTTTGTTGGTTTAGTTTGTTAAATATGAACAACTTTATTCTCTTCATATAACTTTTGATCTAAAAAATTTTTTGCTTGTGATAATGAGCATATTGATGTACGAAATGGAAGTATAATCATTGGGCTACGTATTGGTCTGATCAGCCAAGTTTGATTGTGTTGTTTTAGAAGTAGAAATCCTCGATATTGAACAGTCGTTTCTTCTTCGTGAGAATTAAGGTTCATTGTATTCATAGTAGGATTTATTATTTGAAATCCTCAATAACACAATATATGGTGTTGATGGAAATTGCACTTTTTCTATTCTCATTATGTCTTTTGATACTGACATTTGAGATATGTGTACGATTAGAACCTTTTAAGAATCTCCAAGTTTGTCCTTAGATTAATTATTAAATAAATTTTTTATTTTAGATGTGATTTCTATAAGTCAAGTTTTTTCATTTGCATCAATCGATCAATGAGATCAGAGATTGATTCGTCTTTTGCAGGCTTTTGATAATTGCTCATTAATTGTCTTCCAACAACTTGTGCCCCGAGATGAGTAAGTTGAATTCTCAATGATAATAATAGTTCCATACCACCACCTCCAGAGAAACTTGCCATTGCAATAGGTCTACCATTGAAGAGATTTCTAAAGTCATCTCCTTGGACTGATAGCCAGGCAATTAAACTTGTTAATACTGGTGGTATAGATCCGTTGTATTCAGGTGCACAAATTATCCAATGAGAGAAATTAGTGATTTTTTTATTCACTTCATCAATTTGATTAGGAATTCCTTCTAATGCATGAGTTCTAGGATTATATAAAGGAAGGTCTAGAGTCGTTAAATCAATTAATTGAGATTTAATTGACTTCTCTTTTGAGGTATTGAGAAATCGATTGGCTAATTTTAAATTTTCACCATTGCTTGCAGCAATAATAAGTAATTGATTAGATGAAGTCATTTTAATATTGAAAATTGAGTCTTAATTAATTCTATGTGATTATATTCCTAATATGCTGCTCCTGATCTTCTATGGTGAACAGCTGTTAAATCTGCCTTGTTCAAAACTTTTCCATGATTGATTTCAGCATAAATAACCCAGTGATCACCACATTCCATTCTTTTTACAACGGTACATTCAAGCCATGCTAATGCGTCTTTTAAGATAGGTTGATTATTAGGACTTGAATTTAAATCCAGTCCTAAAAGTCGATTGCTACCGGGATCAAAAGGTTTTAAAAATGTTTTCATTGGTTCTTTTTCTTTCCCGGCTGCAAGCACATTTAAAGCGAAATTATCATCAACATGTAAGAGACTTTCGACTGCTCGGTCTTTGGCCACTGCCACACTGAGACCTGGAGGAGTAAAACTAGCTTGACTAACCCAACTGGCTACCATTGCACCACTTAAGCATTCTAAATCTACTTCTTTTTGAGTAGTTAAAATACATAGTGAGCCAACTATTCTGCCTAAGGCTAAGATCGCTGGATCACTACGACTAGTACTTATATCAGTTGTTACGCGTCTTTGGTTTTTGCGATCTTTTTTGATTAATGCTCGGCCAAAACGAGTACCTATTTCTTCTAGAGTTTTTAACGTAACTCTATCTGGACTGAATTTGATTTTGATTGGATCAAAACCAAAAGAGTAGCCACCGTCTGTTAATTTTTTTTCTAGTAGGTCTAGTGCTTCTCCACTCCATCCATAACTTCCAAAAACACCAACTGGATTTTTTCTATCACCTTCAGCAATTAATGTGCCTAAGGCTGACACAATTGGAGTTGGCGCATGGCCTCCTAAGGTAGGCGATCCAATTAGGTATGCATTGGCCTCTTGTATTGCCTGTGTTAATTCATTTGCTGAACTGAACTCACAATTTAAACTTTCAACTTTAACACCTGTTTTACTAATACCATTAGCTAAAGCATCTGCAATGGCTGCAGTATTTCCATAGGCACTTGCAAAAAGAAGAACTACTTTAATTGAGGCGTTTTGATTGTTCTCACCCCATTGACGGTAGTCATTAAATAAACTCCTCCAACTAATTTCTATTGCTGGACCATGCCCAGGTGCAATTGTATTAATATCTAATTCATCTAAACGCTCTATAAGACAATCTATTTGACTAGTTATTGGAGTCATTAAACAATCAAAATAATGACGTCTTTCTTCTTCTGTACTAATTCGATTAGCTTCGGCCCAGTTTTCTGTGCATATATGTGCTCCAAATATTTTCTCACTCATTAAGAGACCTTGATTTTTTTCGAAAGCCATTAGGCCTCCAGGCCATCTTGCAGTAGGTGTTGGAATAAGTTGCAATACAAAATTATTTCCAACTTCTAATATTTCTTCTTTGCGAATTATATGAATAGTTGGCATAGGAAGAGATTCGTTGCAATTAGCTTGGCTGTTTGTTGAAGGTGCTTGTTGATTCCAAAGTTCTTTTAGTATCTTTTCGCCAGGGCTTGAGCAAATGATTTCAATGTTCGATAAATGTTTTAGTAGATTCTTAAGTAAGAGAATTCTATTAGGGTTGATATGTCCAACAATTATTGATAAATTTTGAGTATCTTCAGGCAGATTTTCTTGCAAACTTGTAATGATAAGATCTGAAAAATTAACTCCTGGAGGATGGATTAAAAAGGCTTTGTTATCTTTTGATATATGTTTAGGTAAGAATAAAAAAGAATTGCAGCTACTTCCTTTCTCAAGACCATATTCAATCTCAAATCGTGTTCTTTTTCGACTTAAAAATCTTAAATTTAATAAACCATCTTCGAGCTTGATAATTTTTAAATCTCTAGAACTATCCTTTGGTTTTGAAAAACCTTGATTCAAAGTAGTCATTAGTAATTACTTCCTACTCTGCGATAATGAACAGCTGTTTTTGCTTCTGAATCAGCAATATTTCCTTTCTTTACTAAGGCATAAATAATCCAGTGATCACTTGTTTCCAATCGCTGTTTCACTTCACAGTCTAGAAAAGCTAAAGCATCAGTTAAGACTGGCCCACCTTTTGCGACATCTTCTATTAATCCAACCCCTTTAAATCTATCTGCTCCTGGAGGAAAACGCTTGAGAAATTGTCTGATTAGATGTTGGTAATTATGTTCTTTTAAAATATTGATTACAAAGTAATTTCCGACTTGCATAAAGGACTCGATAGCTCTGTCTTTTGCTACAGCTACAGTTAGACCTGGAGGTGTAAAGCTAGCCTGACTAACCCAGCTTGCAACCATTGCTCCTTTGCGAAGGGTGCCATCTTCATGTTGACTAGCTGTTACTACATATAGTCCACCACTTAATGTTCCTAATGCTTTATCCAGATCACTATCAATACTTTTAATTGCTTTTAAGTTTTTCTTTCTATTTAGGATTTGTCCAAGGTCTGTGCCGGCTTCTTCGAATTGTTGATAAGTAGCACTATCAGGAATTTGCTTCACTCGTAAAGGTGCAAAAGCTTCTTTTTGACCAAGCTCTCTTAGTTGACTGGCTACAGAATCAATTGGTTCATCATTCCCTCCATAACCGTCATAGACAGCTACCCATTGTTTTTGTTTTAGTGCAGCAATCATTGTCCCAATAGAACCTTTCAACTCAGCTTCAGGCTCATTGGGCCATGTTGGCACTACGACTGCTTGCGCTTCTGAAATTAGTGCAGTTAATTCTTGAGGATCAGAAGCTCGTAAATCTATTAATTGAACTTGTGTATTTGCTTTTTTAACTCCATGAGCAATCGATTGACTCAGTTGATCACAAAATCCGTATTGGCTTAGATAGCAAACAGCAGCATAATTTTCACCTTTATTTATTTGACTACTCCATTCACGATAATTGTTAATCCATAGATTTAAATGTTCTTTTAATAGTGGCCCATGACCAACTGCAATTATTTTAATTATTTCTAATGCGTCTATTTTTTTCAATGCTTGGATAACGCTTCTTGAGTTTGGACTCATTAAACAATCATAATAAAATCTAAAATCAGGAGATATTATTTTTGGATCTCTATCAAACAGCTCCTCAGAGCAATAGTGAAGGCCAAATGCATCACATGTATAAAGTACTTGCGTTCCATGGTCAAAAGAAAATATGGTATCTGGCCAATGAAGATTAGGTGCACTGATGAATTCAAATCTGTGGTGAATTTGACTGGTTGAGTTAATGCCTAAATCCAGTTCATCACCAGTTTTTACTGCTTTACTTTTAAAAGGACGATGGACTTGATTTTCAAGGAATTGAATAGCAATTTTTGATCCTACAATTTCAATATTGGGATTTAAATCAATTAAGCTATCAATTAATCCAGAATGATCAGGTTCAGTATGACTAACTATTAAATAATCTATTTCATCTGGGTTTATTAATTCTATAAGCTTATCAAACCAAGTACCTTTAAATTTTTTGTGACTTGTATCTACTAGTGCTGTTTTTGAACCTTTGATAATAAAGCTATTATATGTAGTTCCATTTCTTAGTCCGAATTCAATATCAAATCTACTTCTATCCCAATCAAGGGATCTGATTGTAAAAGTATCTTCTGCAATAGATTTTAATTGCAGTGAAAGCCTGTTTTCTTGGATGATATTTGGCTCAGTGGTTTTTAATTGAGGAGCTTCCATGGTTTTGTTGAATCAAAGCGGGTCCTTTTAGGGGCTGAGAATCGTGACTGGAATTTAATAAGGATAAATACCTACTGTTTATTTATAGCAGGTGAAGGGTCGTTTTACCCTTTTTAAGTCCAAGATAGGCTTGGAAGCCAGTTTACAAGGGAGGGCAAGATAATGATGATTAGTAAAACAAGCATTTGTAAACCTACAAAAGGCAATGCTCCTGAATAAATTTCACGGGTAGATATTGATCGCGGGGCGACTCCTCTTAAGTAAAACAAGGCGAATCCAAATGGAGGAGTTAAGAATGAAGTTTGTAAATTGGCTCCTATTACAACACCCAGCCACAGTAAAGAGTCGTCTCCTAGCAATTCCCTGGCTGACGGCAGAAGTAATGGAACTGCAATAAAAGCGATTTCAAAGAAATCTATAAAAAATCCCAAGAAAAAAATCATTAACATACTAAATACCATGAAACCAATTTTTCCTCCAGGAAGATTCAACAACAGGTTGGCAATGATGTCGTCCCCTCCGATACCTCTAAATACCAAACTAAATGCTGTTGAACCAACCAAAATTGCCATAACCATGGATGTAGTTCGCAGAGTCTCGTCGCACACTTTGGATAAAGCTTTTCTACTGAAGCCACCATTTATTTTGGCTAAAATCATTGCACCGATTGCTCCAAGAGTCCCTGCTTCTGTAGGAGTCGCAATACCAAAAAAAATACTTCCTAGAACTACTAAGATCAGTCCTAGAGGAGGAACCATAACAGTTCCTAGATTTATTACTTGTCTCAGTGTTAGAGGTATTGTTTGTTTCTCTGGTGCAAGTTCTGGCTTGATAGCACTAATCACAATGACATAAATAGCAAAGACACTCGCCATTAAGATGCCTGGAATTAATGAGCCAAGAAATAAATCCCCTACCGAAACTCCAAGCTGGTCTCCTAGTACCACTAAAACTATGCTTGGCGGAATGATTTGCCCTAGTGTCCCGGAAGCAGCAATTACTCCAGTTGCGAGTGATCGGTTATAGCCTGCTTTTAGCATTGCAGGGAGAGAAATTAATCCCATAGTCGTCACTGTCGCTGCTACAACACCAGTTGTTGCTGCAAGTAAGGAACCTACTAATACCACTGCGAGAGCCAGACCTCCCTTGATCCTTCCCAAGAGTTCGCCCATGCCTATCAGTAGTCGTTCGGCCATCCCAGATATTTCAAGCATTGCTCCCATAAAAACAAATGCTGGTATTGCTAGTAACGTGAAATTCGACATAATCCCCATAATTCTTGGTGGTAGAGCCGTAATGAATATTGGGTCGATCTCACCAAAAGCAATACCTAACAACGAAAATATTACGGCTACACCCCCGAGGCAGAATGCAACTGGGTAACCACTTAATAGAACAATTACAAGGGCAAGAAACATTCCTGGCCCTAGAATTGCTGAGGGATCTAGACTAATCACATAGCCTAAGAACTCTATCCCTATCAAGATTCTGTCTCCTGTGACGACTCTTTTGTTGACATATTTAATGAATTAATAGTTTTTAGCTTGGAACACTCTTTAATGCTTTCAGATATCCCTTGAAGAGTTAATAATAAAAATCCTATTGGTATTAGTGTTTTAATTAAATACCTTGGAAGTCCATCTGGATCTGGAGAAAGTTCATTTATACTCCAAGATTGAATAGTGGGATAAATAGAAATAATAAGGACACCTATTGTAAATGGTAGCAACAAGAGAATAGTTCCAAATATTTCAATTTGGATTGCTCTTTTACGTTTCCAGTATCCTTGTAAGATATCCACTCTTACATGACCTTTTTGTTGTAATGTCCAACTCAAACCTAATAAAAAAATTAAACTAAATAGATACCATTGCGCTTCTATAAGACGATTTGAACTTAAGTTATATCCAATTGCAACTCCTAAATATCTACCTATTACATTCCAGGCTCCAATTCCAATCATTAGGAGTACTGACCATCTGATAATAATTGCTATTATTCTATTTAAATTATCAATATAATTTGCAATTAATGTCAATCGCTGTATTTTTTTAGCCATATCTATTTATGTGTAAAATCTAAAAATGAGTATTCATTGATTTTGTTCCATGAGGATACTTCTTCTTTGAACTTTTTCCATTGATTATATATAGTCCGGAATTCAATATTATTTGTGGATAGATCAGAATATAGTTGTTCTGAAGCTTCCTTTGCAGCTTGAAGGATTGCTTCTTCATAAGGCACTAGCTCAGTACCTCCTTTGATAAGACGTTGTAATGCACCACTATTTAATTTTTCATATCTGCTTAGCATTGTTAGGTTCGCTTCAAAACATGCTGTATTGAAAATAGCTTTATATTCATTTGGGAGTCGATCCCAAGCTTTTCGATTTACAAGTGCATTAAGTGTTGGTCCAGGTTCCCACCAGCCAGGGTAATAGTAAAAACGGGCTGCTTTGTTAAATCCAAGTTTTGCATCATCATATGGCCCTGTCCATTCGGCCGCATCAATGGCACCCCTGTCTAGTGCTAAATAGACTTCTCCCCCTGGTAAAACTTGAACATTAACTCCTAATTGAGACATAACCTCACCTCCCAAGCCGGGAATTCTCATTTTTAGTCCTTGAAGAGATTTGAGGCCATTTAATTTTTGTTTGAACCACCCTCCCATTTGCGCCCCTGTATTGCCTGCTGGAAAACTAATAACTCCAAAATCGGCAAAAAGTTGATTTAATGATTCATTACCTCCTCCTTCATAAAGCCAAGCATTTTGTTGTTGTGCAGTTAGCCCAAATGGCACTGAAGTCCCAAAAGCAAAACAAGGGTTTTTTCCTTTGTAGTAGTAACTAGCAGTATGTCCGCATTCAACTGATCCAGCTTGGACTGCGTCTAACACTTCTAAGCCAGGAACTATTTCTCCACCTGCATAAGATTTAATTTGAAAGTTACCTCCACTGAGTTTATCTACACTTGCACAAATTGTTTCTGCACCTCCATAAATGGTATCCAATGAATATGGCCAACTTGTAGCCATACGCCATTTTATTTTTGGAAGAGCTAAGGAATTTGCATTTGTTTTTCGTTCGATTTTACAAGAACTAACTAAACTTGTTCCAAGTGCTGCTCCCAATGCCGCAGCACCAACATTAAGGACCTTTCTCCTATGCATTTTTTTACTGAATCTTATGGGTAATCTTTAGTTCTAGGCGAAGTTTCTTACTATAGAAATTATGTGTACAAAATGTTATTTTCTTTTTTTGCATTATGAATGCATGCGATTTTAGTCTTCTTTAGACATTGCTTGCAAAATAGATTTCTGACTTATGATTTTTCCTTGTTCTAGAAGGTGAGCTATAAACTTTTGTTTTGCATTAGGAAATTTAGGGTCTTCAGCTAAAGGAAGATCTCCAGCTGATTCTAATCCTGTGTCTTCTCCTAGGCATGGAGTAATTACAACAAGATCAGCGTTAAGGTTCTTATCATATTTCCACCATAAACTAGGGTCTAATATTGCTGGATGCGGTGGATAGTCTTTATTGTTATTTTTTTCTGAAATATCTTGTTTCTGTGCATTAATCAGGTTTGTTAATGCTTGACTTCTCTTCTCTGCTAAATCTGTTAATAATGTGTTTCTTGTCCGCCCTCTGAGTTGAAATAATACAAAAGGATCTTCACTAAATCTATCTCCCATTAAATAATATATAGCACTTATATGTTTACATGGATTTGCCTTGTCAGGGCAACTACATTCACTTCTTATTTCTTGAAGTTTGAAAGGAAAGAGACGTTTACCACTTGCAGCAAATGCGCGCTCTATATCTGACGGCATAATGCCAGCTAAGAGTTGTGCTGACCATTTTGCTTTTTCAATTAAAGCTTCAATTACATATTGCCAATCTTCATCATTAAGTACATCAAGCCAGAGCTTTACTTTGTATGGATCCTCTCCTGTACCTTGAACCCTTGCATGAACTCTACGACCTTCAAATCTAATAGAAGTTACATTTCCATCTCTTGCATATGTCCATGCTCTTTCTAAGCGTTTTTTGAAACGGTATGAGTTAATAAGCTCCATCCATTGCTCAACCCACCAGGGTTGGTCACTAAGCCCTTCATTACTTATTGCTGTTGTAATTTCATTTTGGTTTGAGTCACTCTGAAATGTTGAGTTATTCATAATTCATTATCCTCAAGACTGACTAGTTCCCGCAATTGATTTACATCAAGATTGGAAAGCCAATTCTCACCTGATCCAATAACTTCCTCTGTTAATTTAGATTTTTTTGCAATCATTTGATCAATTTTTTCTTCTACTGAATTACTTGTAATAAATTTATGAACCATAACTCTATTTTCTTGACCAATTCTATAGGCTCTATCAGTAGCTTGATTTTCAACTGCTGGATTCCACCATCTATCTATATGAAAAACATGATTCGCTCTAGTAAGATTTAATCCTACACCTCCTGCTTTTAATGATAATAAAAATAATTGTGGTCCTCTAGGGTCATCTTGGAATCTATCAATCATTGCTTGTCTTTCTTGTTTTTTACTACCTCCATGAAGAAATAAGACCTCAATTTTCCATTTTTCTTGTAAATATGATTGTAGTAAATTACCCCATTCTTTGAATTGTGTGAATAACAGGGCTCTATCACCGGCGTCAATAACTTCTTCTAAAATCTCATCAAGTCTTTGTAATTTTCTTGATCTATTAATAAACTCTGTGTCAATATTTGTTTCTTTTAAGAAAAGGGAGGGATGATTACATATTTGTTTTAGTTTGGTTAGCAGTCCTAGAATCTTTCCATGATGCTGAGCATTAGTACCCGTTGACATCCTATCTAATGTTTCGCTCACTATTTTTTTGTATAATTCTTTTTGCTCTTTAGTTAAATCAACCCACTCACTAAGTTCTATTTTTTCTGGTAAATCAGAAATAATTGCTTTATCTGTCTTTAACCTTCGAAGTATAAATGGACTAACTCTAGCTTTTAGATCTTTTAGTGAAGACATATCTCCATAACGTTCTATAGGTAACCGGTATCGCTGGTGAAAGAAATCTTCTTCCCCTAATACTCTAGGATTTAGAAAATCCATTAATGCCCATAACTCACTTACTCGATTTTCTACCGGAGTACCTGTCATTGCTATTTTAAATTTCTTAGTTTTGTCTACTTTGGCTATTGCTCTAGTTGCCTGACTTTGCTTTGCATTTGGGTTTTTTATTGCTTGCGCTTCATCTATGACAATCCCTTGCCAATTTATTGTTTTTAGCAGATCAACATCTCGTTGTATATGACCATAACTTGTTAATACGAGGTCGATATTTTTTAAGACTTTATTCAGCTCAGCTGGAGTAGACGATCTTTTCGGACCATAATGCTCAAGGACTTGAAGATCTGGAGTGAAAGCCAAAGCTTCTCTTTTCCAGTTTGTTAATACAGAAGTTGGAGCAATTAGAAGAGTGGGTCCTTTTAACTCTTGTTCACTTTTAAGATGTTGTAGGAAGGCAAGTAGCTGTATGGTTTTTCCTAAGCCCATGTCATCTGCTAGACACGCACCTTGATTAAAACGATGTAAAAAAGCTAACCAACCAAGTCCACGTTCTTGATATGGTCTGAGTTGACCAATAAATTTTTCTGGGGTAGCTAAAGGCTCAGGTGCTTTTTTCTGATGATATTGTTCTAAAACTCCTTGCAACATTGGACCTGGCTCAAATTGATGCACCGGCAAACGCATCAGTGTGTCATCTTCAGCGGCAGTAAGTCTTAAGGCATCATCGAGATTTAATTTAATTTGAGCAGAAGAGAATTTTTCCGCATTCTTCAGATCATTTGGTCGTAATTGGAGCCAGGCTCCTTTGTGAAGAATTAAAGGATTTTTTTTTGCTGCAAGATTCTCCAATTCACGTAAATTTAATGTAATTCCTCCAATCATGAATTCCCAGCTCCAATTAAGCTTTTGTCCAAGAGTTAATTCTCTAGAGTTGGTAGATATTTCTGCTTGAATTGCTAGCCCAAGTCGACTTGCTAATCCTCCAGAAAGGCTTGGGGGTAGTTCAACGCCAACCCCAATATCACGAAGCTCTTTTGCAGCTGTTCTTACTAAAATAAATGCCTCTGCGGGTGTGAGTTGCATTGACTCTGGGATTGGATTTTCAAGTCCACGTTCAAGAGCAGGAAAAACCGTTAATGCTCGTCCCATTCCTTCTAGTAGCACTTCTCCTGGATTTTCTACACTTACTTCTCCAATTTGTAAAAGTTCTGAGCCGGCAGCCCACGCTGTTGCAGCAGGGACTCTAAGAGTAGGGTCTGCTTCAGCTTGTAAGCTAAATTGCAAAGTCCATAATTCATCTCCTTTTACAGGAGTCACTAATTCCAAACAAGCTCTTGCTGCCGCAACATTTCCAGCAATTCCTTCTTTCCAATGCAAGCTAGCTTTGGAGAGTCGCTTCACTTCTTCATCAGGTAAAGAAATGATCCCAGTTTCTGAGCCAAGTGCTTCTTGCCAAGCTTGTAAAAGAGGGTCTAATCCTGACGTTTCTTTAGTAAAGCTTTTCCTGAGTTGAGCATCTATCAGTTCTGAGAGTAAATTTGCAACTCTTAGTCTTCCACTACGAGGCCTGCATGAAGCGACTGGATTTGCTTCACGCATTGCTTCCAGTCTTAAACGAGTTGTTAGATGATTGTTGTTTATTGCTCCTTCTTTCCATGGAAGTGCGCAAGTGGCAACTAACGGAAGACTTCCAGCTAACTCTTCTAAACGCCGTCTATCATCTTCTCGATTTAGTAGAGGTACCCAACGAGCACGATGTGGATAAAATTCTCCTCTACTCAACTCCACTTGAGGAAGCCATCTTCCTTTGGCAATCAGGCTTAATGCCCAGCGTTGTAAATGACTCCACCAACGTAGTTCTTCCCCTAAATAATTATGCTTCCCTGATAGAGGGAGTTTTGAGATCCATTCTGTTGCATTAGATGGAGAGATTGCCAATCCTTTAACTTGCCAAGGCCACCATTCAGGAGATTTAGGAATAGCCTCTCCAGCTTGTAAAGGAAAGCCAATCCATTCTGGGTCATTATTTTTTTCTATTTCTGGATTTGATGTCTTATTTCTTTGAATTTTTTGATTGATACTTCTACTAGGAAGAGTGAGGCATGCACTTGCATCCATAATCCCATCTGGCAATAAATTCTTACTTTTAAGCCAAATGCGAAGATTTTCCGGATCTAAAGCGAAAGGATGTATGGCTGGTGTTTCTTTAGGCCCACTTGGTTCGGCTACTTTCCATGCATCAGCCCAAATCAACAACGCGGGGCCATCCGAACTGCTCGCAGTTCGGATGGCAGGCAGCCAGGTGGCATGCAAGAGGCTCATGGCCGCGTTGCGGAAATCATGAGTAATTGTCCTTTGCAGAAGAAATATCCCTGTTGCTTGAGAACAGTGACATTCATAGGAGTTCCATATTTAATATTGGCAACTTCTTGTTTTTTTGTCAGTACGACAAAACCTTCTTTAACTTGAGGATTGCAAAAGTTGTGATAGTGGTGCATGAGAGAGTTCTGTAAAATATGTTGATTTTTATATCGACTGCTAACTCAATTTTCGTCAAAATTGCATTATTTCTTGGGGATTTGAATTGATTCACACAAGTTTTTTATGAGTATTCTCTCATTAATCTCATATCCTTTTTATAAAGATGATCTTGTTGCCATGTTCCAGAATAAACATGGTTTATTGACCTTTTTCTTTTCTTATTGCTATGGACGTTTCGTCATCGTCCCAATTTGGTGAGCTCAAACCAACTTCAGGAGCTGATATTCGAAGGGCTTTCTTAGCCTTCTTTGCTGAGCGAGGACATAAGGTTATCCCTAGCGCTTCTTTGATCCCTGAAGATCCTACAGTTTTATTAACCATTGCTGGCATGTTGCCTTTTAAACCAATATTTCTTGGACAAAGACAACCCCCAGCAGCTAGAGCAACAAGTAGTCAAAAGTGTATTCGCACAAATGATATAGAAAATGTTGGTCGAACAGCCAGGCACCATACTTTTTTTGAGATGCTTGGTAATTTTTCCTTTGGGGATTATTTTAAGAAGGAAGCAATTCAGTGGGCCTGGGAGTTAAGTACTGAGGTATTTGGTTTAGATAAAAAAAATTTAGTTGTGAGCATTTTTAGAGAAGATGAAGAAGCAAATACAATATGGAAAGATTTAATAGGAATTCATCAAGATAAAATAATTAGAATGGATGAGGCAGATAATTTTTGGTCATCTGGACCCACTGGACCATGTGGTCCCTGCTCGGAACTTTATTATGACTTTAAGCCTGAATTAGGAACTCAAAATATTAACCTTGAAGATGATTCAAGATTTATTGAATTCTATAATCTTGTTTTCATGCAGTACAATAAAGATGCTTCAGGTAAATTAACAAAACTAGAGAATTTTAATATTGATACTGGAATGGGATTAGAGAGAATGGCGCAGATTTTGCAGAAAGTTCCTAATAACTATGAAACAGACTTGATTTTTCCTTTAATACTTCAAACTGCTAAATTAGCAAATTTAGATTATTTTTCTTTAGATGAAAATAGAAAAATCTCTTTAAAAGTAATTGCAGATCATGCAAGAGCTGTTACTCAGTTGATCTCTGATGGAGTATCTGCGAGTAATATTGGTAGAGGTTATATTTTGCGTCGCTTGCTTCGACGCATGATAAGACATGGTCGACTTTTAGGTATAAATAAGAAATTTGTAAAAAGTTTAGGTTCTTCTGTAATATCTTTGATGATAGATGCTTACCCTGAGCTTGAAGAAAATAAGAAATACATTCTTTCCGAATTAGAAAATGAAGAAATTCGATTTCTAGAGACTCTTGACAGAGGTGTAAAACTTTTGCAGGATATAATTCATAAACAACCTCAACAAATATCTGGTGCTGATGCTTTTTTACTTTATGATACTTATGGATTTCCTTTAGAATTAACACAAGAAATAGCTGCAGAAAAAAATCTGACTGTTGATCTCAATGGATTTAATATTGAAATGAAGAAACAACGTGAACGAGCTAAATCTGCACAAGTAACTATTGATTTAACATCGCAAAATTCGATTCAGCAAATTGCTACTGATCTAAATTCAACTGTATTTAAAGGGTATGAAACTTTAAAATATTCATCTACTGTTTTGGCGATATTAGTGAATGGAAAAATAGTGAATGAAGCAATATCTGGCGACAAAGTAAATGTCATTCTTGATCAAACACCCTTTTTTGGTGAGTCAGGAGGTCAAGTTGGAGATAATGGATTTTTGGTAAATAATGAATTAATAGTTTGTATTGATTCCGTCAAACGTGAGAAGGAAGTTTTTGTTCATGCTGGCATCGTGCAAAGAGGTAAGTTAATAGTTCATGGAACTGTTGAAGCCAAAGTTGACCAAACTTTGCGTCGTCGTGCTCAGGCAAATCACACAGCAACTCATCTTTTGCAATCTGCTCTAAAAAAAATAGTAGATACAAGTATTGGTCAGAGAGGTTCCTTAGTTGCCTTTGATCGTTTGAGGTTTGATTTCAATTCCCCTAGACCTTTAACAGGTGATGAATTGCAAAATGTAGAGGATATGATTAATTGTTGGATAGCAGAAGATCATCCGTTAGTTGTGAAGTCAATGCCTATTGATGAAGCTTTGTCATTAGGTGCGTTAGCGATGTTTGGAGAGAAGTATGGAGATGTTGTTCGAGTTGTAGATGTTCCAGGTGTATCTATGGAATTGTGTGGTGGAACTCATGTTAAAAAGACAGCAGAGTTGGGGGCATTTAAAATTATTAGTGAAACAGGTGTAGCCTCTGGGATTAGACGTATTGAAGCTATAGCAGGACAGTCAATTTTAGATTATCTAAATGAGAGAGATGTTGTAGTAAAGGCTTTAAGTGAACTTTTTAAAGCACAACCTAAAGAGATCATTGATAGGGTGAATTCTTTACAGAATGAGCTTAAAGGGGTAGAGAAAGATTACAAATTGGTTAGTGAAGAGCTTGCTTCTTTAAAGGTTCTTGACTTGGCAAATCATGCGATCTCGACTGAGAAGATGCAATTTGTTGTTCAAAGAATTGATGGCATTACTGGTAAAGCGCTTCAAACAGCTGCTCAAAAATTAATGAAAAATCTTGGTGAAAATTCGGCAATTGTATTAGGAGGATTGCCAGATTTGAATGATCCAACAAAAGTGGTTTTAGTGGTTGCCTTTGGTAAGGAGGTGATTGCTGGAGGTTTGAATGCTGGAAAATTTATTAGTCCTATAGCTAAGCTTTGTGGCGGCGGCGGCGGCGGTAGGGCTCATTTGGCACAAGCAGGTGGGGGTGACGCCAATGCTTTAAATGGTGCGTTGGAAACAGCGAGAGAAAATCTTTTAAATGCTTTAAATGATTATTGATCTTGTAGATAAGTACTTTGATGCATGCTTGTTTCGAGGTGATCCATCAGACGTTGTGCATCTTTGATTTTTAAAGTTCCTTGTTGAATAGCTTTTTCACTGGATATTCTTAGTCTTTCTAGCAATTGCTTGGGATTATGTTCCATAGCTTTTAAGACATCAGATTTCGTATTGCCTCGTACTACATGATCTAATTTGTATCCTTTTTCTTTAAGCAGTCTTATATGAGCTGAGTTTGTAGTACCAAATAAATTATGTAAATTGCCCATAACCTCCTGATAGGCTCCACTTAGAAACATTCCGATGAAATAATTTTCATTGTAATTAACCTTATGCAATTCTAATAATTTCTTGCTTTTTCCATTATTAATAAAATTAGCGATTTTGCCATCAGAATCACAAGTTAAATCAGCAAAATGACCTATTTCAGTTGGCTTTTCATTCAATCTATGTATTGGCATTATAGGAAAAAGTTGATTAATCGCCCAAGTGTCAGGAGCAGATCTAAAAATAGATAGATTTGCATAATATGTATTAGCAATAGATGAATATAACATTTTACTTTCTTCGGAAAAAAGATGTTTATTTGGTAATGTTGTAAGAATAGATTTTGCACATGCCCAACTTAATTGCTCTGCAATTGCTCTTTCTCTGAGACCAATATATCCAAGTCTAAAAGAAGTAAGAGCATCATTTTTGAATTTAATAGCATCATTCCAAGCTTCTTGAAGAGATGAGATATTTTCATTATCTTTTACTATAATATGTTTAATTATGTGATATGTTTCTCTCAGATTATGAACAGGTAGACATTCACTCCCTGTCGTGAGAGGTATATTTGAAGGGGTGCTACTTGTTCCTAAAATATTAAAAATAAGTATTGAGAAATGACTGGCAATTGATCTACCACTTTCACTGATTAAAGTAGGTACAAGTATATTTTTTTCCTTACAGCTTTCGCGAACTGTAGCGACAACATCATTAGCATAATTTTGTAATGAATAATTAGTTGAACCTGCTGTTGCTGTTTTACTACCATCGTAATCTATTCCTAACCCTCCTCCTACATCTAAGTAGCCCATTGGAGCTCCTTGTCTATTTAGTTCAATATATATTTGACTTGCCTCTTGTAATGCATCTTTGAGTATCGCTATATCATTAATTTGGCTACCAATATGAAAATGTAGTAGTTTTAATTCATTTAAAAGGTTTGCTTTTTTTAATTTCTCAATTGTAACAAGAATATCTGGAATAGAAAGACCAAACTTAGCATTTTCCCCTATTGATTCAGCCCATCTTCCACTACTATCACTTGATAATTTTGCTCTAATTCCAATAAGAGGAGCTGCTCCAATTTCCTTACTTGCAGAAATAATTCTTTCTACTTCATTGACTTGTTCAATGACTATCACCGGTTTTCTACCAAGTTGTCTGGCTAAAATAGCTGTCTCTATATATCTTTTATCTTTGTAACCATTACATATTAATAATGCCTTGGGATTGTCAACTAATGATAGGGCAATTAAAAGTTCTGCTTTGCTTCCTGCTTCTAGTCCAAAATTCCATTTTTTTCCACAAGTAATAATTTCTTCTACTACATGCCTATGCTGATTACATTTGATTGGAAAAACACCTTGATATTTACCTGGATATTTGTAATCGCTTATGGCTTTCTTAAAGGCAAGATGAATCTTATTTATACGATCTTCTAAAATGTCATCAAATCGAATTAATATTGGTGTTTGAAGATTGCGACTTTCGAGTTCTTTTACTAATTCCAGTAAATCAAGGCTGGAATCTTTATCTTTCTTACCTTGTGGATGAACTGCAATATTACCTAGTTCATTGATTGAGAAGTATTCTTCACCCCAACGCTGAAGCCCATATAGTTCTGAGCTTTGTTCAATGCTCCAGTTTGCTTGGGATTGTGAGGTGTTAGTTTCTTTCAAGGTTGCCTGAGATAGATGAGTAAATTTCGTTTATGGATAGTGTGATTTTACGAAAATCTAATTCTTGTTTTCTTTATATGCCATCGTTCACTTGCCAAGAGGGCCTCTGACCAAAGACTATGTCTTGAATCTTATTTGTTTTCATGACTTTAGAAAGGACTTTTGTCGCTATCAAGCCAGATGGGGTTCAGAGAGGCTTGGTGAGTGAAATTCTTGGGCGATTTGAGAGAAAAGGTTTTAAGTTGGTTGCTTTAAAGCAGTTAACCCCGAGCCGTGAATTGGCTGAGAAGCATTATGGGGTCCATTGTGAACGCCCTTTCTTTAAGGGCCTTGTCGATTTTATTACCAGTGGTCCAGTAATAGCTATGGTTTGGGAGGGAGATGGCGTTATTTCAAGTGCGAGAAAGCTAATTGGAGCAACGAAACCATTGGAAGCTGAGCCTGGCACGATTCGTGGAGATTTAGCTGTAAATATTGGCCGAAATGTTATTCATGGTTCAGATGGTCCAGAAACAGCAAAATTTGAAATAGGATTATGGTTTGATTATTCAGAAATTAATGAATGGCTTCCTTCAGATAATCAATGGAGAATAGAATCTTAATATTGATGAGTCATAATTAATTTTTCAGCAAACCTATTAAAGGTAAAAGATAATAAAAGATCATTTTCATAATCATCTAGCTTTTCTTTACATATACACTTAGATAGTAAATGAGCAGTAATTGCTGCTAATAAAACGCCATTACGATAATGACCAGTAGCGATCCATACTCCTTCTAATGAATGTGCTCCAATTATAGGCTTTTCATCAGGAGTACAAGGTCTAAACCCCCACCACCTTTCCATTGTTGGCCAAGAATTCGCTATTGGAATTAAGTTGTGAATTCCTGCCTTGAGTTGTCGTTGTCCAAATGGTGTTAAACCTTCTCTAAAGCCAGCTTCTGGCTCACTAGTTGCTCCGATGACAATCAGTCCATCTTCTCTTGGAACTAAATATGTTCCTGGTCCAAAAATTATTCTTTTCAAGGAATTTCTTGGCCCTTGAATTGACATCATTTGGCCTTTGACTGGATATATAGTTAGATCTTTTAGCAATTGATTACTCCAAGCTCCACTACAAATAATTGCTTGTCGACTTTTGATATAAAGCTCCTCTCCCTCTGCACTTTGAATATTGATACCTTCTAAATAAGAACCATTGTGAACGAGCTTAAGGACTCTTACACCTTCTTGAAATTTGACCCCTAATTCAACACATGCTTTTTCAAGAGCTCTCATTAACTGTCGACGATTATCTATTTGTCCATCTTGTTCAAACAAAAGTCCACTTTTCCAATGCTCAGCTATTCCTGGAGTTTCTTTTTCTAGATCACTTCGATTTAATTTCTTACCAAAGCATGCAGTTGGATATTCATTTAATTGGTGCTCACTTGTAAAAGGGACTAAAACTCCACATTGTCTTAGGCCACAACTCATTCCACTAGAAGTTTCGATTTGCTTCACCCAATTGGGGATGAGATTTAAGCTTTGTTGACCAAGTTCTAAGATTTTCCCTTGCAGTCCTTCCGCATGAGGTGCAAGCATCCCTGCGGCAACAAACCCAGCGGCTTCATTTCGATTGCGACTGAGAACCTCAACTTTTTTGCCTTTGAGGGCTAATGCATGTGCTAATGAGAGACCTATAAGACCGCCACCAAGAATCAATAAAGGGTTTTGAGATGAGACCTTCATTTATGCCAAGGTATACATGTGAATCTTGTTATTTGTTTTAGACCTAGTTTTTTGTCTTGGCTTAATTTGTTTACTCATAGGAGTTGTAAACTTGTTTAGAGGATTTTTTTATGGACACTTCAGCGACTTCATGGCAGGCAGTTATAGGTTTAGAAACACATGTCCAATTAGGCACTAATAGCAAGATTTTTACATCAGCTGCTAGTACCTTTGGTGATGATCCAAACACTCATATTGATCCAGTTGTCTGTGGTTTGCCAGGAACACTTCCTGTTTTAAATCAAAAGGTTCTTGAGTACGCAGTCAAAGCTGCCTTGGCGTTGAATCTCAAAGTGGCCTCCCATAGTAAATTTGATAGAAAGCAATATTTCTATCCTGATCTTCCAAAAAATTATCAAATTTCTCAATTTGACGAACCAATAGCTGAGAATGGATGGATTGAGGTGGAAGTAGCAGAAAAAGGTAAAGAAACCTATCTCAAAAAAATTGGCATAGAGCGTCTTCATATGGAAGAAGATGCAGGTAAATTAGTTCATGCTGGAAGTGATCGATTATCTGGGTCAACCCATTCTTTGGTTGATTACAACCGCGCTGGTGTGGCCTTAGCTGAGATTGTTAGCAAACCAGATTTGAGGACAGGTAGGGAAGCAGCTGAATATGCATCGGAGATTCGCAGAATAATGAGGTATTTGGGGGTTTCAGATGGAAATATGCAGGAGGGTTCATTGCGCTGTGATGTAAATATTTCTGTGAGGCCTAGTTCGGATGCACCATTTGGAACAAAGGTGGAAATCAAAAATATGAATTCTTTTTCAGCAATTCAAAAGGCTTGTGATTTTGAGATAGATCGTCAAATTAAAGCTTATGAGAATGGAGATGAAGTAGTTCAGGAAACTCGTTTATGGGATGAAGCAAAGCAACTTACAAAAAGTATGAGATCTAAAGAAGGAAGTAGTGATTATAGATATTTCCCTGATCCTGATTTGGGTCCAATTGAAATAAGTAATGAACTTAAAACGCGTTGGCTGAAAGAATTGCCTGAACTTCCCGCTTCCAAAAGACATCGATATGCACAAGAAATGGGTTTGTCTGCTTATGACGCAAGAGTATTAACGGATGAGTTTTCTATGACTAAATATTTTGAGGATGTAGTTAATTTAGGAATTACTCCTAAGACTGCTTCAAATTGGATTACAGGAGATATTTCAGCTTTTGTGAATGCCAATAAATTGAACTTTGCTGAATTATTGTTTTTGCCTGCTCAACTAGCTGAAATGATTAACATGATTAATTCTGGCAAAATAAGTGGAAAGATTGCCAAGGAAATTTTGCCTGAATTATTAGTTAAAGGTGGTTCTCCTAAAACAATAGTTGATAGTCGTGGCTTGGGAATGATTAGTGATCCTGAGCAATTAACAGAAATAATAGAAGAATTATTAAAGAATCATCCAAATGAAGTAGAGGCTTTTCGTAATGGTAAGAATAAGCTTCAGGGATTCTTTGTTGGTCAGTTAATGAAGAAAACCGCTGGTAAAGCTGATCCAAAATTAGCGAATCAAATATTACTCAAAAAGCTTCAAGTTTAAATATTTAAAGGAGATTATCAACTTGTTCTTCCCATTCATTTAAATTATTTCTATTATTTATAATAATATTAGAAATCTTTCTTTTTTGCTTTAAAGGTATTTGGGAATTTAGCATTCTTATTGCATCTTCCTTTTTGATTTTATCTCTATTCATCAGTCTTTTGAGTTGTTGATTATATGTACAGTCTACAAGCCAGATTTCGCTACACATTTTACTTAATTTTAATTCAAATAACAATGGTAATACTAAAATAATTATAGGCTTTGAATCTAAGTTGTATATTTCATTAATTATTCTTTGAATAATGATTGGGTGGAGAAGATCTTCTAACCATTTTTTTTCATTTTTATCATTGAAAATAATGCTTCTTAAAAAAGATCTATTGATTGATATAGTTTCTCCCTCAATGAAATTTATTATTTTCTTGCCATATCGATTGATAACTGCTTTTGTTGATTCCGAATCTGGTGCTAACGCTTCATGAGCATAGATGTCTGCATCAAGGATTGGTAATTTTTTGACTCTTTGAAGGTAGTAAGAAACGCTACTCTTTCCACTTGCTAGACCGCCAGTAATCCCAATTCTTCGTTGTTTTGAGCGAAACGGCACTTCTATGGTTAATTTTGAATTTTTGCCCTGCATAGCGCAAGATAAATAGATGAGTTTCTTTTTTAATTGTTTTGGGCCTATTGGTTGATTCTATCTGGTCTCCTATAGGTGGAGGTATTACAGCTCCTAGAGGTTTTAAAGCTTCTGGAATAATTGCTGGTTTGAAATCTTCTTCCAAGCCAGATTTGGCGTTATTAGTTGCACCTCAGGGTGCAACATGTGCAGGAACTTTTACACAATCTTTAGCACGAGCTGCATGCATTGATTTGTGTATTCAACGTTTGCTGGTAACAGAATCTCGAGTACGCGCTGTGTTGATAAATTCTGGACAAGCCAACGCTTGCACAGGTGAGAGAGGATTGCAAGATAGTCTTAAGGCAACGGAAGAAGTTGCCAATCTTCTTGGGATTTTGCCTGAAGAAACCTTGATTTGCTCTACAGGTGTGATTGGTAGTCCAATACCAATGCAAAATCTTCTTCCAGCCCTTGATCAACTTGTGAAAGAGTTATCTGTAGAAGGAGGCCATTCAGCTTCTAGAGCGATTCTGACAACTGATCTTGTAGAAAAAGAAATAGCATTTGAGGCAAATTTAGGTGGTAAAGTTGTTCGTATAGGAGGCATGGCAAAAGGATCAGGAATGATATATCCCAACATGGCAACTATGTTGGGATATATCACTTGTGATATTGGAATGCCTAGTAAAATTTGGAAAAAAGTTATACATAAAATTGTCAATAATTCTTTTAACTCGATAACTGTTGATGGAGATACAAGTACGAACGATACTGTACTAGCTTTTGCTCAAGGGGAATTTTTATCTGAGGTTTATTGGCCACAATTGGAACAGGGATTATTGCTGGTTGCTCAACATCTTGCAAAAGCGATAGCTAGAGATGGGGAGGGAGCTAACTGCTTAATAGAAGTTTTAGTGAAAGGTACATCTAATGAACAAGAAGCCCGACAAATTGCTCGAGTAATAGTGAATTCGTCTTTGGTCAAAACGGCTATTAATGGTTGTGATCCGAACTGGGGCCGTATTATTGCAGCAGCAGGTAGTTCTGGTGTATTTTTTGATTTAAAAAAAGTTAATTTATGGATTGGATCTTTTCAATTAATGCGATCTGGCGAGCCAATTAAATTTAATAAGCTAGAAATTTCTAGTTATATGCAAGATAAAATGAAAGGAAAATATCTTCAAAATGATTGCATACCGATTAAATTAGAAGTTGGCAATGGCAAAGGTTGCGGCTTTGCTTGGGGTTGTGATCTCTCAGATGAATACGTGCGGATCAATGCCGATTACACAACCTAACCTGAAAGCTGTTGTGTAGCAAGGGATTTGGAGAGAGGTATATTGCTTTTACCAGCTTTGTACCAGTTAATTCGTACATAGCTTATTGAGAAAATTACTTAATAATCACTAAACTGTCAGTTAGCAATAAATCAATTAGATATGTCTCAATAATGAATTTATGCTTTCAAGATCTTTTATAGTAATTCTTTGAAAAGTAATTCATATAAAATTAAAATTCATTATTTTTTAATCGCCATCTTTAATTATTTTATTTCAACCACTATAGATTTTGACTCTAAAACTCTCTAAAAATAAAAAATTATATCAATTATCAGCTGATGAGTTGTTGAACCAAGCTTTTCAATTTCATGCTAGAGGCAATATTGAAGAAGCATATATTTATTATAGTGTTTTTTTAGAATTAGGCTTTTACGATCCACAGGCTTTATGTAATTTAGCTGTAATATTAAAGAATCAAGGCTTATTTGCTAAATCTTTATTGTTATATAAACAAGTTATTAGGCTTTCTCCCAGATTTCATGATGCATATTTAAATCTAGGTAATCTATATAAAAAAATAGGTCAGTTAAATCAAGCAGAGATTTCCACTAAAATAGCAATAGAAATTATTCCTGACAACCCTATTACTCATTTGAATCTTGGATTAATTTATCAAGATCAAGATAAATTAGATCGCTCTGAGTTATTCCTGAGAAAAGCAATTTTATTGCAACCAGATTTAATGAAAGCAAGAATTAATCTTGCTTCAATAATGTTCTCTAAAGGCAACAAAAGTGATTCACTTTTGATCTTCTTAGATCTTATAAAGAAATCTGTTAAGGAACAAAATGTTTACTTTCTTGCCGTAACTATTTTAAAGCAATGTGATTTTGCAAATATATCTCTTAATAATTTAAGAGAACTTGTGAAATTACTTTTGATGAGAGAGGATATTTCTCATCAGGATTTATTGCCTGCAATAAATCATCTATATAGCAGACAATTTTTGTCTGATCTTGCAGATGAAACAAATAATTCATTTTCAAAGGACTCATTTTATACATTGATACAGGATGAATTATTGATATTAGCAATGGGCCTTATTAGGTTTGATTCTTTTCATTGGGAAAAAGCTTTTCGAAAAATACGAAAAGATATTTGTTTAACTATTGATTCTAAATTTGATATACTTCAGACTAGTTATTTAGATTTTATAATAGCATTAGCCAAACAATGCTTTCTTAATGAGTATGTTTTCTTTTGTGATGAAGATGAAAGCATTGCTTTGGAAAATCTTTATTTAAAGTGCACACCTTTTGAAGCAAATGAACTATTAATTGCTACTATTTCATCTTATATACCTTTGTTTGAAATTGTTAAGAGTAAGCCATTTATTGTTGATAAATTTTCTTCGAAGAATTCCATGAAAAATTTATTCAAGCTTCAATTATTTGATTTAGTTTATGAGAAAAAGTTAGTAAATAATATTCAAAAAATTGGATCGATTAATGATATTACTTCTCAATTAGTTCGTTCTCAATATGAAGAAAATCCTTATCCAAGATGGATGTTTTCAACTTTAGTATTAGAGGATAAATATCCTTTAAGTTTAGCTATTAATAAAGAAATAAAGCCTAATAAAATTGTAGCTAAGTCTTCGCAATCGAAATTGCGTGTTTTAATAGCTGGTTGTGGTACTGGTCAGCAAGTAATTAGTGCACAAAGGTATGACAATGCAGAAATTACAGCAATTGATTTGAGTTTATCTAGCTTAGCTTACGCAAAAAGAAAAGCATTGGAGCTTGGCATTAAAAATGTTCGTTTTATACATATGGATATTCTTGATTTACACTTATTAAAAACAAATTTTGATGTGATTGAATCTACTGGTGTTCTTCATCACATGCGCAATCCATTACAAGGATTAAAGGCATTATCAAACTCCTTGAGGTCTGATGGATTTATTAAATTGGCCTTATATAGTGAAATAGCTAGAAGTGAGATAGTAAAAATGATAGATTATGTTACTCGCAAGAACATAATGCCTACTCAGAAGAATATTAGAAGTTTTAGAAGAGATTGTTTTTTAGGTTTATTTCCAGAGATAACCGATTTCTATTATATTAGTGATTTTTATTCAACTTCAATGTGTCGAGATTTGTGCTTTCATGCAATGGAACATAGATATAGAATTTCACAAATTAATGACTTCTTAAGAATGAATGGATTAGAATTTTTAGGTTTTGTTTTAGACCAAAAATATAAGGAGATGTATAATAAAACCTTTCCTGAGGATAAGCTTATGATTAACTTGAAAAATTGGAATATTTTTGAAGAAAAATATAAAAACACTTTTATGGCAATGTTTCAGTTTTGGGTTAAAAAGATTGAATAGCATTGCTTAAATCTATTTAATAATTATACTATTATAATCTATTAATATTCGCACCATCTATGGCAGTTGCTCTCAATATCTGAAGCGCCTAAAATAATTTCTTTTTCAATATAATGTTCAAACTAATGCCGATTATACGACATAATCTGAGAGTCATTATCTACATTGACTACTTTTTCTAGATATTGATTTGTTTTTGGTGGCTACAGGATATTTAACTTCACTAGAAATATTGCTTGATTTTTTGCAATGAAAATATCTATGGAAGTATTTTAAAACCACTTTTTTTAAGTAGAACCTTAATGATTGGGTTTTGGGATATAGATTAAGGCTTGTGCCAGTTCTCTCAATAAGAAGAACTCTTGCTATGACTGGGGTCTGCCTATCATGTTCAGATTAATACCGACTAACAATCTAATCTTAGACCTCTTGTGCTGCAATAGATTTGCCTGTTATTTTGGTCATAGTTTAAGTACCAGGAGTTTGTTCCTGACTTTATAAGTACATACTGACTAGAGTAGTTTTTAAGAGGTTCCGATGGAGATCAGCCATTGGAGGTAACGGGGAAAAGTGGTGAAAATCTGCTGCTGTCCCGCAACTGTGAAGTATCGACATTCATCGATACCAGTCAGAATGCCCGCCTTAATTCACACTTCGACGAGGATCGATCTATGACCTTTTCTTTTTTGGCGCATAAGTATTTTTTTGCATTTTTAATTCCATTATTTCTTTTACTAACTGTTTTAGTTGATCCAGTTTTTGCGCATCATCCTTTTGGAATGGGGGATAGTTCTGATCTTTCAGTTGGGCAAGCTTTGATTAGTGGTATGGGTCACCCATTACTTGGACCTGACCATTTACTTTTTCTGTTAGGTCTTGCTCTTGTGGGATTAAAAAGAACGAAGAAATGGGTTCTACTTCTTTTGGCTGTTGGTTTAGCAGGAAGTGCATTCGTACAGTTGCAGCCCTTACCTTATCTTCTAACTCCCTGGGCAGAAGCATTTGTCTCATTATCTTTGACAATAGAAGGTTTAATTATTCTAAATATTGTTAGCTCAAAATGGCTTTTGCCAATGTTTGCTTTACACGGTTACTTGCTTGGGAGCACAATTGTTGGCGCTGAACCTACACCTCTTGTAGGTTATTTTTTGGGACTTCTTCTTGCTCAAGGCTTTTTGCTTGTACTTGTAACAGGAGCCTCTCAAAAACTGATCAATACGTTTGGTGTGAATCGTCGTCATTTGTTTGCTGGTATTTGGATAGGAATAGGAATAGCTTTCTCTTGGGTTGCTCTCATCCCATAGCATCCATTAATTAAAAGCTGCCAGGAGACATTAAAAAATATTTATTACGTAAATCTACTTGTGAATCTTAGTTGAAGTTTTTGTTTTTTCCAGCTTGTTCTGCAGTTGCTAGGCGATCAATAGGCATCCAACTTCTAAGATTTGTTGGTAACTGTCGAAAGTCTATATAATAATAAAAGTATCTTTCATTATTAGGATATATAATTATGTTTAATCTATTGAAGAAATAGACTTTTTGCTTCCTATTAAAACCAATGCAGAAAATTTACTATGAGCGATATTAAATTAAATTTGGGTTGTGGAGAAAGAAAGTTTAACGGTTATATTAATGTTGATAAATTCGGCGATCCAGATATCAAACATGATTTGGAATCATTTCCTTGGCCATGGGAGAATGATTCCATTAGCGAGATTCAAATGATACATGTTTTGGAACATTTGGGAAAGGATATAGATATATATTTTGGTATATTTAAAGAGATATATAGGATATGTAAGCATGGTGCACAGATATATATCGTAGTTCCGCATTTTCGTCATCAGTATTTCTATGATGATCCAACACATGTACGAGTCGTGACACCTCAAGGTTTATTATTATTTTCTAAAAGATTAAATAAAGAATGGGCAGAAAAAGGAAAAACAAATTCACCTCTTGGTATGTATCTAGATATTAATTTTGAACTTATTAAAACAAGAATTAAGCCTAGTGAAGATTGGTTTAGAATGCACCCAGGGCCAAAATACAATTTAGGATTATTAATACAAGAATCTGCTATATATAATAATTTAATTGAGCAATATGAAATGTGGCTTACTGTTATTAAAGATTAATTCTTTAAAAGAGTTGGGTCTTTTGATGAAGAATTTTCTTTAGTTTAAAGACTATCAATATCTTTAAGTACATTTTTTATCATTTAATATTAGGCAATTTATTTCCTAATATTTCTAAGATAATATTTTATTGGTTATTTTGATAGTAAAAATCTGATCATTATTACTTATATCTTCTATAAAATAGATAATGGACAGAGATTAGATAAATTATTTGCTAAGATCAGGTGATTAATTAATCTAATTTTTTCAAGCGTTCTTATTTTAAATAAAGAGAAGCTAACAAGCCTTTTAATACAGGTAAAGATACCTACTCTGTAAATGTCTAGAGAGTATTTAGTCTTTGTGAATGGCGCTTAGCCGTTACATATTTTTAATTTATTATTTTTTGACTGGTTTTATTTCAAATCTGCGTTAAAAAGAAATATATATGTTTGAGATTGAAATGGCTCCATCTACTTATGTTAAAGAGAAGACTTTAAACTTGAAATCTAAATATCATTTTCTTACTACGCATATTAAGTCTAGTTATAATACAATACAAGGTAAGGTTGTTTCAAAATTTCATATAGAAAATAACGAACTAGATTATATTAGACAATCTTTAAATAGATTAATCGAGAAATCAGCAGCACCTTATTTAACTAAATCTTTGCAAGAGTCGAATTCTTCTTCTTTTAGCATTGCTTGTAATAATTTAGATCATTCTTATAAAGAAAGAATTGATTGGACTAGAGGAAGATTTTCAGGAGAATTGATTAAAATCATCATTCAAAATGGTGAGATAGTAGAAAAAGTTTTTCTTACCCCTCAAAGAAATATTATTCATGTTAAAAGATCCGAACTAGGAATAATGACTCTTATTTCTTTAAGAATTGGAAAATTATTGAAAGCTTATTTTTGAATATTTAAACGATTTGATAAATTTAATTTACAATCTTTCGATTGATTTAATTAGCTCGTCGACTTTAGACCAATCCGTTAATTCGTAAACTTGTGATATATCTTTAGGACCATTTGTGATAACCATTATAAATAAAATTGCCAATTTATTAGCACAATCTAAGCTAGGATAATCTAATCTCCCTGCGAAAACACCTTTTATATTAGGTTCCCAATTAACTTTTTTAAGGAATTTAATTATATACGGATTTGTTTCCGGTGTATTTTTTTCTTCTTTTCGAGCTGTAAGATTTAATGAGAAAAAGGCTGTTTTCTTAGAATTTAAAGCTTCTCTATTTTTATCAATAAACTCATAAACATTCTTTCTATGGTATCCATATCTTACACTTGCACCAATAACTACCTCATTGAAATCATCTAAGTTACATTCATGGGAATTTTCCATTGGGAGGAGCTTAATTTCCTTAGTTTTTCTTAATTTATTTTCTATATATTCACAAATATATTTAGTATGCCCATCTACAGTAGAATATAAAATTAAAACGCTAGATTTCTCTTTACCCACTTTTCATAAGTTTAAACTTAACTCATTCTAGTTAACAAAGCATAGAAATTTCTAAAATATCAATTTCTATTACTTGAATTTCCTTATGCAAAGAAGAATTTTGTTACTTCCTACAGGCAGATTATATAGTTTATAA
>CACFBG010000008.1 GCA_902564535.1 uncultured Prochlorococcus sp.
TCTATTATTTCAGCTAATTTATTTTTCTTTCTTATAGATGATCGTAGCTTGTCTAAGCATCTTGATATTGAGGTAGGAGGTTGTTTTGATTTTCCATTAAGAGTAATTGCTCTATTAGCTGGTTTCGTCTGATTTTGTCGAATTGGGTCCATATCGACAATTTAGGTGGAGAAATTTCTCAAGCTAGCTAGCCTCCAAAGGATCTTATATGTTTTCCGAATGGGTTTTTTTGATAGGGTCAGTCGCCTATTTCGCGCAAACCTTAATGATCTAGTTAGTAAAGCAGAGGATCCAGTCAAAATCCTTGATCAATCTGTTGCGGATATGCAAGCAGATCTAGTTAAACTTCGACAGGCCGTTGCACTAGCTATATCTAGTCAAAAGAGACTTAGAAATCAGGCAGATCAAGCTGATAGTCAGATTAAAACTTGGTACCAAAGGGCAGAGCTTGCCTTGCAAAAGGGCGAAGAAGATTTAGCGAGAGAAGCTTTGACAAGAAGGAAAGCTTTTCAAGACTCTTCTGTTGCTTTAAATGGCCAATTAAAGGCTCAAGAAGGTCAAGTGGAAATGCTTAAGAGAAGTCTTATTACTCTTGAAGGGAAGATTGCAGAGGCCAAGACAAAAAAAGATATGTTGAAAGCAAGAGCTCAGGCAGCGAAGGCACAACAACAGCTCCAGAGCGCAGTTGGCAATATTGGCACTAACTCTGCCATGGCAGCTTTTGATCGCATGGAGGATAAGGTGGAGGCTCTTGAAGCTTCTAGTCAAGCTTCAGCGGAATTAGCAGGTGCTGATTTAGAGAGTAAGTTTGCCGCATTAGAAGGAGGAAGTAATGAGTTGGATAATGAATTAAATGATCTTCGTCAAAAATTAAAACGAGGAGCAGAAGCTGTTGCCTTGCCTCCTTCAGATTCACCTAGTGCATCAACTTCTAGTGAAAAGGATGAATTAGATTTCGAGAAAGTTAAAGTAAAAGAGGTTGACAATGAATTACAAGAGTTAAAAAAAGAAATAGATACACTTTGAGATCTTAATTGATTACGTTTCTAATAATTCTTATGTAAGAAATAATCTATGTTTGTGTAATTAAACCTTAAGGAAAGATTTTGCAATTATTTTATGATTAATAAAAATAGATCATTCAATTCTGCTCCTTTTATTGCAAGATTTTTAAGGAATAATCAGAAACCTTCTGAATTATGGAAATTAAGATGGAAGCCAGTTTGTGGAAGTACAGAAAGAGAACTTTCTTTATGGCTTAAGAATAAACCTTTTTCTCAAAATGAATTCAGAGGAATATTCGCTTCAAGACAATTATATGGCAAAGGGCAAAATGGTAAAATATGGCATTCTCCTAAAGGAGGAGTATGGATTAGCGTCGCAATTCCTTTCAATTACAATACTCATTCGCCAGAGTTATTAGGCTTAGCTATGGCAGTATCACTATCAAAGTGTATAGAAATACAAGGTGTTCCGGTTAAGATAAAATGGCCTAATGACTTGGTATTTGGGGATAGGAAATTGGCAGGATTTCTTCCTAAAATTATATCTAGAGGTTCTGCTATTAGATATGCAAGAATAGGAATAGGTTTGAACATAATGAACAAGGTACCTCCTGAGGGGATTTCCCTTAAAGAAATTTTAGGTTCTTCTCATATAAATTTAGAGTTTTGGTCTGCAGAAGTATTATTTGCGATAGAAGAGGCTATAGACCTACTTAATTATCCTAAATTAATTTGTGCCTTTGCAGAGCAGAGGCTATGGGCAACAGAATTGCTCTTGGATGATTTAAGTTCACCTTGGGATATTAATGGATTCTCTAAAAATGGAGGCTTAATAGTTCAAAGAGGATCAAGCATTAAAACCTTAAGTAATTGGAATTAATAATAATTATTTATTAGCTACTATGCTTATTACTTTACCATCATTAAATTTAGCAATCCTTTTTGCTCTATTCGCAACTTCATCCTCATGAGTAACAAGAACTATTGTGATTCCTTGCTTATGAAGGGTTTCAAATAGGTTCAGAACATCTTCTGTGGTACTAGAGTCAAGTGCTCCAGTTGGCTCATCTGCTAGTAATAAAGAAGGCTTGTTAATAATCGCCCTCGCAATAGCAACTCTTTGTTGTTGTCCTCCAGATAATTGATTGGGTCGATTATTCATCCTTTCCGCTAAGCCAACTTGTTCAAGAGCATTTTCAGCTAAAATTTTTCTCTGATTTGAGGGGAAACCTGCATATATCATGGGCAAAATAACGTTTTCTAATGCTGTAGCATCGGGCATAAGGTGAAATTGTTGAAAAACAAATCCAAGCTCTTTATTTCTAATTTCAGCTAGTGAATCATCATCAAGATCTTCTATGGCTTGACCGTTAAGTTGATAACTTCCAGAGCTTGGTCTATCTAAACAACCTAATATATTCATCGCAGTACTTTTGCCTGAGCCACTAGCACCCATAACAGCTAGATAATCTCCTTGATTTACTTCTAAATTCAGATTATCCAAAGCCTTTACTGAAAGAAGACCATCGCCATAGTTTTTGCTTACATTTGTTAGCTTTGCTACAGGAATAATTGAATTTTTTTGATTAGCCAAAATAGATTGATTAACCTCCTTGAATAATTGTTGCTTGAAGAACTGGTGAACCTTCAATAGCACTATTTGCCAATTGAAATAGTGGATTTGAGAGAATTCCACCAATTGCAGTTATTAATACGCATGTAACTAAAGCTGTCCGGATTGGAGTTAGGCCAATAGTTTGCCATTGAATAGCAGGATAGTTTTTAACTACATCTGATGCTTCATGTGGCTCCTTAACAACCATCATTTTAATAACAGATATGTAGTAATAAATTGAAATTACAGAAGTTATTAATCCTACTACTACAAGAAGATATTGTTGATCCTCCCATCCAGCAAAAAACAGATAAATTTTTCCGAAAAATCCCAGCATTGGAGGAATTCCTCCTAACGAAAGAAGACAAAGGCTTAGTCCAAGTGTAATTAAAGGGTCTTTTTGATATAAGCCTGCATAGTCTGATATTCGATCACTTCCGGTTCTAATTGAGAAAAGAATAATACATGCAAAAGCTCCTAAATTCATAAATAAATAAGCAGCCATATAAAGAACCATGGCTGAAAAACCTTCTTTAGTTCCACAAACAAGTCCAATCATGACAAATCCAGCTTGGCCAATCGAGCTATATGCCAACATCCTTTTCATAGATGTTTGAGCTAAAGCAACAATATTTCCAAGCGACATACTTAATATCGCTAAAACAGTAAATAAAAGCTTCCATTGATCATCAAAAACATTAAAACAACCAACTAGCAACCTTAAAGCGAGAGCAAAGCCTGCAGCCTTTGATCCAACAGAGAGGAAAGCAACTACTGGAGTTGGGGAGCCTTCATAAACATCTGGAGTCCATTGGTGGAAGGGTACTGCGGCAATTTTAAATGCAACTGTGGCAAGCACAAACACCAAGGCTAATGCTGCAAGAGGTGTAGGACTTGTAATTAATGATTCACCAATTATTTGTAGGTTGGTTGAACCACTTATTCCATATAAGAAAGAGGAACCATAAAGGAAAACAGCTGCAGCCGCTGATCCAACCAATAAATATTTTAGAGCCGCTTCAGAGCTGCGGGCATCTCTTTTCATATAGCCTGATAGAAGATAACTAGCTACAGAAAGAGTTTCTAAAGAGACAAAAATACTGATTAAATCAGTTGAGCCGCACAAAAGCATTGCTCCAAGAGTTGCGGCTAGGAGAATTGCAGCATATTCACCAACTGGACAGCCAGTTTGTTCTGCATACCTCCAGCTTATTAATAGAGATAGCAATGTTGAAAGAGCAACTATGGCCCTAAATGCAATGGCAAGATTATCCGCAATAAATCCTCCTAAGAAGGAAAATTCAGCAGGTTGGTTCCATTGAGTAGCCAATAAGAGAAGAGCAGTTCCTAGTCCTAAATAACAAATGGGTGGAGCCCAACGAGCGGCAGCTCGTTCTCCAGCAAGATCTGCTAATAAGGTTCCAATCATTGCTAAAAGCACAAAGCCTTCAGGGGCAACTTTCCCTGCATTTAAAGCAAGACTAAGAAGTTCTGATGGAGGAGCGATGACCTCAGAAGCGAAAAGGAGTGCACCTATTGCTGGCATAGCAAGACCTGTTCAGTGCAAGTTATAAGACTTTAGCTAGGTTACGAATTTGAAGAATGGAATTATCTTTGAATTGTGCATTTCTCTCCTTAATGCGATAAATAAGGAGAATGATCATACTTTTTTAGCCTGTGACGTCCACTTTGGTCATCGTTGAAAGTCCTACTAAGGCAAGAACCATTAGAGGTTTTCTGCCTAAGGGTTTTCAAGTAGAAGCTTCTATGGGGCATGTTAGAGATTTGCCTAATAACGCTAGTGAGATCCCTGCGGCTCAAAAAGGTAATAAATGGGCAAATCTTGGAGTGAATACTGCTTCTGACTTTGAGCCGCTTTATGTCATTCCAAAAGATAAAAAAAAGATAGTCAAGGAATTGAAGTCTGCGTTAAAGGGTGTTAATCAATTATTACTTGCAACAGATGAAGATCGTGAAGGCGAAAGTATTAGCTGGCATTTGCTCCAATTATTAGCTCCTAAAGTTCCTGTAAAGAGGATGGTTTTTCATGAAATAACTAAAGAAGCTATTTCAAGGGCTTTAGAGCAAACAAGGGATTTAAATATGGAATTAGTGCATGCACAAGAAACCAGAAGAATATTGGATCGTTTAGTTGGCTATACACTTTCACCTTTGCTTTGGAAGAAAGTTGCATGGGGTCTTTCTGCTGGACGAGTTCAATCAGTTGCAGTTCGATTGTTAGTTCAAAGGGAAAGAGCTAGAAGAGCTTTTCAAAGTGGAAGTTATTGGGATTTAAAAGCTACTCTTGAAAAAGAGAAGAGTATTTTTCAGGCTAAATTAATCAAAGTAAATGCAAAAAAAATTGCAGTTGGGAGTGATTTTGATGAGACTACGGGAGCATTAAAAAAAGAAAGTAATGCTCTTTTAATTAATGAGGAAGAAGCTTTAGAAATCGCAGCAAAAATTCGAACATCAAAATGGATAGTTCAATCAGTTGAAGAAAAACCTTCCACAAGGAAACCAGTCCCTCCTTTTACAACAAGCACTCTTCAACAAGAATCAAATAGAAAACTTCGTCTTTCAGCTAGAGAGACAATGAGATGCGCTCAAGGTCTATATGAGAGAGGTTTTATTACATATATGCGTACTGATTCTGTTCACCTTTCAGAGCAAGCTATTAATGCCTCCAGAGAATGTGTTGAATCAAAATATGGAAGTGAGTATTTAAATAAAACTCCACGTAATTTCAATACTAAATCTCGAAATGCGCAGGAGGCACATGAAGCGATTAGACCTGCTGGAGAACAGTTCAGGACACCTCAAGAAACTTCTTTAAAGGGTAGAGACTTAGCTCTATATGAATTGATTTGGAAGAGAACTGTGGCCAGTCAAATGGCAGACGCTCGCTTGACAATGCTTTCGATTGATTTTGCTTCAGAAGAAACAATATTTAGATCTTCAGGAAAAAGAATTGACTTTCCTGGTTTTTTTAGGGCTTATGTTGAAGGTAGTGATGATCCAGAAGCTGCTTTGGAAGGGCAAGAAGTGTTGCTTCCTTCATTAAATGTTGGTGATTCACTAATGCCTAAGGAAGTAGAGGCATCAGGTCATCAAACTCAACCACCTTCAAGATATAGCGAAGCCTCGTTAGTGAAAACTCTTGAAAAAGAAGGCATTGGGAGACCTTCTACTTATGCAAGTATTATTGGAACTATTGTTGACAGAGGATATTCTTCTCTTCAAAACAATTCACTTACTCCTACATTTACAGCATTTGCAGTTACAGCTCTTTTAGAGGAACATTTCCCAGATTTAGTAGATACAAGCTTTACGGCAAGGATGGAGTCAACTCTTGATGAAATATCCACTGGAAAAGTTAACTGGCTTCCCTATCTTGAGGATTTCTATAAAGGTGAGCAAGGATTAGAAAATCAAGTTCAAATTAAAGAAGGAGATATAGATCCTGGACTCTCTAGAACTATTAAATTAGAAGGTCTTCCTTGTGCTGTAAGGATAGGACGTTTTGGTGCTTATTTAGAATCAAAACAATTAGATGAAAAAGGTGAAGAGGAATTAATAAAGGCCACTTTGCCAAAAGAAATAACTCCTGCTGATTTAGATGAAGAAAAGGCACAGTTGCTTATTAAGCAGAAGTTAGAAGGTCCTGAGGCATTAGGCGTAGATAAAGAAACTGGAGAGAATGTTTATTTATTATTTGGTCAATATGGACCTTATGTTCAAAGAGGGGAAGTTAGTGATGAAATCCCTAAGCCTAAAAGGGCTTCTTTACCTAAAGGGTTAAGTCCAGAAAATTTAACGCTTGAAAAAGCAATAGGACTTTTGCAATTGCCAAGATTATTAGGAGAGCATCCTGATGGCGGAAAAGTTCAAGCTGGCTTGGGACGTTTTGGACCTTATGTGGTTTGGAGTAAAGGGAAAGGGGAGAAAGATTATCGTTCAATTAAAGGAGAAGATGATGTCTTGTTAGTCGAGATGAATAGAGCTCTTGAACTTTTGGCAATGCCAAAGCGAGGCAGAGGAGGAAGAACAGCATTAAGGGATTTGGGAATTCCAGATGGCAGTCAAGAAAATATCCAACTTTTTGATGGACCTTATGGACCGTATGTGAAACAAGGAAAAGTAAATGCTTCACTTCCTGAAGGAAAAAAACCAGACGAAATAACTTTAGAAGAAGCGATTGAATTGCTTGATAAAAAAGTGGCATCTAAAAAAAGCACTAAAAAAACAGCCAAGAAAACAACAACAAAAACAGCCAAGAAAACAACAACAAAAACAGCCAAGAAAACATCTACCAAGTCAGCTCCTAAAGCCTCTTCTAAAAAGGTTCCTGCTACGACAAAGTCAGGCAGACTAAGAGCTAGCGCCGTGAGAGTGATAAAACCCGGAGTCTGAAATGAGTATTAATGGGTATATAAATAAATTTAGTTTTCGATTAAATATCTACCTTTACTTTGTTTTTCTATTCATTCAGGGTTGCTCAACTTCGCAAATAGGAGAGCAATTGTCTAATAGCTTTGACCAGCCAGAAATAGAAGCTCGACAAGAAATACAGTTAAAAGATTCAAAAAAACAAATCGATATAGGTAAAAATAGAAATGATCTTAAGCAAAAAAATCTGAACTCAAGTAAGTCAAAGCAAAAGATAATGAAAGTTTATTCGCCCTCAAAAAATATTCCCTTTAATCCCAAGCCCTATAGAATCACTATTAAGTTATCTGGTGCAAACCCTTCTTTTCCTTCTGAATCTGTAACTAAAGCTTTGATTAAGGCAGGTGTTGAATTTGAAGTAGAAATGATTCAACGTATTGAAGATGGAATGGAAATAAATAATTCCTCAAGAAGAGGTATCAGACGTTGAGAAAATATTTTAGAGGCTTGAAATATCGGTTCAAAACGAAAGAAACTTCAAGCCTAATGAGTAAAACTGAGGCAGTAAGGATGATGGAAACCTCTTATATGGCAGCAGCCTCTGCCTTGATATGGATATGTCTTTATTATCTTCCTATAGGAGGCTCCATTTTTCGTCTTGCATTGCCATTGCCTTTGGCTCTTTTGCAAGTTCGTAGAGGGTCAAATAGCTCATTAGAAGGTGTGTTTTTAATGGTCATTCTTCTTTTGGCGCTAATGGGGCCAGTAAGAGGCCCATTGGTTTTGTTCCCCTATGGATTCTTATCGATTTGGTTGGGCTGGTCTTGGCGAAAAAGGATTAATTGGTGGATAAGTTGGGCTGGAGGGGTCTTTATAGGTGTTTTTGGCTTTTTGGTGAGAGTAATGATTTTATCACTTTTGGTTGGTGAAAACCTTTGGGTAATTATTACTCGAGCTGGCGCAGGAATGCTCGAAAAACTTTTAGGTATTCTTAATCTCCCTTTAATGCCTGATATGACACAAGTTCAATTCGCGGCAATTTTATTGGTGATCTTTCAGGAGTTGATTTATGTATTTGCGTTGCATGCAATTGCTTTTTGGGTATTCCCTCGTTTAAGGGCACCTATGCCTTCCCCTCCAGAAATTTTAAATGGTCTTGTTGCTTTGGACCCACTTTAAAGAAACTTGACTCATCTTGTTTTAGATTTACCAGAAGGATGCAATGCTTATGGCTCAAGGGCGACTAAGCAAAATATTTTTGATTGGACTAAAACTTGGAAAAAAGCAAGAAATAATTTGACTTGTTATTTGGTTTTAGCAGGATCAAGAACTTGTGAAGTTAAAGGTATCTCTGCTGCAGGCGATTCAGCTGCATTAAGGAGATCTACTGCTTTGGCAGATGCTGAATTTTTTTTAAAAGGCCCATTAAAAAATCCTCATTGGCCTTTGCCTTCTTTACCTGCAGGAGTCTCTCCAGCTCTTATTAGTTATGTAGGTAAGGAATGGCTTGGGTTAGAAGCAAGTGTTATTTCAGTTGGCTTGTTTGAGGAACCTGATTTTCTTCATGTTCCATTGGAATCTCCATCCCTTGGCCCTTCCAATTGTTTAAGTAATGGTCAAGCAATGAAATTTAATCGAGTTAAAGATCTTTGGAATAAAGGATATTCCATGGGTCTTGAAATAAACAAACCACTTTTAATTACTGAGTGTGTTCCTGGAGGGACAAGCACTGCCCAGGCAGTGATGACTGGATTGGGAATACCAGTTGGTGATCTTGTGGGCAGTAGCATGCTTATTCCTCCAACTAAATTAAAAAAAGAATTAGTAGCTAAAGGTTTGAAGGCTGCTGATTTAGGTGGAGACCCTTTGCCTGAGGAATTAATTGCTGCAGTTGGGGATCCTTTTCAACCTGTTGCAGTTGGGCTTTTATTGGGGGCAAGGAAAGCAGGTCAACAAGTTTTGCTTGGAGGAGGCAGTCAAATGTTGGCAGTTCTAGCTTTGGCTTTAAGTACTTTTCAATTAGAAGATAGATCTGACTTCTTGGAAGGAGTCTCAATCGCCACAACTAGCTGGATGGTTAAGGAGAGGAATTCTTTCTCAAATGAAATCAAGAGTTCTTTTTTGGAATTAATTAATCTTTTTGAAAAACATTACCGAAGCAATATTCTAGGATTTTCTTCTGGCCTAAGATTTGATCAAAGCAAAAAAAGTGTCTTAAAAGATTATGAAAAAGGTTATGTAAAAGAAGGTGTTGGAGCAGGTTCGATAGCTTTTCTAGCGCAGCTTAATGGAGCTACTTGCACAGAGTTGATCAATTCATGTGAAGAGGCTGTAGATCAACTTTTTAACAATTCAAAACGCTACTGAATAATGAAATCACCCCTTTGCACTAGAAGAGATTTAATACGTTTAAGCTTGATGGCAAGCCTTTTAGGAATTAGTGGATGTCTTTATCCAAAAAATAAAATCTTAATAACTTCAGGAGAAGGGGTTTTACTTAAAGAATGGTTAAAAATAATACCTTCGAATTGGGAATTGAAGTCACTTAAGTATTCTTCAGATGTGATTCTATTTAGTCAATCAGTTTTAAAAGAATCAAATTTCTTAGTAATTAATGATGGTTGGATTGATTCATTGCCAAGAAATATGCTTATTACTTTTAATGAGAATATTCCTTTATCTAGATTAAATTATCAAGCTATTTCTTTCCTTGATGGATTGGGGTCAGATTTTGAGAATAAGGTTTTCCCAATAGGTGTTTCTCCTTGGGTCATGTTATTTCGTAATGGAGATAATTGGTTTAATAATGAAGAAATTAGTTGGGATATTCTATTGGAGCCAACTTTAAAAAATTTAATTGCTCTTCCACAGAATTCAAGACTTATCATCTCTATTGCTAATAACATGACAGATCAAAATGCCTTGAATAAACTTATAAATAATACTAATATTTATGATGATGTAAATGCTTTAGATTGGCTGCTTTTAGGTGAAGCTAGAGTAGCAATTTTACCATTGAGTCGTTGTTGGATGAGCTTAATTAGAGACCCTAGACTTCGTGCAATAATTCCTCATAATGGCTCTCCATTAAGTTGGACTGTTATGCTTAAATCTAGTACAAGTGCTGATCAAGATCTTTCAATAGATTGGATTGAGAGGTCTTGGAATGAAAAATATCAACCATTCCTTTTATCAAAAGGATGGATGTCCCCATTACCTATATCTGAGCTTAGAAAATATTCTAAATCTATGGAGGAAAGATACCGTTCACTAATCCTTCCTTCAGAGTTGTTTTGGCAGAAGTGCTGGTCCTTGCCACTACTTGATAAACTAGAAAGAAAAGAACTACAAAGATTATGGACGAAATCTAGTTAGCATTTACATGGGGATATATAGATTCTTGATGAATATTACTTATTAATTAATCATTACCATTGAAATGGTTGATCAAAGAAGATGGGCTAATGCCTTGAAGGAATTGTCTGAATTCATTTTGATCTTCTTCGTCAGCATTAATATCAACAGCTATTGAAGCTTTTGAAACTACTTCTTCGAGCATCCATATGCCACATGAGGCCCTTACTGCTAATGCAATAGCATCACTTGGTCTAGCTTTTATCTCAAAGGAATCAGCTTCCTTTTCGTCATTTGAATCTTTTTTATTAGAGTTTTTACTAATCTGTAATACAGCTTGGAAGTTACCATTCTCAATCGAATGGATAACAACCTTTTTTAATTTTAGGTCTCCAAGGCTTAAGATAGAGACCATTAAATCATGACTTAATGGTGAATCTGTATACAATTTTTTGATCCCTGCCATGATGTGATGAGCTTGAGCATGATCAATCCAAATTGGGACTTGTCTTCTTTGGGATGGGTCTAGAAGCAAAATAATTGGATTTCGTGTTGAGGCATCCAAGGCCAGTCCTCCAACGCTCATCTCTACCACGGCATTAAAATCTCTCTACTCCAAATTATGACCAATGTTTTTGATTAGGGTTTAACTTATGTTTACAGGTCTTATTCAAGCGGTTGGGAAAATTCGTTATCGAGGTAAAAGCCTATTAGTAGAGGGCTGCAATCCATTTGCACCATTGCATATAGGAGATAGTGTTGCCGTAGATGGTGTTTGTTTGACCGCTGCAATACTTGTGCCAAATGGTTTTGAGGCTGATGTGAGTGAAGAAACTATACAAAGAACTACTCTTGGAGAGAAAGCTTCAACAGGCAATTTTGTAAATCTTGAGCCAGCTCTTCGCTTTTCTGACAGATTAGGAGGACATCTAGTTAGTGGTCATGTAGATGGATTGGGAAAGATAACTTCTATAGAAGAATTGAATCATTCTTGGGAGATAAAAATTAATTGGCAGACTAAAGATTTTGATCGATATGTTTGTGAAAAGGCTAGTGTTGCAATAGATGGAATAAGCCTCACCATTGCTTCTGTAGACTATGAATCTTCACTTTTTTTAATTGCAGTTATACCTCACACCTGGGATAACACTTCTTTAAAGTATTTAAAAATAGGAGATGCTGTTAATTTAGAAGCCGATTTAATGGCTAAATATGCAGAAAGAATTCTGCATAAAAAATCTTATGAATTGAAAAATCCAAACAAAAACAATAATAAAATAACTAATGATTGGCTTGACACACAAGGCTATCAATCCAATTATTAGTTATTTTATTTGGATTTATCAGCCAAAGGAACAAGATTTATAGCTCCGGAATCTTTCCGGATATCTATACGGAACTCTTGACCCGGCTCAAGGCCTAGCCTTTTGGTATAAGCATGACCAATCAAAAGATTGCCATTTCCGTGCACTTTGGTGCGGAACTCTGCTTGTCTTCCTCTGGAAGACCTACCAGTAGCCCTCCCAGAAGCGCTGCGAAGTTTGTAGCCTTTTGCTTCTACCAGTGCACGGTAAAAGCTTTTCCGTAGGACCCTGCCGCTAGGACCTACGTAGCCACAGCCTCTAGCAATTTCATCCTCGGGACAATTGCTTAGAGATCTGGCTTTGTCAAGGAGTTCTTTTCCGACCAGCATTTCGCCAGTATTTAATTAAAGTTATTCTGACAAATAAAACCGTAGGTGGCAAGAGATTGATCTAACCTTTGCCACTATCTGCTAACAAATATGAGCTCATAGGAGGTAGAGAATGATAAATAAAATTACCCAAATGCCGTCGACGAAATGCCAATAGAGCTCAGTGGCCTCTAAAGGGAATTGATTGTGGCTATTAACTCTTCCTCCAGGAGAACGAGTTTGCCACCAAATAATGCTAATCATCAAAGCCCCAAGAGTAACGTGAAGTCCATGAAATCCAGTTAGGGCATAAAAAGTGCTCGCATAAAGATTGTCCGTTAAGCCAAAAGGCAAAGTGAAATATTCAACCATTTGACTGATTAGAAAGGCTAATCCCAGAAGAGCTGTTATTAGCAACCACTTGCGACAATTTTTCGAGTCATCGATTTTGAGCGCAGTTCCTGCCTTATGGAAAGTCGCACTGCTAACAAGTAAAAGAATTGTATTTAAAGTGGGGAGTGGAAGTTCAAGCTCATAAACAGCATCTGGGAGTAAAGGATTTACAGCTTTGTATGTCAAATATGCTGCAAAGAATCCTGCAAATGTCATTCCATCTGCAATTAGGAAGGTGGCAAGACCAAACATTCTGAAGTCTTCGTGATGCTCTTCCTGGGAAGTCCTTACTTCTTGATCCTGATCAATTTGAGGAAGTGTAGTCATGGTTTCTCTTTAAGTATCAGTAGTTATTTCATTGGAATCTTTGTTGTTTCTCCCATATCCGTAAGGCTCTTTGACGAGAGGTGGAGGGCCAATCCAATTTTCTATTGGTGGAGGAGAGGAAGTAAGCCACTCTGGAGTTAACGCGTTCCAAGGATTATTACCAGAGACAGGTCCTCTGAAAGTACTTTGAATAATATTCCAAAGAAATGGCAAAATGCTAATTGCCATAATCAATGCACCTACACTACTTAGTTGATTTACAAAAGTAAATTGAGGATCATATTCAGCAACCCTTCTTGGCATACCATTAAGACCTAGCCAATGCTGAGGGGCAAAGCAAAGATTAAATCCAATAAAAGTTAGGGCAAAATGGAACCTACCCAAGTCTTCATTAAGCATTCTCCCTGTAACTTTTGGGTACCAATGATATATCGATGAGAATATGACGAAAACGCTCCCTCCATAGACGATGTAGTGAAAATGGGCTACTACAAAGTAGGTGTCGTGCACATGAACATCAAAAGGAACCTGGGCAAGTGCTACTCCAGTTATTCCCCCAAGTACAAAATTTACAATAAACCCACAAGAAAATAGTACAGCGCTATTTAGAGAGATTCGCCCCCCCCATAAAGTTGCAACCCAATTGAAGAATTTTATTCCTGTGGGGACAGCAATAAATGAAGTTGCGATTGTGAAAAATAGGCGCATCCATGGAGGTGTCCCACTCGTAAACATATGGTGGGCCCAAACCACAAAACCAAGAACAACTATTGCCATGATTGAATAGACCATAGTTGTATAACCAAATAATGGCTTTCGACAATGAACTGGCAAGATTTCGCTAACAAGACCAAATGCAGGCAGTACCATTATGTAAACGGCTGGATGAGAATAAAACCAAAAAAGGTGCTGATAAACAACTACATTTCCACCAAGACTGGGATTAAAAAAACCTGTATGGGCAACAATATCGAAGCTAAGTAACACCAAGGTCCCTGCAAGAACTGGTGTGGAAAGAACTATCAAAATACTTGTACCAAGCATTGCCCAGCAATACATTGGTAATTGCATAAGTTTCAATCCAGGTCGTCTAAGTTTGAGGATAGTTGCAATAAAATTAATGCCTCCAAATATAGAACTTCCTCCCAGAAGAAGAACACTTAAAATCCATATCATTTGACCAGCGGCAGGCGTAGTAATGCTTAATGGGGGATAAGCGGTCCAGCCCGATTGAGCTGCACCAGTAATGAAATAACTACTTATAAGTAGTAATCCAGAAGGTGGAATCAGCCAAAAAGCAACAGCATTAAGTCTTGGGAAAGCCATGTCGCGGGCTCCCACATAAAATGGTATTAAATAATTACCAAAAGCACCATTTACAACAGGAACTATCCAAAGAAATATCATTATTGTTCCATGAAGTGTTAGTACTTGGTTGTAAACATCTCGTGGCAGAAAATCAGATAAAGGACTGGTCAACTCAATCCTTATTGCACTTGCTAAAAGTCCACCTATAAGATAAAAGATAAATCCACAAACTAAATATTGGAGTCCAATTACCTTGTGGTCTAAACTAAAACTAAAATATCTTAGCCAACCTTTTGGCTGAAGACTTTTTGTCTCACCTTCTTTTGAATTGTCAAGGGATATTGTCATGCTTCAGGTGATAGTATTTTTGGCATTTTTTAACAACCAGTCTGTGTAACTACTAGTATCTTCAACGATTACGTTTGAACGCATGCCGCCATGATATGGCCCACACAACTCTGCGCAAATGATTGGATATTTACCTTCTTTCTGTGCAGTAAAACTTAGGATTGTTGGTTGACCAGGAATAATATCTTGCTTGATACGAAACTCAGGAACCCAAAAGGCATGGATTACATCTTTTGATTCCATACGCATGCTTATGGGTTTGCCAACGGGAACATGTAATTCACCAGATATGAAATCTCCTTCTGGATAATGGAATAAAAAAGCAAATTGCATTGCTGTAACGTCTATTGGGATTGATTCCAAACTGCTTTTACTTTTATCTTCAACTGACCCGCTTCCAATACCTCCCCAGATTCTTTCCTCTTCAACCATTGTTTCCTGTCCTTGATGATTATGCCCGCTTAGATCTAGTTGTTGCATGCCGCCCATTCGATCATAAATGTCATAGCTATATAAACCCACAAATAGAATGACTACAGTTGGTACTATGGTCCAAAAAATTTCCAATGGAAGGTTGTCTTCTATTGCTGATCCGTCTCCTTCCTGACCTGGTTTCCGCCGGAATCTAATTAAGCTATAAAGAACTAACCCAAGCATTCCAAAGAAAAGAATTGTTCCAATGCTTAATAGAACACTAAACAACTGATCATAAATAGTTGCATTTGTACTTGCATCTATTGGCAGAAGATTGGCATTATCTCCTACCCAAATCCCAAAAATTACAAGGAGCAAGCCTAAAATTGTTGTGATTATTGCCGGGGACATCGGCACCTTATGCTTTGCTTATTCTTAGGGTATAAAGAATAAAGCTTTTAAGCATGTATTGATTATTAAGACCATATGGAATTCTTTCCTTGATAAAGATATAACTTGATTCTCTTTCGAAAAGAGTTTTTTGTTATGTCAGGATTGAAAGATCAATTTAATGGATTGATGTTGCAGTAGGAAATACATCGTGCCTTGTTTTTTTTAATCGCTACTTTATATAGATAACAATTCCTTACTGGGAAAGTACGGACTTTGACAATTTCGACTTTGCCGATAATCAGGTGGCGTCTTGCCCAGCTGACAGTCCATCTTGTCGTTGCTGTTATCGCTCTTGTGGTTGTTGGTGGTGCAACAAGAGTAATGGAAGCTGGCTTGGCATGCCCTGATTGGCCTCTTTGCTTTGGCTCATTCTTGCCTGGGCACCATATGAATCTTCAAGTTTTTCTTGAATGGTTTCATCGTCTAGATGCTTTCCTTATAGGAATAGTTTTGCTCGTTCAGCTTTTCCTGACCTTCTTTTGGCGATCTCAGCTTCCTCGCTGGGTACCATTTTTCTCAACCTTTTTAGTGATTTTAGTTTTAATCCAAGGAGGCTTAGGGGCATTAACCGTTTTAAATTTATTGCCTTCTGGAGTTGTTACAGCTCACTTAACTCTTGGCCTGACATTAGTAGCTTTATTGAGTGGATTCTCACAAAATTTACTATCAAAGGACTCTGTCCCTTCTCCAATTTGGTGGAGGGTGATGAGTGGCCTTTCAGCCTTTTTAGTGATTCTTCAGTCTTTGATTGGAGCAAGAATGTCTACTTTATGGGCAGCTCAAAGATGTTTAAGTAAAGATGAATCATGTTATTGGCTTTATTTGCATAGAAGTTCAGCTATTTTAGTTACCTTTTTTATTCTGATATTTGTTGGTACGGCTATTTTGAAAGGGGGTTGGCCAAGGAGTCAGTGGCCCTTCCTAGTATCTATTTTATGTCTTGTTTTTATTCAAATTAGCTTAGGTTTGTTGACAGTGAACTATGGACTTTCTCAGCCTTTATTAACTGTGACTCATCAGTTGGGAGCAGCCCTTCTAGTTGCCATTCTTTCAGCCTTAGCTTTTAGAAGACCACCAATTCCTTTAACCCAATCAATGACGGTTAGCAAAACCTTAATGGAGCCATGTCATGGTTAGTTCTACTACTAGTCTATTCAATGAGAAGAATCTCAGTCGCGAAGAGATTGTTCCTTCCAGAAAAAAAATTAAATTGCCACCTTGGCTTGAGATTGCCAAACCAAGACTTATCCCACTTTTATTGGCAACAACTCTTGGGGGGATGGCACTCAGTGAAGGATGGCCAGTTCCCTCCCAAAAGGTAATTTGCACACTTGCTGGAGGCGCCTTGGCTGCTGCAGCTTCTGGAGTATTGAATTGTCTTTGGGAGCAAGACTTAGATGGAAGGATGAAACGGACAAGTGAAAGAGCTTTACCTTCAGGACGTTTATCCCCAACTTTTGCGTTTCTAATTGCAATCACTTGTACTTTGGCGGCTGCATTTATTTTGATTAGTGGAGTCAATTGCCTTGCTGCTGGTCTTTCTTTATTAGGTTTATGCAGTTATGTACTTTTGTACACAGCTCTTTTAAAGCCTCGAACTTCTCAAAATATTGTTATTGGAGGTGTGGCAGGTGCGATTCCTCCCCTGGTTGGGGCGGCAGCTGCAACAGGTTATGTAGGACTTAGTGGCTGGTGGCTTTTTGCTCTCGTTATGGTTTGGACCCCAGCACATTTTTGGGCGTTGGCTTTAATGCTTAAAGATGACTACAAAGCAGTAGGGATCCCTATGCTTCCTGTAGTTAAGGGACCTGTTGTTACTGCAAAAGCAATTACTAAATATGGATGGGCGACAGTGTTATTAAGTGGGTTTGGTATATGGGCCTTACCCGAGGGAGGTCTACTTTATGGAATATTATTAATCCCTTTTAATGCTCGACTGCTTCAAATGGTTCATAGACTAGGTTCTTCTCCAGATGATTTAGATTGTGCAAAAGGTCTTTTCAGATGGTCAATCCTTTATATGTTTGGCATTTGTTTGCTTTTGGTTTTGAGTAGGTTGCCTATGGCAGTTGAGTTTGATCTCCAAGGAATGTCATTGATATCTGAAATAGTTAGTGAATTTCCTTTCACATAGGATCAAGACATTTTCTCAATAATAGATAAAAATTCATTTATATTTTCCTTGAATTAGTTCTTTCAATACTTTCTAGGAGCCATTTGGCTCAATTTGGTTCAATGCATGTAATTGACACTCAAGAATTAGTAAAGTCTTATGGGCCAGTTAAGGCTCTTAAGGGGCTTAACTTACAAATCCCAAAAGGATGTCTTTATGGACTCCTTGGACCAAATGGAGCAGGGAAGACAACTACTTTGAGAATTCTTTGTACTTTGCTTGCTCCTGACTCAGGGAAAGTTTTAATCGCTGGTATAAATGCTTTACAGGACCCACGTTCAGTTAGGAAGGAAATAGGCTATGTAGCGCAAGAAGTGGCAATTGATAAAATCCTTTCAGGTAGAGAACTTCTTCAATTACAAGCAGATCTTTATCATCTTAATAATCTTGAAAAGGAAGACAGGATTAATAAATTAATTGCACGACTTCAAATGAGTGAATGGATTGATAGGCGATGTGGCACTTATTCTGGAGGAATGAAAAGGAAATTAGACCTTGCAGCTGGATTGATACATAAACCTAAAGTATTAATATTAGACGAGCCTACAGTTGGTTTAGATATTGAAAGTAGATCTAGTATATGGCAATTAATAAAAGAATTAAGAGATCAAGGCACAACTATTTTAATTAGTAGTCATTATTTAGAGGAAATTGAATTTTTGTCAGATAGGATGGCCATAATCGATGATGGTAGAGTTATAGCTGAAGGTTCACCTGAGCATTTAAAGCAAGAATTAGGTGGTGACAGAGTAACTCTTAAAGTTAGGGAGTTTAGTTCTCAAGATGAATCTGAGAAGGTAAAGCAACTTGTTCAATCCGTTGAAGGAGTAAGACAAGTAGTTGTAAATAAATCTCAAGGCTATTCATTGAATTTAGTTATAGAAAAAGAAGAGGTTTTAAATAGATTGCGCAATAAAGTTTTGGAGGCTGAGTATCAAGTTTTTACTCTCACTCAAAGTAGACCCAGCTTGGATGATGTTTATTTGCAAGCAACAGGAAGAACTCTTATGGATGCTGAACTTGCAGTTTCAACTCAAAGAGATTTGAAGAAGGAAAGCAAGCAATCAATGAGATAAAACATTGCGAGCTTGTTAAAAAAACATAAAAATCTTTCCCCTCCTTTGACTCTTTTAGTAGAAGTTATGACTAATTCCACTATTAAAATGATGAAAATAAATTCAATAGCTAATTTAAATCAAGAAACTTTGGCTTTAACAAAAAGGCTGTTTTTGCAATTAATTAGACGCCCATCAACTTTGTTCGCAGGGATACTTCAACCTCTAATTTGGTTGATTCTTTTTGGTGCATTATTCTCTAATGCCCCTGAAGGTTTGTTGCCAGGGGGAATGAATTATGGGACATTCCTTGGGGCAGGTGTAATAGTTTTTACTGCATTTAGTGGCGCACTTAATGCAGGCTTACCAGTAATGTTTGATAGGGAGTTTGGATTCCTAAATAGGTTGTTAGTAGCTCCCTTGGAAAGTAGGAATTCTATTATTTTTTCTTCAATTATCTATATAACATCTATAAGTATTTTGCAGAGTTTGGCGATAATGTTCACAGCTTCTTTCTTAGGATATGGCTGGCCAGGTATTGGAGGACTCTTCGTAGTAGTTATTACTCTTTTGATTTTGGTTTTTGCTGTCACAGCCTTAAGTCTTGGCTTGGCATTTGCTTTGCCCGGTCATATTGAATTGATTGCAGTCATATTTGTTGTCAATTTACCTTTGCTATTTGCAAGTACAGCTTTGGCTCCAATTTCTTTTATGCCTTCATGGTTGGGGTGGCTTGCAGCGGTAAATCCGCTTACCTTTGCTATTGAGCCCATTCGAGCTGCTTATTCTGGCCCACTCAATCTTGCTAATGTTCTTATTCAAGCTCCTTATGGAGATTTGAATGGATATGGATGTTTGAGTGTTTTGATTGGTCTCACTATTGGACTTTTCATATTGATTAGTCCCCTTTTGAATCGCAAACTTTCTTGACACTGTGAATTATCTAACCAAAACTTCTCTTTTATCTGCTCGTCAGATTGATTTGCATTCTAAAATTTTAGAAGCAAAAGTTCTTAATGATCTCAGTCTGATTTCTTTACTTGAATCTCAATTGGTCCATAGGTATGGAATAAGTGCTTTATTGGAGTTAAACGAAAAAAATAATGAATTAATTTTGGAAGAACACCCTAGTAGTAGTTTCAATGATTCAAAGCTATTAGAAGAAACGCAAAAAGTATCTGAAAATCTTAATTCAAATTCAGAAAATAATTCTATTAGTGAAATTTTCAAACAAGAGGCTTATGAATCTGAATCTAATAGCATTGATATTATTGAAAAAGTTTATGACTATGAGGACAATAAGAGGGTGTTAACCCCGCCTCCTTCGCCAATATTGAGTCACCTAAGAAGATGGATACCAGTAAATGATGATAACTTGCCAAAAGCTTCGTGATTATATTTTTAATGTAAATAAGAAATAGGGATTTTAGATTTTAAAATATTAGGGGTTATTTAATAGTGATTTAAGGAATACTTATTACATCATTCCAGGCATACCCATGCCGCCCATTCCAGGCATACCCATGCCGCCCATTCCAGGCATACCCATGCCGCCCATTCCAGGCATACCCATTCCGCCCATTCCGCCCATTCCGCCCATTCCGCCCATAGGATCTGCTCCTTCGCCTCCTTCTGCCGCAGGAGGTTCAGGCTTGTCTGCAATGACAACCTCTGTGGTTATTAATAATGAGGCTATTGAAACAGCATCCTGAAGAGCGAGGCGCACAACTTTTGAGGCATCAAGAATCCCAGCGGTTAAAAGGTCTTCATACTGGCCATTAATTGCATTAAAGCCTTTACCTGTTTTTTCAATCTCGGAAATAACAACATCTCCATTCTCTCCAGAATTAATTGCAATTTGTCTGGCTGGAGCAGCCAAAGCTTTTTTAACAATTTCAACACCAGTGATCTGGTCACCTTCAAGTTTTTGGCTAAGACTTTTTAGGTCTTTCTTGAGTTCTATTAAGGTTGTCCCACCTCCTGGAACTATCCCTTCTTCAACAGCTGCTCTTGTTGCATTAAGTGCATCTTCAATTCTGAGCTTTTTATTTTTAAGTTCAGTTTCTGTAGGGGCTCCAACTTTTATTACTGCTACTCCTCCAGCTAGCTTTGCAATTCTTTCTTGCAATTTTTCACGATCATAATCTGAGTCACTTTCACTGATTTCACGTTTTATAAACTCAATTCTAGAGGCTATTTCAGCTTTATTTTCTGCGCCTGAAAGAATAGTAGTTTTTTCCTTGTTGATGGTAATTTTTTTTGCCTTACCTAAATCTGTAATGCTCACTTTATCTAATGACATAGCTTTGTCTTCACTAATAAGTGTTCCTCCAGTTAAAAGAGCTATATCAGATAAGGCGGCTTTCCTTCTTTCTCCAAAAGAAGGCGCTTTAACTGCTGCTACTTGTAAAACTCCACGTGTTTTATTTACGACTAAAGTTGCAAGAGCCTCTCCTTCTATTTCTTCAGCAATAATAACAAGAGGAGAGCTGTTCTTTTGAACAGTCTCTAATATTTGTACCAGATCATTTAAAGAACTAATTTTTTGATCAGTAATTAATAATAGAGCATCCTCAAGTTCACATATTTGTCTATCTTCATCTGTTACGAAATAGGGAGAAATATAGCCTCTATCAAAGGCCATTCCTTCAGTGATTTCTAATTCAGTTGCGAGTGATTTTGACTCTTCTACTGTAATAACTCCATCAACACTAACTTTTTTCATTGCATTAGAAACCATTGTTCCTATTTCTTCATCTCCTCCAGCACTAACAGTTGCAACTTGCAAAATCTCTTTTTCACTTACCTTTTTACTACGTGTTTCTAGGCCTTTAACTAGTACTTCCACAGCTTTCTCCATCCCTTTGCGAAGCTGAATAGGGCTAGCCCCAGCAGCAGCATTCTTCAAGCCTTCATGAACCATTACTTGAGCTAGTACTGTCGCTGTAGTAGTGCCATCTCCTGCTTTATCTTTTGTTTTTGAAGCTACTTGTTCAATGAGCTTCGCTCCAATATTTTCAAAAGGATCTTCAAGCTCAATATTTTTTGCAATGGTTACACCATCATTAACTATGTCCGGAGAACCAAATTTCTTTTCTAAAACTACATTTCTACCTTTGGGACCGATAGTGACTTTTACTGCATCTGCAAGGGTATTGACCCCATTCTCTAGGCAGTTGCGAGAATCGTCTGAAAAATTAAGAAGTTTGGCCATGATCAACTAATCCAGTTAGTAAATTTCCCACAGGAAGTTCATTATGTGGAGAGGCTTGTGAGTGGGGAAAGCCGAATCCTTTTAAAATTTCCTCTTCCGAAGAAGACAGAATCTAGTTATTGTCAAAACATGAATGATTCTGGGACTTTATTTTTTGTTTTGATGGCAGGGTTAGCAGGAACGATGACCCTTGTTTATTTCCCTTTGAGGATTTTTTTGACTGCGACCGCGAGAAGTCGGAGATTAAAGCTTTTGCAGAGAATCAGGCGTCTTCGTGACGAATTAGGACAGCCATTAGAATCGTGATTTGATTTAGTTAAGACTTCCTCTAATTAAGATGAAAAATATCTTCTTTTATCATTCTGATTTCTTTATAATTATTTCTTGAAAAAAATAATCACCAAGAGAAACTAAATATTTATTTTCGACTGATTAAAAATTAATTTTCTAGCACATCACCATCCCTCCATCTACTTGAAGTGTTTGGCCTGTGATGTATTCAGCTGCTGGATCTGATGCTAAGAATCTAACTGCTCCTGCAACATGCTCTGGCTTGCCAAAGTACCCTAAGGGTATTGCTGAAAGTATTTGCTCGGCTTGTAAATCTTTAGTCATATCAGTATCAATAAAACCTGGAGCTACTGCATTAACTGTTATTCCTCTACTTGCAAATTCTTTTGCAGAACTTTTAGTTAGTCCAATTAAACCAGCTTTTGATGCCGAATAATTTCCCTGTCCTCCATTCCCCATTAATCCAACAACTGAAGTAATGTTAATAATTCTCCCCTGCTTTCTTTTAATCATTGTTCTTGCTACAGCTCTAGTCGCAAGAAATGCGCCAGTCAAATTTAAGTTTAAAACATCTTGCCATTGATCTAATTTCATTCTCATTAAAAGACCATCTTTTGTGATACCAGCATTGTTAATTAAAATATCTATTTTCTCACTTCTTTTAATTACTTCCTCTATCAGTTTGTTTACTGAACTTTCTTCTGCAATATTAGCTTGGATTGCATATGCCTTTGAGTTCATTTTTTGTATTGTCGATACAACTTCTTCAGCTTGTGCTTGTGAATTGGAATAGTTGACAACTACTTCTGCTCCTACTTCTCCTAATGCAATTGCAATAGCTTTACCTATCCCTCTACTTGCCCCTGTAACAAGTGCAGTTTTCCCAGTAAGGATTCCTTGAGATGTCATTTCATTAGAGCTTTATCTCTAATATCGTAATAACTCAAGCTCTTCTAGGTGCTTCAAAACAGCAAAAAGTAGGATTTTGCGTTATTTAATAGAGAATATAACTCTGGCAAGAGGGAGGACTGATTTTGCATCTTTTGATTGCTGCGGCAGGAAGCGGCCGGCGAATGGGTGCAGGCAAAAACAAGTTGCTTTTGCCTATTAATGGAAAAGCAGTTTTATCATGGACGTTAGATTCAGCTTTTTCTGCTCGATCAATTAAATGGATAGGCCTTATTGGACAAACTTCAGATAAGGTTTTTTTTGAACCTTTATTGAGGAATTCTCCTAAACCAGTCAAATGGATTTTAGGAGGGCAAACAAGACAAGAATCTATTCAGAAAGGAATAGATTCTTTACCTCTGGACGCAAAATATGTGCTAATTCATGATGGAGCTAGATGCTTAGTTACGCCTAAATTATTCGACGATTGTGCAGAACAAGTTCTCTCTAAAGGTGCAATTATTGCCGCAACACCTGTAACAGACACAATTAAACGAGTAGATGAAAAAGGTGTAATTCAAGAAACTCCTTTAAGAGAAAACCTTTGGTCTGCACAAACTCCTCAAGCCTTTCCAGTTGATCAATTAAAACAAGCGCATCAGAAAGCTATTGAAAATGGTTGGGAAGTTACTGATGATGCAGCTTTATTTGAAAAATTAAATTGGCCAGTTCGAATATTAGAATCTTCTCCTTCTAATATAAAAGTAACTACAAAATTTGATTTAAAAATCTCACAAGCTATTTTAGCTAGCAGGGATTATAGTCAATAATCCTTTATTCGCATCTAGTAATGCTTCTCTCCCAAGTGGTAAAGCAGCATTACCTTTGAGATGACCTATAGGTAAATTTGCCAAGACAGGGATATTAATATCATTGATTCTATCTTGAAGGATCTCTTGTAATTTAAATGAATCTTTTGCCTCTATATTTTGAGGGTCTTCACAATCTACAAATTTCCCAAAACAAATACCTGCAAGATTGTTCAATAATCCTGCTAGACGCCAATGAGTGAGCATTCGATCAATACGATAAGGAGCTTCTCCAACATCTTCCAAAATTAAAATAGCGCCAGATAGATTTGGCATATGATTCGTTCCTATTAGATGAGATGCGACTGTTAAGTTCCCAACTACTAATGGTCCTTTTGCAATACCTTTTTTCCAGGAATCACCTTGGATATCAGGGACTTCTTCTCCAAATAAAAGACTTTTTAAACGCTTTTGGCTCCAACTTGGTTCATCAGAAATTGAATTAAGCATTGGGCCATGGATGCATCCGTCAAATCCAGATGCAAGTCTTGAGAAAAGTAGAGAAGTTATATCAGAGAAACCTAGAAACCAGCCTTTTGCCCATTCGGTTTCATTTCCCAGAAGTCGAGCAGAGCCCCATCCACCATTAGTAAAAGCCATTAAGGATGGATTTGATTTTGGATGCAGATTTTTATATCTAACTTGATCAGTTCCAGCAAGATAACCCCAATTTCTTGTTGATAAGTTATTATTTTTACAAATCAAACCCCAACTTTCAAAAATTTTTATTCCTTCTATTATTTTATTCTGAGGTTGTATAGCAGAACTTACTGCTATTGGTAATATTGAATCTCCTTTTTTAAGATATTTAGGTTTGGACTTGACATTTACTTTTAGCATTTTAGTAAATTCTTCCAACGATGAGACTAAGTAAAAAAAGACTACCTAGTAAAACTTGGTTTTTAAAATGATTTAGATATTTTGCATTGTTTGAATCTTGTCTTTTTAGGATTAAAACTTCTTTTTGCATTCCAATTGTTACGGCTAGCCATATAGGCCAGAAAATTAATTTAACTCCCGCAGTATAAGCAGCAATTGCAAAACAAATACTAGTTATTATATAACAAATTGAAACCATACTCTTATCTTTGCCTTGGAATGCAATGGCACTACTATTTAAGCCGATTTTAATATCATCTTTCTTATCAGACATTGCGTAAACAGTGTCAAAGCCAAAAGTCCATATACAAGTTGCTATCCAGCAAAATATTAAAGGGAAGCCTCCTCCTAAATTTGCTTCTGATGCGGCCCAAGGAATTAATACTGAAAACCCCCAGCAAATTGAAAGCAAAAGTTGTGGATATTTAAACCATCTTTTGGCACTTGGATAGAAAATTATTGGAGGGAGAGCAATACAAGCAAGTATAAAACAAATCTCTCTACTTTCTATTGGTAAAGAAACTATAACTAAAAGACTTAAAATTAACATAGATAACAATAATAATAAGGCTGTTGAGACTCTTATACTTTTATTTGCAAGAGGACGTTCTTTCGTTCTATTAACTTGACTATCAAAATTTCTGTCCCACAAATCATTTGCAATGCAACCTGCTCCACTAACAAATAATCCTCCTATACATATTGCCCCAACCATCTCTAAAGAAGGAGGTTGGCTTGGTGTTAACCAAAGAGACCACCCCGCTGGGATTAGTAAAATCAACCGGCCACTAGGTTTGTTCCACCTAAGTAGCTCAATCAAAGCCTTGACTTTCTTGAAAGTTGTTTGTATTGACACAAAAACCTCTATTTATTAAACATTAAACAACTAAATCCATTTTGAGCCAATTAATGGCAGAGTATTAATGATTGGAGGCTAATTAATTTATGACTAATAAAGAGCTTTCCTCCATTGCATCGAGACTTGATAACCAGCAAATTTTTCAACTTGAGAAATATGATGACCCTATTTACATAGCAGCTATAGATATAGGAACCAATTCAACCCATCTTGTGGTTGCACTAATTAATCCTTTACTAAATACATTTACTATTGAGATAGCTGAAAAATCAGCAACAAGACTTGGCGAAAGAGACCCTGAATCTGGGGAATTAACAGATAAAGCAATAAATAGAGTCATAGAAACTTTGATAAGATTTAAAGAGTTAGCAAGTAGTTATAAGGTTAGAGAAATACGTATAGCGGCAACTAGTGCGGTTAGAGAGGCTCCAAATGGTCAAAATTTTCTTGATAAGGTCAAAGAAGAATTGGGCCTTTGTATTGATTTAATTAGTGGAACTGAAGAGGCTAGATTGATTTATTTAGGTGTCCTTTCAGGCATGCAATTTGAAGAGATACCTCATATAATTATTGATATAGGGGGTGGCTCTACAGAATTAATACTTGCTGATAGCAATGATGCAAGGGCTCTTACAAGTACAAAAATCGGTGCGGTTAGATTACAAAGAGATTTTATCAAAAATGAAATATTATCAATGCAAAAAATTGAATTTTTAAAGGCATATATCCAAGGTTCTTTAGAACAAGCAGTAGATAAGATTATAGGAAGAATTCAACCAAATGAGCTTCCTATCATAGTAGCTACTAGTGGAACGGCAATGGCAATTGGAACATTGATTTCTAATGAGGAAGCCACAAAAAATTCCAGACTACAAGGTTATAAACTTTACAAAAATAAGTTGGATTATATTTTAAATAAATTAATTGATATGACTCTTGAGCAAAGAAAAAAACTTCCTGCTTTAAATGAAAGAAGAGCAGAGATTATAATTCCAGGAGCATTGATTCTTGAGACGGCAATGCGTCTTTTGAGAGCAGAACATTTAATACTTAGCGAGAGAGCCTTAAGAGAAGGATTAATAGTTGATTGGATGATCAAAAATGGTTTTTTGGAAAATCGATTTAGTTATCAGAAATCAATTAGAGAAAGGACCGTTATTCATCAATTGGAAAGGTTTGCAGTCGATCGTAAACGTGCTGAATCCGTGGCTAATAATGCATTGACTCTTTATGACTTAACTAAAAATTATTTGCATACAGATAAGGGTTTGGGAAGAGAGTTATTATGGGCTGCAGCAATGTTGCATTCTTGTGGTAAACATATTAATCGTAGTGCTTATCATAAGCATTCTTGGTATTTAATTAGGAATAGTGAATTACTTGGCTATTCACAATCTGAACATTTAATTGTGGCAGCTATAGCGCGTTATCATCGCAGAAGTTTGCCGAAGAAAAGACATGAGGCTTGGCAAACTATCACTACTAAAGATCATCGAACTATAGTAGAGGAAATGTCAATTATCTTGAGATTGGCTACTTCTATTGATAAAAGACCTGAGCCGGTTGTGTCTGCTTTGACAGTAAAAGTAAGTTCTCCGAAATTAATCATTAAATTGATTCCTTTTCATGAAAAACAAAATCTAAGTTTAGAAAACTGGAACCTTAAAAATTGCGCTTCTTTGATTAAAGAAGTAAAAGGACTGGAACTCATTGTGGAATAGTAAAAATAATAAGTTATTGCTTTATAATGGAAGAAAGGTCATACCAACCTATTTCATCGTGTGAACCTAGGACAGTATCAACCATCCCTTCGCTTTTGACTTCTATAAGATTTGGTTGATATGCATATATTTCTAATCCTTTTCTAATATTATATTTTAAAGGAGAATTGATTATTCCATCAAATAATACATCGCCCAGTTTATTGACTATTTTGGCTTTTGAAGGTTTTAAGCTGGATATGATAATTTCTCTTTCAATTTCTATTCTTTCCATTAAATTAATCGAGCTCTCAAATTCTTTAGAAGTTAGCTTGGCTTCTTTTTCTCTTTGATTTAAATTTACTTTGCTTATTAAGCTAATAATAATAGTTACTGTACTAATTATTATAGTAGTAGATATTATTAATCCTTTTCTGGAGATATTTTTAAAGATATAATCATTTAATTTTAGGAATATCTTTTTATTTTGTTTTGAGGTGCCATTGCCTAAGTCATTTTTATGCAAATCTAATTCTTTAATAAGATCTTCTGGGTTTATTTTTAGTCTTTCAGATACCCTACGAATCATTGCTTTTATAAATACTGGCTCAGGAAGAAGATTAATATCTCCTTCTTCAAGGGCAATGAGCTGCTCTTCTCCCATCCTCAGGCTGGCGGCTAGAAAAGCAGTGGACATGTTTTGTTGCTCTCTTGAGGCTTTTAAAAAAGTACCAATGCTTTGTATAGGATATTTTCCCTTGGGCAAAAAATCTGTTTGATCTTTGTATTTATCCTGAAGAGGCTCTGAATCCAAAACTTAATTAGGAATGATAGTTATTTTAGTCAAATCTAAGGAATAGTCTAGTGTTAGGACTCGTCTATTTATTTTCGGGGTAAATATTTGACCTTCCTGCATAGAATTTACATTGATATATGTCCTTTTGAATATCAATCTGAATTTCTATGATTCATTCACCTGTCGGAAAAGGTGAGAGTGATCAGGAGAATATAATTTTGATCTTTTATTCTTGACCCCGAAAGCTGGACTGATTATATATAGAGTAGTTCTTATAAGTTTATTTATTTTTGTTGTATTTGCTATTTCATTTAGAGGAACCAGTTTTATGAATTCATCTTTCCAGCTAACTCTATAGCAAATTGCAACTGTAGTTTTAGCAGGATAATGCTGTAAAAGGACATCTTGAACTTCTTGAACATGTCTAGCACTTAAATATAAACATAGAGAGGCTTTTATGGCAGCTAATTTTTCAAGACTTTCATTGTCTGGGATATTTGTCCTGCCTTTGGCTCTACTTAAAATTATCGTTTGAACTTCATTTGGTATTGTTAATTCACTTTTCAGACTAGAAGCAGCAGCCTGATATGCGCTTACACCAGGAATCACTTCTACTTCAATTCCTTTATCTGTAAGTATACAGATTTGCTCAGATATTGCTCCATATAAGCAGGGATCTCCATCATGTAATCGAACAACTTTTTTGCCTTCTTCGTAGCGAATTATAAGTAATGAAAGAATTTCTTCTAATGTCAAAGAGCTAGTTGCTATTTTTTCACAGTTTTTATTAGTTAGATTTGCAATCTCAGCTGGGATTAGTGAATCAGCCCATAAAATAACATCAGCATCTTTAATTCTATTTAGGGCTCTAATTGTTAAGAGATCTACGGCTCCAGGGCCAACACCAACAATGGAAACTTTATTCATGTTTAGTCCTTTGATTTGTTCCTAATGATGGAAGTTTCTTTTTTCGATTAAATATCCACCAAAGTCCAAATGTACTTAAAATTATTAGGAGAAAACTAATTAATTGTGCAACTCTCAATCCACCTTGGCATAAAGGTGGAAGAGCTCCAATACACAAAGGATCGGTCCTTAAACTTTCTATGAAAATTCTTGCTAAGCTATATCCAGCAAGATAGATGCAACTTAGGGATCCCGAAGGTAACTTTATTTGGTTATTATAATTTCTCTTGATGAGAATTATCAATGTAATAAATATAAGAAAATTCCATAGTGATTCATACAGAAAAGTAGGGTGAAAATTTTCGAAATTTAGGAACTCAACAGGTCTGTATTGATAGGGAATGAAAAGTTTCCAGGGTAATTCAGTCGGCAATCCGAAAGCTTCATTGTTAAAGAAGTTCCCCCATCTTCCTATTGACTGTCCTAAAGCAAAAGATGGAACAAGCATATCTAATAGGTCCCAAAAGGATTGTTTGCGTAAGCGACAGAAAATTAAAATTGCTAAAACCCCACCAATTAAAGCACCATGAATAGCAATACCTCCTTTCCATATTGCTATAACTTCTATTGGATTTTTTTCGTAATTTTGCCACTCAAAAAATACATAATATATTCTTGCACCTATTAAAGATGAGAAAATCAACCAAGGAAGTAGATCATTAATTAATTCCTTTTCTATATTTCTTGATTGCGCAAGTATAGTAGATAAATTCAAACCTATTATTACAGATATAGCTATTAGAAAGCCATACCATCTAAGCTCAAAAGGTCCATAACCAAATAGAATTGGGCCAGGCGAAGAAAATGTTGCTAATAATAATTCAGCTAAATGCAAGATGATCTATTGCATAAGATTTTAATAGTTATAAGCCTTCTGCAGCTTGAACTTTTTCTACTTGCTTTTTCTTAAGAACTAACATTATTTGAGCTAAAGTTACTCCAGCAAAGAAAATAATGAGTCCAATCACTCTTGCGCGACTTTGTAGAACAACTTCAGTATCAAGTTGCCCAAAACCTCCGACATTTGGATCTGCGGTTAGGGGTGTGCCTATATCAATTTTATCTCCGATTTGAACTATTAATTCTGGTCCGGCTGGAACAGTCTCAGTAAGAGCAGTTTCAACTATAGAGTTTCCTTTCTCAATCCTTTCCACTGAATCAAGAGTAAGTATTTTAGATCCATCTTCTACCGTATCTATAGCAGTAATGTTCCCAGAGGAGTTTGAGGTATAGATAGTATTGTTACTCTTTTCTCCAGTTGGATATACCTGACCTCTACCTCTATTACCTCCAACATGTATAGAATATTTCCCGAAATGAATATTGCTATCTTTTCTTGGATCTGGAGAAAGTATTGGGAAAACAATTTCTTTATTTTGATCACCTGGTAAAGGACCAACCAAGATAATATTTTCTTTGTCTTCACTATATTGGGTAAAATAAACTCCTTGTGTCTCTTCTTTTATTTCTTCTGTCCATCGATCTTGTGGGGCAAGTTTGAATCCATCAGGAAGCATTACAACTGCACCAACTTGAAGAGGAACTTTGCTCCCATCAGCTCCAATTTCTTGAGTGTCTTTTTTATAAGGAACTTTTACAACTGCTTTAAACACACTATCCGCAGCAACTGAACTCGGTTCGAGTTCAACTTGTGTTTTCATCTGTGCTAAATGACAGTTTGCGCAGACAATCTTTCCTGTAGCTTCTCTTGGATTCTCATAGTTTTGTTGCGCCCAGAATGGATAGGCCCAGCTACTACTTGGAGAAATTAAAATAGTTAGAATTAGAGCTATTGAGAAAGAAAGAAGTTTTATTAAGCTGCGCATGATCAAAATCAGTTTGGGTTTGATAAGAGAAGTCAATAGTTAATTAAGCCCACCAAGGAGCATCACCTGTACGGAAGTCAGTTTCTGTCCATTGACTAATAAGCACGTTGTCATTCTCTACTGAAACATTTGCTATTGCTAGCGATAAAGGAGCTGGCCCCCTTACTACTTTGCCAGTTTCGTCATATTGGCTCCCATGGCAAGGGCACATAAATTTATTTGCACCACTATTCCATGGAACAACGCATCCAAGATGAGTGCAAATTGCATTTATCCCATAGCTTCGAATGCTATCCGCTTCTTCTACAACTAAATAAGTAGGATCTCCCTTAAGCCCCTGAACAAGGCTTCTGTCTCCTTCAGGATGACTTGCTAGCCATCCGCTAGCTGTAACGGCATTTCCTAGCTCATCCTTGGCAGTCGTCCCACCACCGCCTCCGCCAGCTCTTAGGGGAGTGAAGTATTGAGCTACTGGATAAAGAGCACCAAGAGCTACACCTGTGACAGTGCCAAAGGTAAGAAGGTTCATGAACTGCCTGCGCCCCATAGACGGCACATCAGATGAGGTCATTTGAGTCATGACAGATGGTCACCCTGGTCACAATTATCACATAACGCTATTTGCTCTGTCTTGTAAAACATGATTTTCGACCCTAAAGCCCCTTTATCTGCTGAAGAGATAATCCAGTGTTTGCGAAATAGATGGAAGGTTACTTATGACATTCAATTAATTGTTCGTAAAAAACGTCTTTATCTTCAAATTATGTGGGCTTATTTAGAACAACAATCCTTTCCTATGGATGAGGAAGAATATAGGAATCATTTGAATGAGCTTTTGGAAATTATTAATCGATTAGGTTTGGCTGCAAATGTTAGAGAATGGATTTATACAACCCCAAAGAGGCCCAGAATTGGAAGAGCACTTACTCTCCCTTTAGAGGCAGATGAACGTTTAGAGGAATTTTTAATTTAACTTGATCGGTAATAGCTACCAATCCAACTCCTAAAAGAAAAAGTAAGGTAATAGCTCCTGAGAGCAAAAGCATCGTTATAGGGTCTGTGGATGGAGTTAAAACCGCACCTGCCAAAGCTGAAGCCATAATCACCCATCGCCAGGATGAAAGCATTTGATTCCACTTTACGAGGCCTAAAACACCTAAAATCATTTGAAGTATAGGGATCTGAAAAGCTAAACCAGTCGCAATCATTAGCAGTAATACAAAATCTAGGTAACGCTCAATTGACCAAATTGGCTCAACAACATCGGCTCCATAACTAACTAAAAATTTTAAAGCAGCAGGAACTAATGCCCACCAAGAAAAAAATAAACCTAAGATGAAAAGAATTGCCGAACCAGCTACTGCTGGAGCAATTAATCGTCTTTCATTATTAGTTAATCCAGGCAAGATAAATGCCAGTATTTGGTAAAAAATATAAGGTAATGCTACTGTTAGGCCGGCATAGCCTGCAACTTTTATTGATACAAAAAGGAATTCACCTGGAGCCAATTGTAGGAATCTAATTGTTCCTGCAGGAGCTTCAAGCAATTTTACAAGTGGCTTGATAAATAAAAGACAAATCGCAGCTCCAAGAATTATTGATATCAGACTTTTAAGTACTCGTGCACGTAACTCCTCTAAATGATCAATAAAAGGCATTTCTACCTCATTAGGGAGTTCATTGCTTTTAGAGGAACTCTCAACTTTAATAGAAGGAGGAGGAGGGGAAGATTTATTGTTGTTCTTTGGAAGGCCCAGGATCTTTGCTTGTTAACTTGTTTAAGGCTAAAGGTATTTAGAAAATTTTCCAAGAATCCATCTATTACTTGTTATGAAATATCCATTTTTAGGTGAGGATCTTCTGGGAAATATTTCTGAAGCGAAAATACTTAGTGTTTCAAGTGTTTATATCTATTTAATGGAGTAGTTTATGTAGGCTAATTTATTTTTTAATATCATCATATCGCTTTATAATAATATTAAATAACTTTTAGATAGATTCCTGAGCCTATGTTATTTATTTTATTTGTTTGAAGTAGCAGTTGGGTCAGGAAGGATAAATGGAGGACAATCGTTCAGAGAAGATTCTCCGTAATTTTCGAACTCTCGATAGCCACCCATTTTTCCATTTGTCTTCATTAAAGCACTTGTAAAGCATAGTAAAAGGAAGACAGTAGGGGCTCCGATGATTAGAGCAGCACCGAATATATATCCAATTAAAAATTCAGGGAAAGTATGATTTCCAAGAAATTCATGAGACCCAAGCAGAAAATCAATCATTTCAATGACTCATTAAATAGAATCAAATCCTAGTATATTGCAAAACGCTTTACGAGAATAACGCCTAAAAAACCTTTCTCTAAAGCTTTTTGAGCTTATAAAGAAGTATTGATTTGATTTTTCTTTATCTTTAAAATGAAAACTGGGTTTTGAGGAGCCAGGCGAGTTCCTTTCCCTAAAGAAATACCTCTCCAGTTTTGATGTTGACTTATGGTAGCTGAGAGACCGACACTATGAAGAAAAGATTTTATTTCATAAATGGCCTCTATTGAAGCTAGTGGAATAATAATAATTCCTTGCTTTTTAAGAGCTTTTACGGCTTCATTAATCAGTTTTATCTTGTTATTACCACCCCCTCCAATTATTATCCTGTCAGGAGAAGAAAGAGTACTTGGGATAGACTTTGTTCCTAGTACATGAAGTGCATCTTCCTCTATTATTAGTTCAGCCTTAACGCCTAATAAATTAGAATTTTTATTTATAAGATCTTTACTACCATAACGTTTTTCTATTGCTAATAATTTTGTTTTAGGACGAAGACGAATAGCTTCTAATCCAATGCTTCCAACGCCTGCTCCAATGTCCCAAAGAACTCCTTCCTCTGGTAACTCAAGTTCTGATAATATTTGAACTCTAATTTCTTTTTTAGTCATTAATCCTGGCTTATCCTCATGCTGCGCAAATATTCCATCTGGTATTCCAATAATAGGTAGCGAGTTGGGATCTGTTATTTGACTTGACTTTGCAAGAAGTAAAACTAAATGTAGGGAATTCAACCCAAATATTGGCTTTTTAGGATTGATTTGAAAAATCTTTTCTTCTTTATGACCAAGATTTTGACAAATCCAAAATTCATATGCATATTGAAGACCAATATCATTAAGAATCTGCCTAACTTCTTCAGCTCCTCCTCTATTAGGGTCAACAAGAACAGCAAGAGAATTAGGCCTTTCTTGTAATTTTTTAATGAGTAATCCTTGATCTCTGCCATGCAAGCTTACCCAGGTGACATCTTGCCAAGGCTTCTTAATTCTTGCAAAAGCAATTTGCATGGAGCTCAGATGAGGGTAAAAATAAAGTTGATCTTTAGGTAATACATCTAGGAGTACTCTCCCAATACCGTACCAAAGTGGATCACCACTTGCTATTACAACAATTTTACCTTTTAATTCCTTTAACCAATTAATTAAATCTTTAGGCTTATCTGTCGGGAATATAGAGATCTCATTAAAATATGGATTGTATAATTTTAACCATTCTTTGGTTGAATTTAAAAGTCTGTTAGGGACAGCAATTTTTTTTATAGATGAAATTAAATTCTTTTCCTTTTGCGATAAGTTTTCAATGCCTGATCCATCTACTCCAACAATATAAATGGATTTTTCTTCAGTAATTTTGTTCATGTTAATTGTATTATAGATCTTGATCTGTCTATTTTGCTGAAAAAAGCACTTTGATAGTATTTAATATTAGAAAAAACATGAAAGAGCATTCTCCAAATCTGAAAGATAGTCAATATGGAAAACGGAGGCAAAGAATACATGAACTTTTAGTAGCCTTGATTCAGCAACAAGATTCCTTCTCCTTGATGGATGATGAGGCTCCTCCGAACTTAGAAGGCCAAATCAATTCACATAGTGATCAAGATCCTGCTTTATGGCTTGACCGAAATAGACGTGTTCTTAAGAAGTATCAAGCCTTGGTAAGATCAGCTGTAACTCTTGATGCTTTAATGGATGCTGAGGAAGATGGGATTCACAGGTAGTATTCCTCTTTTGATATCTCACGCCATTAAATTATTTCTTGTTACCGTTTAGTAATTTTCTCTTGGAACTAAATAAAGGAAAATCATATTTAATTAAAATATTTAGTTGTTTTTTGATTGTTTTATTATTTATTTCAATTGTACCTGAGAAAGTATATGCAAAATTGGATTCTTCTCAATTAGAGAATGGTACAACTATCACGCGAAGTTTAGAAAGTTTGCGAGACCTCGATTACCAAACTTGGCAAGTAGTTGTTTATAAGCAATCAGATGATTCTTTAAAAACTGTTTTAAGAGTGGTGGGTTATCCAGGAAGGCTAAGAATTGATCATCCTCAAAATTTAAATGTGCAATCTGGTCGAAAAAATTGGAAATTAGAGGATATAACGCTTGGAAACTTAAAATTGGCTAATGATCCTCGTGAAGCAGCAGCTGAATTTGATTTAGAGCCTTTATTATTAGATTTAAATAACAATAGACCGTTGCGATTATCTTTATCAGGTGTATTTAATGAACTGCCAATTCCTCCTTATATTGTTAGTGAGTGGAGAAGTGTCAAAGATTTATCAGAGAATTGATGGTTGAATTAACTAATAATAAGACTCGTTGGATTCCTTTGATGAGAAGGGCCTTGCAATTAGCTGCTCTTGGAGAAGTTAATGCAAGTCCAAACCCTCTTGTTGGAGCAATTGTTTTGAGTGCTGAGGGGACATTAGTGGGAGAAGGTTTCCACTTTATGCCTGGTCAACCGCATGCTGAAATTAATGCTTTGGACCAAGCTGGAAATGAATCTAAAGGTGGAACATTAGTAGTTACTTTAGAGCCATGTTGTCATTATGGAAGAACTCCCCCCTGCACAGAAGCAATAATTAGTGCTGGAATATCTAAGGTAATTGTTGCTTTGAAAGATCCTGATCCTCGAGTTTCAGGACAAGGAATTGTTAGACTAAAAGAGGCTGGAATTGAGGTTGAATTAGGAGTACTTGAGAAAGAAGCTGCATATCAAAATAGGGCATTTATTTTCAGAATTACTACAGGTAGGCCTTGGGGGATTCTGAAGTGGGCGATGAGCTTAGATGGAAGAATCTGTTTACCTAATGGGGCAAGTAAGTGGATTAGTAGTCCTAAGGCGAGAGAATGGGTTCATTGTCTACGTTCAAAATGTGATGCGATTATTGTTGGAGGGCAAACAGTTAGGAAAGATAATCCTTTGTTGACTTCACGAGGTTTATGCAGTCCTGAGCCTTTTAGAGTTGTTTTTAGTGAGAAATGTGAATTTTCAAAAAAGGAAATTATTTGGAATACTGAAGTCGCAAAAACGTTTTTAGCTTATGGCCCAAGCTGTAAAGAAAGGGCTGAAAATTTAAACTTTTTAATTGGACCAGATCTTTTGCCCTTGCCCAATTCAACTCCCTCTTCATTACTAGAAGCTTTAGCTTTGAAAGGTTGCAATAAAGTTTTGTGGGAATGCGGCCCTTCCTTGTCTTCGATAGCTATCCAGGAAGGCTGTGTTCAGGAACTTGCTGTAGTAATTGCTCCAAAGCTTTTAGGAGGCCTTTCTGCAAATACTCCTCTTTCCAATTTTGGACTTACTTCAATAGATCAAGCATTATCGATTGAAAACATAGGGTTGGATAGTATTGATAAGGATTTATTAATCCGAGGCTCTCTAGATATTCAAAAATCTGATTTTTTTTCATAACGTTCGGTTCTTTCGCCAGCTTTAGGAAACATTTCTATTCAGCCCCGCTTAACTTGGTACAAAGTTGAGATCTAATGCTATGCCGATTCGTCAAGATGACAATCAACCAAATCGGCGATTTGGGGTAATAAATATACTTCTCATTGGATTTGGCTTGGTCTTGCTTTTTAGCAGTTTCCTTCCTAATCCAGGGATGCAGGTCCCTAGAGTTCCTTATTCATTATTTATTAATCAGGTAAATGATGGAGAGGTTAAAAGGGCTTATATCACTCAAGAGCAAATCAGGTATGAGTTATCTAGTCAAGAAGAAGGGTCTCCCTCTGTATTAGCAACAACTCCTATCTTTGATATGGACTTGCCACAGCGTTTAGAAAATAAAGGTGTTGAATTTGCAGCCGCTCCCCCTAAAAAGCCAAATATTTTTACCACAATTCTTAGTTGGGTTGTTCCTCCTTTAATCTTTATCCTTGTTCTTCAATTCTTTGCAAGACGAAGCATGGGAGGAGGAGGTGCACAGGGAGCACTAAGTTTTACCAAGAGCAAGGCAAAGGTCTATGTCCCTGATGAAGAATCTAGAGTGACTTTCTCAGATGTAGCAGGAGTTGATGAAGCTAAAGATGAGCTAACAGAAATAGTTGATTTTTTGAAGACACCTGAAAGATACACAGAAATAGGAGCTCGAATCCCTAAAGGAGTTTTGTTGGTCGGTCCTCCAGGAACAGGAAAAACACTTTTGTCTAAAGCTGTGGCAGGTGAAGCTGGAGTTCCATTTTTTATAATCTCAGGTTCAGAATTCGTTGAACTATTTGTAGGAGCTGGAGCAGCAAGAGTTAGAGATTTATTTGAACAAGCAAAGAAAAAAGCACCTTGTATTATTTTTATTGATGAGCTTGATGCAATAGGAAAAAGCAGATCAGGTTCAATGGGAGTTGTAGGAGGTAATGATGAAAGGGAGCAAACATTGAATCAATTGCTCACAGAAATGGATGGATTTGCTTCTACAGATAAGCCAGTTATTGTCCTTGCTGCAACTAACCAGCCAGAGGTTTTAGATGCTGCTTTGTTAAGACCAGGGAGATTTGATAGGCAGGTATTAGTTGATAGACCTGACTTGTCAGGTCGAAAAATGATCCTTGAGATCTATGTAAAGAAAGTGAAGTTGGCGGAAGGCGTTGACTTAGATCTTATTGCTCAAGCTACAAGTGGCTTTGCGGGAGCAGATCTTTCAAATATGGTTAATGAGGCTGCTTTACTTGCTGCAAGGGGTAAAAGAAATAAAGTTGAACAAAAAGATTTAAATGAAGCGATAGAGAGAGTAGTTGCGGGTTTGGAAAAGAAAAGTCGAGTGTTACAACCAGATGAAAAGAAAGTTGTTGCTTATCATGAAGTAGGCCATGCAATTGTTGGGCACTTAATGCCTGGAGGGAGCAAAGTTGCAAAGATATCTATAGTCCCAAGGGGGATGAGTGCACTTGGATATACATTGCAATTACCTACTGAGGAACGGTTCTTAAATTCAAAAGAAGATTTGCAAGGACAGATCGCAACTTTGTTAGGAGGAAGATCCGCAGAAGAAATTGTTTTTGGGAAAATAACAACAGGTGCTTCTAATGATTTACAAAGAGCCACTGATTTGGCTGAGCAAATGGTTGGAACTTATGGAATGAGTGAGATCTTGGGACCTCTTGCTTATGACAAACAAGGGGGAGGAGCATTCTTAGGAGGTAGTAATAATCCTAGGAGAGCAGTAAGTGATGCAACCGCACAAGCAATCGATAAAGAAGTTAGAACCCTTGTGGATTATGGACATGAAAGTGCTTTAAAGATTCTTAGGCAAAATTTGGGCTTGTTAGAAAGCATTTCTCAGCAAATTCTTGAGAAAGAAGTCATAGAAGGGGATGAACTTAAAAAAATGCTTGAATCTAGTACGATGCCAAAGGAATTGGTAAAGGTTTGACTACTTTTCGAAAGGAGCCTTTATCTCCGAAAATGGCTTTTTGAAGTTCTATTAGTGGTTTCTTTTCATCAAGGTGTCGCTGCTGTACTTTCTGATCTGAAGGGTAAAGATTTTTTATCTTCCTCTGATTTCTCTTCAGAACAGATTACAGCTTTAATTGAATTATCTATTCAATTGAAGAAAGGTGAGAGAAGAATAGATTTGGGAAATAGAGTTTTAGGTCTCATCTTTTCCAAGGCATCTACTAGAACAAGAGTTAGCTTCCAAGTTGCTATGGCTAGACTTGGAGGACAGACAGTTGATTTAAACCCTCAAATATCTCAAGTTGGTCGTGGAGAGCCATTGGAAGATACGGCAAGAGTTCTAAGCAGATTTTGTGATGTCTTGGCAATTAGAACTTACGAGCAACAGGAATTGGCTGACTATGCATCATGGTCATCAATACCAGTAATAAATGCTTTGACAGATTTAGAACATCCTTGTCAAGCACTAGCTGATTTTCTTACTTTGCAAGAGTCTTTTGGAGATCTAAAAGGACAGACCCTTTCCTATATAGGTGATGGAAATAACGTTGCCAATTCTTTGATGATTTGCGGCGCCCTTTTAGGAGTAAATATAAAGATTGCCTCTCCAAGAGGTTATGAGCCCATCCCTGCCATTGTCGATCATGCTAGATCGCTCGCACTTAAAGGATCATCAATAGAAGTAATGAACGAACCCTGGGAGGCTGTAAAAGGAGCTCAAGCTTTGTACACAGATGTTTGGGCTTCTATGGGGCAAGAACAGGAACAAGTTAAAAGAGAGGAAGCCTTTAAAGGATTTTGCTTGGATAGTGGTTTCCTTAAAGAAGCTGATAAGGATGCAATCGTTCTACATTGTTTGCCTGCTCATAGAGGCGAAGAAATTAGTGAAGAGTTAATGGAAAGTTCTTCAAGTCGCATATTTGATCAATCGGAAAATCGCCTACATGTTCAGCAAGCTCTTTTGGCATCAGTTTTGGGAGGCTTATAAAGCTTGTCAGATTCTATTTCTATAGGTACAAATGTATTGAAGCAAATTGTTTTCCGCTTGTGGATAATTCTCTTCAAATGAGTTTGACTCCAGCTCAACAAGAGCTTTATGAATGGCTTTCAGAATATATTGGTACTTATCATCACAGTCCATCGATACGACAAATGATGCAAGCGATGGGCTTGCGTTCACCTGCCCCAATCCAAAGCAGACTTAGGCATTTACAAGAAAAGGGATGGATTACTTGGCAAGAAGGTCAGGCAAGAACTCTTCAATTGATAGGAGGATTGGTTTCTGGAATTCCTGTATTGGGTGCTGTCGCAGCAGGGGGGTTGGTAGAGACTTTTGATGATGTTCAAGAACGCTTAGATCTATCACCCCTTTTAGAGACCAGAGGGCTTTTTGCTCTTACTGTAAATGGTGATTCTATGGTTGATGCTCATATTGCAGATGGAGATGTTGTGTTAATGCAACCGGTTAAAGAACCTTCTCTACTTAGAGATGGAACTATTGTTAGTGCAATGGTCCCAGGGAGTGGGACTACTTTGAAGCATTTTCATCGTAAAGGACCTTTAGTTACTCTTGTGGCGGCCAATCCAGCCTATGAGCCAATTGAGTTAGATGCTGAACAAGTGCAAGTTCAGGGAAAACTAATGGCAGTTTGGAGGCAGGTTTAGATTTGTCGACTCTTATTGTTATTAAATCCCTTTGATGATATAAATTAATTTAACTTGCAATCTGTTGACCAATAAACTGTTCTGATGCCTGTTTAACTTAAGCTATCTAAGTAATTGCCCCCAAATATTCAAGATACATTAGCCAAGAATTAAAAAAATATAAAACAAGACCAGATTTGTCTTTTTGCTTCTTGTATTGATGAATCTCTTTTAATTGGCTTGAGATTGCTAAAGTTGGTGATAACCTTTAAAAGGCTTAGAACAAGCGATTCATTACAAGTTGAAGATTTTAATTCTTCATTCTTGTCGTTTGTGGCCATCTTTAAAAACAAAAATGGGGCCATAGCTCAGCTGGTAGAGCACCTGCATGGCATGCAGGGGGTCAGCGGTTCGAGTCCGCTTGGCTCCATTAAATTAATTGATCGAAGAAGAAATTAAAAAAATATAAACCTTAACTTACTTATAGATTTAACTTCTTCTTAATCCAGTCAATTACTTGTTGAGGCTTAACTGAATACATGCAGCGTTTTGCTTCTTCTAAGTCATCATTCCTATAGTGGTTTTCACTAAATTTCATACTTGTATAAGAGCTAATAGTTCTTTCTAGTAAAGGTGTTCTAGGTAACCATAATCTAATAGGACTTACGCCATCTCCATTTTTGTCATTGCCTACAATCGCTAATGTTGGAGTTCCTACTCCAGCGGCTATATGCATGGGACCTGCATCGACGCTGATAACTGCTTTTGCATAGCGACTAGCACCTGCAAGTTCTATTAAATTGGTTCTTCCTCTTAAATCAATTAAGTATTCAGAGTGACGATTGATTAGTGAATTTTCTTCATTGCCTGCGTGATAATCATTTATTTGTTGATTTGGGGATGCTCCTACTATTCCAACTTTAAGATTTTGCTCCTTGCAAAAAATTAATACGCTATCCCAGTATTCGAAGGGCCATAATTTGGCAGCCCTAGTAGTTGTGCAATGAATAAGAATATCTGGTATAGAAAAATTGGGTTTGAGCCAAGGTAAATTGATATTTGATAAATCTTTTTCTTCTGGGTCTAAAAATGCCATTCTGCAAAGCAATTCTGCTATGTAATTGCTTTTAAAATTATTTTTATATCTAGTTAAAAATAATTCAGAATCCCAATCTTTATCAGCAAGGAATTTTTGATTAGGTAAGTCTCCCCAGTTTAATAAATTTCTAGAAGAATTATTTAAACTTCCTCCTGCTACAAAAGAAGGTCGAAGCCAACTCGCTAAGGTTTGAGTTAAAGGATTAAATCCATCGCAATTGATTAATAAATCAATTTGACCTGCTTCTTGCTCTCTCTCTAAAGCCTTTGAAGCTAAGATTTTTAAAGGATTATTCTCAGATTTAATATCCCAAGAACATCTCCATGAGAGTGGTTCACTTGAAAAGCATAGAGCTTCTTCAAAATCTTTAGTTGCTTCGCTGCCCCAAAAATCAATGATTCCATAAGGGTATTTTTTCTTTAAAAGACGTAAAAGAGGTATAGAGACTACGAAATTACCAACTTTGCAACTTCCTAATACAACAATGTGAGGTTTCTCTCCTAGAGGATGTCCGTCATAACGCTGGAGAAAATTATTGCCCATAATGTGATTAAGTCTTACCTAGATTATTGCTAAATTAGGTTGCCTTACTACTAAGTATCTTAATTCCTAAAATATTGGCTTGAGTCAAAGCTTCATTCCAATTTCCAGGTTGCTCACATCGACAAACCAGAAAACTATTATATATTAATGTTTTATTTGTAATCCCTGTCCACCTCCAATCAGATGGACAGCTGAGCATTAAGAGACAATTTATACCCATAGCACCAGCTAAATGGGCAACTGAAGTATCTACACTAATTAATAAATCTAATGATTCTATAACCTTTGCGGTTGATAACCAATCATTAGAGGTTAAAGGTTTTAGAAGTTCGCCGGCCTTAATTTTTTCTTCTACTACTTCTTCTTCATTGCCAGTTAATTGAAGGCTAAGAATCTCAATAGGAAATTCTTTTTTCCAAGAACTTGCAATATTCCATAATAAGTGAAAAGGAATATCACGTATTCGAGCACTCCTTTCAGGTTGAGGTGAAGTATGTTTTCCGGCACTCCATACAAGGCCTATGCGAAATTTATTTTGATTTAATAGATTTGGTTGTTTCTTAGTAATACACCCACGATATGATTTTAAATGAATATTTTTCCATTCATTTAAAACAAAGGGTAGAAAAAACATTCCTACATGATAAATTGAACCAGAGAATGGTAAAGAATTATCATGTAGTGATTTAATAGAACAATTTTTAGGTAAAATAAATCTATCTTTAACTAACTTAAGTAAAGAAGGCCTTAACCATAGTTCTATTTCCCTTGCACGTAGTGAGGCTGACTCAACCCAAGCAAGATTTTGAATACTATCTCCATAACCTTGATCATCCCATATTATTAATTTATCTACGTAATTACCTTTCCATATGTTTTTTGATTTGCTTGCATTAATCCAATAATCTCTATCATTGGACATCCCAGATAGTATTAGTTTGATTCCTAACTGATCAAATGAATTTTTGCTTAACTTTAATATTCCTAGATTCATAAGAATAGTCTGAAGTCTCATTGAAGATTCAAGGTCTCCACACCTTTTCCCTATAAGGTTTAAATATTCATTGTTATCACATTTTAATCCTTGCTCATTTAAATGTAACCTTACTGCTTCTAATTGAAAGCTTATAGCTTCATCAATTCTATTTAGCTTTTGAAGACAAATAGATTTATTACATAATGCAATAACTGATTTCCTTATCCCAATTTGTTTGTCTACAAATTTTAAGGCCATTAAATGTTCTAATTCAAATAATTTTAAATCGCAAGCTGAAGTGAATATTAGTTCTTTTTCTTCAGAGCTAAGATTTGGTATCCTTAATGCAATTTCTAACCATTCATTTGCTTGTGAAATTTTAAATAAATTTAGATCTAATAAGATAAGATTATTGAGGGTTTTTGGCGAATTAGGAGTTCTTTCTAAGACCATTAGATATGCTTTACGTGCAGATAAAAGATTACCTAACCTTTGATATAGCCTGCCTAAAATATGTAATGTTATTGAATTTGAAAAACCTTCTTTAATGACTTCTTCCTTTGCATAGTATAGAGCCTTTTCCCATTCCCCTTTAGATTCTAAATGATAAATCGAACTATTCATAATCCAAAAGTGTCATAATTTTAAGCAGTTATTTTCAAAAAATGCCTTTTTAGGAGCGCACTAAAATATTATAACTATTTTCAAAAGCATGTGTTCTGATCATGAAACTCTATTTTAGTATAAAGAGGCTAATTGATCAAGTTCTATCAATCTATATCTACTTTCCTTCTATAAGCTGTAAGATTGTATTTTTAGCTTGTTTTTCCTATCTCTTGACGAATAACAATTATTAATTGTCGATAAATTATTAGACAAAGATTTGCCTAAGCTATTATCCAAGTACAGTTATTTTTTGGGACCCAAGATCATCAATTTGTTCTTCGATGCGGAGATTTTCTTTTGATTTTTCTGTAGGAGAGGATCTGAACTTTCTTAGGAAACTAGAGAATGCTTTTAAAAGTGCCATTTTTTAATGAGCGCATGACTTTCCCATAATGCATGCATTGGCAAGAGTTTGCCAGCCTTGAGTGCGCAATTGATTGGATTTTTCAGTAGGAGCAGTTCCATTCTCTTTTATAATTTGAGCCTGACTCTTGGTTAAAAGATTAAAGGATTATAAAAAAGTTTTCATTATAGAAAGATATTGATATTGTTTTATTATCACTTAAATTATACTTTTAGATATAAAAGTATAATTTAAGTGATAACTATCTATATCTTTTATTACGTCACATGTCAAAAAGATAAACCTTTTACCATGTTAAACGTATTACCTGATATGATCAGTGAAGTTATATGCTTTCAGCTAAACAAAATGACAACATTCGCTGCTATTTGTGGAGTCTTGGGACTATTAGCGTATTTTTTCTATTATACTATCGCAAAAAGTAGTAGTGGTGATGATGGACAGGGCGTTAATTTGGACGCTATTGTTCATGACTCTTCAGAAAGTGTTTGCGCAAGTCAACAAAAGGGTAGGTGGGATTAAGTTAAATAAATAATATTTTTTATTTATCAGAATTAATTATAATTTTAAATCAAGATAGGTAGCGAAAGAACCTTAAGGGGTTGCATTATTAGAAATACCTTTGATTATAGGTTTAAAGGAGTTTTGGCAATGAGCTCAGACGATTGGAAAGAGCAATATAAGCAGTGGAAGCTTTTGAAACCTCACCAGGAGAAATTACTTGATGAAGGTCCTAAAAGCCTTTCACAGACTTGGTTGTTAAATCAAATGTGGTGTGAATGGAGAGATATAAAAAAAATCAAAGAAGCTAAATTACCTTCATTGAATGCAAATGTCTCTATAGATCCTTGGCAGGACTAAGCAGAGAAAAATTTTTAGGAAGAAAAAATTCTGAGTTTAGTAAGAATTATTGAGGAATTTATTTTTAAAATAGTATAATTAATTATACTAACGTATTTTTTTTCTCGTAAAATAATTTAAGGAAGAGGATGATAGAATTAAGTATAAATGTTATTATATTTGCTATTATAACAGGCTTAGAATGAGTTTCCCAGCCATAAATTATCCAAAGGAAAACACCACAAATAAATAAGATTAACATACTTGTAGAAACATTTTTTGCCGACTTTTCTTTCCAGGTTTTAATTAACTGTGGAAGAAAAGCAATAGTAGTTAAAATAGCGGCGACAAAACCAAATAGATCAGGTTGATTTAAATTTTTAAGATCTAAAATGTAATCCATATTATTTTTTTATTTATTTGAATATAAATCAATTCCTATTATATTCTTCCTTCGATCGCTAATTATTGATATTTATTAGAATTTTACTGTAATTTCATTACAGGGGCTTGCCTGAAATAAAAGTATGAAAAAATGGGCTTGTCCAGTAAAAGGATACAAATAACATTAAAATTATATTTAAACTTGCTATAGCTCCTCCCATAAGTAAGATTTGCATATCAGGTAATCTGAACTCCCCCGTATCGGTTTGAGTTAATGGTTTAATTTGATTGCTCATAAATTCTAAATAATGCTTGAAAATAAATATTTAATTATTAATATCTATTTTCTTGTGAATTGTTTAATTTAATAAATATATCCTAACATTTGATACTTTTTTTAGAGTATTATTTAATATTTTTATTAGATTTAATTTGTTGAGAAACTAGCAAATTAATCTATTTTAATCAATGAGAAAACACCCTATTCTTGCTTTGAAAACTCAAAACAAAAAAGAGTGTTTTTTCAATTAATTTAATTGGATTTTGAATTTAGAAAATACCTGGAATAATTTGTCCAGTTAAAGCGTAGGTTCCAAGAGCAGCAAAAATGCCAATCATTGCCCACCTTCCATTTTGTAATTCAGCTTTTTCGTTCATTTGAAGAGTTTGTAATTAGTTTGTTGATTTGTAAATACCTGGAAGATCATTTCCAGTAAAGGCATAATTTAGATAAAAAGCAAAAAAATTATCATTGCAAATAGGGCATTGCTTTGACTCTTTCTAAAGCTTAGAAAGATTTGATTTGCTTGATTTCTTTTAGAAAATCCCAGGCAAAATTTGGCCAGTTGTTACGTATGCACCTATGCCTGCTACGAAACCAATCATTGCCCATCGACCATTGGCAAGTTCAGCTTCTTTTGCATAACCTGCATAGTTAGGATCTTGGTAAGAGCGCGGTTCGCATGCATACATGTTCTGTCTATCGCCGTCTTCAGTGATTACATATGAAGATGAAGAATTCATTTTTGTAATCCTTAAACGAGTCCAGGGATTATTTGCCCTGTAGTTAAATAAGCACCAACTGCAGCCCAGAATCCAAGCATTGCAGCCCATCCATTGATGCGCTCAATGAATAGGTTTTGACTCTCGACTCCTCTAGAGTCCTGTGGTTTTTTCATTGAAATATGCCTCTAGTAAAGGCTTTGTCGTTCATCAGAAGATCAAAGAACTGACCTTCATTACAAATCTTAACAGATCATATTGAGATTTGTGAACTAAGAGGCAAAAAAAAAGAGCTTTAAGCTCAGGTAATAATATTTTAGCCTATCAAAAGATTTTTATTCCTTTTAGTATTTAAGGATTTTTAGGGTGAAAATATAATTTGCAAGAAATTTAGAGTTGAAAAAAAATAATAAAAAAGCAGCCAAATCGAAGCTGATGACTGCATTTTTATTTTTTTAAATTTAGAAAAACCGAGGGCAGAGTCAAAGCATTGCCCTCAGTTTTATTTTCTAGCCCTTGGGCTTGGTGATGTTGTCCTTGGCTGTGACGTTCATGCCATCGTAATCAGGACCAACCATTACTCCTACGATTGCAAAGAGAACTATGGAGGCGATCCCTACATATGCTGCAGTAGGAGCTGGTGTACTTAATAGGCCAGCGAAAGTTAGAGGAAGCATGACTATGGAATTGACCATAAGAATAGACCTGATATTAATACCAGAGAGCAACTAATTTGAATTGGAATTTTTTATAAAATTCAATATCCCAAGCAATTAAGCCTTGTAAATAGCTTCATGAAAGGCAAAATATTGACTTTTGATACATCTTTGAGTGCGCAGGCTGTATGCACATCCAAAATTTGCATGGCTTTTTAACGAAGCCAGTTCATAAAGATGCTCAAATTTTCCCCAGGAATTTTTGTGTTTATTCCTTTTAGAGCTTTTTTGATGGTGATGAAATGCTGGATTATTCCTTAGGACTACTTTTAGCCTTCTGAGAATTTCTAGTTTGCCGCTTTCGTCTTCGCTGATTCTTCAGCTTGAGCTAATGCCTCTCGTCTGGCTTTAGCCTCCTTTTCATGGTCTTTAACTTTTCCCCTAGCAATAAGCCAATCATTTACAGAGACTTCTTTCCCCTCGGCTTTACATTGCTCTGCGAACCTCAAAAACGGATACCAATGATGATTAGCCGTCTTAGGGTCGCTAGCGTTCTGCGAATTAATTGGCACTGCTTTGAAAATTTCCTATTAACATAATTTTATCAATAGCATTTCTAAATTCAATTATTCTTTCTGATCTTTTGATTCAAATCTTTGCTGCTTTCATTACCGTTCCTTTAAGGTTTTTAACTCTTTTTTTGATAAGAGTCCTTGTAGAGATATTTTCTAAAAGTAATTAATTTCTTCAATTTTATTATTAATGGATACTTTTCCTTATCTAGTTGCCATAGCTTTAATCCAAGATGGAGGAGAAAGAGCTATGCCTTTGGGAGGAAAGTCATTAAAAAAAGATCTAAATAATGAATTTCCAGAATCATTAGCTAAATTGATCTCCCTAGAACTCATGATGAGAGTTTTTCAAAGAAGTGAGCATAAATCTATAAAAAGATTAGCCGGAGTAAATAGTTTACTGTTAATTGAAATATCATTAGATAAAATGCAAGAAAAGCTACCTATTTTGAAGTCAGAATGGATTAATAGTGGTGATAATCAAGTTTTTTTATCTAAACTTCAATTGATAACCTCAAGGATTTGGGCTTTAGATTTTGTAAGATATGAGGGTTTGAAATTTAATGAAATAAATGATTTCTAAAATTAAGAGATGATTTCTTTATGAAAGTTCAATTAAATATTTTAATTGAACTTTTAGTCTTTTTCTTCTAATTTTTTATTTCCATAAAGTGTTTCTAATAAACCTTCAACGTCCATATTCCTAGAAGTAAAAATGAAAGCGATTAAAAAAAATAATCCAATTATTAATAAGCTTGCTAGAAGAAAAGGATTTAGCCCCATTTCGGACATGGAAATTGAAAATATCATTTTTCATTTATGTGATTAATTCGATTTTATATTAATATTTTTCTTTAGCTTTTAAATATAATGACTTTTAACATTATGTTTTAATAGAGTTAATAACTGCACTCCTAAAGCTCAACGATAGTAGTAATTCGATTAATAGATCTATTTTTTCAATTAAAGAGCATTGAATATTGTGTTTTGGAAATTCTATTCATAGTCAACTATAGACTTTATGAATTCAGGAGATATTCGATGTTTAAATTTATTATCTATCCAAAAGCATGGCTCGACAAATATATCTTCAATTGATTTAGGTACATCTTTAAAAAGTTCTCTGTATTCTGATTTAACAAAGAAGGCGTTCGTACCTGTTTGAGGATTACAAGCACAAAGGAAGTAATTTCTAGCTTCAAATAAATCTACAAATGAACGAAGAGAGGCTCCAAAGTAATGGTCACCAGTCCAAACATGAGATGGATTATATCTTATTTTCCAACGAGAATCGGTTGGAAAAATGCCATTATATTCACAAATAAATAATTCTGGAGAAGCTCCTTCCTTTAGCAACTCTTCAGCAATATAGATATCATTACCATCTAAATCAATTGAAATTACATCATGTTGATTTATATTATGTTGAACAAGTGATTTTTGATATAATTCTCTTATATTTTCTTTATCTATCCATACCTTTTGATGCCTTAACTTATTAGTTTTTGTATAATTAAAAGCTAATTCTTCTCCTCCATACCAAGTTCCCTTCCAGCCTAATGATAGTAAAACAAGAGTATTATTTTCAAGGCCATCACCAACTCCGAGTTCTAAAAAAGTTTTGTTATTTATTTTGCCGATTCTTTTTAAAATTTCAAGAGTAATACCATCTTCATCAGTCTGAGAGAAAAATTGTTTAGCATATTTTTTTGCGAAATTATTATTTAATTTTTTAATTCTTTCTTGATGCATTAATTCCGTTAAGATTTTATAGTTTCTTATCGTTGTCAATCTTGAAGATGATAATGTTTCATAAATTGGCTTAAGTAATTTTTTTAGTAATGACATAAGATAAGGAGTTAAACTGTAATTATTTATTCATAATTAAAATTTACAGAATCAGGCCGAAAAAATTCATTTCACTTCATGTTTAGTAATGTTAGTTGAATTTGAGAAAATAATACTTGATTTTTTCTTGTACATTTGAGGACCTTTTTAGCAATATTTTATAATAAAAATTATGTATGATTTCTTAAAGATTCTCTAAGAATAATTAGATTTTTTAATTGTAACCATTTTATCTGGGTAAATGCGTTAATTTACTATAATCCAAAATTAAATTTTTCTAATGCTAAGTCAAGTTAATCGCTTGCATGTAATGGAGATACTTCATCGCTTGGAGGTGAGAGATTCTGTAAGTGTAGAGGAGCTAATTTATCTTCACGCTCAAGCCCAAAAACATCCCGAAGTAGACCAATGGGTAAAGAAACTACTAGTCAATAATGAGGCTGTAAATTCAGAAATGAGACCTTCAAATGATTTTTTTGCTGCCTGATAGATCAGGTTAAGCAAGTTATTTAGACAATTATGATTAAATAAAGTGTTCTTTTGACTATATTTAATTTTTTTAATTTCTGACACTTAAATCTTGCATGAAGAATCTTATGTAATAATTTCAGAAATAATCAGTCTTTATATTATGAGTCAAATCAATTTCGCATTGATTTTTTGTTTTGGTCTTGCATTGGTTTATTTTTCGATGGAGAACAATACTCCAACTACTGTCAAGATTTTTAAAGGAGTTTCTGTCTCTCTTCCACTTGCGGCTTTATTACTAATATCTGGAGGCTTAGGTGCTTTTGCTGCTTGGTCGTTTGCTGCTTGGAATGGTTTAGAACTCTCTACAGCTTTTTAATTTCAAGTGATTAGTTGTTTGTTGCTTATTAACTATTTCCACTCACTTCTATTTGAGCTTGCCCAAAGTGATTTCCTTGGACTGTCTAGACTATCTTTTTTCGCTACTAATATAAAGCTGGAATAGCCAACGAATATTCCCATGCCTAAAAGAGTGAGCATTTGAGCCTTTGATCCAGTCCATGGTATAGAAGCAATTAAATAATTCATTGATTATTTGTAGGTTATTTATTAATACCTTAAAAAAGGCTATCTCATTGTGATCAATGAGACTAAGACTCCTTTTGGAAAATACTCTTATAAGATTAATGTTCTACAAATAATCATGTGGCTAGCATGTAAATTCATTTATCGTATTAAATTTGCTATTTGCAGTATTGACTTAGGCTCTCTCTTGTGAACCCAGTCTAGTTGAAATTATTTAGAGAAGTCCTTATCTTTATACAAATGAGTTGATTTAAATCTCTTGATTTCCTTAGTCCAAAAATTGGAGTAATTGTTCGTTTTGCTTGATAGAATTTAAATCATATAAGCTAATTTTTTGATTAATTTATGATAAAACAATTTTTTGCTATATCTATTTTACTTTTAACTTCATTTCATGCCCCTGAACTTATTTTAGGGCCAAATCAGACATATGATGAATACATCGAAATTTGGAATGAAAATACTACTTTGGCGAAGAGTTTTATGAAAGAATCTATGAAATCTTTAGATAACGGGGATGCTTTAGATTCATGCTTTAATCAGCGTAAGGCCAGTGAGTATGGATATGTAGCCACATTAGCTAGAATTGAAGCTGCTAAATTAAATGAAGAAGAAGTTTTGATACCCAATCTTATGAATGGATTAGAAAAATGGAAAGCGTTTGGTGATTCCTGTAGTTAATCTATTATTGGTTTAATTTAGATTGTACAATTTTAAATAATAAAAAAGCCTCGTAAATTTACGAGGCTTTTTGATAAGACAATCAAACTCTTTTTTTTATATGTGAGTCTGAATAATTACCGTTATTAATTAATGGTAATCGTTGCATCCTTATCATTACCAATTGCATCTTTGACTTTACTGAAATCAAAGCCTAGTGCTCTTAGTGCATGCCAGAAATGACCTTGAAGGAAGAAGAAACCAAGGTAATAGTGAACGTTTGACAACGCTGCACGTGTTGAGTGACCAAAGAAAGCTCCACTTCCATCTGAAAGATCACCAGTATCTATCCAGTAAGGAGAAACGGCGAATTTTAGTTGGAGAGGCTCTCCGTACCATGCCTCTGGGTAAACAGTTGTGTTTTGTGCACACCAGAAAGCAGCAACAATTGCCATCCAACCTATGCCTGCTAGAGACCAAGAAAGAATAGCTTCTGCTGAAAGTAAATTCGCTCCTTTGAATTTGCTCCATTCGCCAAGACGTTTTTTCTGCCATGGAGTTGAGCCAGCTATTACATGAAAAAGACCTCCAGTAATCTCAGCAAAGCCCAAGAAAGCATGACCACCCATGACATCCTCAAGGCTGTCAATGGATAAGAAGTCAAATTGATGGTTCCAGATCGCAGTTAAGTCAAGGTTGTAATTGACCTGTCGAATAGCACCGACTGCAGGGTCATAAATTCCATGAATTCTTGCCCATTCAACAAACCAAACACAAGCCACACCAAAGAAAACCAGATGATGGCCAAGTATGAAGGTTTGATTGTCTGGGTTATCCCATTCCAGTTTAAATTTT
>CACFBG010000009.1 GCA_902564535.1 uncultured Prochlorococcus sp.
TCCTTATGCCAATCTAAGAACTCAAAAAACGAAAAATTTTAGCCCTTCGAAGTAGCAAATACTACAAAAAAATGATTAAATCAACCAGGCATTGGTTGCGTCTTAAATTTAACTTTCAAAAATTTCGTTACTTAATTAGAGAGAGGGAATCCTAATGATTTCCTCTCCTCATGCCATAACTCTGCAACTTCTCGAGCTAAATTTCTAATTCTTGCAATTATTGCTGTTCTTTCAGTTACAGATATAACTCCACGAGCTTCTAGCAAATTAAATGTATGACTACATTTAAGTATATAATCTAATGATGGTGCAGGTAATTTTTGATCGATCATATTTCTAGCCTCTAATTCATAAATTTCGAAAAGATTCTTTTGCCGTTCTGGGTCAGATTCTTCAAAATTAAACTTGCATTGTCCTTTTTCAAAAGATAACCATATATCACCATATGTTCTAGTTTTATTCCAATTAAGATCCCAAATACTGTCTACATTTTGCAAATACATTGCCAATCTTTCTAATCCATAAGTAATTTCAATAGAGACAGGTCGGCAATCAATTCCTCCGCATTGCTGGAAATAAGTAAATTGCGTTACCTCCATCCCATCTAGCCAAACCTCCCATCCAACTCCCCAAGCTCCAAGGGTAGGTGACTCCCAATTATCTTCTACGAATCTAATATCGTGCTTTTGAGGATCAATTCCTATTGCCTCTAATGATGATAAATAAATTTCTTGAATATTATCTGGGGAAGGCTTTATTAAAACTTGAAATTGGAAATAATGCTGCGCTCGATTCGGATTATTGCCGTATCTACCATCTGAAGGTCGCCGACAAGGTTCTACATAGGCGACAGCCCAAGGCTCAGGACCAATAGCTCTAAAGAACGAATGAGGACTCATCGTTCCAGCGCCTTTCTCAGTGTCATAAGGCTGCAATAACAAACAACCTCTATCGGCCCAAAAAGCATTCAAAGATGAAATAATGTCCTGAAAGTGCATATCTCTGTCGAAATAACGTTTTAAGTTTAAAAAGCCTTGTTGGACAGTTAAAGAAACACTTTAATGACTTTTCACAAAACTGCTACTTCATTAGAGAACCAAAAGAATGGTTGATCAATTTTTTGAGATATGGCTTAGCTCAAAGTACTTTAATAAAAGAATAAGAAGAAATTTACAAGTTACCAGAGAAAATTTATTTATTGAGCTTTAATTACTACTGAAATAGAATCTCTATAATAATAAGCTAAATAAAAAATTATTAATTTCAAGTTCTCCTTTAAAGTAAAGAAGATTTCAATAAATAGCTAATAAAATAATTGTCTAGGAATATAGACCTTATGAAAGCCATTTACATAAATTTAATCTAAAAGATACTACTTGATTAAAGTAGCATAAAAAGATTCAAATCTCTGATTCTCGTTATCTATTTCAGATTCAAAAGGGCGCTTATTGCACTGAGAGAAGCCTACAAACTTGGCCTGTTTAGACAACTTTTCAAAATCATATAATTGCTTATGATCGTGTGACAATAGGTAATGTGATATGGCATCTATATGTGAGAAAATTTGAAGTGGTGGATTAACCTTCTTTACTCGTGTATTTGATTGATTTTCTAGTGCTTCTCTAATATCGGACACCGTAGATGCTTTCCCATTAATGGGGCTTATAAGATCTACTTTATAAGTGATTTCTTCTTCCTCTTTTAATACAAATGTGCTCTGGCAAGGGCTTTTAGCAAAGTCAAAACACCCTGGATGCCTAACTACATATCCATGAATAATTCTCTCAGCATTAGGCAAACATACCTTCATTGAAGCACCATTCTTTAAAACTCTAAAACTTTCTTGAAGTACCCTAATAGCATCATCCCAATATAAATGCTCTAAAAAATGTGATGTATAGATTATTGAAACTGTTAAATCTTCTAAAGGGATAGGACTTGGCGCTTTCCACTTTACCCAAACTGTATTATCCAAAAAGGTTTTATTCTCTAAACATATATCTAATGTCATCCAGCCCCGCTTAGCCATTTTTGCTGTATTGCCTAGTTCGAGTTTAAGCATTTGATTGATACAGGAGTAATTCTCTTAAATTCACAAGAGTCAATCAGATTACATTAGTACTGATTCATGAATTGAATAAAGTATAGCCAATCCAATAAAAGATATGTAATAAATAGCTAGACATGAGAAAACCTGAGAAGGAGATTAAAGGTAATAAAAAACTTAAGAAAAAGAATATTGTGATATAGTTATAAGAAAGTAAACACCCTTCTATCACTAATAACTAAGCATTTATTAAAGTTTTTTCAAATCATTAGAATTTTAAAGTTTATTATATTGACATTCATAAACTTAATATCAAAAGAAAATGGTGTATATTGTTAGAGTTAAGATTAAAGCTTATTTTTAATTTATCAAATGCTAAAATTATTGAAAAAATCATTAGGAATATGTTGTAATCTTAATTTATTAAGCCACTTAGAATAACTTTTCTCAAGTCGCCTTTCGAAAATAAGTAAATAGCTATTAACAAAGTCTCTTGACCAGGTTAATTTAAAAATGTACATCCAAACAGAAATTAAAGATACAAAAAATTTAATCATCAAAAGAAATTATGCAAGTGATTATTACAAGCTAGGGTATTTATTTAAAAAAGAAGGTTACTTACAATCAGCTGAATTGGCAACAAAATTAGCAATTGAGTTAAAGAGTGGTTTCAAGGAAGCTTTGAACAATCTATTTCTTATTCTAAAAGACAATGGTAAGGATAAAGAAGCCAAAGATCTAATGATTAGAATAATCAAGGAAAATCCTCGGGATCAATATGCATACTTAAATTTGGGAGCTATATATATCAAGGAGGATAATTTAGAGCAAGCAGAAAAATATATATTAAATGCCATAGAAATCGATCCAAATCTAGCTGAAGCCCATTACAATCTTGGCATTATTTTGGAGAATAAGGGGCTTCTTAAAGAGTCGAAAAAATTCATTAAAAAAGCAATTGCTCTAAATAAAAATCTTTGCAAGGCCTATTACACATTTTCTACATTTAAAAATCCTATATTGAACAAGAAATCATATGATTATTTATTTTCTGATGAAATACTAGTAAAAAAGTCAATAAGAGAAAAAATAGATATATATTTTGCAAGATCAAATATACTTCATTATAAGGGCTATTACCAAAAGAGTACAGAAAATCTAATTTATGCAAATCAAATCAAAAGAAGCATAAATGATTTTAATGTACAAAGATACATCAAAAGCACAAAAGAACTGGTGATTAAAAATAATAATTTAACTAAAAGAATTTTGCCTAGTTGTGGAAATATAAATCATATTTTTATAGTTGGGATACCAAGAAGTGGATCAACGTTAATTGAATCAATATTAAGTATGAATCAAAAAGCTATAGCTCTAGGAGAAAGTAACTATCTTGAAAATGCAATATACAATTGGGAAAACTCAAAAAAGAAAAAGGCAAAATTAGATTTTTATAAATATTATATAAATGAAATTATAGAGGATTCGATCCTAATGGATATAACAATAGACAAACAATTATATAATTACTTATACTCACCTTTTATTATAAACCAAATACCAAATGCAAAAATAATAAGCTGTCATAGAAACCCTCTAGATAACATACTTTCGTTACATCGAACTAATTTTACAACTAATAATTTTTATTCAAATTGTTTGGTTGATTGTATAAAAATAATTAATAATTACAGAAATATAATGAGAAATTACCAATCAATTCTTGAGGATAAGATATATTGCTTAAATTATGATTCTTTGGTCAAGAGTCCAGAGGAAGAAATTAAAAAACTTATTTCTTGGTTGGGCTGGGAATGGCAGCAGGAATATCTTTCGAGTCATTTAAACCTACGTTCAGTCTCTACGGCTAGTAGTAACCAAGTTAGATATCCAATTAATAAGGACTCAATTGAAGGCTGGAAGAAATATAAAAGCTTACTGAAGCCAGTCTTTGATTTAATTCAAGAAGAGGAGAAATACATATATCTAAGAGATGAAATATAAGATTAAAGAAAAATTCATAGAACAAAAAAAAACAAAGGATTGGACCTTAAATAGGTCCAATCCTTTGAAGATTGGTCAATTTAGGAGTGATTGCTTAGCCTTCACCCTCTGGTACAAGACGGAATCCTTTGCGACCCATCTTGATTTCAAAGTTGTCACCAGGCTTGAGGTCTAAAAGAGCTGTATAAGCTTTGCCAATCAAAAGGTTACCGTTGCCTTGAACAGTAGCGACAAAACTAAGCTTTCTTCCACCTTTACCAATCCCTCCAGCGCTTTCAGATGCAAGATTTACACCTTTAGCGTCAAGAAGAGCTTCGTAAAAAGCTGTGAAGTTAAGACGTTCGCCGCCTCCCTTCTTTGTGGATACATATCCACACGCCCTAACAAGATCTGACTTTCCGACATCACCTAAGTCTTTGACTTTGGCTAATAAATCCTTACCAGTGAGCATGATAAATAATTAATAGACCTTTTAAAATTAACATATTTATAGCGAAATTACCACCTCCTTTTTATGAGAAAACTTCTTAGAGAGTTATTAGTAGCTTTTCACTATTTGAGAAAGAAGACCATTTCTCTCATGATTGGATGAAAGAAATCTTGGAAACAACTATTCTCAACTGTCGAGAGTCATTGCAATCACAGGATTAGCAAAAATGAAAAAGTCCCATAAGAATGCATTTCAAAAGCTGTATCACAACCAAGCTGTATATCTAAAAACCTCAACACCAGATCTTCCAATAATCAATAATGGTGTGGACAAGGACAAAAAAAACAAAAATTCCTACTAAAAAGGGTTACTAGTCCAAAACAAGAGAAGAGGATAAAAAGCCTTTTTAAGGTCCTCCTAATTATCAAATGTCGAAATAATATGAAACCTAGTAGCAAGAAGCTAATAGATATACTTCATATTAGAAAATATGAGCACTGGTTCAAAAGCTCTTTGCAATCTAAAGATTATTTAATGAGACTCCAATCTTTAAAATCGAGAGTTGCTCGCCAAGTGTTTCTTTTTCACTATGCTCAATTTGAACCATTGTGGGAATACGATGGACTAATTCAATGTGGACCTAACATTTCATCTGAGTCTTCAGGGGTTCAAGTTAAACAATCAAATATTTGCAACTTACAGAATTCTTTAAGAGCTAAAGGTTTATCTACAAGTGGTGTATTAGTCCATTACACAGATCCTTTCATAATAAAAGCTGGGGTCTTAAGAGGATTAAGTAGATGGAAAGGACCTAAATTATTAGTTTGCGGTGATTTGCACCATGGCGATTCACCCATTGACACTCTTAAGGAATATCAATCCAAAGAATTTCATGATTGCATTCTTCTAGCATTTAATCCAATTCTTCTACAAGAAGTACAAGCCAAGCTCAATGTACCCGTTTCCTGCTATCCGCCAGGATTCTTTCGATATCCCCAAAGGGAATACAACCCCTTAGCTCAAAAATCTTTACTCCATATTGGCAGCATTGGTCCCCATCATGTAAGGCGAAGAGAAATCATTCAATCATTATTGAAGCGTCAAAGAATTCCTTTCTTTCATACCATGACTAAAAGTTCCGAGGATGCTGCAGATCTATACAACTCACATGCATTAGCACTAAACATCCCCTTAAACAATGATCTTAATCATAGATTTTTTGAAGTAATTTCAGCAGGGACTACTCAAATTATGTTTGGGGAAAAAGAACTTCTTGGAAACCTTCAACATTTTGCAACTACTCCTGGCATATATTGGGTAAATTCTGTTGCTGAACTAGAGAATTTAGTACTTAAATTGCTAAATAATCCAACAATTATTAAAAGTCCTATTCAACATGTTAAGTATCATTCAATAAAAGAGTTATTGGATAAATGCTTTTATCCTTAGACTCAAAGGGTCATAAAAAAGCGTAAATCCAGGAAGAAATGCGTTAGCGTCTATGATCTGTGAAGTTCTTATTAAGAAAATTTGAATGCAGAAAGATAACCTCAATACTTAAACATTCTCTATTGGCGGAAGCTTAACTACTAATATTTCTGCTATTAATTATAGATTAAAATACTCGATAAAATTATGGGCACTCAAAAACTAGCAGAGTGCCCTATTAGGCCAAGATTATTGGGGTCAAATCTCGGCTTCATATATTTTCTAAACAAGTTCCACGCTTGAGAGTATAAGTATATACACCCAAAGTCTTGAATTAAAAATTGAATAGTCCTCTGGTTCAGAAAAATTGCAAATAAGTTAATAAGGAATTATCTGCCAGTTAGATGTTGAGTTCATAATTATTGTTGCACTAAACTTGGAGCAATAATATCCCCATTTGGCCACCGGCGATAATCTTATGTGTAGCACTACTAAAACCTGCCTCTAGAGAAAGTTGCTCTTGTTCTTTCCCATCAGGGAATTTTTCTATACTATCTTCAATATATTCATATTCCTGTCTAAGGCCTAACCTATTAGCGACATAAACAACATACTTTCTTAAGTAATATTTTTGAAAATTATAGCTGAATGAATCCTTCTTACACTTATTGAAATCAAGCAATGCAGCCTTAGCTCCAGGTTTCAATATTCTATGAATCTCAATTAATCCCTTTAAATAACTTTGCAAATTCCTCAATCCATAAGCCATAACAGCACCGTCTAGACTATTAGAGTCCAAACCCGTATTCATCACATCTATATGCAACCAATTAATATTTAACCAAGGTAATTTTTGATGCCTACTACAAGCTATTTTTAAAGATTCTTGGGAGAAATCTACCCCTAATACTCTTCCATCAGAACGGACTTGTTGTGCCAATTCAAAACTCATATCCCCTGTCCCACAACATAGATCAATCCAATTTTGACCAGGCCTTGGCTGCAAATAAAAGATCACTTGTCTTTTCCAAATTCTATGAATCCCAAAACTAAGTAAATCATTTAGAAAATCATATTTATTAGCAGTATTATCAAAAAGTTTCTGAACAGATAAAGTATTATTATTCATATTTTAGATTATATAAAATAGCTTAAATATGTAAACAAAATTGAGTATAGACTAATGATAAGGTGGACGAATGGACAAAGAACTATCTAATAAATAATCTTTGATCTCTGTAACTGTATAAACCCCATCATGTAATAACGATGCCAATAACGCTGCAGATGCATGCCCCTTAGAAAAAGCATCTGCAATATGTTCTAAGCATCCTGCCCCACCAGAAGCAATAACTGGAATGGGAACAATTTCAGCAATAGCTTTAGTTAAATCGAGGTCATAACCAGCCTTAGTGCCATCTCCATCCATGGAAGTCAAAAGTATTTCTCCGGCTCCTAATTCTGCAACTGTCTTGGCCCAACTAATAGCATCTAGTCCCGTGTTTTTTCGTCCACCTTGTACATATACATCCCAACCTGGATTATCTAAAGTTTTTTTTCTTGCATCTATTGCAACAACAATACATTGACTTCCAAATCTCTCAGCACCTTCTGAGACAAGTTTAGGGTTAGAAACCGCAGAAGAATTTAAGCTAATTTTATCTGCGCCTGCTCTTAAAAGCTCTGTAATGGCTTCCAAAGATGAAATACCTCCTCCAACAGTAAAAGGGATTGTGACCTCCTCAGCTGTACGACGAACTAATTCTTTAAGAGTTGCTCGGCCCTCATAACTTGCTGCAATATCAAGAAAAACCAATTCGTCAGCACCTTCTTCACAATATCTACAAGCAAGCTCAACAGGGTCCCCTGCATCTCTAATCCCTACAAAATTAACGCCTTTCACCACCCTGCCATTTGCAACATCCAAACAAGGAATTAAACGAAGTGCCACCATAAGGAGGAAGTAAAACTGTTAAGGTTGCGCCAGTTCAAAGACTCGCAGACCATGCCTCAGGCTGCAGCACTAAATAGAATAGGCTCTACTGTCAAGGTTAATCTTGACAAAGTCAGAGATCGAATTCCTTCAAAGCTTTTAAACCAACTAACTGATAACCCACGTGGGAAAGTTTTGGATTACAAAATGACTGATGGCTATGGGATTGGCCTAATTCTAAAATTCAGCGATGGTTCGACCAGCTGGTTTTTCGCAGAAGAAATTAATCGCGCCTGAGGCTGAATTCAGTGAGTGATGCAAGACAACTCCTCGGAATTAAAGGAGCTTCAGAGACAACCAACATTTGGAAGCTAAGGCTTCAATTAATGAAACCCATTACATGGGTTCCTCTTTTGTGGGGTGTGATATGTGGAGCTGCGGCTAGCGGGAATTTTCATTGGAATTTTGAAAGTGTATTAGCTTCAATTTCTTGCATGACAATGAGTGGACCTCTTCTTGCAGGATATACACAAACAATTAATGACTATTATGACAGAGAAATTGATGCAATAAATGAACCAAATAGACCTATTCCCTCAGGAGCAATTCCTTTAATTCAAGTCAAACTTCAAATCTGGTTGTTGCTAATTTCAGGACTTGGAGTTGCATATGGATTAGATATTTGGGCCGGACATCAAACTCCGTCTGTTTTTCTGTTAGCGCTAGGTGGATCATTTGTAAGTTTTATTTACTCAGCACCGCCTTTAAAATTAAAACAAAATGGTTGGCTAGGGAACTATGCCCTTGGAGCAAGCTATATAGCTTTACCTTGGTGGGCAGGTCAAGCATTATTTGGTCAACTTACTTGGATTACAGCATTCCTTACCCTTGCTTATAGCCTTGCTGGACTTGGGATAGCAATTATTAATGATTTTAAAAGTGTTGAAGGCGATAGGGAGTTAGGCCTAAATTCCCTTCCCGTGATATTTGGGATAAAGAATGCAAGCTTTATAAGTGCTGGAATGATAGATATCTTTCAATTATTAATGGTAGGAGTTTTAATATTAATAGGACAACATTTAGCTTCTATAATTCTTATATTATTAATTATTCCTCAAATAACTTTTCAAGACGCATGGCTTCTAAGAGACCCACTGAAATTTGATGTTAAGTATCAAGCTAGTGCTCAACCATTTTTAATTTTAGGCATGTTAGTGACTGCATTAGCAATAGGACATAGCAATTTAGTTTCTATTTTATGAAAATAAGAAGCCAAACATGGCTTCAAATAGCAATTTTTTCATTATTGCTAGGAGCAGGTGCAGCAATTTTAGAAAAAGTTTTTTGGATAGGAGTAGATTCAACATTACCTAAGACAAATAAAGTTATAAGTTTCAGCCGCCCTGGAACAATTACAATTCTTTCGTCAAATGAAAAGATTATACAAAAGTTAGGGCCAGCAACACAAGAAAAACTTAGCCCAGGCAATATGCCTTTACTTGTAAAGCAAGCATTTATTGCAGCTGAAGATAGAAGATTCTACGATCATAAAGGAGTAGATTTATGGGGAATTAGTAGAGCACTTATAAGAAATCTTCGGGAAGGTTCCGTTAAAGAAGGTGGAAGTACTATTACTCAGCAATTAGCTAGGACTGTCTTCCTTAATCAAGATAAAAGCCTAACTAGAAAATTAAAAGAAGTGACGCTTTCCTTCAAGCTAGAAAGAGAACTAAGTAAAGAAGAAATTCTGGAGCAATATCTTAATTATGTGTATTTAGGTTCTGGTGCATATGGTATAGCCGATGCTTCATGGGTTTACTTTTCTAAAACACCAGATCTTTTAAGCCTCGAAGAAGCTGCTTTAATAGCTGGATTAGCCCCAGCACCTTCTTTCTTCTCTCCTTTAGTAAATCCAAATTTAGCTCTTAAACGAAGATCTGTTGTACTTAATAGAATGCAAAATGAAGGATTTATAACAAAAAATGAGTTGTTAAATACAATTGAAAAACCTCTAAAAATTACACCTGCGAAACCAAAATACTTAAATAGTAAAGCCCCTTTCTTTACTAGCTGGGTTGCCCAAAAGCTTCCTGAATTTCTGACTGTAGAACAAATAGAATTAGGAGGTATTATTATAAAAACAAGTCTTAATCTTGATTGGCAAATAAAAGCCAGAGAGATAATTCGAGAATATGCTCCTTTAGGGATGGAAGGTGCAATAGTTTCAATAGAACCTCAATCAGGCCTAGTAAGAGTGCTCGTAGGAGGAAAAGATTTTAATAACAATCAATTCAATAGAGCAACACAGGCTCTTAGATCTCCTGGCTCAACATTCAAATTATTTCCTTACCTTGCTGCATTAAAAAAAGGTATTTCTCCAGAGGAAATATACAACGATAAGCCTAAATGTTGGGAGAACTATTGCCCAAAGAATTTTAAAGAGAATTATCTAGGAGAAGTTACAATGGCTAAAGCTTTTGAACAATCCTTAAACACCATAGCAGTGGATATTTTAGACCAAGTAGGTTTTAAAGAAGTCATTTCACTTGCAAATAAATTGGGTGTTGGTAGAGATAATAAATTAGGTTTCTATTACCCTCTCGCTATTGGTGCATATGAACAAACCTTATTAAACATGACCGGTGCCTATGCTGGCATAGCCAATAGAGGTAATTACAAAGAACCTATACCATTTGAAGAAATAAGAGGTCCGAATAATTCCCTCATCTGGAGCAACGATACTAAAAGAATAAAAGATAAGTTTGTAGTTTCATCCACTATCGCTGATACCATGAATTGGATGCTCCAAAGGGCCGTAAAGTATGGAACAGGTAAAGCAAGTGAAATAAAAGGTAAGAACGTAGCAGGAAAAACAGGGACCTCAGAAGGAGGAAGAGACCTTTGGTTTATTGGATCCCTGCCAAAAATAACTACGGGGGTCTGGTTAGGTTTTGACGATAATAGAAAAACAAAATTAAGTAGTGGAGAAGCTGCAAATACCTGGAAAGTTTTTACGAAAAAAATTCTTAAAGATCTAGATAATTTAAGTTCTAATAATTGATAATTTATCCTTAAAGTACACAGGAAAGAATAAGGTTTATCTTTAGAGATAATCAATAACTGCGCCATAAAAACCATCTCCCAGATCAGATAAACTTGGCCACATCTGATTTTCTTTGCGCAATATCAATTTTCGATTTTGCTTTAGGAACCAATTAATCTGACTGAAATTTTCACTAGGGTTAATGGTGCATGTTGAATATACAATTCTTCCCCCAGGTGCCAACAAAGGCAAAACACTCTCTAATATTTTCCTTTGCAAGACTATTAACTCAGAAATCATTGAAGGAGAAACCCTCCATCTAGCATCTGGATTCCTAGCTAGTGTCCCCAAACCTGAACAAGGTGCGTCTATCAATATTTTTTGAAAATAATTTCGCCAATCTGGTTTTAGTTGAAGCAAATCACAACAATCAGCTTGAAGAAAATTCAAACAATTCAAACCAAGACGTTCCGCATTAATAATAACTTTATTTAATCTTTTCCTAGAGCGATCAACAGCCCAAACTTCACCTCTATCATGAATTAATTCTGCGATATGGGTTGATTTCCCTCCTGGAGCAGAACAAACATCCAATATACGTTCATTGGGTTGTGGATCTAATAAAGGAGCGACCCATTGAGAGGATCGATCTTGAACGCACCATTTCCCTTCTTTATATCCAGGCCAATTGCGAATATCACCAGCAGTAGTTTTTACCTGTAATCCATTTGGACAATTGCTAATCTCATCAGAGCTAATTCCATAGTCAAGCAAATTTTGTTTTATTTCTGCTTGATTTGATTTAAGAGTATTTATTCTTAAATCAATTGGAGGAGATTGGTTAAAAGCCTTGGCAATTATTTGAGCTTTTTCTTTACCCGCCCAACAAATTAAATCATTTGCCAACCAAACTGGAAGAGAAGAATTCTGAGCAATTCGATTTGCATCATCTTTAGGAGTTGGTAAATCTATTCCTTCTTCCTTCGCACGGACAGCAGCTCTTAATATTCCATTTACAACTACTGAAAGCTTTGCGAAATTACTTTTTTTACTTAATTCAACTGAGGTATTTACAATGGCTCCACTTGGAATTCTATCCATAAAAAGGATCTGATATAAACCTATATGAAGTAACCATCTAAGTAGAGGAGGCTGTTTTAATGCAGAAATCTTTCCCAAATAATCAATCCAACAATCCAAATAATATCTCTGTCTTATAGCTCCAAATGCTATCTCGGTGGTTAATCTTTTATCTAAGGGACTTAATTCTGTGCGAGAAAATACCTTGTTTAGAGCCACATCTGAATAAGCTCCAGCTGCTACTAACTGAAGGATTTGCCATGCTGCCTTTCTAGGTTGCATTCCAAGCATTTTGGGTTTATAAGGTTTCAAAAATAATTTCTTACAAGAATTTGTTAGCCAACTTTATTTTAATAATAAAACAGTAAAAGATAAATAAACTTTGCAGATTTTAAAGGTCTTTGATTTTATCTAAATCTAATAATATAGTCCATATATAAATTTCACTTTAATTGTTTTATTCAACAGATTTTTTCTTCTATTGCACTAATGCCTGAAGTTGTTTCTTGACATTGAAAATAATTCAAATATAAAGTCAACTTCCAGAACAAAAGTCTTAGAAGCAAGGTCCAATAATTTTTCATTCCACACATTAAAAATTAATGTATTCTGTTATTTGGCAATATTTTGCTAAATTTCTATTAAGGATTTCACTGTCTATTTCTAAAAACTATTTTTTCTACGTTATTTTTTGATTTATGCCTGTACTAACCAGACGCTTTGAAAAAATTAGAAATATTTTAAATTCTAGAATGACTGATCTAACAGTTGTACTTGAAGATATTGAAAAACCACACAATATCTCTGCAATTATACGTAGCTGTGATGCAGTTGGAGTATTAGAAGCTCATTCTATAGGAAAAGAAGGGAAATCATTGCAAACATTTAATAGTACTGCTCAAGGTAGCCAAAAATGGGTCAAAATTAAAAGCCATAAAACTATAAATAGTGCTATAAAAGAGCTTAAAATAAAAGGTTTCAAGATATATGGAACTGTTCTTGGAGATAAATCTTGTGATTACAGAGATTGCGATTTCACTGGACCTACTGCTTTTGTTCTAGGAGCAGAAAAATGGGGCTTAAATAAAGAAACAATTGCATTAATGGACCAATCCATTTTTATACCTATGAGAGGAATGGTTCAATCACTAAATGTTTCAGTTGCCACCGCTATATTACTTTTCGAAGCACTTAGACAAAGAGAAAAGCTTGGATTAGTTCCTACTGATGGTGAAGGGATTGAAGAAAAAGTCTATAAAGATACTATTTTTGAATGGACCTATCCAGATGTTGCAAAATGGTGCAAAAAGAAAGGCATAGATTATCCAAGTATCAATAATAAAGGTGAAATAATAGATAACCTTCCTAGAACTGAAAAGTTGAGATGTTAATAATTAATCTACTCTACTCACCCAATTCTCCAAACCTTCTCCGATAAAAGAAAGTCCTATAACTAAAATAAACATTGCCAAACCTGGGTACAAAGCTGTCCACCATATCCCTGTTGGGACTGCAGATAAAGCCATATTCAAATCGCTTCCCCACTCTGGAACTGTCTCTGGCAATCCTAATCCAAGGAAGCCTAAACTTCCTAAAACCAAAACAGAATCAGCAGCATTAAGAGTCAAAAGAACAGGGATGGATGTTATTACATTTCGGAATAAATATTTACGCAAAATCCATAAAGGTCCGGCACCAAGTGTTTTAGCTGCCTGAACAAATAGTTCTGATTTTACTTGAGCAGTTTGATTCCTAACAATACGAAAATATTGAGGTATATAAACTACACACAAAGCAATTGCTGCATTTAATATCCCTCTTCCCAACAGAAATGCAATTACAACAGATAACAGTAAAACAGGGATAGTATATAAAGTATCCATCAATAAAACCAATATCCTATCTACCCACCCTCCTAGATATCCACTAATCATTCCTAAAGGTAATCCAATAAAAACTCCAAGGGTTAAAGCTAGAACAACAATCTGTAATGCAACTCCTGCTCCTGCCATTGTCCGAAAACATACATCTCTTCCAAGTCGATCAGTCCCACACCAATGAGCGAAAGAAGGAGGAGAATATATTGGATTATCAATACCAAAATTTGTCTGAGAGGAGAACCAATTCGAACTAGTTAAGATCAGAGTTATTAAGGCCGCAAGAATATATATTCCAACAATCAAGGTACCAAGCACTACCAAACGAGAAGAAAGAGTACTTAATGCTTTTTTTTGCTTAGAGAAAATGTCCAAAAAGTAAAGCCTATTAATATTTCCAGCCTAAAGGTAGAAATTCCAAAAAAAAACGCTTGAATATTTAAAATTAGTTTTTTTTAATCATGTACAACAGAAATGATGGCCTTACAGTTGGCGAGTTAACAATGACCATTGGTGCATTATTAATTGCAGGATTTTTATGGTCTTCAATTGCCAATAAAGAAGAAAGAAGCCCAAAATCATCATATCTATTTGAATCAGGTCTCAAGATTGAAAGAATAAATAAGATTATTTAATTATTTAATTTTAAAACGGCCATGAAAGCCTCTTGAGGGACATCGACTTTACCCATAGCCTTCATTCTTTTCTTGCCCTTAGCTTGCTTTTGAAGTAGTTTTTTCTTTCTTGATATATCACCACCATAACATTTTGATAAAACATCTTTCCTTACTGCACTAATACTTTCACTGGCAATAATCCTACTGCCAATAGAAGCCTGCAAAGGAATTTTAAATTGCTGTCTAGGAATAAGTTCCTTTAATTTTTCAACTAAACTTTTACCAACACTATAAGCATTATCTTTGTGAACAATCGTAGTTAAAGGATCTGCTCTTTCCGCGTTTATTAATACATCTAATCTTACTAATTCATTGATACGGTATCCAATTAAATGGTACTCCATTGAAGCATATCCTTTTGTCCTACTTTTCATTTGATCAAAGAAATCCGTAACAACTTCTGCCAGAGGTATCTCATAAATAAGTGTTACTCTATCAGTAGTTATATACTTCATATCAATAAATTCCCCTCTTCTCTCTTGGCAAAGTCCCATTAAAGTTCCATTGTATTCATTTGGAGCATATATTTCAATTCTGACATAAGGCTCTTCAATTGATAACCTCTTCTGAGGATCAGGCAATATTGCAGGGTTATCTATTTTCAACACTTCTCCATCAATCATATTTACTTGATAAATAACTGATGGAGCTGTAACAATTAAATCCAAATCATATTCTCTTTCTAGCCTTTCTTGAACGATTTCCATATGAAGTAATCCTAGGAAACCACATCTAAATCCAAACCCCATTGCACTACTAGTTTCAGGCTCATATTTCAAAGCAGCATCTGAAAGTTGCAACTTATCCAAAGCCTCTCTTAAGTCTGGATATTGATCGGCATCAGTAGGGAAAAGCCCACAAAAAACCATAGGTTTTGCCTCTTTATATCCAGGCAAAGGGTCCTTAGCGGGAGAACTAAGCAATGTAATTGTATCTCCTACTCTTGCATCAGCAACTGATTTAATTGAAGCAGCTAAGTAACCAACTTCTCCTGCATGAAGTTCATTAACTTTGCATTGATCTGGAGACATAACACCTATTTCATCCAATTCATATGTCTTTTTACTAGCCATTAATAAGATTTTATCCTTTAGGCTAATGCGACCACTGATTACCCTAAAATAAACAATAACTCCACGATATGGGTCATAATAGGAATCAAAAATTAAGGCCTTAGTAGATTCTTTAAGAGTATCTTTTGGAGCAGGAATTCGGTCCACCACTGCCTGCAATATGGATTGAACCCCTAAACCAGTTTTAGCTGAGCAATCTATAGCATTAGATGTATCTAATCCAATAATAGTTTCTATTTCTTTTTTAATTCTTTTAGGATCGGCACCAGGCAAATCTATTTTATTTAAAACTGGAATTATTTCTAAATCATTTTCAAGTGCAAGATAAACATTTGCCAAGGTTTGTGCTTCTACGCCCTGACTTGCATCTACAACCAAGAGAGCTCCTTCACAAGCTTGTAAAGATCGACTAACTTCATATGAAAAATCAACGTGTCCTGGAGTATCAATCAAATTCAAAACATATTCTTGCTTATCAATGGCTACATATTTCATTCGTGCTGCCTGTAATTTGATAGTTATGCCTCTTTCTCTTTCTAGCTCCATATTGTCTAGAAATTGTTCTTGCATATCTCTTACAGAGACAGTGCCAGTGTCTTGCAAAAGCCTGTCTGCCAAAGTCGACTTTCCATGGTCGATATGGGCAATAATACAAAAGTTTCTCAAACGAGAAACTGGGATGTCGGTCATTCGAATTGAGAGTGGCTGCTAAAGTTGAAGTTTTCTAAGGATTGATTTTTCATACATAATAGGAGCATAATGAAAAGAAATACTAAATAATTAAAGTCCTAAAAAAGATTTAGTTCTTTGTCTCAATTCTTCAAGCCCTATATGGTTTTTATTCAGATCTAGTCCATAACTTGGTAATAGCTTAGTAAGTCTATCTTTCCACAAATCATCTCTCATTTGATCAGGCCAACATCTCTCTAAAACTTCCATCATCGCTTTAACTGCTGTACTCGCACCAGGAGAAGCGCCCAAAAGCACTGCCAAAGAGCCATCCTCAGAAGTAACAAGCTCAGTACCCATCTGCAAAACACCTCCATTAGGAGTATTTTTTATAATCTGAACTCTCTGACCTGCAATTGAAAGCTTCCAATCATTTAATGAAGCTTTTGGGCAAAAATCCTTCAATAAATCTAAACGATCATTCTCAGTTAATAAAAGTTGATTTAAAAGATACTTTATTAAAGTAATATTATTTAAGCCTACTTGCAACATTGGAGTCATATTTGAAGTGGTAATTGATTTAAAAAGATCCAAATAAGAACCATTCTTTAAGAACTTGCTACTAAATCCTGCGAAAGGGCCAAATAATAAGGATTTCTTACCAGAAATCCATCGACTATCCAAATGAGGGACAGACATAGGAGGGGAACCTAACTTGGCTTTCCCATAGACTTTTGCATTATGTTGGTCTACTAAGAACTCATCGGAACATATCAACCATTGACCGCTTACAGGGAATCCAGCGTAACTCAATCCTTCAGGGATGCCAGATCTTTGCAAAAGATGTAAAGCGCCGCCTCCACATCCTAAAAAAACAAATTTTGACTGAATCTCAAATATCCTTCCTTGAGAGTCTAATTCTAACCTCCACAAATTATTATTTCTATAAAGATTTTTCACTTCGGTTCGAAGCCTTAATTCTAATGAATTATTTTCAACCAAAGGTTCTAAATATAACTGTGTAAGTACACCAAAATCGATATCCGTACCCCTTTCCACTCGTGTTCCAGCAAATAAATCTCCCGAAGATCTCCCTTCCATTACTAATGGCATCCAATCAGACAATTCAGCAAAGTCTGAACTGAACTCCATTTTTGAAAAAGCTTTAAAAGATACAATTTTCTCAAATCGTTTCTGCAGATATGCCACATCTTTTTCTCCCCAAACAAAGCTGATATGAGCAATTTGATTAAGAAACTTTGCTGGATCAATCCTTCCTAAAGATGCTAAAGACGCCCATAAATCAAGACTTAACTCAAAGGCAGCATTAATAGACAAAGCCTTTTGAGGATCAATTGAGCCATTAGGCAAAAGAGGCGTGTAATTAAGTTCACAGTTGGCTGCATGACCTGTTCCAGCATTATTAGTTGCAGCACTACTTTCTAATCCAGGAGATTCCAAACGTTCAACCATTAAAAGCTTCATTTCTGGATCCAATTCATGAAGCAGCACAGCCAAAGTGCTACTCATGATGCCCCCGCCTACTAAAACAGCGTCATAATTATTCACTGAAAATACGCATTCAAAGTAATCAACAAGAAATCAATAGGAATTACTCCCATATCATTGTCTCATTCACTAGGCTAATCACATTGCATTCAAAACAGTATCAATGAGCAGTACGAGCATGGACCTAACTTTAGAAAATGTAGAAGCAGTGTTAGACGAACTCAGGCCCTTTTTAATAGCTGATGGAGGGAATGTGGAAATAGTAGAAATTGATGGCCCAGTTGTGAAAGTTCGACTGCAAGGAGCATGTGGGAGCTGCCCAAGCAGCACTATGACCCTAAAAATGGGAATAGAAAGGAAATTAAGAGAAACAATCCCTGAAGTTAGCGAGGTTATTCAGGTTCTTTAAAGAAGGGGCTCACAATTATTCTTAAATTATCAAGAGGGTCCTTTCTAGGAATATTTTCTAAAGTGAATACTTAATTGGCTATTTATCTAAATAAAGAATCAAGATCCTTGAGAGAATTCACGAGAGATAGCTGCCTCATAACTAAGGCAATCGATTTCGAGGCCCTTAGATATTGCATAACAAAGAGGTACTAGCGCTCCTATAACTAAAAATAATCCTAACCCTGTTGACCAAAACAAAAGATATACAAATACAATATATATATGGAAGTATAAAAACTCCCTAGGCTTTTGAGGTGGCCACCTCAAAAGAGATCCAACGAAAAACAAAAATCCTTTCATTTGAGAGTCGAGTCCTTTCACAGTTGAATGTACTTGAGTAATTAGGGACTCATATCAAAGCATGTCAAGAGATAATTTTGGTCATTATTTGCAAAATCATTTACCAAATCAAAATCCAATTCCAATCATTCCTCGCTTCAAAACTTCATGAGTAGCCTGAGGGCAAAAATGCCTGCTCTTTTAAATAAGACCTACTTCAACTATGGAGGTCAAGGGCCATTACCTGATTCAACTCTTGAAGCAATTATTGAAAGTTGGCGAAATATTCAGAAATTAGGCCCCTTTTCTACTTCTGTTTGGCCTTACATAGCTAAAGAAACTTTAAAAACTCGAGAGATTCTCGCTTCAATTTGTGGAATCCCTCCACATAGGTTGGCTCTCACAGAGAACGTAACCATAGGATGTGTATTGCCTTTATGGGGACTGCCATTTGTTCCAGGGGAAAGAATTCTATTATCGGACTCAGAACATCCTGGCATCTTTGCTGCTTGCAAAGAGATTGCAAGAAGAAAAAACCTTCAGATTGATATTTTGAAAGTTCATAATTTACAGGAAGTGTCGATCAACAAAAAATCAAATGACTCATTCATTAATTCATTTAAAAGACAATTAAAGCCTAAAACACGTTTGGTAGTTATTTCTCATTTACTTTGGAATACAGGTATGATTATGCCTATAATAGAAATAACAAAATTACTTAGAGATCATCCAAATAAACCTTATCTATTAGTCGATGGAGCTCAGAGCTTTAGCCATATTTCCATTAAAGAAATAGCCTCCGAAGCTGATATTTATGGTTTTACTGGGCATAAATGGGCCTTTGGACCTGAAGGCTTAGGCGGAGTAGCTCTTTCAGAAAGAGTTCTATCAGAATCTGATCCCACATTAATTGGCTGGAGAAGCATTAAGAATGAAAATTTTATCGATGAAAATGAATCAGATCTTTTTCATAAAGATAGCAGACGTTTTGAAATAGCAACCTCTTGTATACCTTTAATGGCAGGACTTAGATCATCACTAGAACTGCTAAATCATGAAGGAGGAATAGAGGAAAGATTAAAGAAAATCAAAAATCATAGTTTTATGCTGTGGGATGAAATATCTCAAATCAATGGTTTAGAAAACTTACTTATTGATCCTCCTCCCTCTGGAATTGTAAGTTTTAAACTTACAAATAAATTAAATACTGATCAAGTAATAAAATATTTAAGTAATAAAAAGATTTTTATAAGATCTTTATTACATCCTAATTGCCTAAGGGCATGTCTTCATTTAACTAGTACAGAGAATGAGATAAGGGCTTTAGTTGATAGTCTTAAAAATCTTATTAAAATTTAAGTTAATCTTTTTTTTTCTAGTTCAATCTGTGCTTGCTCTCTATCACTAAAATAGATTATTTGATTTCCTAAAATTTGATAGTCCTCATGACCTTTTCCTGCTATTAAAACAATATCTTCTTCATCTGCTTGTTGAATAGCAATTGAAATAGCCAATGATCTATCTTCCTTGATTATAAAAGATTTATCCGAATTGATTCCCATTGAAATATCATTCAAAATTTTCTTAGGCTCCTCAGATCTGGGGTTATCTGAAGTTAAGATAATTTTATTTGCATACTTTGCGGCAATAGAACCCATTTCTGCTCTCTTCCCTCTATCTCTATCTCCACCACAGCCAAAAACGCAAAAAACTTCTTTCGAAGTCAAAGCTTTAGAAGCAATTAATGCTTTCTCTAAACCATCAGGAGTATGAGCATAATCAATCAAGACAGTAGGAAGCTTTGCTGCATATGATTTTCCTAATGGAATTATTTTCTCCATTCGACCGGGGACCCCAGGAAAATTTTTAAGAGCTTTTACAAGCTTTTTCAAAGGGAAGCCATGCTGAAGTAATACTCCTATAGCCTGCAAAATATTCATCAAATTAAAATCTCCAATCAATGGAGAAGTAAAGTATTCTTCTCCTAAAGGAGTTTTTATTAATCCTTTAACAATAAAGTCTTTCTTCTCTATGATTTTTATCTTTAATTCAATTTCTGAAGAATAAAATTTATCTGGATCTATTGAGGAACGCCAACATCTTTCCTTCATTCTATTGGCCAACTTTACCCCCCATGGATCATCAATATTTATAATTGCATAATCAGAATCTTTATCAAAAAAATGTTGCTCAAATAGCAAGGCTTTTGCCTCAAAATATGCATCCATAGATACATGGTAATCAAGATGATCTTGCGTAAGATTAGTGAATATTGCTCCTGAAAATTTACAGCCAGAAACTCGCTTTTGTGAAAGTGCATGTGAACTTACTTCCATCGCACCTAATTCGGCTCCTGAATTAACAGCAGAAAAAAGATTTTTCTGCAATTTGTCTGGGAAAGAAGTTGTATGGGAAGATCTCTCAACAAAACCTGGCCAACGATTTTCTAAAGTGCCAAAAAGAGCTGAAGAGACACCAATAGTTTTACTTAAATACTCAATCAAATAAGCAATAGTAGTTTTCCCATTTGTTCCAGTGACTCCAATTAAACTGATTTTGGAAGAAGGGCAATCCCAAAAAATAGAAGCAATTTTCCCTGGAATCTCTTCTTTCATTTGAACTATTAAAACTGGATCAGAAGAAGAAGGAGAAGTTAAACTCGCTGCCTTAGATCCAATAATTGCAGCTACTGCACCCGAAGCAATAGCTGATTCCCAAAATATTCCTCCATCTACTTCTAGTCCTGGACATCCTAGGAATAAATCTCCTTTCTTTACATTTCTTGAATCACAAACTATATTTTCAATAATCGGATTAATTAATCCTTCAGGAATTGATATTCCCGCTAGTGTCAATAAGTCATGAAGAGTTTTGCTCATAAATAAAATTATTGATTAATTAGTGGAAAAACTCCAATTTTTTATAGATAATTTTCTGAAGCCATTCCCTTAATTGTATTTCATCTAGCCTAGGAGATGCTCTTGGAAGCTCAATCATTTTATTTGTTTTTTGATCTGTAATAAAAAGGACAGGTACCTCTAAATCATATCTAATTCTATCTTCCGAACTAACATCAGGGCTATCAATATCAACAATATAAAGATCTAATGAAAATGAAGGGGCTATATCTCTCAAGGGAATAGACCTCAACTTCTTTTCTAGAGAATCACAAAGACAACAACCTTTACGGCCATAAAGAATTAAACGAAAATTATTCATTACTCAGGAACGGGATCACAACCACAAGGAGTAAAAGGGTGACATCGTGAGATTCTTCGAAGGGTCAACCAGCCACCTTTCCAAGGTCCATGTCTCGAAATCGCCTCAATTCCATACTCGCTACAAGTCGGAATAAATCTGCATCGTGGGCCTAAACAAGGTGAAATCCAGTTTCTATAACCATTGATTAATATCAAAAATAACTTTTCCAAGCTTCTATTTACAAGATTGAGAAGTCGAGGAGATAGAGTGTCTTGTTCGTGCATAATCAATCACCCTCGATAGGGACATTCTTCCAGAATGAATTGTAAATGCCACGATTGTCCTCTAATTATTGACTTATGTCTCGATACCGCGGACCTCGCCTGAGGATCACGCGGCGCTTGGGAGACCTACCTGGTCTCACCCGGAAGGCCGCCAAAAGGTCTCATCCGCCAGGTCAGCACGGCCAAGCCCGTCGCAAGCGCTCCGAATATGCGATCCGACTAGAAGAAAAACAAAAACTCAGGTTCAACTATGGCATTTCAGAACGTCAGCTTGTGCGTTACGTCAAAAAAGCTCGTTCTCAAGAAGGCTCTACTGGAACCAACCTTCTGAAACTCCTAGAAAACAGACTTGATAATGTCTGTTTTAGATTAGGTTTTGGCCCAACAGTTCCAGGAGCAAGACAGCTAGTCAATCATGGTCATGTGACTATTAATGGGAGAGTTTTAGATATTGCCAGCTACCAATGCAAAGCAGGCGATGTAGTTGCAATTAGAGAGCGTAAGGGTAGCAAAAAACTTGCTGAAGGGAACTTAGAGTTTCCTGGTTTAGCAAATGTTCCACCACATCTAGAACTAGATAAGTCAAAGATGACAGCCAAAATCAATGGAAAATGTGATCGGGAGTGGGTTGCTCTTGAAATAAATGAGCTTCTAGTCGTTGAGTACTACTCACGTAAGGTATAGACGGCGAGTCATACCAAGGGTTCTCAAGGAAAGTTTGCCTTCTCGTACAAACTTTAGACAAACTTTTTCGCCTCCCGGATCTTCAATCTGGGAGGTTTTTATTTGGCCATTAAATTTCACTAATTCATTAGATAACGAGCCAAGCTAAGCGCAATACATAGACCTATTCCGACGTTCCAAATCACCGCTTGATGTCTAAGGAGCCAGCGCATGATCCCGTAAATTCGAGTTAATTAGAGGTGCAAGTATTAAACACCGCATACTTTGACTGTTTCCCTCACAAATTCTGCACAACTTTTTCTCTATAAACAAGATTTCAAGGGTTAAATGAACATATTTTCTACCTGTCGAAGAAAGAACCCTTTCCACCACTGGGGTTTGATAGACGGACTTGCTGTCCGCCGATAATTTGAGTGAAAACTGTTAGACCAATAACCCTTTGAAAGGCTTTTGGATCGTCCCCCATAGGAACTCTCTTACATACAGCTCAAAGCTAAAGGAACCGATAATGAAATCACGAAAACAAGCAGCGATAGGGAGTCTTCAAGTGCTTACCGCCTATAACCGCGTTTCAATCCATCTGATTTGAAGCCTTGTGCTTCCTTCCTAATTAAGTTCCGCAGCAAGAGGCTTTCATATGAATCAAACTCCTTAAATGCTAAAACCTCTTCATAAAGAACATTCAGATTCAATGCATTTTCCTTTTTCTTATTCATACTTCATATTCTCTAATATGAAGTTCACATTCACGTGACCAATATTCATCATATAAATCATTTTTATTGAATGTTGAGTATGTGCTATAGGCATGAGCTGGGCTTAACTTAAAGCTCTTAACAATTGATTTAACAAGTGCTGACCTTCTTTTTTCCTCCTTGGATTGCATAGCTAATAAGTGGAAACTGAATTAAATATATTGAGCAAAGCTAGAACTAGTGGTATCAACATCTACAAAGTCTAAAATATAAGTTATTTGTCTCGAAATCCTTACTTAATTAAGCATTTATATATACATAATAAGTAGTTAATGTAGCAATTAAGACTAAAGCCATCAGATCGACAAGAACTTCAATTGGATGTGAATGCTCTGCAGAAAAGAAGATCTATCATGAGCCACAACTACGTTTATCCATTAGATCCCAAAGCTAAAAAGTGTTTTTACTGCAATTTGATGCCGATATGGAATCAAGGAATCAACCAGTCTCAATGAGGGTTTTACTCAACTTCCAAAATGGCAGTTTCAAGTTAGACAAACTTTGGACAAACCCTGTTTCCACCGTTGTGGATTAGTGATACCAAGTAATCTCAGGGAGGTTGAGTACTACTCACGTAAGGTATAGACGCCCAGTTATACCAATCGATCTTGGCCAAGGTTAGACAAACCAGTCTAACTTTATTCAACCCCTGCTCAGTCAGGGGTTTTTTATTTAAGAGAAAGAGATCGATGTTTTTTAGTGAAAGTATTTAATCAATTAAGCTAGGTAAAATAGAAATTTTCCATTTATGACTAGGTAGATTAAAGGAGTGATCTAATCGGGATTTAATCAGAACAACATTTCTCAACTTGATATCCAAAAAGAAAGGTCCTGTTAATCAGGAAAAACGCTGAAATTTAGTAGTAAGAAGGGATACTTAAATAATTAAGTGTTAAATTTATTAAATCAATTTATAGACTTTCAAGAGGTTATATGCACCCCAAACAAGAATCGCTATTAATGCCGCATAAAAAGCTACTGGTATAATTTGGTTTTGATATAAAAAAGACCTGACTTTTTTTTGTATAGCTTTTTTATCAAGCGTGGGTAACTTTGTCTCTATTAGTTTTTCCCTAGGAGGTAGTCCTAATTCTTTTCTTCTTCTAGCTTCTCCCATGATAATTTAATTTTGGTTGTTATAAGTTTAGTCTATTCACAAAAGATAGCTCCTTTTATATTTATTAAGAGGTATACCTATTATTTTTCTCATCTTTTGAAACTAATTTTAGAAAACTAAAATAGAATCAGGAGTAGGTTTATTTGTATTGTAAGCAAAAAAACCTAGAAAATTAATCTTATCAAAGGATATATGACTTTACATAAGAACCAGTAACGTATATCCTTGATGAATCGCTGCTCCAAAGCTTTGTTGACAACATCCAAAATAGAGGAATTATACGAAGTAAATTGCATTAAAAAATCCGATATTTATAAACACTTACCTATACTTTTAAAATATGCAAAGCGCTGTAAACATATAACGGAAATGGGTGCAAGAACTGGAATGAGTACATCTGCATTCATGCATGCAAGAGTTGAAAAATTTGTCTCATATGATTATCAGTATTCCAATCCAGAACCACATCTTAAGCAACAAATAGAGAGATTAAAAAATACATTCAATTTAGCAAGACAAGAAGGCATTAATTGTCAATTTATCGGAGCAGATGTTTTACAAGTAAATATAGAGCAAACAGATTTATTATTTTTAGATACATGGCATTGTTATGATCAACTGAAAAGAGAGTTGGAATTACATGCAAGTAAAGTAAATAAATATATTATTTTTCACGATGTTATATCTTATGGAGTCAAAGGAGAAGGCTATCCATCATTAGATACAAATCATCCACAACGAAATAATTTCAATGGAGACAAAGGTATCAAGCCAGCTATTATTGAATTTCTTCAAGCCAACATTGACTGGAAGGTTGAATATCAAACTAAAGAGTGTAATGGATTACTAATCATTTCTAAATCAATAATTCTTGGCTAAGTTCTCACCAAATCCTGGAATAGAGAGTCACTGTATTAGTTCTTAAGATTGATTTTACAAACTCCTGAGGGGGAATATACTAGCTATAGTTTTTATTGATGGATTAAACCTTAGAATTAATAATATCAAAAAGAAAAAAATACTGATTATTATATGAAATTTTCTATATAATAAAATAAATCCATAAAATATGCCAAATAGGGACAATCAATGTTCCCACTCTCAAGGGATATTTTTAGAAACAAATCAAGAGAATTAGATATAATTTACAAGGGAAAAGAAGGCATATGTCTGAAATCAACTCAGTGAAGGCTTAAATACTAACAACTATTTTAAATAATTCGTTGCGCCATTGATTAGCAAGAGATTCTTTATGCGTTGTATAAAAACGATTGGGAAGCTAAAAAAATTCTATTTAATTGCTAATGTTAGTTTAAGTATCTACTCATACACATTAGTATTGGAACAAAGACAAATCTTCATGAGAAAGGTTGCTCTAAATACATCACTAATATTTAGTCTAATCCTTATATTATTTGCTATTAGCAAACATATTCTTATGGGAAGTGCAGCGTGGGATTTAGGTATATTTGAACAATTCTGCTGGCTTATTGCAAATAAAAGTATCCATTCTATTTCTAGTCTAAGAGGAGTTTCACCTCTTCAAGACCATTTTTCCTTACTACTATTACCTATCTCATTTATTTATAAGTTATTCCCATCTACATTAACCTTATTAATAATACAATCAATATCATTAGGAAGTCTACCTTATTTAGCAGTAAAAGATAAAAAAACTAATAAATTATATATTGGTTTGATGATAGCAATCGTTTTATCTCCAATAATATTTTTGGCTAATTTGTCAAATTTTCATCCTGAAGTTTTAAGTGCTCCTTTTATGCTTATTGCTATACAAGAATCCATAAAGGATAGGAGAGCTCCTTATTACCTATCATTCTTAATATCTTTATCAGCAAAAAAATCACAATTGCTCTTTGGAATCGGCTTAAGTATATATTCTTTTGCTAAAGGGAAAGTTAAAAGAGCTCTTAATAGTTTAATAATTTCTATTTCTTGGTGGCTTATAGCAAGTAGTTACTCTTCAATTAGTGGAGATTATATACAGGAAAGATTAGGCTATTTAGGTGATTCTAAAGTTCAAATCATAATAACACTATTAACCAAACCATTTAGAATTTTTTATGAAGCCCCTCCTGAACAAATAATATTATATACACTCGGCTTAACACTTTCATTTCTTATACTATTTGGGAAGGAATCAATTCCCGGCTTGATTGGGACAATTCCAGTCTATTTTACTAATATTATATCTTCTGCAGGATCTCAACGAGAACTATACTCACAATATTCGATATCCATTTTACCCTTCATTATAATTGCTTGCTTGGATTCTATTGAAGGGAAAAAGAACCTATCTGAAAGAATAATTAATCGCATATATCTATCAACAATCCTTATATCTTCAATAGCTTTCTTTGGTTATTCCAGGATTGGCTACTTTCAATCCAGGTACTTACCAAATTTCAAAGAGTCAATTGCTTTTCACAAAATAAAATCTAATATTCCAAAGTATTCTGCTATTCTAACAAATAGTCAAATGGGTGCGCATCTTGCTAATAGAGAATTATTGCATATTACAGAGGATCATAATTTCCAAGAATTAGAAAATTATGATTATATAATTCTACCAAAATCAAAAGATAAATTTATTGTCAAAGAAGCTAAAAAATATAAGATGGACTGTTACGAACCAAATGATTACCATGTTATTTGTAAAAAAATAACTAATTGAGCTACAAACTCTCCTCTAAATAGGTTATAATAAAATATATTTTTTCTTAACAGTGAGCCTTGAAGATTATACTGTTTCCATAATACTTCCGACATATAATGAGGCGCAGAATATTATTCCATTGATTAAAAGAATTCTTGAATTCTCACAACTATACGACTTGGAATTACTTGTTATCGATGACAATTCTAATGATGGGACAACCTCTCTGGTTAGAGAAATTGCTCAAAAAGATAAGAGAATAAGACTTTTCAATCGAATAGATCGTTCAGGTTTATCTAGTGCAATTAAAGAAGGCATTTTAAATGCTACAGGAGAAATTATTGCAATAATGGATAGCGATGGACAACACGAGCCAATAGCCATAATAGAAGCCATAAAAGAATTAAAAGCTAATAATTTAGACTTAGTTTTAGGTAGTAGATTTCTCGAGGAATCAAAGCTGAAAGGACTTAGTAGAAAAAGGACAAAGGGATCTACTTTAGCTAATAAATTTGCGCGTTTAAGCTTACATAAAAACTATAGACATATAACTGATTACATGAGTGGATGTATGGCCTTAAGAAGGGATTCATGCTTGGATTTTGTTCGAGAAATTGATGTAAATGGATTTAAATTTTTATACGAATTATTAGGAATTAGCAGTGGTAAGCTGAATATAAAAGAAATAGCAATTGATTTTAAATCACGTTTGCATGGCAAATCAAAGCTTGATATTGCCATTCTATGGGATTTCTTTATTTCACTTTTGCATACAATCAGTGGAAAAGTATTACCTAGAAGAGCCATAAGTTTTGCCTTGGTGGGTATTAGTGGTATCTTTGTTCAATTAATCTCCACGGAGATATTAATCAAACTTGTAGGCACAACTTTTCAATCTGCCTTACCGTTCTCTGTATTAATTGCAGCCAGTACAAATTATCTGATAAATAATTCTCTGACATTTCGTTCAAGAAGGCTTAAAAGCTTTGGGCTCATTCAAGGATTATTAAAATTCCTTCTAGTTGCGTCTCTTCCTGTAATAGCAAATGTTGGACTTGCTACTAGTTTCTATAAATTCATTACGCCTAGTGCATTTTTGGCTCAGATTGCAGGAATAATAGTAGTTTTCATATGGAATTATGCAGCATCCTCTAAATTTGTATGGAATACACCTTCCTAAAAATCAAAACCAATTTTTATAAGAAAAGGATCTAAAAAAATTAGAATTCAGCAAATTCATGATGCTGTCTTTTACAGATAATGTCTAAAATCGCATTTCAGTAACATTGGTCACATAGGCTCCTTCTCCTTTAGGTTATTTGTAGTTCAAATCGCACTAAACAAATGAATGGATTTGCAGCAATCTGTGGAATTCTGGGATTTGCAGGATATATTGTTTTTTTCATAGGAGGCAACAGGAGTGGTGATGATGGACAATGCGTTAATCAAAGAGCGCCTAAATAAATTTGAATACTCAAAATACTTATAAAAAAGAAGGATAGAGGTTTAATATCTTTTTTAATCTTGAAATATTTTCTTTCAAAGTAGCAGAGATGATATTCGTAAATAAAATCAAATAAATATACAATTCAGTTTAAAATATTAATTTAAAAATTTAAGTAAACTAAAAAGAAAATTAGTTATATTTCTGGAGGATAAAGATTAGGAATCAATAGGTTCACTATAAATTAATAAAAAATCCTGTGGATTAGACTAGTTAACCTTTAAACTATTTACCAAATAAAGCTTCTTTTATAATATTATCATAAGAAAGTGGTAGTACCTGGTAAATATCATCTCTTTGAACTAATTTCATCATCATTATATTTTCTTGGTTCTCATTTAACAAACCCTTGGCTGATATATTCTCATAGTTATTTATTCCGCAAGCCTTTGCTAGGTTCTCAAATATATTAGGTTGATATTTTTCATGATGAAATTCAATGAGTTTTGCTTCTTTTTGCATATATATAATATTTGTCAAAGCAGCTCCATGAACTGCTGCTACAACTTTAGCTGAAGAGAATAATCTAATTTGATCCTCAACTGTTAATTCGTCTAAAAAAATAATTTCATATCCATTTTTCACTAAATCTTCATGAAATTTACTTTGAGATGGGAGATTAAAGAGTTTCCCTTGTTGAATGTATTTCGGATCAAAGCTATTAAATATTTTTTCAGATTCCTCAACCGGATAGATTCCTCTCAGCTGTGAATAATTGCTAGAAGTTTTTCTTTCAATATAAATTTTAGAGGAAAGTGTAAATCTCTCGGCTCTAATGTAATTCAGCCTTGGAGACATATAAGATTTAATTAGATTTATATTTGACTTGATTAAATTAATATTAGAAGAATTAATAAGCTGTTTAGATCTATCCCTATGGTGCTTATTGGCAATTAGCGCATTCATTATTACCAATGCATATGCACTATTCCCTTCTCGATATCTGATCGGTGTCACTTTGGCCTCCAGCCCACACAGTTCAATATATTGTTTTTGAAAGGAGCCACGATCAGTAATAATTATATTTTTATACTTAAAGTCTATTTTTCTTGCCTCCTTATCTAGATAAAGAATTTCGACTAGATCTTCTAGGACAAAATGATAATAATTGGATATAATTCTATCAATACATACTATAGAGTCTTGAATGAAAGGCTGATTAGAATGTAGTAGATTTTTGAGCCCATAATTCCTTAATTTATCTATATCTTCTGTTGCCATTTCAGACTTAACTAATACTTTTTGAATATACTCAAAATCTAATAAATCCCAAATAGCCATGCCAGGGCTTCCACTGCTACAGGCAAGTACTAGTCTCCTCAAGGAGTAGGTTTTGATTTCTTCCTTATTCTTCATAGATATAAGAAGCATTTATAATTATATACGAAATTGAAGATAGCTATTCATTTAGACTTATTAAATAAGATTTAAAACAGAATCAAAGTATAATTGGGTTTAAAAAAATGTTTACTTAAACAATATCTTAAAGGATCAAACTAATAGATTTACATTTTATATGATTAATATTAGATTTTTCATAATAGAATTTACAAAAGACGAAATGCTAGTCTCATTAAAATTGATCTGAAAAATGGAATGCTTAATTCATGTAGGAATGCATAAAACTGCTACTACAAGCTTTCAATACTTTTTAGCAAATAATTCTTCCAGGTTGAGAAAGCTAGGATGTCTATATCCAAAGAGCTTTAGGGCAAATAATCAGCATTCTCTATTGCCAGGATGCTATTTCCCAAACCATCAATTTCTACCACGAGAACGAAGCTTAGATCCAATGGTTTATATAAATCAATTCAAAAAGGAACTGGCCTCTGGAGCTTATTCATATTGTGTTCTTAGTAGTGAAGTGTTTAACGAGCTCATGATTAAAGATGCTAGTCAATTCAATATTTTACTTAAGGAGATCACGAGTATGTTTAATGATTATAAGTTATTATTAACTACTAGAGAGCTAAATTCTGCTGCATTTTCCGGCATAAAGCATCGGCTTAGGCATATGCACAAAAAACCAGAATGCAAGCTAATTCCCAATTTAGATATAATTAATACTTTTAAAAATATTAGAACTACAAGAGAACGAAATCTTGCTAATTGGAGACGTTCTAATTTACCTATAGTAGAAAAAGCAATGGAAGAGACCTCAAACCCTACTCAAAATTATTTCTCAGTAATTTGCGATTTTTTTAAAGATAATGAAGTATACCAAACCATTAAAGAAATAGGATTAAATAGTATTAATTTTAAAGAAAATAAAGACGAATTCCTCCCTTATATTTATTTAATCCTAATTCTGTCGAGTATTATTATAAAAAATAATTCGTATGAAAAAATAAATTTATCATTAATTACAATAGATAGTTTATTGACATTTATTCAAAACTCCAATATTAATAATGTGAAATTAATATCAAATATTAAAGATGATATCAATTTATCATTTCTAGAAAATTATTCTGAAATTAATTTCAGCTCTTCCAATATAGAAAACCACCTAAGGATGGCAGGGCTAAGCAACGAAGATTCTAGTAATATAATTAATATCTCATATGAATACATTATGCAACTAGAAGGCTAAGGTTTGTTTGATCAAGTGAAATTCATTAAAAAGCTGCTAAATAATTTATTAAAGAGTTTTTTAATTCTCAAAGCAAAGTTCTAAGTTAGCATCAGTTGTTAATTTGATCTGTACTAGTGACTATTTAAGGCTATATTAAGAAGTAGCATCTGAGGTTGATTTTGGTTAAGACAAAAATAAAATCAAGCCCACCTTCTATTACCAATTATCTTTTAATAATAACTTTAGGTCTTGTCATAGTCAATATCTTTATTCAGTTTGCAATATATACATTTGGTTTAGATAAAGAGTGGTTCCTATTATTCAACATGGACAAAGAGGTCAATATTCCTACGTTATTCTCATGCATACTCCTTTTGATTTGCAGTGCATTAATTTCGCTTGTTCTAAATAAAATCAAGAGGAAACGAAAGAACCTACAATATAAATGGAAAGTTCTTCAATGGATTTTTATATTCTTGGCATTAGATGAAGGCTTACAAATTCATGAGGCTTTTATAATCCCAGGCTTAAAACCAATTCTCCCTGCCTTACTTACAGTTGTATGGGTTATTCCATACGGTATATTTTCAATATTTTTAATAATCTACTTCATCCCACTAATAAGAAGTTTACCTAGTAAATTAAAATACTTAACATTATTCTCTGGTATTACTTATGTTTCAGGAGCTTTAGGGCTAGAAATGTTAGGAAGTTATTTAGTACGCACAGGAGATATAAGGCTTCATGGAATATCCTATGGCCTTATTATTACAGTAGAAGAAACTCTTGAAATTATTGGACTTATAATATTTATCTATTCACTATTAACATATATTTTCGAATACCAAAAACAAAATCTTAAAGTAGAATTTAAATTAGAAAGAAATAAAAAAAATATTAAATAAAGTAATCTAGAATATTATGCTCCTTCCCATCCTTTAATTAGATTTTTTTCTCTGTTCCTCCAATCCCAACTAAATAAATCATTAGTAACATGAGTAAAACCATCAAATAAAGAATATTCTATCCCACTTTTATGTAGGACATATGGAAGTGAAACTTGGCATTGAATAGTCCAATGAACAACTTCATTGAACCATTGCTCCATCAAACCAGTAATAGATCTATGATAAGCAAAGAAATTGGTAGAGAATAACTTATTATCAATAAAATCAGGATCGCCATAGTAATGAATAATTTGATCTAAAAGAGGCTCTCCTAAATATCTCATATTAAAGTAATCATGATTTTTTCTTAGCATTGAAATAGTTCGATAAGCTTCTTCTCTAATTGTATTAACCTTAGAGTGCCTAAATAAACACAATGGATTATCCTGAACTTTTAAAAGAATTTGGTCCGCTAGATCTATACCTCTGTGAGGCTTAATAGAAGAATCCATCCATACATACCAATCTGATTCAACATTTTTCCATTCCAACATTTTTGGTATCTTTGACTTAAATCTCGGATGCATTGATAAATGCCTTGAAGGACTATTCAGATCGTGATAATAATTTAATGTGACATCATGTTTCTCAGAAAAAATATGAGGTTTCCAGGGAACTTGTCCTCCAAAGTGAGCACAAACAAAATGGACCCTAGCCATAGATAGAATTAGTTCCTTATACTTTATTATATAAGAAATTCACTCGATTTAAGCTATTTCAAAATTATCATTACTTATTAAGCTTAGGGGGATTTTTTAATATGCTTTAAAAATTAATCTACATCATTACTAAATAATAAAGATTCGGGAATAAAGTGTTTTGTCCCATCAGGACATTTATACACACGTTCCATTACCCCACTATTTTCAATAATCTCTTCAACATAACAACCCATTGGCAATCTTGCTTCATACTTTTTTGCTCGATTCATATTCATAAATGAGCTGATGGCTATTCTTTTTTAACAGCAATCAACATCTTTGCAATAAGTAAAAAGGCTCGATTTAATTACATGTGATCTTAGGCTTTAGAATAAAAGTGAGTAATCCTTACACTGAATCTTTTCTTTATTAGGTTAGTTGAAGAGATTTATATCTAATAAAATCACTTAAGTGGTTAGCGACTAATATGACCAATATCCAATCCTTTTTCTAGGCTCTTAAAGCAATTACCAGTGACTAGCAAGCAAAGCATTTAAGAAAGAATGATCAATCAATTACTACAAATGACATGGTACAACCCTATTTTCATAATGGTTGCCATAGGTGCTTTATGGTTTATGCCAGGAATAGTGCTTAGAAGATTAACTGAAGAAAAGGTCAAGAAGTTGAAAATAAAAGCCCAGGAAAGGAAAATCGCAAGTCTTTATCCTAAAGAAGAAAGCAAAGAATCTCAGACAAAATGAAATACTCCTCAAATCTTTAAGACTGCATTAGATTAATTCAAAACTAATATGAACGAAAGTACGATTTTAATTGAGAAATTCATCTGGGTCTTTATTGGAATATTTCTAACAGCAACTTTATTCAAAGCACTAATTACAACAAGTAAAGATGATAAAGATAGCGATGGGAGCAAATAGATTTGAATAAGTCGACTTAATCCTTCTTTGAATCTTTTTCCTCTGGGCGAACCCATCTCTTCTTAGTGGGAGTCTTCTTGAAAAGTTTTCTAACCCCAAACGTTAAGAGGGTTCCAAATACAAATGTCCAGATGAGAGGGATAAGGAGATCGTTTTCCATTAGAACTTCTTAAGAGACTTCATCGCAGGTCTTTCGGTATCTTGAAGTTCCAATGGAACATCAAGTCCCAAATCCTCTAAAAGAGCTTTTAAAAGTGCCTTATTAGTAGGAGCTTTCCTTCTTTTATCAAGGAAAAAACCTACAAAAGCTAAAAGGAGCGAGCTCAACAAAACAATAAGAATGGACCCTTTAAAGCCTATTAGCGATATTTGGCCAAATGTGACTTCCATTAATGGATCATTCGCTCTATCTATATCTTTCCACCAACTCAAAGGAAAAGCTATTTAAGTAAAGAAAAAGATATGAACAATTCACTCAGAAGATTCTGAAAAGGGCAAATTTGCAATATATGAATCTTAATTTATGCAAAAAACATAAAAAATCTGCTGTCAAATAAAATCATTATCGCAAAGATATTATAAAGATGAATTATTTTTAAAGACAATGGCATTGCGAATATAAAGCATTATAAAGCCTGTCTTTTCGTAGATATGATTCTTAGGTCCCCTGATTTTAAGCTGATAAGGATTTAAAAATATTGCATATAGTATTCTTAAAAATCTAAATGGTTTTCTTTTGGTTTCATATTTGGCAAATTTATTGTGAATAAGCTCATCTATTTGTCTTTTATTCAATACATCATTTATTACAAAAGCTTGTAGAATTCTATTTTTCTCCGCATCAACTAAGGTATTTAATATAATATTTAAGCCCTTTAAGGAATCATAATCTCCTCTTATTATTTCTCTAACAATACTCTGGTATAAATTCTCCCATTTATAAGGCTCCTTCTCAAATAAAACTGACATTGGGTTGTCTTTATTAGCTTTTTGCAGCCTTTTCAGTTCATCTTCTACATTTTGATCAGATTCCCAATAATCATATAAAGGTGAGATTTTTGCTATTAAGAAAGTTTTCATTATTGATCTATTTGAAGCCTTAAGAAAGAATAATGATTGTTAATCATACTTTGACAAGTTAAAATCAGTTAAAAGGTTAAGAGAAATAAAATTTACTTATTCTAATTGCTTTATTCAGAAACATAATTTAAGTTTCGCAATTTTTTATTACAACACTGCTTTAAATCTTTTTTTCCCGACCTTGCAAACTGGACATAACCAATTATCTGGAAGTTCATCAAATGGAGTTCCTGGGGATATCCCTTGACTAGGATCACCTATCGCAGGATCATAAAAATATATACAATCTCTACATCTATACTTTTTCTTAGAAGCAGTAGAAAGCATTTGCATAATGTTGTCTATATATAAGATGGCAAATTTCTAGATCATCTCAATAGTTCTTTAGGAATTTTTCCATTCTTCCTCGAAAAGGCCACTTCTTAGTCATTGCCTGAAGGCAAGGTCATTGGCTCTCAGAGAAACGATCGAAGTTCTCTTATTGCGTATATAAATAATTCCCTAAACTAAATGAGAGCAAACTAACTCGAGTTTCTTAAAAGCCTATATTACATTTCTCATAGATTACTTTTCGCAAGAATTTGTTCATCTCTGTACATTTTTCTTCTATACTTCAAGTCCTTAATAATTTGAAATCGGGAAATTTTGCCTAAAAACCCTTTCGGAAAAGTTAATAGCTGCGACACTAATGCTGGGTATTTTCTGTATTAAGGGATTGCCTGAGAAATAGTCAAAGTATTATTAAATTATTGAAACTCAAGAGACTTTTATGTAACAAATATACTCTCTTATTTAAACCTCAATAAAGGCAAATCGGAATTTTATCAACTAAAATAAACGAAGTTGCTGATTTCCATTGAAGACTATTTTAATTACAGGATCAAATCGTGGAATTGGTCTAGAGTACTGCAGACAGCTATCAAGCAGAGGAGATGAAGTAATAGCCACTTGTAGATCTGCTTCAGCGGAACTCAAGGAGCTGAACATCAAGATAGAAACTGGTATAGATATTTCCTTAGAAAACTCTATGGATATATTAGTTGAGAGATTACAAGGAAAAAAAATTGACGTTTTAATAAATAATGCTGGTATACTATATCAAGATAATCTGGAAAATTTAAGTTTAGAAAAACTACAAAAGCAATTGCAAATTAATTCTATAAGTCCACTATTATTAACAAGTAAATTGCTTGGTAACTTGAAAAAGGGCTCTAAAGTAATCATGATGTCAAGTAGAATGGGTTCAATAGAAGATAATACTAGTGGTGGATACTATGGTTATCGGATGTCAAAAGTAGCACTTTGTATGGCAGGTAAATCTTTATCAATAGACATGCTCCCCAAAGGGATATCAGTTGCTTTACTTCACCCTGGCTTAGTTAGTACGCAAATGACCAACTTCTCTAATAATGGAATCACGACTAAATCATCAGTTCAAGCTTTAATCAAGAGAATTGATTCACTAACTATAGAGAATTCTGGCGAATTCTGGCATGCAAATGGCGAAAATCTTCCTTGGTAAAATAAATTCGTTAGATCAGGTATCTTATTACTAAGAATGTATGATATCTATCATCAAATAATTGAAAGATTTATTTCACTCGTTATTATAAAAGTTAAATTATGTATTCATAGTTAATTATGCTTACACAACTAAAACGAAGCCTATCTTTAAAAGTAGCAAATCTGAAGTCATCGTTTAAGAAAATAAAAAGCAAAGTAAAAAATTCTTTTAATAAGCTTATCTTTCACTCAAAAGAGAAAGATAAGCTTATCAGGTGTGGAGATTCTCATGAGAATATGACAATTAGCCCAAAAAAAATTGAAAATCATAGTAATATATATAATCTCCAAAAAATTTCTTTGCCTTCAACAAAGCCAGTGCCTAAGACAGTCTCAAAAGACTTGATCGAGACCGGCGAAGAGACTAGTTCCCTTCGTAAAGAGAAGGTTGTCCCTGAAGGGTCTCGTGTTTTGAGCATAAGTCTTATGAAAGGTCAAATCATTGAAAAGGTGTATTTAACACCTGATGGAGAAAAACTTTCTTTCAAAAGGGATGAATTATGAGCCAATCAAGAAGAGAACAGGCCGGCATCCACCTAAGACATATCCGAGAAGAATTAAGAGAAATTCATATTTCTCTTAATCAAGATGGATTACTTCCTGAACCTGGTGAAATTAAGGCATTAATTTCACAATTGGAGGCTCTATTAGATGTATCTATGGGGGTAAAGAAGAAGCCTGCTCCTGTATTCGCTGATTAACAAACTTCAATAAGTTCAGTCCTATTTATATATTTTCTTTACAGTTCAACTAATTAAATTATTTCAGCTTAGGCCTATACCTCTAGCCATCAAAGATGCTAATAAAGGAATTGAGCCAAACCCAACCAATTCAATATTAATAATTAATTGCAATCTAGAGACCAAATCATCACTGACTACTGGCAACTTGCCTTTGCTCAAAGGAATCGCCCATAAAATATATGTAATTGTAGGGTAAAGAGATAATAAACCTACTGCAATAAACAGACCTACTTTTATCCAAAAAATTGGATTATGTGTATAAAAATCTCCTCCTTGACCAAAATATTTAACTCTCATTATCCCACTAATCAGAAGGGCTATTCCTGCAAGTCCATAAATTAAATCAGCAATTACAATTGATATGGCATTTCCTCTCTCAGGTTTCGCTTTCAAAGTTATTCTTTCAAAGATCAAAGCTCCGAAGCAAAGCATGAAGCTCAAATAATGAACATATGCGACCAAAGCGCTTTGCGTGACATTTGATGGAACAACAGATGCAAAATGCATGAGGCCTTATAGGAATTCACATCACATTAGCGAGAATCATTTGAAACAGTGTGGAAATTATCTTTACTCAGCCACTCTATATGTATTCTGCGATGAAAGAATTATTAGTAAAAGAAAGAAAAATCACCCCTCTTGCCACCTAAAGTAAAAAGAAATTCCAAATATTTCCCAATTACTTATCAAATTAGGAACCTATTTAACAAATCATGCTAAAAGCAAGCTAAATGTGTTTTTGGAATTTATTTAATTGATCTTGATCAATTAGCCATGTCTCAGAGAAGAGCTTTAATTGAATAGCAGATCACTTAAAGAAAGAACTATCTTTAAGGAAACAAAATCAAAAAAAACCAGTGGATCGACAAAGATAAGCATTAAGACCGATGTCTGATTGTCTCAAAAGCTACAACAATATAGTTAAAAGGAATAGGAGGTAGAAAATCAACCATTCTCTAAAAATACTTGTAAAGCAAGCGGAACTTCTCGGTCCTGCTTAAAATCTCCCCCAAAGAGATATGAGCAAAGAACAATCAAGCGACCAAACACAAAACAGGAAAGAACTCTTTAAGAGTGATCTAAAACAAGGCTTAGAAGGTCTCAAGGAAATTTTCGTAGCAACTTTAACCCTAATAATTGATCTAACAGAAGCTATCCCAAGATCCATAAAGTCATCGTCATTAAGGCCAATTAAAAATAAAACCTCCAATAAAGAAGATGATAGTGCTTTATCTTTTGTTAGGGATAATAGTAATTCCAGGGAAGAATCTCAAGCAGTTGATGTATCAGTAGAGGTAACCGAGAACTGGATAGATCATTATTCCTTATTATTCACTATACGCATTCTTTACCCATTACTTGCAGTAATAAGTACAACTTCATTAGTTATAGGAGTTCAAAAAATCCAGCCACTTACTCAATGGGCCGAAACTCAGAACGAATGTATTGCAAAGACAAGGAATGAAGAGGGTATTGCTGAAGCAGACTTAACTACCAAAGTCATGAAATGTAATGGAGGACATTCTATCTAAAGAATTATTTTCTCTATCAAATCGATATTTTGAACAAAGGTACTTGCTATATCTACTTATTCTTTATCTGAGTTAGATTTTATTAATCAAAATATTGTAAAATTAAATTTATAAAGTACGCCCTATAGTTACTGACTCAATCCAATCTTAAACAATGATCAACCAACAAATAAATAGTTTATCTGATCTAAATCATCTCAGATCAGCTCCAATAATAAATTCATCGACAAAAGAAAAGTTAATAAAAGAACTTTTAATGCATATGAAAGATGCAGACTGGTTTACAGTCGGAATTATGGCCTCAAGCTCAGAGGAAGCTATTTTAAAATACAGAGAAATGGAATCTTTTTTAAATTGGAGTAAATTAATAATACAATCTCAACCAAACAATGAAGGGCCTGTTTTCCTAAAGGGCAACCAAAAAACTGGCGACATACATATTCGAATTGAGTATGGACTTGGAGAAGGAATTCTTATTACATGTCAAAAAGATAATGAAAATATTCATAGCCAAACATTTGGCCCATTACCTCTAGATTTTTTCTCTAAAAAGATTTAATTTTAAATTATTAAAAATACTTTATATAAAAATGAAAACCTAATTTTAATAGCATTCTCATAGGTTCTCAAATTCAATTAAAAGTATTTTCTCAATTAGTTTAGATTTATTTAATCTAGAAATCTTTTCTACCCCTATCAACAAAGATCTTAATTCGGAATTCTTCATTTGACTTAATTCTCTTGTCCTCTCTTGATAAGAAAGCTTACTTAGCACATTCTTATTAGTTTTAATTAAATTTAGTAATTGATTCCTATCCAACTTATCCATTAGATTAATACCCTCAAGCAAAGACCTTAATTCTTCATCTGATCTATGATTTAAAGCATTATCAAGATTAGAATTTTTAGTAACAAGATTATCATTTTTGCCAATTTTAAGTATCTTCCAGGAATATTTCAAAGCATCTATAAAAATAGATGCAACCATTATAAAATGAATGATTAATTTATCAGTATCTACAATATTCTTTGTAAAGAAATAAAGGAAATAATCCAAAGGTGATTTTTTGAACTCGTATAAATTATTCATCAACAATATATCATTATCATCTATATTTAAATCTTCATTTGAACTACTTACATTTGAATCAATAGATGTAGTATTTGTCCCAACAAGTAGAGGTTGTTGGCTAATATTTTTTTTACTTGAAGAATAAAACTTCATGCTCATTACTATTAAGACAATGAAGCTTATGGATATAAGAGCAATACCTAAAACAAATGCCAAATGAAAATCGTCCAAATTTATTTGAGTCTCTTGGCTGATTGCGGCATAACGATTAGCACCTTCATCAGTCCATCCAAGCTGCCTGAGTTCTTGCGCCCTTTGTGTTAAAAGTTTGGTCACGCTTAGGGATCTTATTAATTAGGAGTTGGTGTTAGTGGGTGCTTCAGTTAAAAGCCAGAGCGCATTGCGCAGTTTTTGCCCCTTATAATTATTATCAAACAATTTAGATGGCTCGCCTTTTAAATGAAATATCTCATCACTAGATTTTGAGGAGTTCATAGCAAACCTACGCTAATGGAAACCTCTGTTGCAGCCAATTAACCTATGAACTAGTTTCTAAATTCTTTCTTAATTAAGATCTAACTAAACCTAAATTGAACTAATGATGCTTATTAGCTTATTACTAAGTTTCTGGCTTTCCATTATCCCTGCCTCCTCTTTTATGTGTGATAACGAAATTCTTCAAGCAAAAATTATTAATAATGAGAATGGTGATTTTGCAATGATAGAAGATCTCGAGAAGATTGATGCTGGTGCATTTGTAGTTCTAGATTGGAAAGTAAATCTAATGCTTCCCAGAACATTCATTCAAAAAGAAATTAGTTTTTCAGACAAGCGTTGGAAATGGATATATTCAGATAATAATAAAGTTGAACTATTGGAAAAAAAACCTAATGGAGAGATAGTTGAACATAAATGTACTTATCAAGAAAAAATATCTTAAAAGCTTGATTGCAGAAGCTATGACTAAATATTTTCTCATTACATAAAGCCTCAATTCTCTAATCTAATGACTTCAGAAAGAAGGCTTACCTTTTCTCTTATCGTCAGCAAGAGAATTCAAAAGAGCAATTAATTTGTCCCTATTCTCAGAAGGATGCTTCACGGAGGCCTTAGCAAGACATTGCAAAAGGTATTCTCGAGTTGATATGGGAGTTTTCACGTGTCCTTAAAATTAGACGAAGACAAAATAGCATCATATATAGCGCAGGGTGTGAGTATATATCCCTAAAAGCTCTATATGTGGGGCTTGGATAATAATCTATATTGAATTCAAATCAAATCATTCTATTTTGATTGAAAAATCACCTTCTTCCAAGCCAGTAATTAAAAGAACCTTTCTCCATATGAATTATTTTTAATCCTCGGAGATCCTTGCAATATTAATGTTCCTCCAAGGCTTTTGAGTAAATCCTTGCAAATGACAACAGATCTGGAGAAATAAATAGTAGGAGGAACAAAGAATATTGGTTTAATTAAAGAAGAATTCAATTTCTTTTTCTTTTAAGCCTTCCCAGCCAGCACCTATCAAGCGTTCATTCAAAGTAGTTTGATCAAAATGCTTGGCTCCAGAGCGAACTACACGATTACGCATCGATTTCTTGACACCGGACCTAGTTCTAGCACCCTCCTTTTCCATTACCTCGTTATAAAGGATCAACATTTCTTGAGGGATTGCACTCCCATCAAGATCTCTTCCTGCAGCTATTGCTTCATCTATTGATTCAGGTCCAGAAGAATTCATCTTTAAAAATTGCTAATAATTTTAATTTTACATAATTTTGATTTACCTTATCAATAAAAAATTATTATTTAAAATATAAAACAAAATTCTAATCTTAATGCAATAAGTTCAAATGTAAGTAAAACTTTCTTAATCAAATTAAAATGTTTCAATCAAAATATACCTTCCTATCCCTCCATAAAAGTCGATAATCATTACCACCTTTCAACCCTAAACTTGCCATGTAATTTGAATCAGTCTCAAAGCGTGAACGATGCCAAGCAAAAATAGTACCGTCTTTTAAGACATACGCTTTATTGGCCTGAGCATGTTGAGGTGTTAATTGTAAAAATTGTCCATCATAATATGACTCTCCCTTACCATTTATAGCAATAGCTCTGCCAAAAACACCTGGCCCAGTAGGACTCATAGAATCAAAACCATAATATTTTGATTTGCAATTTTTTACCACTAAATCTATCGCTATTTTTAAAACCGGGTTAGAAGGCTTGGAATATATTATGCCATTCATGCAATCGTAAAAATTACGAAATGGAGCTAATAAGTCTCCTGCATCCCAAAAGAAAACCATGTCATAACTTAAGGGAGCTATTTCTTTCCCAGGGAAAGCCATCTGAATCCCTAAGTCTATATACCAACCTCCAAATTTATACAGCAAGCAATAGCGAGCAAGGTCTGATCTATAAGCAAAAGGGATAAGACTTTTATAAGCTTCTAAAACATCTGGTTCAAATTCCTTTTCTAAGAAATTAGTTATCATAGAATCATTCCATAAAGAATATTTCGCGTAAGGGAAAGACTGCAAGAGAGTATTTGAAAGTTGTATTAATGAAGAAGGAGTTTTCGATTCTTCTTCTGAACTTATTAGAATTTGAAACAGATGTGTTTCTGACATGAGAATATTAGAATTATCCTTAAATTTCATCTTAATATAAAAGATCAGAAAAATCCTGTTGTCCTAAAATAATTACAAAAGCGAATAGAAATTGATCTATAAATAACTATAATCTTTATATTATTCAATTGTACTAAGTATACGTCTTATTAGAATCAAAGTTCTACTAATTTAGAAAGGAGTTTACTCTCAATCTAAATTTCTTATTTGTGATTAAGATTATTAGAAACATCACAAGCTAACTCACATTGTACTAATTCAGAGGAAGAAAGTTGCTCCAGAATCCTTGCCATGTCAATTTCTGTTAGCTCTCCATCATTATTCCACTTAAGAGTTGATTTCCTTTGAGCAGGAAATTTCACATGTCTGTGCGGCAATAAATTAGTTGAATTTTTTAATAGAGCTAAATTTAGTTTTGCTGAATGTAAATCTGCAGAATAAAGACATTGACCTAAAGAACAAGCCTGAAAAACTCTTCCTTGAGGCGAAAGGAAGCAAACAATAGAAGCCCCTATTCTAGTCATAAATAATGATTTTGCTTTAATCATAGTCAACCTCCTGTAAAGACTTTAGATTAAAAAGAGAAACTAAGTCATCAGTAAATTCTGGGAAGCATTTACTGAAAGAATAAATTTGCAGAATTATTGAACATTCCCGTTACAAAACTCAATTGCTTCTTAAAGTTTTTCATAAGCAATGGCCCTCGAAGGATTTGAATTTTTGTAGCAGAGACTACAAAAAGCAATCCGTCTTAATGCCTATTCCTGGAATTTAGCTCTTAATCTTTAAAAAATTCAACCTATACGGGCTCTCAATTCTCTAAATCATCATTCAATCATTTTAGGTCGCGTTGCTACAAGGGTAAGGCCGCCTATCAAGCCCATATTCATAAAAACTGCTTTAGATTGAAAAGGGAACAAATGAAAAAGTATTGTTGTGGGTATAAGAAAAATAAGGAGAAAAACTGCCCCAAGCCTTTGTTGATCAAGAAAAATCAAGAAGAATGATCCAATAATAATGCAAAAAATTGCTGCTATTAATAAAAAATTAGCAAAAATATTAGGAATCCCCTTCTCAACAATCACTTGAACAATAAAAGAAAACTTTGTTATTTTGGTAGGAATAGAAACAATAAAAACAAAAGTCAAGAATATCCTCCCTACAAAATCAATAGCCTTTCTCAAGAGATTAGGTTTCTTACCCATTAGTAGCCAATATAAGTAAGGTTTAAATAGTATAACAATAGTAAAAAATTCTCAGGTAGAGTGAAGAATTAATGTCTTACTAAATGCTCGATTATTAAAGCAACAAAAAATCCCTTAAAGAAGATCAGCCATAGCAGACCATAATCACTTAAGCCAAGTTTTTTCTGGTACCAAAGAATAAAATCTTTGTGAGATTGAATGAAATTCATCTTTTTCTAATTATATTCCAAAGGCTACATAAATTCTTAGTCTCAAACCTATTAGTTGCAATCAGATAGATACTCGAAATATTCCAGCAATACTTATAGTAAATCAATGCATCAGGACCTAAAGGTTTAATTGCTATTATATAGCAAAGACCTAAATTTAAAATTAATTTTAAATTTATAATAAGGAATTTAATTATTGAAGTAGAATTTGGTCAGACGATTTAATTCTTAATTAATTTTTGTCCAATTAAAAAATCGATGAATTTACAAAGTCTTCCGAAATGCAAACTAGCTATCGGTGATTACCCTTATTTTGACTATGATGCTAGAGGAGGAGGAGGCAAGGCATCTATAACAGATAATGGAGAGAAAGGTGATATTTTTTTACGTTTCGACCAAGATAATTTCTCTATACCTCCTCTAAATTGGAGAACCACAAAAATACTAGGCTTTCCCCTCCCTCCAGGGATAGAGTTGAAAATGTTGTTAGATAAGCTCGAAGGAAACTTAAATAATGTAAATGGTCATTTATCACTCCAATTTGAAGCCAGATTTATTTTACAAGTCTTCTCCTATTATTACTTTCCTGAGCTTATAATCAAAACCTCTTTAAAGACCGAAAAGGTTAAGGGGAAAAAACATAGTTTTAATGGTATGCCTATTCAAAAAGACGGGAAAGCTACATTAGTAGGTATAGCCAATGTGCCTCCTACTGGGAATAAATTATTAGATTCATTTCTTAAACTGCCTAATGAAGCATTAGCAGTTCTTAAATGTCAATTTAAACCTTAATGGGTTAAGTTCAGTGGAAAATATACTTCCAAATGCAGATAGGATATTAATCATAATTAAAACAACTATTATTCAATTAATCTTTTAAAATCTCTGATAATAAGGTAACTATCAAAAAGTCTTTAAACCTCTTAAGTTCTCTCAAAGTTAGCCTTGACGAATTAGTTGTTAACTTTAAAATTTAATCAAAGAGAATCTAAGTGCTAGTTAACTATCTTTTATTCTCATCTATTATTTTTTTTAATATGACTTCTCAATCTGAACCAGCATTCGATGCATTTATAGATGACTGTTTATTAGCCAAAAATGAACTATGTAATTACCCAAAGGAAAATCTTGATCTTATTGTTTCTAACATTGTTGAAGGTGTTTGGGAAATCAATACCGAAGAAAGTAATAATTCAGAAATCCCTTATTTATTACTTCTAAAACAATTACAAGCAAAATGGGATGAAGACAATGAAATAACTGAGGCCGCTTAAACTTGAGTAATTCTTTAATAACGAAGTACTCACAGGATTTTACTTATAGTTTAATAATGAATTTAATTCTATTCAATAAATTCAAGGTCGTAAGCTTTAGGGCTTGTTGAATTCAAAATAAAAAGCCTCGCCAAAATGACGAGGCTTTTTATTACTTTAAATTAAAGTAATAAGTTTAATTCAATCAACCAAATCTTATAGAGATTTAGCCATTAAGAGTTACTCGGGCACCATCAAGGTTACCAAAAGCTCTTGTAATGCTACGGAAGTCAAAGCCTAGTGCACGTATTGCATGCCATAGGTGACCTTGCAGGAAGAAAAATCCAAAGTAGTAATGAACGTTAGTTAGAGCTGCTCTTGTGGTGTGACCAAAAAAGGCAGTGCTATCTGAAACATCACCAGTATCAATCCAATAAGGAGAAATACCAAACTTCAATGCCAATGGCTCTCCGTACCAAGCCTCTGGGTAAACAGTTGTGTTTTGTGCACACCAGAAAGCGGCAACAATTGCCATCCAGCCAATACCAGCACAAGACCAAGAAAGGATCGCCTCAGCACTGAGG
>CACFBG010000010.1 GCA_902564535.1 uncultured Prochlorococcus sp.
TCCATAAAAATAGACATATATATCTTTTATATATTAGTAAATATTGATCTCTAAAAAAAAAACTTTTGTGATTTGATACACAAAATTGGAGCTTATCTGATTTTGTAAAACAATGATTTTGGCAAAAAGCAATTATTTGCTATAAATTTCTTTTTTGAATACGCCTCTCTATATCTGCCTCAATAAGCAGATTTTAAAGAGCCTAGGCCATAATAAAAGATAAAAGATTTGATTAGCTTATGTGCAATACAATCATTTAATGCTAAAATAATAAATTATATAATCTTTAATAGATAACTTTAATCATTTAATCATGGATAGTCAGTTCATTATACTAGTTAATGAGTTTAAAAAAGCAATAAATAATCTAGATTTAGAGAAATTATTGAAATTATTTGATATTTTGCAAAATCGTATTTCTTCAGATAAGAGCTTATTAGATATAATCGATCAAAAATATATTTTAAACTCTAAATTGAATCGAAACATAATTGATGAATTGAGGCAAATACGTAATATAAAAGATTCTATGTTATTAGATCCAATAAATATTGAATATTTAGATAAACTATCAAAAATATATATACAGCTTAATAGATTTGATCTTGTAGAAAGACTATTTATTATAGCCTATCGTAACTATGATAATATTGGATTAAAAAAAATTGATATTAAGAGTTTAGAAATTAAGCAGGGGGATTTCCTAGACCTTGACCAGAGAGAAATTGAGCTACCAAATAATTTGCAATTTATACCCTCTAGGATTATTAAAGAGGACTTTAAAGGATTTCATTTAATGCATATACATCCAGGGCGAACAGGTGGACATAGATTTTCCAAACCTCTTTTAAATCTTATTGAACAATATTATAATAATCAGAATAATAGCCTGTCAAAGTACCATAAATTAAGTCAGAAGAAAGAAATTAACTTTTTATCTAAGGATAGTATTTTTTCTTACGAATTAAAAGGACTATCTTCCTATTTGAAACAATTAACAAATACTAATATTGATTTTTCTTACCTTTCTTTTCGATCAATACCACATAGATATATATACGATTTATTCGCAGAAAAGTTTGCAGTCAAGCCTTTTCGAATGGGAATCTATAGAGACCCTATTCAAAGGTTGCAATCTGTTATTAACGTCGAGTATTCAAAAACTAAATCATTAGAATTAATTTTAGACATGATCAATACCAGGCATAAAAGGCTAGATAACATGATGTTCAGAGGTTACTACGATTTTTTTGATAAAGAAATTACTTCTGATTTAAATTTAAATATAGAAGTAGACGCACTAATTGAAATTGATAATAATCAATTATTTTATGAACTTAATAGTTTTGTCCTATCAAGATGCAGATTACCTAATCTCATTACTGAAAAGAAGACTAATACTTTGCCTAAATCTTCCAAATTATCAGATCATCAGATGAATTTTCTTATTGAGAAATGTAGTGAGAAAGGCTTGCTTAATTATGATTCAAATCAATTTCTAAAAAGAAAGATAATAAAGCAACTACCTTTTGACATTCGTAAATATTCACAAGGAGAGTTACATCCTCTAACAGCAATAGCTAGGTCAAGAAGTGCTCCATTTTTTTCTGTGGATATTCATTTTATCGAAACTGCTTATTTATTATCACAAAAAGGACAAGAATATATAAAAAATATATTTTCGAGAAAATCTTAGTTATCTTCCATTATATTAATAAATCAACTTGCTTTATTCTTAAAATAAATCTATATTGGTTAAAGATAGTTATTTTCAATTATTTAATAGTGCTATGCCACAACTTGATCATAGCAATCAAATCAGACAGCTTGAAATAATAACAACAATTGGACCTGAATCCATATCAAAGAATGTTATTAGCTCACTTTATCAAGCAGGAGCCACTTCATTTCGAATCAATCTATCACACTCTTCTACGATGTTGTTGGAGCATTATTTTGATACAATAATTGATTCAGGAATGCAACCATCTTTAGATACACAAGGTGCTCAAATTCGTGTATGTAATATTCTAAGTAAAAAAGAATTTAAAGAAAATCAACTTCTTACAATATCTATTAACAATAACAAATCGAAAAGTAAATTCGATTTTGCATTCAATCATTCGGAAATCTTAGATCAACTTAATCCTGGGGACAAAATCAGAATAGATTTTGATGGGCTTATAATTCAGGTAAAGGAAGTTGATAAAATAAATAAATGTATATTAGCAAATACAATTAATAAAGGTTCAGTCTCCCCAAACAAAGCAGTAGATGTAATAGGAAAAAAAATATCTCTTAAACCTCTTACAAAATTTGATATCGAGTCCATAATCAAATATCATAAAAAAATAGAATCATTATATTTGTCTTTTGTTAATTGTTCAGAAGATGTTATACAAGCGTTAGAATTAATGAAATATAAAAAAAATAATAACCTTCCTAAAATTATTGCTAAAATTGAAACACGTTTAGGTATTTTGAATTTAGAATCAATTCTCCCATATGTAGATGGTATTTTAATAGATAGGGGGGATCTTTCTAGAGAAATCTCCATATCAAGAATTCCTTCTGCAACTCGCTTTATTGTAGAAATTTGCAAGCAATACGCAGTCCCTTGTTATGTAGCTACAAATGTTCTTGATACTATGATTAGGAATACTCTTCCTTCTAGGTCAGAAGTGTCAGATATTTATAATCTTTTTTGCTTAGGTGTTTCTGGAATAGTATTAGCGGCAGAAGTAGCTATAGGTAAATATCCTATAGAATGTGTACATGTAGTTAGACATATGTATGAGACTTTTAAAGCCGAACAGAATTCAACACTTTTTCTTTCTCTTAATTCAGCAGATTTTGGTTCTTTACCTGTTTCATTAAGGAACTGGCTTTAATTTTTTATTTATTTGAAATAAATCATTTCTTATCCTTTTTGAAAGTTGTTAACAATCTATCTATATTTTTGAAACTTGGACTTGCTGTTAGATAGAACACTATTAATATAAATAAAACCCCAACGCCTCCGATTCCAATTATCACCTGTTGCAAAGGATTTAAATTTTCAAACATCTAGGTTAAACATAAAACAAGAAATTTATAGCAAATACAAAACTAAAATGTGGATTTAATAAAAAATATACTCAATACAAGTAGACCATATTTTTACTATTTGGTTTGAATAATTGTTTAGCAATAAAAAAGCCCGCTTAAAGCGGGCTTTTTTATTGAGATCCTGAGCAAGTGTTTCCTTGTTTCCACTGCTCAGAGAAACTCATCTCCTCACTATCTAATAATATCCATGCAATTCGTCTTAAGTAGTGAGAATGTTTGAGTTCTTCTACTGTCACAATCAATCTGCTACATATTAATCCTTTGCGGATTCAAATTGCTTTGCAAGCCTAAATAGCTTTCGGATTATTAAATAGCCTCCAAAAGCACCTGCGACTAATGGCAGTACTAGCAAGGGGTTGGGGCTGTAGTTCGAATAATCCTTAACTCCATCAACGTATGCTATCCCTGAGCATTTCAAGTAAAAAAGGCTAGTAAAAATTATTCCCCATCCAATTATTGATAGTAAGCCACCTTTTTTGTCGCCTTCGTAAAACCTGTCTAAACCTAGGCCCCATCCAGTTGTAAGAATCAGTGCTCTAGTGATTGCATTTTTTTCTTGCTTGCGGAGCATTTCTCAATAAAGTTTTTTTGTTCATACTGAACATACTCCAATCTTCAGGTTTTGCAAAAAAAAAAAGGCGCCCTCAACGAGTAGCGCCCAGAACGACATCATGTGTGAGGAGTGTCGTATACCTTTTCTACTCCTATAAGGCACATTTGGGAAGAAGTGATTACGAAATCTAAGGATTTATGCAGAGTTGGCCATAATCAAGAATTTTACAGATTATGGATTTTTTGATTTGATTTCCACTATCTTTTGAATAAACTCTAATTTATGGTTGACCTTTTATGATACATTCATTCTCTTTCTTATGAAGCTTATAGAGGCTTTTAGATTAGAGATATTTATCTTGTATTGGATAAAAAATTGATTTTATGCCAACTCCATTGATTTAGTAAGGTATTAAACCCTTAATTTATGTATTATTTATTTTATTGCTTTGCGCACTTTTACCTAATTGATCCCAAGGAGGAATGATAAAGAAGTGACTTCTCCATTAGAAATGTTAGAAACAAAAAGAAAATTAATTTTATATCCTAAGGAAAGTAATTTATATCGAAAATTAGCAGAAATTATGCACAAATATAATTCTTATGATGAAGCGATTCGAGCTTATGAATTGTCATTAGATTTAAATGACAATAATGATGAAACTCATTGCAAATTAGGATTAACATTTCACAATTTAGGACAACATTTAAATGCAATAATGCATTATGAAAAGGCATTATATATCAATCCATTAAATCCAAATGCGAACTATTATTTAGGATTTATCTTGATACAAGAAAATAAGATTGCAGAAGCAATTAAATATTTAAAAAAGTGCCTTCAAATCACTAATGATATACCAGAAGCTTTTCATCTTCTTTCATTGTCTCTAGAGAGGATGAAGAAGTCAGCAGAAGCAAGAGAGGTTTTGTATAATAGATTGCATCAGTTAGAATCAAGTAAAAGCAAAGAAAGATGCCATGAATTATTTTTTACTATGGGAGAAATTGCTTCAAGTCGCAGAAATTATGAGAGTATATCATGTCATTTAAATGGTATCTTAGATATATTACTTTCGAAGTTGAATTCAAAAGTTCTCCATTGCTTTGGAGATTCTCATAGGTCAGTATTTAATAATATTAGTAAAATAAGATGTTATAATGTTGGCCAAGGAACAGCTTATAACCTATTAGAAGAAAAAAGCAGTTCTGGTGCTGGAAGTAAAATAATAAACATATTAAAAACGTTGTCACCAAATAAGGATTCAATAATTCTGACTTTTGCCGAAATTGACTGTATGGAGCATATTGGTAAACAAAGTATGAAAAGTAAAGTAAACCCTAATGAAATAATTAATCGTCTCTGCAATAGGTATTTTGAATTTGTTAAGAAATTAACTACTAAAGGTTTTCAGGTCCTTATATATGGACCTGCTTTCAGTGGCTATGCTTTGAATTCATATGGAAGTCCTAAAGAGAGAAATTATTTCCTTGTTAGGTTTAATAAGGTAATGGCAATGGGTTGTAAAACATTGGAAAATGTTTATTTTGTATCACTAGACGATTTGTTTATAGATTCAAAAAGCTTATTACCTAAACTAGAATTTTCATCAGATGCAAGGCACCTTGATTTTTTTCCAAATGGATCAAGTCACATTCAATCAATAATATTATCTAGATATATCCATGAAATTTCTCTAAATAATGATGAGCATTTTGATCAACTTATGATTTCCAAATCAAATATTAATCATTCTGAAGGTAAATTTTATACACTGTTAGAAAGTTCTAAAATAGAAGAACTGCAAATAGGTAATTTTAATATCCTAACACCAATATTTATAAGTAATAAGGAGAATATTGCTTCATCTATGATTATTGACTTATTGGATCATTTGCCAGTAAATCAAATATCTTTTAACATCCATTCTGATAAGGAAATAAATCTATCTTTGCTTATTGAATTATTTAGTAAGGATGGAAAAGAGTTTGAATTAAAATATGAGAAAAGTAATAAATTAGATATCTTTTTTAATTTCAATGCAATAGCTTGTAGAAGTATAAGAATAGAATTTTTTACAAATAAAAATTCATATTTTACAATTAATAATTTTGAAGTCAAAGGAGAGGCATTTGTACTAAATGAGTAGAAAAATAGGAAATCCAACTAGTTATAATTAATTAATTTTTAATGTAACCTCTATTTTTATGCTTGTGGACTAGGATAATAAAATCATGACATAAAACTGCAAGTACAATTTGCAGTTCGATTTTCATTCTCTAGGTTGCCAAAAAGATCTCAACATGTTCAAGAAAGAAAAAAATGAGTTAATCTATACTGATTTCCTTGGGCATTCATATTCAAGTGACTTGGTTCGACTAGTAAATGAAGATGGAAATAAATATATATTGAAAATTTGGAAAGATATTGAAAAGGGGAAGGAATCACTTTCTAAGCAAGTAAACTTTAGGCATATGAGTATCTCAGACTATGCAGTTAAGACTCCAAAAATTATTCAAACGGAAATATTAGAGGACGGAAGATTTTCAGCAAAAATGAAATACATTGAAGGAGATTGTGGTGTAGATATAATAAAACGCTCATCTCGACAAACAGTACTTAGGTTAAGAGAGGTTTTAGGTTCTTTATTATATTTGAATTTTGAGGTGGCAAATGTTAAGGATATTTCAGTGAATATTTTTATAGATAAGCTTCTATCAGTAAAAGCTCAGACTAATTATTCTAAAATTTCTCAATTAATAGATGAACTTATAAGAAGAATTTCTCTTAGGAAAGAGATAAATATGCCAATAGGACCTTGCCATGGAGACCTGACATTTTCTAATTTAATTTTATCAGGTTCAGATAGTATGTATTTAATAGATTTTTTACCTTCATTTATAGAATCACCTGTATGGGACTTGGTTAAGCTTGAACAAGACCTACAAATGGGTTGGTCTTATCGATATATGGAGGGAGCTAATAAAGCAACTGCAAAAATAGTTTTTAATAGTTGCATCCCAACTCAATTTAAGCAAATGAAGAGTTTTTGGGATTATCAGACAAAAATTTTGTCTGCTATTAATCTTACAAGAATAGCACCTTACATCAAAGATGACTTGACATATCAATGGCTTTTATTTAATCTCGAAATAGCTATAAATAATATAAATTGAAGATATTAATAACCGGTTGCGCTGGATTTGTAGCTTCTAGTCTTATTAGTTTTTTAAATCAAAATCGTAGTGATATCAGTATTTTAGGAATAGATAATCTTTCCTATGGTAAATCTGAACGATTAAAAGACTTATCTTTAGACTATCAATGTTTATCTGTAGAAGAACTCACTTCTTCTAGTAAATTTACTAATTTGTCTTTTGATGCGATTATACATTGTGCTGCAATAGCTCCACTTCCAGATAACGAAGCCGATCCAGTCAAAAGCTATGAGCAGAATGTAGTTAATACAATTAGGATTGCTAATTATTCTACTAAGATAGGTTGTAAGAAACTAATATTTTTGAGTACAGGTGCTTTATATGAACTTTCTAAACAATTTCCTACACAAGAAGAAATTCACCATGCAACTACCTTTGTATATCCTACAACAAAAATGTGTGCTGAACATGCATTAAATTCTTTTTCAAGAAGTTATTCATTAAATACTTATTCGCTTAGGCTATTTAATATGTATGGCCCTAGACAAGATTACCAACGTAAACATCCGCCTTTGATAGGTTATTTATTAAAATCATTAATTCGAAGAGAAACAGCATATTTATTTTCTAACGGTGAACAAAGAAGAGATTATATTTATATAGATGACTTGGCTAGTCTTGTTATAGAAATTCTCAATGATTCTACATTAATTAATTTTCAAACAATTAATGTAGGGTCAGGAATTACGTATTCAGTAAATGATATAATAGAAATTATAGAAGAAATCTCTTCTCAGAAGATCGATATAGTTCGCTGTGAATCCAGTTCATTTTGGGATAAATATCCTGAACTTTTTTCTCGAAAATTGCCACTTAGAAAAGATTTGATTATAGATGAAGTTAATAAGTATTCTGAAGCAGATAATTCTCTCTTAATTAAGAAACTTTCGGGTAAAAAACTTATTACTATGAAAGAGGGATTAGCCAAGTGCTACGATTATGCCATTAAATCCATTGAAATGTGAAACTTATCTTACCTATTTCAGGTAAATCAAGCCGATTCCCTGGAATGCGCCCTAAGTGGATGCTCACAATGCCTAATGGCCAGTTAATGATAGAGCGATCAATAGAAGGATTAAATTTAGATGAAATCGACACGATAATAATCATAGCCTTAAGAAATCATTTTGATGAATTAGATTTCTCTCCTGATTATTTAATAGAATTGATAAAATCAAAAGCCAATTATAAAGCTAATCATATAATATCTGTCGATTTAAAGATTTTAGACAATGCTACTAATAGTCAACCTACAACAATTTTTCGTTATTTATCTACGCAAGAAGGAGACTTCCCATTTTTTATAAAAGATTCTGATAATTATTTTGAATATAAGCCTAAAGCAGGTAATAATGTAACCTATGTCCCACTGTCAGAGTTGGATCTGGTAGCTGCAGGAACAAAGAGTTATATCCAAAGTAATAGGTTTAATGAAGTAGAGCAAATTGCAGAGAAATCAATAATTAGTTCTGATTTTTGCTGTGGAGGATATGGATTTCTTTCTTCTAAGGAGTTCTTAAATACCTATAAAGAGTTAGATGGAGAAAATAACTCAAGTTTATATATTTCTCACATAATACATAAACAATTATTAGATGGTAATGTTTTTTATGCAGAGCAGGCATACTCTTATGAGGATTATGGAACTGCTAATGAATTTTTCTCATATACTAAGAATAGTTCTACAATATTCTGTGATTTCGATGGTGTTTTAGTCAAAAACTCAAGTAAATTTTCAAAAAAACCTTGGAGTTATGAGCCTTTAAAAAGTAATTTAGAACACTTATCAAATTATCTTAAGAATTCGACAAGTTCAGAATTGGTTATTACTACATCTAGACCTCTAGAAGAATTAGAAAAAATCAAATTATTTTTAGAATCATTTGATATATTTCCACATACAATCATTACTAACCTACCGCATTCGAAGAGAATATTAATAAATGATTTCTCTGCAACTAACCCCTTCCCATCAGCACAAGCAATTAATCTACCTAGAGATTCAAGTATTTTAAGTGATTATATTTAGCCCAAATGAATCATCTTATTCTTTTTATATTCTAGATTTAGAATATTTTTTGCCTCAACCATATGTTTAAATTTTTCATAAACTATCTTATTTGAGAGATGTTTGATTCCGCAATTTGGAGTTAAATATAGATTTTTTAAATCAATCTCATTCCTAATCATATTAACTTTATCAATTATACTTTGAGTAGATTCGATTGTATCTATACAAGGGTGAACAACTCCTAGTAGGATATTCATTTTCTTATCTGCTAAAGAGGAGAGCTCATAGTCTTGATAGTTCCCAGGAAATACTAATGACACAAAACTAATTGGTAATTCCTTAAGCATAGAGATGGCATATTTATAGTAAGGGTAAGGCATTTCATATAAAGCTTTTTGCTGCTTTATAGAAAAATCATTTGTGATTGAATATGGGTTAAAATCACATAAATGTACACCTATATTTATACCTTCTATTCCATTAAGCATTATTTTTAGAGCATCATAAGCATAATTAGAAGCTTCTCGATCCCAGCAAAGGAATGGATCATCAATCTGTATCCATTTGCATCCTGCTTCTATTAAAGCTTTTATTTCTTTATTTAAACCTTCCGCAATAGTATATGCAAGTTTAGAATTATCATTATAGCAGTGACTATCTATAACTCTAACCATTGAGAATGGCCCAGGAATATTTATTTTAATTTCTTTATTAGTCACAGAAGATGCTAATTTCCAGTCTTGCACAAGCAAAGGACCAGACCATTCGATTTCTTTTTCGACATAGAAGTTGTTATTAACACTATAATTTTCCTCAACACTTTGCTTATTTTTCTCTAACTTAATTCCTTTAAAGGCATGCCTGAAATAGTAAATGTAGTCACTCTTTGTTTTATCAGCTCTAAATAATTCTCCTTCTGAAAATAAATCTAATCCCAATGAATTCTGAAATTCAAATGATCTTTTATATAGTTCTAATGGCAAACTATCTTTGGATTCAATTTTGAATTTAGATCTCCAATCGCAATTATTTATGGGTACCAAAGTATTGATATCATTTCGATTAAGAGTGAAATCACCTTGATTTTGACTGCCGACTACTGTTAACTTAACCATTTATCTCCAATTGCATTTTCATTATTATATATCCTTAATGTCTCAACCTCTAAAGCTGTCACACTTTAAGAAATTACCTAGAAGTGAATCATATATACTATTTGTTATGATTTATTGAAAAGTAATTTTTCAAGACTAGATTAATCTATCCAATTATTAAATTTAGAAATAAAGATAGATCCTTCTCTATGAGAAGTAGGTAAGTCTTCAATTGTTTTAACCTTTCCCCATCCTGTTTTCTGGGAGTAAACAGTTAGATTATTCTGGACAAATAAATTCCATAATATTACCCTAGTTTTTGTAGTTGAAACTTCTGCGATTATATCCGTTTTCTCAAAGGTTGAAATATCTAGAGCTTCTAATACATCTGCTTCGGAGCCTTCAATATCCATCTTTATAAGATCATATTTATTGGAAAGCCCTTTTGCATCTATAACATCGACTTCATATTGATCAATAGGGCCATAACTTTCTTTTTTATCATTAATATAGCTACCAGTAGAATTATTAATTATTCTTGTGAAATTTGCTTTTCCAGTATAAGCTGAAACAGCTTTTTGATAGAAATCATTATTCGGAGAATTATTTAAATAATTCTTGAAAAATTTAGCATGAGTATCATCTGGCTCGAAGGAATCTACCTTGTAGCCTAATTGGCAAAGAATTTTACTATGCAGACCACAATTAGCGCCTATATCACAGACTCTTGTGTACTTATTTTTGTTTCTCTTATAGAAGTCGTAAATCAATAATTCATCAATACCAAAAAAGTGTCTTGAATTAATATTACCAAGTGATATGTATGGGAAATCAATTCTTATACCTAAAATTTCATCAATTGTTTTATGATTTTCGAAATGAACCGCATATTTTGCTATCAAGAGTTTTTTAAAGAGTTTGTAGATATTCGATTTAGTTGATTGTAGTAGAGCATCGGTCGCCAAAAAATTAATGACATTGGTTGTATCAAAACACAAGTCTTCTAGCTGTATTCCCTCTAAGCCTTCTTCTGGGAGTGAGTTTAAAAGCTCGTTAAGTTCTTCTTGCTTCAAATCAGTTCTCATAGCAGAACATATTCTATACGATTGTATAGATAATTATTGATCTTTATACATTAAATAATTAACTTTATAGAAATCAATTAAAAATAGAGTTTATTCTTTATTCTATTTTTAAGTCAATATTGAAAACCGAATAATAGTTAGTATAACCAGAGGTTTTAAATAATTCTTCCCATTGTTCAGAGGTTTTCGCATTTATAGCAGTAATAGACCAACTAAGAAATTCATTTTTTGACTTAAGTGAATTATCTTTTATTGCAGGAACGACCACTAGTGAATTTTTTGAAACTCTAGAAATTTCTCTTATTGAAGCGGGAATAAGTTCTTTTGGAATTTCTTGGAGAACATCAATACAAAGTGAGAAATCAAAGAAATTTGTAGGAAAAGGAATTTTTACTACAGAAGCATTAATCAATTTTTCACTTATTGATGACGGCGAAGAATTTATGGCATATTCTGATATATCTATCCCATAAGTTTTTGGATACCCTCTTTTTGTGAGTTCTTGCACCATATAACCTTTAGCGCAACCAATATCTAAGATAGTGTCGTTTGTTGAAAAATTAAACTTATCAATTAATTCATTAGCAATGGATTTCCAATAATCTTTAACAGATTTATATCCACCATAGCCCAATGATCTAGGACCATCAAAGTAAAGTTTTCCTTGATGTCTTACATTCTCAAGTAAGGTATGCATTAGAGGATCATTAGCAGTTTGATTTTCCTCATCTAATCTCGCAAATAAGGAGTATTTCTTCCTTTCTTCAAACTCTAAATTACTAACTTTTCTTGGTGATGATTTTTTATCTATAAAATTTAGATTAATAAATCTAGGTGTGTTCTCTTTTTCATGATTTGCATTAGTTTTGCTAGCCATTATTGAAGCTACAGAATAAATCTGATCTTCTTGTCCCCCAACTATTCCATCTTCTCCAAGTTTTTTAAATAAATCAATACTATCAACATTATATATAGCTGAAGCTTTCAATACATGATTAGCAAAGCCTGAGAAAACACCGCTAATACCGCTAACTATACTTAATGTAGAAGGAAATGGTTTGTTTATAGCATAAGTTGAACTTGCGTAAGTAACAAGGTCATATAATTTAGATAAATTTATCCCAGTATTATAACTTTTAGATTCTAATAGGCTAGCTAATACTTCAAGTTGTGTGTTACCTGCTCCTGCTCCATAAGAACATATAGATGCATCTAAGATCTTAGCACCCTTTTGTAAGGCTACATATGAATTAGCTACCGCAAGACCAAGATTATTATGGCCATGGAAACCAACTGGAATAGTTAAATTATTGACAAGAGTTGTAATAGTTTCTTCAGTCCTTTCAATATCAAATGATCCTGCTGAATCATATATACAAATACCATTTGCGCCTAAGTTTTCAAGGTATTTTGCCTCTGCTAATAACTTTTCTGGTTCAGCCATATGAGACATCATTAGACAAGATAATACTTCAATATTTAATGAAGCTAACTTCTCTATAAAGCTCGTTGCCAAATTAGACTCTGTACAATGAGTTCCAACACGAAATATATCAACTCCAAGATCTATTGCGGGTTTAATATCTCTTTCAAAAGTAGCAAATCCTGGCATTACATGAACTGCTAATTTTGTCTTGGTAAGGAATTTCTTTGCAACCATAATCATTTCTTTGTCGCTATATGGACTTATTCCAACCTGAAAGGAAGAGGCTCCTAACCCATTGCCATGACCAACTTCTACTGAATTTATACCAGCTCTATTAGCTAGATTACAGTGGGTTTCTATTACACCAATAGAGAGCTTATGCTTCGCAGCATGGTTTCCATCTCTAAGAGTTGAATCATGTATTAATACATTCATTATTTTCTATAGTATTTCAGCTACTGAAATAGCAGCGGAAGTTATTATATCTAGATTACCAGAATATTTAGGTAAATAGTCTCCTTTCCCTTGTATAACAGCTGAAGCAAAGAGTCTGGAATCCTCTATCATTTTAGGGTTTACCAATATTTGATAACCTGGAACATATTTTTGAATTGCTATTTCAGCATTTCTTGTGATATTTAGCCAGTCTATCTCTCTTGAACGATGATCATCTATTAGAGCTGAAAAAGATGTTTTCATTGTCACAGGAGGTTCAGCAGGGTTTACATTTAATATAACTTTAGAGTTGCAATTACAAAAAAAAGAGACCGCCGACTCTGTATTTTCTATATAATTATCTATATTCCTTCTTGTTGCCATACCAGCACTTTTTGTAGATATAGTAGAAGCAATTTCTACATATTTTAGTTTTATATTCCTTTCATTAAGAACCTTATACCACTCATATAGAATAGGGATGGAAGATTGCCCCCCACAACTTATTAGATTTACATTCTCGCTATTTTTACATTCTTCTAGGTTTACTGTAGGAATTATTTTTTTTCCAATTCCCGAAGGAGTAAGATCTATAATTGGTATATTAGCTTTTAGAAGTTCATTTGAATTTATGAGATGTGCCTCAGCTGATGTACAATCAATTGTAACATCTATATTTGATTTGTAATCAATAACAGATTTAATACCTTCTGCAGAAACATGTTTTGAAAAATATTTGGCTTCTTGCATGCCCTCAGAGAATGGATTTCTTCCTGCAACTAAATATAAATCTAAGAGTGAATTATATTTTATTTTTCTAAATAAATCTCTTGCAATATGTCCTGAACCAATTATAGCTACGTTTTTGCTCATAGTTTTACTGATCGAATTTTGTATTATTTCCACTTCTACGTAGTTTATACATATTCTCGTCTTTTTCCAATGCCATAACTAAACTATTATTATTTTTACCCTTCCAATTATCATTGACAACCGAGAAATTTCTTCCTGAGACTATTTTTAATTTTTGTTTTCTTATCCACTCTATACAATTAACTATATCTATTAATGGAGTTGCATTAGAGGGATCTTTTATAAAATCACTTACTTCTTTATGTTTTTTAGAATTTGTATTGGTATTTTCTAAAGTGATGTAATGTGTTTTGGTATTGGTCCAGCCTGGCCCAATAATACAATATTTAGTTAATTGGTCTTCAAAAGCTAATAGTTCAAACATTTTGATTAAATGTATTTTAGCAGATGTATATGCTGAAAATGAATCCACTGCATTATTCGTTCCTCCTCCAGCAAAGAAAAGTACTAAAGGATGATCGTTATGTGTTTCTATCCCTTTAGTAGGAATTAACCTATGTAAAAATCTAAGTTGAGCGAGTGAATTTAAATAGAAGGAATCTTCCCATTCATTTATATTAGATGAATTAAACTTCTGAAGAGGGAGTGGTGAACATGGACATGAAACAAGAATATTCCAACTTTCAATATATTTATTTATTTGTTTAGCCGCTGTATCTATTGAATTACGATTTTGTGCATCACATTGAAAAAAATATCCTTCTGGCAAATCCTTCTTAAGTGAAGCCAATGATTCTTTTTTTCTATAAGTACCATAGACTTTGTAACCTTGATTATAATAATATTTTGCAATATATAGACCAATATCACTGGTAACACTAAGAATGACAATTGATTTCTTCATTTTTTATCTTTGAGGTAAATTTTCGATAGATGGATATGGATCCCAAGGTGGTCTTCTTATGTTATTCCCATCTTTATCTTTTTTAAAGCCACCTCTTGGTAAAAGAGGTGTTTTTTCTGAAATTTTGACTTCTATTACATAAGGACCTTGTATATTCTCAATTGTTTTAGATATAGATCTCAAGTCTTCTAATGAATCCATTGAAATATATGAGATTTCATAAGCTTTTACTAATTTAGCAAAGTCTGGCAATGAAAGACCTGATTCTTTATCTACGCCAAATCTTCGATCAAAAAAGTTGTCTTGAGTATTTTTGATAGCTAGATAACCGTCATTATTAAAAAGAATCACGACAATATTTAATTTATGATGTTTTATTGTTTGCAATTCTTGGATATTAAATTGAAGACTTCCATCTCCAATAAAACAAAGGACACGATTCTGGCTCCCGATACATGCTCCAATGGCCTCTGGCAGAGCCGATCCCATACAACCAATTCCAGCTCCGGTGATTAATCTATTATTTGTTTTTAATTTAATAGATTGCAATACAGAAAATAATACATTTCCACCTCCATCTACTACAATTATATCATCTTCTCTTAGGGATTTACTTATATATTCATATACTTCATATTGGTTTATAGAGTTTTTTGGAATGCAGTTTTTGCACTCTTCAATTATTCTATAACTCCTAAAAGTTTTTATTTTAGTATATAAGTCTATCCATTTTGAGCTTGCCTTGACTTCACATATTTTGGTTATATCTAATTCTCTTAAATCTATTTTTTTGTATTTAAATCTTTTATTCCCTTTAAATCTAATTGATTCTGAGTCATCAATATCATATATAAATATATCTTTTGCATCGGGAGCAAAAGATTCAATATCATCTCCTGTTAATAGCTTGCTAAGATGGGTCCCAAAACCGATTACTAGATCAGAGTAATTTACTGCAAGATTAGCCTCTCTAGTACCACTAATTCCTAATAAGCCACAGTTTTCATTATCTGAAAAACTCGCAAAATCAAGTGTATTCCATGTTAATACATAAGGTATATTATTTCTTTTGCAATAAGCTACTAAGTCCTTGTTCTTTTTTGCTAATCTACATCCATAACCTAATACAAATATGGGCCTTTTGCTTTTTAAAAGGACATCTTTTAATTCTTCTAATAAGTTTTTGTGATTTTCAAATAGATTTAACCTTCCTTTGTTTATTGATCCTTCGATATTAGCCCATTGGAATTCTAAAGGAATATCTATCCAAATTGGTCCTGGCCTTCCATTTAATAGATCATGCTCAGCTAACTCCAGAATCTTGAAAAGTTCTTCTGCTGAATCTTTTAATTGATAAACCGTTTTAGATAATGGCTTAACTACATTTACAATATCTAAGTGTTGACTTCCAGATTGCCTCAAAGTATTTAATGCTTTTGCATCTTCAGACCTTGCTTGTCCTGAAATAAATACACAAGGTATTGAATCAAGATAAGCAGATGCTAACCCTGTAATTGCATTTGTGCCGCCAGGGCCAGTAGTGACCATGCAGGCGTTTGGTAATCCCTTTATGCGAGAACTTGCTACAGCCGCGAAAGAAGCAGCTTGTTCATGATGTGTATAAATTACATTAAGACCTACCTCTTCAGCTCCGTGCAGTAAGTGGACAACTGAACCACCAGTTACTCCAAAAACATTGCTTGCGCCAATGTTTTTTAGCCAATTTGAAAGTACTAGTGATAATTTCATCAAAATTTCACAAGGTTTTCACTTTACTACAATTTTCTAAATCTTCATACAGTTTGAATTATATGATTAACATATCAACAGATTATATTTAGATCTAATTGTTAGATTAATGTAAGAAGAAAATTCATCAAATTAATTGATAGTCGAGCTATTTAGTTGAATTAATTTAATTAAGCCTTTCGTAAAAACTTTTCCCAAGACAATGATCTATCATTTTTCTATTGTATATACCTAAGGGCTCTTCTTGGAGTTCGAAGTAGTGCTGGTCTTTATCGGGAAGGTGTAAATAAGCCCAATTTCTTTGTAAATTGCTCTTTAAAAAACGTGCATTTGCTGTTCTTCCATCCACCACAATCAATGTTCCAGGCTGAAGAAAATGCTCAAAAACTAAAATATCAGCTGACATAGGCATTCTATCCTGGTGCTTTGTATTTAACCCTCTAATATCACCTATTGCCGAGAATTGATCGGGTCCGTCTAGATAAATTAGGTCTGGGCAAAGATTAGGCAAATTTTGGTAATAAGTACACATACGGTCGTTAAAAGTGCTCATTATTAAATCGCAGCAATGAATATTTACAACTCCTGACTGAGAAATTGAATTTGGAATGGATTGCTTGACTTTCTCAATCCATTCTTTGTAATTATCTATAGAATGGAGCTCATAGGGATTTCCCCGCCTAAGTGTTTTTTTAGTAACATCGGAATATAAGATCTTATTCTTTCTTAAGGCTTCTGCAAGCACTATAGTACTTTTACCAACACCAAATTCCAAAATCGTTGTAACTTTCCGCTTTATACAGAGGTAATATAATGAGGCTAGATCATCAAATTCAGGAGGGAAAGGAATCTTATTCTTCGGATCTACCGAAAAAGTCGGACCCACAAATTTCTTTTTGGATAAATCTTCATTCTCTTTGATTTTTACAGATAGTAAGTCTGCTAAGTTATTTTCTCGTACAATTTTATTGGGATCAAAATCGTTAAAATATAGATTTTCTAATTCAAGTGCCATCTATCTTTAGTGAATTTAGATTTCCTGCCACTTTACAGTAGAAATTCCTACTCGTCTTGATTCGGTAATATTAGTATATCGCATTTTTATGAGAGTTATTTAATTATTTAATTATTTCAAATATAAATAATATTTCCTTACTAAAATGATTTGATTTAAACTAACGTAAGAAATATTTTGCTAAATCTCCTTTGTTAGGCTATTATTGTCCTTGTCTAATGCTTTGAAAATCAAATTAAATTATGAAGCAAGAGAAATTAAGAAAGAATATTCTCTTGGTAGGATCGGATAGTGATTTGGCATGCAATTTAATTGAATCTATAGCAGATAATTCAGATAAACTTACTACTATATCTAGGAGCTCGTCTAATCAACATAGATCAGATAATCATTTCTCAGTAGATCTTTCAAGAATCGACGAAGTTCTAGAAGTTTGCAATAAGATTAAATATTTTACTTATGATATAATGATATATTTTCCAGCTATATTTCGTCCAGGCCCATTAAAGGATTGCTCTGAAAATTCCATAATTGAAGAGATAAATGTAAATCTTACATCAGCGATCTTATTATCTAGAAATATAGTGCCAAATATGGTTAAAGCGAAGAATGGTACTTTGTTATATTTAGGCTCTAGCTCTTCTTATTTTGGATTTAAAAATACTTCAATATATTGCTCCACTAAGCATGGCTTGTTAGGTTTTACTAGATCACTTTCAGAAGAATTAAGAGAGACAGGGATTAAGGTATCTTGTATATCACCAGGCAGCATTAATACAAAAATGAGTATTCCATTGCATAGCGATCAAAATCCGAAAACTTTTATTGACCCTATCGAAATATCAAACCTTATAATGGATCTTATATATAATACTCCTAAAACAATGTGGCAAGAAGAGATTATTATAAAAAGGAGGATATATAAATGAAAGATCTTGCTAATTATACGATCTTAATTACAGGAGGTGCTTCTGGTAATGGTTATGGATTAGTTAAATATTGTGGCCAATATTTTAAAAAAATCATTGTAGTTGATAAAGATAAGGATAAGCTATCTGAATTAACAACTAACGTTGAAAATTTAAATATAGAATTAGAATTTTATTGTTGTAATTTGGAATCTCTAAAGGAAAGACAAGAATTGATAGATTTATTACTCCTTAAAAAGGAAATAATACATTGTTTGGTTAATAATGCTGGAATATCAATAGCAACAGATTTAGCTGATGATATTCACCATAGAATTACTATGTGGAATAGGACTTTGGAAGTAAATCTAACAGCACCGTTTCATCTTTGTAGTGAATTAAGTAAATTAATACCTGATGATATTGGTTCAATAATCAATATAACCAGTCTAAACTCTACTTTGGCCTTTCCAGGTAATCCTGCTTATATGGCTTCTAAAGGTGGATTAAGACAATTGACTCAATCTTTTGCTTATGATTTGTCGTCTAGAGGAATTCGAGTTAATTCTATAGCCCCTGGGTATATGAAAACTAATATGACTGCACTTTCTTGGAATGATTTAAATAAACGAGAGGAAAGAACTAATAGAACAATGTTAGCCAGGTGGGGTGACCCATTAGATTTAGGAGGAGTTGTATGCTTTTTAGCTTCTAATTTATCATCATATATAACTGCCGAAGAAATTTATGTAGATGGTGGTTGGTCGAGTAAAGGTTTATGAATTCAAATAATAAAATATTTGCAATTATACTAGCTAGGGGTGGTTCTAAGACAATACCTAATAAGAATAGTAAGAGAATTTACAATTCTAATTGCTTAGAACTAACTATTAAAAGCCTTCTAACTATACTTCCCTCAGAAAATATATTAGTGAGTAGTGATTCTAATTTAATTTTAGATATTGCTAAAAATTTAGGTACTCTAATTGTTCAACGTCCAGATTATCTGTCTACTGATATTGCTACATCTGAATCTGGATGGATCCATGCAATTGGATATTTAGAGAAGATTGGGATTAGGCCATCAACTATAATAGCCCCTCAAGTAACTTCTCCGTTAAGATATAAGGAAACCTTTAAAGCTGCCTTAGAAAAATTTGGAGTTAATGACTATGATTCATTATTCTCAGCTATCGAAATTTCTTCTCACTTATTTGAATGGAGTCTAGACATTTCCAACTCAACCATGTCGCCAATTAGCTTTAATCCTTACATATCAAGAATGAGAAGACAGGATCATGAAGATAAAGTTACACTTAGGATTAGAGAGAATGGTTCATTTTTTATATTCAAGAGAGAGGGATTCTTAAATTATGGTAACAGACTTTTTGGTGAAATAGGTTATTATCTGCAGGATAAATTAGAGTCAATAGAGATTGACGATGATTTAGATTGGGAATTAGCTGAGTCAGTTTTAAAACAAAAGAATGATTTGTTTATTTATTAATAATTTGGATTGATTTTAAACTATCTTTTAAGTAATAATTAGATTATTATTGTACAGTTTAAGGTCTGACGCAGTATCAACCTCACCCCATGGATAAGAATTCTTTAATCCTTTTATCTCAATAGAATTTAATGTAATTAATTTAGCAATCATTTCAGTAATAGAAATTTTTTGTTGAATATCATTACTTAAACTAAAATATAATTCTTTAAATTGAATCCAGGCATTGGGTTTTATTTTGATTAGTCCCATATATTGGCCTTGTATTTCATCGAGAGAATCCGCTCTACTTCCTATTTCTTTTATAAGATTGTCTTGAATTTTAAATGTCTCTGCATCTTCTAATGGGCTTATAAACCTTTTTGACCATAAATCTAGCCAATTAGGGTCATAGGTTAATACAAAATCTGAATCAGATTTTAACAGTTCACCTATTAGCTTATGGCTATAAATAATATCAGCATACGAAATAATGGTTTCTTCCTTGGCTAATATTTTATCAGCTAACATTAAAGTATAAACCATATTAGTTGTTTCCCAATATTTATTATGCAACTTATTTAATGAAAGATAATCAAATGAATTCTTCTTATATCCAGTTATAATCGTAATATCATTTATCTTATTTTTTTTTAGAGCCTTTAATTGATGCTCTATTAAAGGTTTTCCATTAAGAGCTAAAAGACCTTTAGGTGTATCCATTGTTAGTTCCCCCATCCTCGAGCCTCTTCCAGCCGCCAAGATAATTGATTTCATTTAAATATTTTGGTGATACCTTGTATGAAGATATTATTATATGGATTTTCTCTTTCAGGGTGCCACATCCAACCTTCCCAATTTAACTTTTTATGCCTTATGCCCTCTATAGATCCATCTTTGGTACTAGCTATAAGATCAAATCCTTCTGGAATTTTATCTATTGAGTAATTATGAAAACTAGAAACAGTTGCATTATATAGGCCTTTAATTTCATGTTTTTTATTTACATGGTTATCAATTTCAATTAATCTACTTCCATTTAGGCTTGCTAGCATTTGCATCCCTCTGCATATAGCTAAAAGTGGGAGCTTTCTTCTATATGCGAATGAAATCATTATTTCTTCGGTCTTATCACGATTTACATATTCTCCAAGTTCGTTTCCCCCTGAAAGGATTATTCCTTCTATAGGTAGTTTATTTAAATAATCATATAGTTCACTCTCCATACAGTTTGGTATAGGGATTACTTGAATTCCACATTGCTTAAGCAAAGACACAATATTCTGGTCTAGACTATCTCTTGTTTCATTCCGATCTGGTAGATAATCTATACGTTGGCTAACAGCTATGATTTTCATGAAATAATAATAACCTGTTGATTCGCACAATTCATTTGTATTATTTTTGAATTTGACCAATATTGATATAAACTCTCTCCACAACCAATTACTGCAGGTATAGATAATTCTGATGCTCTGATTGCCATATGAGAACTTTGTCCACCCCAAGCTGTTATGAACCCAGTTATATCTGAATCAAAAATCCAATCGTAACCAGGATCTGCATTTTCAATACATACTATTTTTTCTTTAAGATCAAATGTGTTATTAGGATCTTTACAAACTTCTGCTGTTACGTTTGCATTAGTAATGAAGTTAGGTTGAGTTTCAGGTATCTCAAATCCTAGAATGTCTTGAGGAGACGTAATTAGGGGAGGTAAAATTGTTCTCAATGTTTCATTGTACAATTCTTTACCTTGCTCAATTGAATTCCTAATTAATTTATAAGGGTCAGTAGCCGCTACATGTAATTCTTTAAATACAGAAATATCTACGAAAGCTAAATCTTCTCTTTTGAAGCCCATTTGAATCCCATACTCACAAATTTGCCTTAATGCATCAGATAAATTTTTTGTAAATTGATATTTAGAATATTCACGATATTCTATTGCTTGTTTTATGAACATCATTAATTTTGAAGCATTAGTTTCTAATTTATGATTTTTTATATGAGTATCTAATTCTTTAGTTTGATCCAAACTTAACTTGAATTCTTTAATGGATAAGTGAGATTTGTTATTGGAGGATTTATTATCCCAGTCAAAATATAATTCTGGGGTTTCATCATATCTATTTGAAAGAATATCATATGTTCCTGGCCTTAAATGGCCATATTTCTCTAAGAAAGAGTTCTTATCAGTATTGTATCTATCATAAACCATTTGACGGGTTATTGTTGATAGGCTTTGCAAAAAAGTACTGATCTCATCTTTATTCAATATGCCTATATGATTTAATGAGTTTAAGATTTGTGATGCAATAAATGCAGCTCTAGCTAACCCTGCAAATGGCAATGTTCCATAACGCTTAGTATCTTCAAGCAACCAATATATTTTTTGAATTGGATCTGAAAATGAATTCTCAAGAACGGACCTTCTTTCTATTAGTTTATCTATTTTTGAAATATCATTATGCCAAACACTTGGCTTATCTTGAATTATATTATTTGTAAGTTTACGTAATGAGTTTGATATACAAGATATTTGATTAACTGAAAGACCATATTTTTTAAGAACTTCAAGGCGATCATTAATATCTAATGTGTAACAAGAGAAAACAATTTCAAATTCTATTTTATCATGGAGCTTAGGCTCTAATAACAATTTATCTGTATAATAATTCACCAAAGTATTTGCAATCCCTTCCTCTAAATCTGATGGTATAAATGAGTTAAAAGAAAGTCTAACATCAATATACGGTAACCCCATAAAACTAGGCATAAGTGGAAAACTCCTAAGATTTCGATATCCATAGTTATCTCTTTGATAAGCCCATATAGAATCAGTTACTAATTCCCTGTATAAAGAAAGTGCTAAAGGTTTAGGCCTTAACCCAATTATTTCAGCTGGATTCCAATCTGGCATTACTCCATAAAGTGTTCTCTTCCCTAAAATATGTGGATGAGGTCTAATGCCCCTACTAACTTTTTTTTGGATAAGGGATAGTCGAGTAACTAATGAATGTTGAGATTCAATGGGTTCTAGAATTAATTGCCTAACTTGAAGTAGCCAGATATCAATATTCTCTTCGTACTTAGAAATTGCAAATTCAATATCGAGTGGCTTATAACCAAATAAAATATATAACTCTTCTATTAATGTTATTACAGGTTTTAAGTTTTCAGGAGTATTAGTAGCTCCTTCGACCTGAATCCATGACCTACCTCCTCTTCCGCTTGTCACAAGCGATGTATCAGAACCATCAGACCAATTAATAATTGTATAAGGTGATTTTGTTTTTGGGTCATGAGTAAATGCCACACCTGAGCAGATAACACTCGGAACCATTTCTTGAATAATTACTTCATCTTCTTTTGAAATTTGATCATAAGATGCAAAAACCTTTTCAATAGCAATGTAAATATCTTCTTTATTTACATTAGGAATAGAAAGATATTTACCTGCATTACTTTCTGTCGAAGTGTCTTCAGTAATTGAACTAGATCTAATGATAACGGGCTCTCTTAGTGAATTATCAACTAATATATTTATATTTTTTTTACTTTCATTCCATTGATTTCTTTTGATTATTGTAAAATTTGGGATTTTTGCAGACTTAAGCTCATTCTCAAGGCATTTTAAGGTTCGCGCTTTAGAAGAAAAAGATATTTTCATTTTTGATGCTTATTAATGGCTGTTAAGAATAAGATTTCAAGAGATGGAAAATTCAGGAATCTAGTGCCTGGCAGATAGCATGATCCAGCAACCAATTCGAATTGTTGTAATTATAAGCTAAAATGTGAAATTAATATAAGAATGTTAATAAAAAATCTCTTTAACTATGAAATTCATCATCATAACTGTAAACAATCTTTTTTCATGGATATATAAATAATTGATCTATTTAATAGATATTATATATTAAATATTCTTTAATATATATTTATCGCAATGGGGTTGGCTTTCTTTTGCCTCTTAGGACAATATAATCTATAAAGACATTATTCTTAAATAATGGTATAGTCTTATCTATGATAAGAGGTTTTAATGAAAGCCGGTAAGGTTGTTTGGATTTGTGGACTTTCTTGCTCAGGTAAAACCACCTTGGCCAGGAATCTCTCTTTAATTTATAAGAAAAATTCAATTGATCATGTAATGTTAGATGGAGATGAGTTAAGAGATGTTTTGCGTCCTTTGGCGGATGAACAAGACCAGCATTCATCCTTAAAAAGAATTGGCTACGCTACTTCTTATTCAAGGCTGTGCAAGCTTATTTCTGATCAAGGGTTTAATGTGATTATATCAACTATATCTTTATTCGCAGAAATACATAAGTTGAACAGGGAGACAATTAATGATTATTTTGAAGTTTATTTGGATGCATCATTGGATATATTAAAAAATAGAGATAATAAAGGAATTTATAACAATAGTGGGGATAAGATTGTAGTTGGAATTGATATAAAGACTGAAAAGCCTCAAAAATCTAATTTGATTTTAAAACAAGATTTTAAGATTACCTCTGAAGAATCAGCAAAAATAGTATTTAAGGCTTTAGAATTCAATGAATAATAAAATCACTAGATATGGCTATTGAAAATAGGCAAAAACTTGGAGATTTTACTGGGCTGGCATTAGATTATTCGGCTAATAGGCCTGGATACTCCTCTGAGGCTATAAACCAAATCAAGAGAGAATTTAAAGAGAACGTTCGGGATTTAAAAGCTTTAGATGTCGGAGCTGGTACAGGTATATGGACTAGGATGTTAGCTCAGGCAGGCTTTGGGCTTGTTAAAGCAGTAGAGCCCAATGAAGATATGCTTAAAAGAGGTATGTTAGATAGCAGAGATACAAATATTGAATGGATTAAGTCACCTGGTGAATCAATTCCACTAGAAGATAATTCTTTTAATCTTTTATCTATGGCGTCAAGTTTTCATTGGTGCGACTTCGACAAAGCAACTTTGGAATTTAAAAGGCTTCTAAAACCTAATGGTATATTTATAGCCTTATGGAATCCTAGATATATAGAGCATAGTCAATTGCTTATTGATATCGAAAATCAGATCAAGGTTATCACTCCTAATTTAAAAAGAGTATCTTCAGGAGTCTCCTCTTTTACTGAAAATTTATCTGAAAAACTTCATGGAACAGGACACTTTGATTCCGTATCATTTTATGAGTTTCGCCACTCTATAGAAATGACAAGGCAAAGATATATTGGCGCTTGGGAGTCGGTAAATGATTTGAGATCCCAAATGGGACCAAATAACTTTGAGACTTTTTTGACTTATATCAAGAAAAAAACAGAAAAAATTGATATTATTGATGCCCAATATAATACTAGGCTATGGATTGCAAGAACTTAATTTGATTCAATATAGTTTTAATTATTAGGATCAAATATTTGTTGAAGAAATAATCGACCTTCATTTGTATACAGAAATTGCGTAGGGACAATAGACTCATGCTCTATATTTAAATAACGACCTGTACTTGTTGGCATTATATAAGTAAGTGGGTTAAGAAATCCTTTTTGATATTTACCTATATTGAAGGGCAAATCATCAACAATGAGTTCTTTTATTTTTGGGCTTAAATCATATTTAAATAAATTATGTTCAGCACATTTTTCAATTAATGATTTTATAATACCTCGATCTAATTTTTTCGATTCAGCTGTTGTGTTGATGACTTTATTTGTTATAATCGATGGAAGACAACAAGATGATAAAAAGTGACTTTGAAGCTCAGTTAATAATTTATGATTTTTATTATAAATCATAAAGTCAATTTGTGGATCTATATCTAAGTTCTCTGTAATTTCCTCATCAAAATAACTATAAACATGTCTATAAATATTATTATCTAAATTCTTTAGCTTACTTTGAATCATCTCTTCAATTGAATTAACATTATGATCAAGTCTGTGGTAATAATTTAATTGCGAGGCAATTCTATCTATTGGATCCCGATAGATAGAAAATCTAACTGGAGAAATATTAAAGACTTTTCTCATTAATCTCCACATTGTTGAATATGAAACACCGTGTGGATTAGTAAAGGAAAAATCTATTTCTTGGTGGCTAGAATTTTTTAAATAATTGTTGATACCTTGTACCTCATCTTTAGATAAAGAATCAGTGGCAAAATATGTTAATTTGTTCTTAGAAGTAAATTGAGATAATTCATAAGGTAAATTATTAGTGGAGATCGAATGTAAGTAATATCGCAAACAATTCCATATTGGTTTTGAAAAAGTATGACCTCCTGAACTAATAGGATGTACATGCATTAGATGAATGGGATTCCACCCTTCTTCAATTAATCGAGATGGAATATATACACAATTATCTGGAAGTCTTAATTCCTCTAGTGAATAATGCTTGGTAATTTTTTTAGAACTAGTTTTTTTATCATTTATAATTAACGGTATTGTGCGAACACCATAGTTTCCTGAGTATATATAAGCAAATTCGAATGCTCTAGCTGAGCATTCGAATTTTTGTAACCCTCGATAAATATCTGGAAGCTCCCCATAAATAGCACCGTTCTCATAGGTTGGATCGATTTTTATAATTTTCTTGAAGCATTTTAGAGCCTCATTAAGACCAACTTGGTCACGTTGGTCTCTATTAAATAGACCAAAGAACTTTAGTGCTATAAGGCTTTGAGGCTCTATACTAAGAGCTTGTATTAATAGATTTTTTGCTTCTAATATTTCTCCTTTATTATATTTAATAGCACCTAAAATGGATAGAGCATAAGCATTAGAAGGATTAGATTTAATAAATTTCTTAAAAAGCTTTATGGAAATATCAATATTTCCATTTTGATATTCCTTTAAAGCTTTATGTAATTCTTTATCTATTAATGCTTGTTTTATCATATTTAATTTTGATTAGAGTGGATAAAATAAAACAAGATGAATATAAACTAGTTTATATTCGATATAGGATCTGAGGCTCACCAGGTATAGTAACATTTCCTCGAAAAATTGTACTAGGATCACTTGCTCTTGTTAGTCCAATTGGTATATCTATTCTTTCAATTGAAATATTATTTTTTTCTAAATGGTGTCTTAAAAAAATTTCTGGATGGAAGGGAATGCCTAATGTAATGTATTCATCAACATACTTATATAAGTTAGAGTATATCATCATACTTTCATAGTCTCCAGCAGCAATCATATCAAATAACCCCCCACGAGCATCACCACCTTTTGGAACTATAATTGTATTTTTATTGGCATTCATACTTTTAGATATAAGCTTTATAAAGCTATTGTCATAACAAAGATCATACCTTGATCTAATGAAAACAGCATTGCTACTTTTTGGCACAATATCAAAAACACGCTTTATATTCCTCCACATATATAATGTGCTTTGAATATTCGTCTCTGGAAAAATTTTTTCAGGTGATTTACTTATAATTGGTTCATCCTTATGAGTTAATAATACTCTTGATGGGTTGTATTTCTCAACAAATTCATTTAGGTTCTCGCAATCATAAATTTGCGCATAAACCTTTGCATTAAAGGGCTTTAAAATATATTGGCTTAATGTATTAAGGCAAAAATTATTGGGACCTCTTACAAAGCCAGAAAGCATTAGAACAACATCTTTCACCTATTTGATCCTGATTTTATAAAATAATATTATAACCATAATTTTGTACTTATGATGATTTTGTAAAAATTGAATACTATTTTCTTATGAGAATATTTTATTTTTGACTAGTTAAAAAAGTATCTTCATAACAATTTCAATAGTTTTTCGATTTATTAGATTTAGATTTGCATTTTCTTCTCTTCTCGACTAATTTGTAAGTATGAAAAGTTCTCATAGTGAAATTGGTTTAGAAAAAAAGCTTATTTTAAAAGCTCCTAGAATGAACCAGTGCAAAAGATCCGCGTTATTTTTAGATCGTGATGGAGTGATTATAAAGGATTTACATCATGTATCAAAAAAGAAAAACGTAATGTTAGAAAATGGTATTATTAATTTATTAAAATATGCTAGTAATTGTGGCCTGGCAATTGTAATTATTACTAATCAATCAGGTATTTCAAGAGGATATTTTACTTGGTCAGATTATGAGCAAGTAACTGATGAATTACTCCTATTACTAGGAGATGCTTATAAAACTATTGATGCAATTTACTCAAATGGATATGGCCCAGATGCACCTTTTCATAGTTGGCGCAAACCTAGCCCTGAGATGCTTATACAAGCGTCTAAAGATCTCAACATAGATTTGCATTCATCAATTTTAATTGGCGATAGAATGTCAGACATAATTGCTGGTGTAAACGCAGGTCTTGATAAAGTCGTACATGTACTAACTGGTCATGGTAAGGAAGAAAGAGGAAAGATAGTTAGTAATATAAAAAAATCATCAGAAAATTCATTAAGCTCGAAACCTATGTTTTATTTTAATGGCAATCAATCAGGTATAGTTTTAATAGATTCACTTGTTGATTTCCCCTTATCTCTTTTTAGCTCCTAAATATTCTTAACCCTAATTATGGAAAGGATTAATTGCGATATTATAATAGTTGGTGCTGGTATGGTTGGCCTTTCAATAGCTAATCAATTAATCGAAAAAAATGTTACTCGTAATATTGTTATCCTAGAGAAAGAGAATGATGTAGGTTTACATAGTTCTGGTAGAAATAGTGGTGTACTGCATGCAGGAATTTATTATAAACCCGAATCATTAAGAGCCAAGATTTGTGTCGAGGGAGCTCAGAGATTGAAGAATTGGGTTGTTGAAAGAGATTTAGAATTAAATAATTGTGGCAAAATCATTGTCCCCCAGAGAGAAGATCTCGATCAGCAACTAGATGTTCTTTTTCATAGAGGCAAGTCTAATGGGGCCTTAATTGAGTTAATTGATGAAAATCAACTGAAATCTTTTATACCTCAGGCAAGGACAGCTACTGGCAGAGCTCTTTGGAGTCCTAATACTTGTGTAGTCAAACCAATCTCGATAATTCATGCACTTAAACAAGAACTTTTAGATAAAGGTGTTGTAATTATCTTTAATCAACATGAATGGGTTGTAAACAATAGAATAAGTGAGATTAAATTATCTAATAATGATATTATTTCTTATGGTCACTTAATAAATTGTGCTGGATTGCATGCTGATAAGGTGGCTCATAAATTTGAAGTTGGTTTAAATTATATGCTCTTACCTTTTAAAGGATCTTATTGGCAGATTAAAAAGGAATGTACAATTAAACCAAAGTGTAATTTATATCCAGTTCCAGATTTGAATATTCCTTTCTTAGGGGTCCATTTCACTCCTAGTGCTGATTCAGCACCTACTATTACAATAGGTCCTACTGCAACACCTGCTCTTGGAAGAGAAAATTATAAGGGAACCAATTTAGTAGAGCCTCTAATGTTAATCAAAAATTTAGCGTTGCTTTCGAAATTATATGTGACTAATCAGTCAGGATTTAGAAGATATGTGCATGAACAAGCCTTCCTTAATTTTAGTCCACTTTTAATAAGATCAGCTCAAGAGTTAATACCTTCAATTACTTTAAATGATATTCAACCCAGTAAAAAAGTTGGAATCAGATCACAATTGTTTAATCAAAATACAAATTGCTTGGAGGATGATTTCATTTGCTTAGAAGGTTTTAAAAGTACTCATATTTTAAACGCAATCTCACCAGCATTTACAGCTAGTTTTGCTTTGGCTGATTTAATTCTTCGGCAAAGCAACTTAATTCCTTAGTTTAAACTAATTTTCTTCATGAACTTACGAGCATTGCTTCTTTCTGCTGGATTAGGAACCAGATTACGTCCATTAACACTTAAAACTCCTAAATGTCTTGTGAAAATAGCTGGTAAGCCTTTGCTTGAGATTTGGTTGGAACAGTTAGAAGAATTACAATGTGAAGAAGTTATTATCAATACGCACTACCTTGCTAACCAAGTAGAAGAATTTCTTTTAAGAAGGCAAGGCTCCTTAAGGATAAAAATAAAATATGAGCCAGAATTACTAGGAACAGCCGGTACACTTATAGCTAACAGAAATTTTTTTCAAGACTCTACTGGTTTACTTCTTCATTCGGATAACCTAACCACAACAGCTTTAAAGGAATTCCTTAAAGCTCATAGGAACAAGCCCAAGGATTGTCTTCTTACAATGATGACTTTTAAAACCTCAAATCCAAGCAATTGCGGAATTGTTAAAACTGATGAAAGAGCTGTATTGCAAGAATTTTATGAAAAAGTACCTAATCCACCTGGGAATATCGCGAATTCAGCAATATATTTATTTGATACTCCTTTTATTCAATGGTTAGAGAGACAAAATCATAACATTAGTGATTTTAGTACAGAAATTATTCCAAAATTGATTGGTAAAATTTATACATGGCAAACTAATGATTTTTTTATGGATATAGGCACACCTCAAGCTTTAGCGGAAGCTCAAAATGCAATGTCAAGTAATCTTGGAGACAAAAGATGAAAAATAACAGAAATATCAATTTTCAATCAGCTGCTGGAAATTATTTAACTTCTTTACAAGACTCTTTTAATGAAGAATTAATTGAATTAATAGAACATCTTGCAAAGACACTTCTAGTAGCTTGGGAGCAAAATCGACATGTTTTTATTTGTGGAAATGGTGGTAGTGCTGCGAATGCATTACATATAGCAAATGATATGCATTATGGAATTGGTGCATGTGGTCCTGGACCTAAATTGCCTGGAATAAAGGTTGAAGCACTCTCAGCTAATACAGGAATAATAACTTGCCTAGCAAATGATACTGGCTATGAAAATATTTACTCGCATCAATTAGAGGTTAAAGCTAAAGAGGGTGATATCCTAATAGTTTTATCTGGAAGTGGAAATTCAAAGAATATAATCAAAGCTCTTGAAAAATCAAATGAATTAAATTTGAAAAGTTTTGCCATTATTGCCTTCGATGGAGGTAAATCTCTACAATTAGCGGATTATCCAATACATTTTAAAATCAATGATATGCAAATTGCTGAAGATACACAGCTGGTAGTAGGACATATTTGTATGCAGTGGTTAAATAGAAATAAACCAACCAATCTTGGAGCAATACAATGAAAGAAAAAGATTTCATGAGTATTCTCCATAAAAGTACTAAGCGAGATTATCTTGCCCGAGTCAATAGTATTGAATTCCCTAAAGCTAAAGCAGCAGACTTAGCTAAGAAGTTTGATTATGAATATTGGGATGGTGATAGGCAAATTTGCTATGGTGGCTATAATTATATTGAAGGAAGATGGGATAAAATTATTAATTTAATGATAGAAGATTATTGCTTACCTTCTGATGCAAAAATATTAGATATAGGTTGCGGTAAAGGCTATTTTTTATATGATTTTTTGAAATTTCTTCCAAATGCTAATGTCTTTGGTATTGATATATCAAATTATGCAATTGAAAATTCGAAAGAAGAAATTAAATCTCGTTTAATTCAAGGTAATGCTAAATCACTGCCTTGGCCTTCTAATCATTTTGACTTGGTTGTTTCAATAAATACTTTGCATTGTCTTCATGCTTATGATTTAGACCTTGCTTTGAGAGAAATGCAAAGAGTTGGTAAATCTAATAAATATTTATGTGTCGAAAGTTACCGTAATGAATCAGAAAAAGCCAATTTGCTTTATTGGCAAGTCACTTGTGAGGCCTTTAATACTCCAGATGAGTGGAAATGGTGGTTTGAGAGGACTGGGTACAAGGGAGACTATTCTTTTATTTACTTTGAGTGAGCTCAATGCTCATGATTGAAAATCCTAAATACATGAAGGCGGCTATTCTAGTGGCTCAAAATGAGCCATTAATAGTTGATACCGTTGAATTGCCTAATGAGCTTGGAGTTGGTCAAGTATTAGTCGAAGTCCATAAGAGTGGGATATGTGGATCACAATTGGGTGAGATCGCTGGAGTAAAGGGTCCCGACAACTATCTTCCTCACCTACTTGGTCATGAAGGATGTGCCACTGTTCTTGCGATTGGTCCAGGTGTTAAATATGTTCAACCTAAGGATAAAGTAGTTTTGCATTGGAGAAAAGGCTTAGGGATTCAAGGTGAAACCCCTAAGTACAAATGGAGGGGACAGGAATTAAATGCAGGATGGGTTACTACATTTAATACCCACGCAATTGTTAGTGAAAATCGATGTACAAAGGTTCCTCAAAATACTGATCAAGAGATAGCGGCTTTATTTGGATGCGCTATCACTACTGGATTTGGCGTGGTGACAAACAACGCTAGAATGAAGATCGGCGATAAAGTTATTATTTATGGTGCTGGTGGAATAGGCTTAAATATTATTCAGGCGGCTTCAATGGTCTCAGCCTTCCCTATAATAGCAGTTGATATATTTGAAAATAGGTTGAATTTAGCAAGCAAATTTGGTGCTACACATACAATTAATGGAAGTATTGAGAACCCATTTGAAGCTATAAAAAATATTATGGGGAATGAATCAATAGATGTTTTTGTAGATAATACAGGCTTAACTAAGATAATTGAAGAAGGGTTTGATTTGCTTGGAAGAAATGGAAAAGTTGTTTTAGTAGGTGTTCCTAAAATAGGTGAAAATATCAATATTCACTCACTTCCGTTGCATTTTGGTAAGTCTATAAAAGGATCTCATGGAGGAGAAGCAAAGCCAGAATTAGATATACCTAGATATCTCACCTTAGTTAATAATGGTAAATTAAATTTAGAAGGACTCATAAGTGCTAGATATAATCTTGATGAAATTAATCAGGCTATTGACTCTATTAAGAAAGGAGAAAGTGCTGGAAGAGTAATGATTTCTTTATGACTTCAAAAATTTTAAAAATAGATCAAGTTAAGAGTACAAAAAACTCTGTTCTTGCTTATGGCCATTTTAATACCATTCACCCTGGTCATATAAGGTATTTAAAATACGCAAAAGATCAAGGAAAAATCTTGGTTGTTGCATTAATGGGAGATGAAATAATTGGTCAAAAAAAGAGATTTCAATTTGATCAAAAAGAAAGAGCGGAAGCTTTAGCTTTGATTGATATAGCAGATATAGTAGTATTATTAAAGGACAAGGAGTTGGAAGTTATTGTAGATAAATTAGAACCTAATATTTTAGTTTTAGGAAAGGAATATGAGAATTTGCCAGAGCCAGAAATGCTTTTAGCCATACAATTATTGAAATCAAAGCAGAAGTCTGTGCAATTTCATGCAGGAGATATTCATTATGCAAATACAGATCTTTTAGATAGTTCAGAAAGAGTTTTAGAAAATCGAAGGAGGCAACAGTTTAGATCAGCATGTAAAAGACAAGGAATTAACCTGAGTCAATTATTAACTTCAATGGAGGATTGGGGTTCAAGTAATATTATTGTTTTAGGAGATACAATAGTTGATCAATATGCCCCTTGTGAAGCATTGGGGATGAGTGCAGAAGCACCTGTAGTTGTTGTTAGAGAATTGGCAAATCGAAATTATATAGGTGGCGCAGCTATTGTTGCTTCTCATATTAGGGCTTTAGGCGCAAATTGTGATTTAATTTCAGTAATAGGTGAAGATGACACTGCACAACATGTGAAGTGTGAATTAAATAAAAGAGAAATAGGTGATTTTTTAGTTTCTGATAAATCAAGACCAACAACATTAAAAAAACGATATGTTGTTGAGAATCAGAAATTGTTTAGAGTTAGTAGGCTAGAAGATCATTATTTAGATCCAAATATTGAATCAGAGATTATTAATAAATTAGAATTATTAGCTCCAAAATCGAAAGCAATAGTTGTGTCTGATTTTGTTTATGGTGTAATAACAGACAAGATTTTGGAAAAAATACAAGATATTGCTACGCAACATAAACTGATGTTATTTGGAGATCTGCAATGTAGCAGCCAGGTTGGAGCAGTCACAAAATTCAAGAACTTCACACTTTTGTGCCCAAACGAAAGAGAGGCAAGGATTGCACTTCAGAATAAAGAAGCAGGATTAGAGCTCTTAAGTCAAAAACTTTTATCAATTACAAAAAGTCAAAATCTATTAATGAAATTAGGAGCAGAAGGATTTATCGTTTATGACAGAAATGAATTAGGCATAATTAATTCCCAGTCATTTCCAGCTTTATCGGTGAATCCTTTAGATGTAGCAGGCGCAGGAGATTCCTTGCTAGCTGTAATGGCAACTGGATTAGCAAATGGTCAAGGTATGATGCAGTGTGCTGCAATTGGTTGTTGCATGGCTGCTTTAGCCGTAGAAACTATGGGTAATACCCCTATAGGATCTAAAGCATTGATAGCTAGCCTTGAAGAGGTGCTAGGTAAATGAAAAGCAAAACTTTTTTTGTTTTAGGATGTAATTCTTTTAGTGGATCTAGTTTTATTCGAGTTCTAATAGAAAATAATTTTAAAGTATTTGGACTTGGTCGATCTAAAGAACCTAGTGATATTTTCTTGCCTTACAAATGGGACTCTAATAATAATATAGGGAATAATTTTAAGAATAAACTATTTACTTATTACGAACTTGACCTTAACAAGAGCTTAGAGGAAATAATAAAGGTTATTGATGAAGTAAGGCCCAACTATATTATTAATTTTATAGCTCAAGGTATGGTTGCTGAAAGTTGGTTAAATCCTAAGGAATGGTACCAAACCAATTTGTTGTCACAGGTATGTCTACATGATGAATTAAGAAAAAGAACTTGGTTAGAAAAATATGTCCATGTCTCAACACCTGAAGTATATGGTAGTACAGATCAAGGCTGGATAAAGGAAAATTTTAATTTTTCCCCTAGCACACCTTATGCTGTTAGCAGAGCAGCTTGTGATATGCATTTGATGAGTTTTTATAAGGCGTATAAATTTCCCGTTGTTTTCACAAGAGCAGCTAATGTATATGGACCAGGACAACAATTATATAGAATTATTCCTAGAACGATTCTCAGTGCAAAGACTGGTAGAAAAATGCAACTACACGGCGGAGGTCTATCTGAAAGATCTTTTATTCATATTAATGATGTTGCAGAAGCAACTTTGACACTTGCTCTTAATGCAAAACCTGGTTCAAGTTGGCATATTTCCACTAAAAAGGCAATTACTATAAGAAATCTAGTAGAGTTTATTTGTGAAATTATAGATGTTAAATTTGATGATATCGTGGATATTTCGACTGATCGATTAGGTAAAGATCAGAACTATTTACTTAACAGTAATCTTTTGAGAGATTCCTTTAATTGGAGCGATAAAATTGACCTTGAGAAGGGTATAATTGAAACAATCAATTGGATTGAGAATAATCTTGATACACTAAAAAATATTTCTTGGGATTACCATCATAAATCATGAAAGTATTAATTACAGGAGGAAGTGGATATAAGGGTTCAGTTTTGATTCCTGAGCTGCTTAAATGTGGACATGAGATTGTTAGCATTGATAACGAATGGTTTGGCCATAACCTTCCAAAGCATAATAAATTAAAAACAATTAAGACTGATATAAGGGAATTGGGCAAATATAAAAATGAACTTCAAAATACAGATTGTATAATTCATTTGGCTAACATAGCAAATGATCCTGCTGTTGACTTGTCACCCACTTTAAGTTGGGAGGTTAATGTATTAGCAAGTCAGCAAATTGCAGATGCTGCGAAGAGAAATGGTGTGAGACAAATAATCTATGCTAGTTCTGGAAGCGTATATGGAATTAAAAGCGAAGAACGTGTAACCGAGGATTTATCACTTGTACCAATTTCAGTTTACAATAAGACGAAAATGGTTGCAGAAAGAGTATTCCTTTCATATTCCAATCATATGCAAATACATTGCATTCGACCGGCAACTGTTTGTGGAATTTCCCCTAGGATGAGGTTAGATGTTAGTGTTAACTTATTAACATATATGGCTTTGAAAAATAATCGGATTACAGTTTTTGGAGGAAAACAAACGAGGCCTAATATTCATATAAAAGATATGGTAAATGTTTATAAGCATTTCCTTGATAATCCAAAGATTGAAAGCGGCTGCTATAATGCTGGCTTTGAAAACATTACAATTTTAGATATTGCTAAGAGTGTTGCTCAAAGAACAAATGCTGAGTTAGTAATAACAGAATCAAATGATCCAAGATCTTATAGACAATGTTCAGATAAACTTTTATCTACTGGTTTCTCTCCCAATTATAATGTCGAAACAGCTATAGATGAAATTATCTATGAATTTAAAAATAATCAATTGATAGATAATGATATGTGTTATACAGTTAAATGGATGAAAACTTTAGGATTAGAAAAATATTAGATATGCAAGAATTAAATATACAAGAAATTAAAAATTTGAACTATAAATTACTAATGGTTATGAAGAGAATTCGAGAAGTTGAATTATCCATTTCTAAGGAATACAAAAATCAGGAAATTCGATGCCCTGTTCATCTTTCAGTTGGGCAAGAGGCAGCAGCAGCAGCAATTGCACTTAATATAAACAAAACTGATTACTCGGTTAGCACTCATCGTGGACATGCTCATTATTTAGCTAAAGGAGGTGATTTAAAAGCAATGATTTCTGAGTTGTATGGAAAAAAAACAGGCTGCAGTAAAGGGAAAGGGGGTTCTATGCATTTAATCGATAAAGAAGTAGGGTTCATGGGGACTTCTGCAATTGTTGGGAATAGCATTGCTACTGGTACAGGGTTAGCCGAAGCAGCAAAACTTAATTCTAAAGGTCAAATATCTGTAATACATATCGGAGATGGGGCTTTAGAAGAAGGAGTTTTTTATGAATCTTTAAATTATGCTTGTTTAAAACAATTACCAGCTATTTATTTATGTGAAAATAATTTTTATTCTGTTTATTCTCCATTAAAAGTAAGACAACCACCGAATCGAGATATATCTGCTTTAGCGAAAGCTATCGGAACAAAATTTTCATATAAATGTAAGGGAAATGATCCCGTTAATGCTCATAATATAGTTCAGAAAGCTATTTATCAATGCCGAAATAATTATGGACCTATTTTTATAGAATATGAGACATATAGATGGTTAGAGCATTGTGGACCAAATAATGATGATAATTTGAATTATCGAGATCAAAAAGAGATTGCAGATTGGAGAGAAAAAGACCCTATTAAAATTTTGGAAAGGAAACTTACTCAAAAAGAGAGTAAAGATTATGAATTATATAAAGTTTATATCAAGAATGAAATAGCTGAGGCCTTTCAATATGCTAAAGATTCTAAACCACCTAATTATATAGAGGCTTTTACTGAAATATATTCTTCTAAATAACATGAAATTAACTTTTAGTCAGGCAATTAATCAAGCATTTATTGATGCAATGAAGTCGGACGAAAAAGTTTTATGTCTAGGACTTGGAGCAACTGATCCCAAAGGAGTTTTTAACACTACATCTGGCCTTGAAAAACTCTTTGGTTCCCAAAGAGTTTTTGATATTCCTACCTCAGAAAATGCAATCACTGGTATTTGTGTAGGACTTTCTATAGGAGGTTATAAGCCTGTACTAACACATCAGAGGCTCGACTTTGCATTGTTGTCGCTTGATCAAATAATTAATAATGCTGCCAAATTACATTATATGTTTGGAGGGGCACTGAATTGTCCAATAGTAATTCGAATGATAATTGGGAGAGGTTGGGGACAGGGGCCAACACATTCTCAGAATCTTCAAATGTTGTTTGCTGGAATACCAGGCTTAAAAGTAATAATACCTGGCTCAGCACAAGATGCATACTCACAATTAAGGGCTTCTATTGAATCACCAGATCCAATTATTTTTTTAGAACATCGATGGCTTCATAATAGTTTTTCTGAAATCAAGTTGAACCATTCATCTTTAGATATAAGAGAACAATCTACTGTCAAAGAAGGCTCAGATATTACTATCTTAGCTACATCATATATGCTACCTGAATCAATTAAGGCTGCAAATATCTTAGAGAAATATGGAATTAGTGTAGAGATTATTAATTTCAGGTGTTACTATTTTGAACCAGATGAAGCGATAATTAAATCATTAAAGAAAACCAAGCGTCTAATTATTGCCGATACTGCCCAAGATTGTTTTAGTATTTCTTATACACTGGTTGAAAAGATTAAAAATAAAATTCATTTAGGATCAGATAAATATAGTATACTTGCTATGCCTTCTGTTCCAGAACCAACTTCGTATTATCTGACAAAAAATTTTTACTTGAATTATCAAGATATTCTCAACCAAGTTTTTAAAATGCTTGACATTAAGAATAACTTTATAGAAGAGACTTCTTTAGATACAATTAAACATGATATTCCAGGCGAATGGTTTAAAGGACCTTTCTGAAAATTTAATGTAGGTTATAAAAAAAATATAGTAAACAAGGATATTTTGTTGTATAATCTTCAGCTAAAGCGACTGGGTACTAATGATAATTGTGAGTTTAGTCTCAGAAATAGAGTCGAGCCTTGAAGCGTCTAAGTCTATATACCCCGGACTGCTCTTTGATATTAAAAATGATCTAAGTAATGCTTATTCTAATTTTAATCAAATTATTACAAAACAAAAGCTTCTTAAACCCGATTATCTTTTAGTTAAAGCATACTTGGCTAAGCAGCTTAATAGGTATCAAGAATCTATAGATACTTGTCATTTAATTTTGAATATCGATCAAATTAATTTAGGGGCCTTAATACTTATCTCAATGTCTTATATGCAGACATCTCGATTGAAAGAGGGAAATTACTTTTATTCTAAAGCAGTTAATATAAGAGATGATGATGAAGACCTGTGGCATTTATATGGATTTTGTTTGTTGAAAGGATACAGAGAAGAAGATTCTATTAAAGCATTCAAAAAAAGTATCTCTTTAGGCTCACAAGATTCTGAGGTTTATCATTGGCTAGGAAATGCATATCTTAGAACAGGTAAAAAGGAATTAGCAATTAGAGCTCTAATTAAAGGTTATAATGCTTATCATGAGAAGACTACACGAACACTTCATTATTTATTTGACTCTATAAAAGGTCTTTTAGAACCTAGTTCAAAAGCAAATTATTATGATTCTTTATCACAACGATCTTTAGATATTATTGATAAAGAAAATATTTCTATTTTTGGTGACTCTCATATAGCGATTTTTCGCGATATTTTAAATGTAGATGTTACACAACTTGGCCACCCAACGGCTTTTAACCTTATAAGTGGCGATGCAACCTCAGAAGGGATACAACAAATTCGCAGTAAACTTAAAAATACTGACCCTAAAAAGACAGCAATTGTATTGAATTTTGGAGAAATAGATGTACGTGTTCATATCTATAAGCAAGCAACTATACAGAAAAGATCATTAAAGGAGTCTATAGAAATAGTTGTTAATAGATATATGCTTGTCATAGATGAGATAATCCAAAAAGGTTTTTTAACTATTGTATGCGGACCTTTTGGAACTGGTTGTGGAATACCTTCTTATGGAGAAAACTCAGATAGGAATATTCTTTGTCGATTATTAAATAATGAAATAGAAATACAAATGAAAAAGAGAAATATGCCCTTTTTTACTGTTAATAATTTAATTATTGACCACCAGAAAATGAATACAGATGTCAATTTTTTTGGAGAAATAGATGAAAATCATTTAAATATAGACGTTACAACAAAAACACTATATATGTCAGAGTTATATAATGGATTATTAAAATGGAGTAAGTCAAATTCCAATATAGACTTGGTTAGTCGATATGAAAGGAGAGAGCATTGTAAGAATGTACTTTATTTTTCTAGAGTCTCAGACTCAAATATGGATTGGGGTAGAGTTACTAAGGAAGGTAATGTCAAGTCAAGAATGTGTGAACTTTTTATATTAGATTTAGGCTCTGGTTATATTGTAGACTCAATTAGAATTAAATTAATTACTAAATCTAAATATAACATATCTTCTCAATTGAAGATATCATTTCATTCTGGTGATATTAAAGAAGCAGGTGTTTCAGAATGCCATGAAGAAATATTGGAAATTAATAGTAACTCAGATATTGATCAGGAAATAAATCTAGGCAAAGAAGCATGGGTTCGTTTTATTTCTTTTTCAAGTAAGAATAATATTAAGTTCCAAATCTTTAATATTTCTGCTAGCGGTAACTATTTACGTTGTGTTAAAAATATATCAAAGGAATTTAATTTATAAAAATGACCATAGCCACCCCGCAAGAGTTAGTATAAAATGATACTAATTTTATTTTTGGCAAGCCTCCATGGGAATTTCTCGATACTTTTGAATTTGCTTTCAATTTAATTGCAATGAATTAAGCCTTTGCAAGCATTTATTTGATCTGGCTTTTTACCTTAGATTTAAAATCAACATCATCAGAAATCACTATCGAAAGGAATCTCTTTTTATTTAGAAGAACCAACTAGCCCCTAAAATAACAATAATTTTGATAGGAGACAAACAATAGTATCAAAGGTGTATTATAAGGTTAATTAAGGACATCCCAATGGATGATGTTTATTCATCTGCTATCTCTCAGTCCTTTAGGGAGCATGAAAAACTATCTAACTTAACCTTAATAACATATAAGGAAAAAATCTTGAGCTTAGCAAAAGTGATAGTGAATGCATTGCGTAGAGAATCTTCTATATTTTGGTGTGGCAATGGAGGAAGTGCATCGGATTCAGAGCATTTATCTGCCGAACTCTTAGGAAGATTTAACCGTGATAGAAAACCTTTCCGTTCTTTATCACTTTTAGGTGAAAGTGCAAAGTTAACTTGTATAGCAAATGACTATGGTTATAATGATATTTTTACTAGGCAATTAGAAGGGTTATCTAGTGCTGGAGATATATTAATAGTTTTATCTACTTCGGGTTTAAGTAAGAATATTTTAAATGTACTTGAGTATGCAAAAAAAAATAACATATTAAGTATTGCTTTCCTAGGGAAAGGAGGTGGAGTTGCAAATGATATAGCAGATGAAGTTATACTAATTAATTCACTTGAAACTGCTAGGATACAGGAAATGCATCTCCTTATTGGTCATGTACTTTGTGATTTAATAGAAAAGATGATGTTAGGAGAATAATATGAAAATGCCATCATACAAGGAAATTAAATTTATAATATATGATTTTGATGGAGTATTTACTGACAATAGTGTATATGTAGATTCAAACTCTAATGAATTTGTAAGATGTAATAGAGGAGATGGCTTGGGTTTAAACTTGTTAAATTCTTTTTTAAGATATAAAAAACTAGACATCGATCAATTTATTCTTTCAACAGAGGTTAATCCTGTCGTACAGTCAAGAGCTGATAAGCTTGGATTACAGTGTTATCAAGGAATATCAAATAAGCTTGAATTTGTCGTTAATAACTTATCTTTTGGTCAAGAGGATAAAATAAGTACATTATTTCTATGCAATGATCTTAACGATCTTGAATTAATGCGCTATGCTGGACATAGTGTCGTCCCATCAGATGCACACAATCTAGTCAAGCAAGAGGCTAGTGTGGTTCTTGAAAGCAAAGGAGGTGATGGATTTTTAAGAGAATTTGTTGAGGAATTCATTAACATTCAGTCAATGTCAAATGATGAATTATTTAAACTTCTTTACCACAACTATTAATTTTTTATAAATGAAACCAAAAACTATTTATATCGTAGCAGAGATTGGAATTAATCATAACGGAGATTTAAATATATGTAAGGAATTGATTGATGTTGCTTCTGAGGCAGGTTGTAATGCTATTAAGTTACAGAAAAGAAACATTGATAAAGTATATTCTTCTCAATTTTTAAATGATCCTAGAAATAGCCCTTGGGGAACTACACAAAGGGATCAAAAAGAAGCGTTGGAATTTTCTTTATCTGATTATCAGGAAATAGATAATTATTGTGATCAAAAATCTATTGATTGGTTTGCTTCTGCTTGGGATACAGATAGTCAATTATTTCTTAGACAATTTAATTGCAAATACAATAAAATAGCCTCGGCCATGTTAGTGAATGAAGAGCTATTAAAGTTAGTAGCCTCTGAACAAAAACATACTTTTATATCTACAGGAATGTCAAACTATAATGATATCTCTATAGCAATAAATATTTTTAAACAGCATAATTGTCCTTTTGAGTTAATGCATGCAGTATCTACTTACCCAATGAAGGATCACGATGCAAATCTAAATGTAATTAAAACATTGAAGGAGAAATATAAATGTAATGTTGGTTATAGTGGACATGAAGTGGGTTTGGTAATTTCTTATGCTGCAGCTGCTATGGGAATTACATCTCTTGAAAGACACATAACTCTTGATAGAGCAATGTATGGATCTGACCAAGCTGCATCTTTAGAGCCAGTTGGATTAAGAAAATTAGTAAGTGGAGTAAGAACAATCGAGAAAGCTTTGGGAGATGGCGAGAAAAGAGTGATTGATGCAGAAGTTCCAATTTCCAGAAAGCTTAGAGAACATCTAGACTTAGAGTGTAATCATTGAATTGATTATTAAATATTATCCAGCTTAGAGATATAAGACCATATAAGATTAACTTTAGCCTGAATCTTCTTATCTAATGTGTTTATCTCTAATGGATTGAATGAAAGATTATTTTTAATAATAAACTCATCATGATCCAAACCATAATAATCCTTAAATGATTTTATTAGATCATTTAAATCATTTATATAATCCGACAGATATCTGTCTTTTTCAACTATATCATTTATTGATTGTTGATTAGATAATCTTAAATTATTAGTTTTTAGTTGAGAAATTGCATTAGAAATTTTATATATATTATCAGTATCATTATAAATATAGTAATTATTTAACGATTCAATATAGGCCAATGGGGATATTTTAGAACATATAACTGGTAAGCCTAGGGAACTTGCCTCTAAAGAAACTGTGCCATGATGAGTAACATGTATTGAATTCGCTACCCCTAAAACAAGTGAACTGGCTAATAGAGGATCTACAATTATAAAATCTACTTTTAATTTCTCTAATAGCTTTACCAAATCAGTAAGCATGAATTTAGAGACTTTTAATTCTGTTCTTGCTTTGTCAAGATGAGCGGGATGAATAGAACCTAAGCCATTTAAAATATTTGGATGGGGTTTTATAATAAATAATATCTCGTCTCTAGTACCATAATTTTTTTCTATTGCATATGTTACTTTTTCTATTAGTGATTTGAAATATACATGAGGAGTGGCAAAGCCTGAATAACCATTTAAGAAAGGACCATCTGTTACTCCTTGTAAGTATAAAACTAAATTAACACTTTTAATTATTTTAAAAAAATCAGGACTTAGTAAGTTTTCTCTAGAGTATAATTCATAGCCTAGATTTTTAACATGATTGCTATAAAAAGTTTGCGTAGTGTGAAACTCTTCAGATCGAGATGAATTCTTAGTTCCAGATAAGTAATGATTTAAATATTGTTTTGGAGATAATTTCAAGGGCAGTGCAAGCATTTTTCTCGAAAGGAATGAAGCAATCATTCTTGACCCTTTTCCTGTATTAATAGATTGTGATGTGATTTCTTGATCAATAACACAAGGCGCACCTGGGTCTAATAAAATAGGACATTTACCTCCAGATAATGTGTAAGTATCTATTAAAAATAGTGTTTGATATACAGTTTCAGAGAAAAAGGCTAATTCAAAATCAAATACATCTGATAAGTATAAAAGAAATTCTATTGAAATAATAGATAATTTAGAGAATTGATAAAACAATTTATAATCTAATTTCTCTTCGATATTTACTTGCGGAAATAATCTAAGAGCTGTACTTAAAAGGCCTAATCCCATTCTTGAATCTTTATATTTTATCTTACAAATATCCTCAATAGAAATCGATTCACTTTGTCTATTTGATAACCCTTTAATTATATTATTTATCTTTAAAGTTTCTAAATATAATTTGAATGACTCTAATAATTTTGTTAAAAGTATTTTATTATCTGATCCTATAAGTTTCGACCCATCTTTAATTATTGGTAAGTTATCTTTTGATAAAGCCCAGCCAGATGATTCCCAAAATATTACAACAGCATCTGTATTCATATATTTTTTTAGGATACGAGATATATAGACCGAATGTAGGCCTTTCATAACATATGAATCTTCTATTAAAATTAACTTTCTCATGACTATGTAGGTTAAAAAAAATATTTTTTGAATGAAAACTCTTTAATTAGTGAATTTATCACGACAGGCAATAGGAGTTTAATATTATATTAGCATATAAATAGAAATTATATGAGAAACTTTAAGATAAAAAATTATTTTAGGATCAATTAAGCATATTTATCATTCTAAATGAAAATCACATTTTCATTCTTGTTAGAGTAGAATTATAGCATTAAGGATTTTATAATTTTCTTATGAAGATAAATCATAATACACTTAGAGCACATTTATGTAACTGTGAGGATTTAAGATATCGTCTGTTAAGTACTTCAAAAGTATACAAGACAAGTCAAGGGCATAAAATAGATGAGTTTATTTCAGAAATTGTAGAATTATTTAAGAATAATTATGTTATACCAGAGTCATTACTGGATGAGATATTTTCATATTTAGATTTAGAAATAGGTGACACCAGTGGTTATTTAAAAGTTGAAATTATCAACTCCTCAGATCTATCTGATCTACAAAAATCTAAACTGCTGAAGAAACTGATTTCTCTTGGTGTTGGAGGTAGAGCTATTGATTATTTTTCCTATTATAGGAAAATATATAATTTGCACCCTTTGAAAAGCCATTATTCATTTGATCCATTTAGAAATATTCATAATCAAATTAAAATTCATCCTTTTAAGAATCCATTGGAAACAATAAACCTAAGTCCTTATAATCTTATGTCTTTTGGACATTTAGCTTGGCTTTTGTATGCAATTAGGCTTTTAGAGATTGGCTACACAAAATCTATCTCAATATGGGGTGAGTTGGATTACGCAGCAGATTTTGGTGCTTTAGTTAGTTTAATTAAAAGAAATTATACTTCAAGGATTAAAATAATTGGAAGTATTAATTCTAATAAAATTGAGGATTCAAATATTGCCTTGACTGATCATTTTATTCATATGAAGCATAGTCGTTTAGATTTATCTCATATTTTAATAAATGATAAGCTTCAATTTGCCTCTTTATGCGAGGATAAATCGCATTCAAAGCGACTCATTTATCACGTAAGGACAGATAATTATAAAAATGATTCTAAATCTGATGAAGCATCATTTCGAAACAGCTCACAGGAAATATTACCAATTGCAATTCATAATTCTTTCCCAGAGTATCAGATATATGATTGGGAAAAGAATAGAATTAATTCCTCTACAGCATTTTTTAGAAGAACAATGGAAAATATTGGCTAATACAGATTTATTAATTACCTCTATGTCAGGTTTATCTGCAATGACTTCAATAGGAATTAATAGTGTTATCTTTCACAATTCAACTAATTTTACTCTTGGACACCCTATTC
>CACFBG010000011.1 GCA_902564535.1 uncultured Prochlorococcus sp.
AATAATTCTCCCATGAGATAGAGCAATATTCATAAAAGTTACTTAGAGGTGTCGCGAGGCTTCACATGCAAACACAACAACGCCATCTACTATGCGAACTAATTAAGAGAGTCAAGTTCCATGGCCTCCGACTCTGATCTATTGCAAGGCAGCTTGTTTGGAGATTCATCAGGGCCTGTCTATGAAGAGAAAAAACCATCAAGTATCGAAAATATTCCTAATCATGAACTTAATGACAATCAACTTGTTAAAGATGCTGTAACAAGGCCGAGAAAGCACAAAGGCATCGAGCCTGGAAATAACTCTCAAAAAAACGTCTTTCAAGACCAAAGCAAAAGATCAAAAGACCCAAATAAAGAATTACCCAACTGGTCCCACCACAATCTGATTAATCCTGACAAGATAACGCCTATGCTGAGGCATTACATAGAAGTTAAAAAAAAGAATCCAGACAGAATTTTGCTCTATCGATTAGGTGACTTCTTTGAATGTTTTTTTGAAGACGCGTTAACAGTTTCTCGATTACTAGAAATCACTCTCACAAGTAAAGAAGCAGGAAAAGAAATTGGGAAAGTACCAATGGCAGGAATACCACATCATGCAGCAGAACGATATTGCTCTGAATTAGTAGGCAGAGGCTTAAGTGTTTCTTTATGCGATCAACTAGAAAGTAGCCCCAGTAAAGGAGGGCTAATTAAAAGAGATATCACCAGAGTTCTTACTCCAGGCACCATCATTGAAGAAGGAATGCTTGAAGCGCGTAAAAATAATTGGTTAGCGGCAATATTAATTGAAAAAAGTGAAGATCAATCCTTTAATTGGGGCTTAGCTAGTGCAGATGTCAGTACCGGAGAATTCCTAATAACAGAACATAAAGGGAAAGAATCATTACAACAAGAGCTTGCAAAGCTTCAACCATCAGAAATTATTTGGGAGGGTTCAAGCAAAATTGATTGTCTAAAAATATTTCCCGACAAATCACACATCCATGAGATATCAAAAACTTACTTTTCAGAGCATGAAGCAGAAGCTTCAATAAAAAGACATTATAAAATTAATAGGATTGATGGCCTAGGTATTAGAGCTAATAGCCTTTTATCAAAATCTGCAGGTGGTTTAATTAGTTATCTATATACAACCAAGCCAATAAATATAGAAAATGAAAACAATAAAAATCTAAAACCAATTCCTCTTGATTTTCCTAAAATTGTATATCAAGGTCAAGGTTTACTTCTAGACACTCAAACAAGAAGAAATCTTGAATTAACTTCTACTCAAAGAGATAACAAATTTCAAGGCTCACTTTTATGGGCTATTGACAGAACACTTACATCTATGGGAGGAAGATGTCTTAGAAGATGGGTTGAAGAGCCTCTAATAGATATTAATGCTATTCAATCTCGACAGACTATTGTTAGTAAACTTGTCAAACATAGAAGCCTAAGAAAAGATCTTAGAAAAATACTTCGCTCTATGGGTGACTTAGAAAGACTTGCTGGGAGAGCAGGCGCAGGTCAGGCTGGCGCAAGGGATATAGTTGCAATTGCAGATGGAATTGAAAGGCTTCCATATTTAGCAGAAAAAATAAATCTTATAAAAGATGACGGTCCCCCTTGGCTGCAAGAACTAAGTAAGGTTGACAACAAATTGATTGATTTATCCTTAAATATAAGGCATCAGATAATTGACACACCACCTCTAAGCCTTACTGAAGGAGGTTTAATACATGATGGTGTGGATAAGTTATTAGATGGACTAAGGAACTTACTAGATGACCAAGATTCATGGCTCAAGAATCAAGAAATAGAAGAAAAAGAAATCAGTGGTATTCCTAATCTGAAAATTCAATACCATAGAACTTTCGGATATTTTTTAGCGGTAAGTAAAGCAAAGGCCAAACAAGTACCAGAACATTGGATAAGAAGGCAAACGCTTGCCAATGAAGAAAGGTTTATTACACCAGCACTTAAAGAAAGAGAAGGACAAATCTTTCAATCTAAAGCTCGCGCTGCACAAAAAGAATATGAGATATTTTGTAAGTTAAGAGAATTGATTGGTGATTCAGCAAATTTAATAAGAAAAGCTGCAAGAGCAGTCGCAGGATTAGATGCGTTATGCAGCTTGGCGGATGTAGCAGCTACAAATAACTATTGTGCTCCTAAACTTATTAATAAAACTGCAAATAAAAGTTCACGAAAAATCCAAATCAAAGATTGTAGACATCCAGTAGTTGAACAATTATTAGCCGATTCTAATTTTGAACCAAATGATATTAATTTAGGAGAAGAAATTGATTTAATTATTCTTACAGGACCAAACGCAAGCGGAAAAAGTTGCTATTTAAGACAAATAGGTTTAATCCAACTTTTAACTCAAATAGGGAGTTGGATCCCTGCCTCAAAAGCTGAAATAAGTATTACAGATAGAATTTTTACGAGGGTTGGAGCCGTGGATGATTTAGCAACAGGGCAATCAACTTTTATGGTTGAAATGACAGAAACTGCATACATTCTGAATCAGGCCACAAATAAATCACTCGTACTACTAGATGAAATAGGAAGAGGAACTGCAACTTTTGATGGGCTTTCAATTGCGTGGGCAGTAAGTGAATTTCTATCTCAAGAAATTCAAAGTCGTACTGTTTTTGCAACCCATTATCATGAACTCAATGCACTTGCTATTAAATCAAAAAATGTAGCTAATTTCCAAGTAATGGTTGAAGAAACAGGAGAAAGTCTTCTCTTCCTTCACAAGGTTGTTCCAGGAGGAGCAAGTCGAAGTTATGGAATTGAAGCAGCTCGGCTAGCAGGAGTTCCCAAAAAAGTTATAAGCAAAGCACAAAACATATTAACTAAGTTAGAAGCGCAAAATATGTCTAATGAAATTGTTGATAAAAAAAATCCCACAAAAATGAGCGATCTTCTATCTCTGCATCAGCTTAAAAAAGCACAATCAATTTAAGGCCTCTCGCATTAAGGCATTTACAACTGAAGCTGCAAGTGCAGCTCCTCCTCGAGTTCCTTCAAGAACAATAAAAGGAATATGACTATTCATAAGCCTTTTTTTACTATTTTCTACTCCTATAAAGCCAACTGGCATTCCAATAATCAAGCTTGGAGGATGATGCCCTGCCTCAATCAAATCCAACAAAGCCTCTAATGCAGTTGGTGCACTTCCTATAACCACTAATGGGGCATCATTTTCTGAAAATCTAGGTTCAAACTCTTTCCATATATTTTGCATACCAAATGCTGATCTAGTTTGTTCAGTACAGGTTTGCTTTGGAGCCCAATCAAGAACATTATGAACAGGAGTATGAATAGTTCTCTCAGACATTGGTTTAATAGCTACCGTAGCCATTGAGGTGTCGGCAATAATTACCGAGCCAGCTTTCAAAGCCCTTAATCCCAACTGAAATGCATCTGGACTAAAACGCAGCAAAGAGCTCACTGAAAAATCTCCACTTGTATGAATCATTCTCTCAAGAACAATTTGATGCAAATGATCAAGATTTATAGATCCCAACTCCCTCCGAATAAATCGCACACTCTTTAGGAAAATTGGATGATCAAGCATTTTGTTTTTCTCTTCCAAAAGCTTAGGCAATTAAAACATCATCTTATAAAAGTCTAATTTAATTAGTTTCCATGCCAATACAATTAATCTGGGGTAATGATTTAGCCGCAAGTGATAGAGCAATTGAATCATTAATCAATCAAATAATTGATCCTTCATGGAATTCTATTAATCTAAGTAGATTGGATGGTTCTGACATCAATCAAACTAAAAGAGCATTAGAAGAAGCATGCACACCACCGTTTGGAATTGGTGGAAGAATTGTATTACTTAAAAGAAGTCCAATATGTAATAACTGTACATCTGAAATAAGTGAGATATTTGAAAAAATGATAACTTTGATACCTCAAAATACATTTTTAATCCTAAATAATGTTAATAAGCCTGATAAAAGGCTGAAAAGCACAAAGAAGCTCGAAAGCCTTATAAAATCAAATCAAGCTATTGAAAAAAGTTTTTTATTACCGGCCGCTTGGGATTATAATGGGCAAAAATTATTTATAGAAAAAACAGCAAAAGAATTACATTTAAATGTAACACAAGATGGAATATCATGCCTTATAGATGCAATAGGTAATGATAGTGAAAGGTTGAATTCTGAGTTAATCAAACTCAGCATTTTTGTTGATGCTAAAAATGAGAATAAAGTAATCACATCAGATGATATAAAAAAATTAATAGAAGGTAAAACCACAAATTCATTAGTAATTGGGAATAAACTGATAAATAAAAATCTTGGTGAAGTAATAATGCTTATTGATGCATTATTAGACACGGGAGAACCTCCTCTAAGAATTTTGGCAACTCTTACAGGTCAAGTTAGGGGATGTTTATGGGTCAGTCTCTTGGAAAAAGAAGGAGAAAAAGATGTACAAAAAATCGCAAAAGCTGCTGGAATTGGTAATCCAAAAAGAATTTATGTCATTCGCAAACAAATTCAAGGAAAAAGTTCTGATGAGTTTTTAGGACTTTTAAATCAACTACTAAGTATTGAAGCTGCTTTAAAAAAAGGAGCACTTGCTAAAAACGCCTTTCGCGATGGATTGCTCACCTCTAATTATCATTAAACTGAAAAGCTGAAATAATCTAATCAAAAGCTTCCACTTCGAATGGCGTTGCTTGTTCAAAAATTCGGCGGCACCTCTGTAGGAAGCGTTGGGCGAATCAAAGCAGTTGCTCAAAAAATTTTAGCGAGCAAAGAAAATGGAAATGACTTAGTGGTTGTTCTATCAGCCATGGGAAACACAACTGATGAATTAACGAAACTTGCCAAAGAACTAAGTAACAAGCCTCCGCAACGTGAATTAGATATGTTGCTTGCCACTGGAGAACAAGTATCTATTGCATTGCTTTCAATAGCACTTCATGAACTAGGAATTCAGTCATTATCAATGACTGGCACACAAGTAGGAATAGTTACAGAATCTTCTCATGGTCGTGCACGAATACTTGAAGTTCGTACAGAAAGAATTAAAGCCCGAATTGCCGAAGGTCAAGTAGTAGTAGTAGCGGGATTTCAAGGAACTAGTCTAGGAACTGAAGGAACAGCAGAAATAACAACTCTTGGAAGAGGAGGGTCGGATACTTCTGCAGTGGCTCTAGCGACTGCTTTAGAAGCTGAAGCTTGCGAAATTTACACAGATGTTCCAGGAGTTCTTACTACTGATCCCAGAAAAGTTAAAGATGCAAAACTAATGGAAAAAATCAGTTGTGATGAGATGCTTGAATTAGCAAGCCTTGGAGCTGCTGTATTACACCCAAGGGCAGTGGAAATAGCAAGAAATTACGGAATTAAATTAATTGTCAAATCAAGCTGGAGCGATGAACCTGGGACAACGCTTACTAGTCAAGGAAGTCGTACCCTTGGCCGAGATGGGCTTGAGCTAGGAAAACCAGTAGATGGATTGGAATTAGTTGAAGCACAAGCTGTATTTGCGTTATCGCATGTTCCTGATCAACCAGGTGTGGCAGCAGATTTATTTGAGACACTATCTAAAGGTGGCGTAAATGTTGATCTAATTATCCAATCCACTCATGAAGGTAAAAGTAATGATATTACTTTTACTGTTTGCGAAAAAGATTTAACTAAAGCACATCGTCTTTGCGAGAAAATAATAAAAAAACTAGGTGGTCAATTATCAATACAAAACAATATGACGAAGTTAAGTATCAGAGGTGCTGGAATAATGGGAAGGCCAGGTATTGCGGCAAAACTATTTGAAAATCTTTCAAGAAATGGTATTAATTTAAGAGTAATAGCAACAAGTGAAGTGAAAGTTAGCTGCATAATTGAAGCAAACTATGGAAATAAAGCATTAAGAACAGTTTCTGAAGCATTTGAACTAACAGACAACCAAATTCAAACCAATCCCATAATTGAAGAAACAGAAGAACCTGAAGTTAGAGGAGTCGCAATGGATCCTGATCAAGCTCAATTAAGTGTTTGCAAAGTACCTGACAAACCAGGAACCGCAGCTTCTTTATGCTCAGCCTTAGCTGATTCTGGAATCAGTATAGATAGTATTGTTCAATCAGAAAGGTTGCATCATGATGGAAGTAGAGATATTAGTTTTACATTAAAAAAAGAAGATCGTAATAGCGCAGATAAAGCTCTTGCTCCATTACTATCTCAATGGAATGGGTCACAATTAAGGGAAGGAGCTCCTATAACTCGAATAAGCGCAGTAGGAGCAGGTATGCCAACTACACCAGGTACTGCAGCGCGAATGTTCAGAGCACTTGCAAATGCCAATATCAATATAGAAATGATTGCCACAAGTGAAATTAGAACAAGCTGTATTGTCAGTCAAAATGATGGATTAACTGGACTACAAGTTGTACATAATTGTTTTAAATTGGGCGAATAATTCAAGGGAGTTAAAAAAAGGAATTTTCTATAGTGTAGGTTTTAATCAATATATCTCCTTAAGTAAAATAAGACTTTGCGTGGGAAATTTTGATAAGCATAGGCTTCTGCTTCTTGCAAACTTTTGTATTGATAAACCTGATCAAAAGTAAGATCCCATCCGATTGGGATTACAGCATTAAGATTTCCATTCAAATGTTGTAAGACATGAATAAATTCATGGGTTAAAAGCATACAATAGACTATTGGATCTAGAAATCTTTGAGTAATTGTAATAACACCTAATTGGCCAGGGTAAGCCTCATATGTTGCATCTTTACCTGGAAGCCTTGGAATACCTTTAACTACATTTACACCTAAAATTTTTCCAACTTTAAGAAGATCATTCACTATTACAGGATTACCAGTACATAAATCACTATTCGCAATAAAGGTTTCGGCATTAACAACCTCATTTTTATTCATTTTAGAAAATGAAGGCACCAAAAAACTCGCAAATATTAGAAGAAATATGATTCTATTAAGTAACTTATTTTTATCATATAAATACCTCATATTTAGTTATGAGCCTAACAACTTTCCCCTCAATTGTTTGATCCTATCACGCAATTTTGCAGCATCTTCAAACTTCAATTCTTTTGCAGAAGTCTTCATTCTTTCTTCTAAATTATGAATCAATTCAGGCAAAGCCTCTAAAGTGATTGCAGGATCAAATTCATTATCAATAGAATCTTTTACCTTTCCACTAATCTCAACTAAATCTAATTCATTACCCTCTCTTTGTAGTCTTCTAGATAATTCTAAAAAAGAAAGAATAGAATTACTTGCCTTTTTGCCAGCAGGACGAGGGATAATTCCATTTTGTTTATTATGTTCTTCTTGAATCTCCCTCCTTCTAAAGGTCTCAGAAATTGCTTTAGACATAGACTCAGTAAGGTTATCTGCATATAAAATGGCCAATCCTTCGACATGTCTTGCCGCTCTACCTATTGTTTGAATAAGTGACCTTTGTGCTCGTAAAAAACCTTCCTTATCTGCATCAAGAATTACTACCAAAGAAACTTCAGGTAAGTCCAAACCCTCTCTTAAAAGGTTCACTCCAACTAAAACATCATATTCACCAACTCGTAAATCTTGAATTATTTCTATCCTCTCAATTGAATGAATCTCGGAATGCAAATATCTAACTTTTACACCATTATCTGATAAATAATCAGTTAAGTCCTCCGCCATTCTTTTTGTTAAAGTTGTTATTAAAACACGCTCTTTTTTCTTTTCGCGTATATGTATTTCACTCAACAAATCATCCACTTGACCTTTTGTTGGTCGAACTTCAACCAAAGGATCTAAAACTCCAGTTGGTCGAATAACTTGTTCGGCAATAGAACCTTCACTAATTGTTAATTCCCAATCTCCAGGTGTCGCACTTATAAAAATTGTTTGACTAGCTTTCTCCCAAAACTCTTCGCTTTTCAATGGTCGATTATCAGCAGCACTTGGTAAGCGAAAACCATGTTCTATTAAAACCTTTTTTCTTGATTGATCTCCGTTATACATTGCTTGCAATTGTGAACAAGTTACATGGCTTTCATCAACTAACAGCAACCAATCTTTAGGGAAATAATCAATCAAACATTCAGGAGGAGTTCCTTTTTCTCTCCCACTTAAATGTCTAGCATAATTTTCTACTCCATTACAATAACCTACCTCTCTAAGCATCTCAAGATCATACTTAGTACGCTGCTCTAATCTTTGAGCTTCTAACAACTTACCCATATCATTTAAATAAGCCAAATGATCATTCAATTCCTCTTTAATATCTTCAATAGCCTTTTCCAATCGATCTTTAGGTGTAACAAAATGTTTTGCAGGATAAATATTAATAAAATCTAAACTTTGTATAATTTCTCCTGTAATAGGATCAACATATCGAATGGCTTCAATTTCATCGCCGAATAGTTCTATTCTTACCAATCGATCATCATATGCAGGTCCTATTTCTAATACATCGCCTTTAACTCGAAAGCGACCTCGATTAATTTCAATATCATTTCTACTATATTGATTATTAACTAATTGGCGCAACAAAGAACCTAAATCAATAGATTTACCAACTTCAAATCTCACTGAAGACTTCAAATATTCACTCGGCATACCCAATCCATAAATACAACTAATAGAAGCAACAACAATGACGTCTCTTCTTTCAAATAAAGATCTAGTGGCAGAGTGCCTTAACATATCAATCTCTTCATTGATTGAAGATGTTTTTGCTATATAAGTATCACTAACTGGAACATATGCTTCAGGTTGATAATAATCATAATAAGAAATAAAATACTCGACAGCATTATTAGGAAAAAACTCTCTCAATTCATTACATAATTGAGCCGCTAATGTTTTATTATGTGCAAGAACTAATGATGGTCGGCCTGTTTTCTCTATTACATTAGCGATAGTAAATGTCTTGCCAGTACCTGTAGCACCAAGAAGCGTTTGATATCTTTTTCCTTCATTCACTCCCTCAACCAAATTATCAATAGCCTTAGGCTGATCACCCTTTGGAAGATAAGGAGAATGAAGCTTATAATTAGACATCAAGACTACCTCAACCAACAATTAAAATCTAATAAAAATAAATTCATATTATAAAGTCCTTTTAATAAATACTCACTTCTAAATAGAGCATCTAAAGCAATAAAATCTTAATTTCATTTAACTATAGAAATTTTGTGCTTTTGTGAAGTTGTCAATGGGCAAGAAAGATTCTCGAAGAGTCCTAACTACTGCAAGCATAGATATATCATCAGTTAATTTATTGACAACAGAACCAACTCCTACTCCTGAAGCACCTGAAGCAATTGCCATTGGCAAAGTAACTGATGACATCCCAGAAGCACATAAGACAGGAACCATACATTCATTTTGCTTAAATGCTTGTGAAATAGTATGCACTGCCGCCAAAGTAGGAGAAGCTTTTTCAATAAGTCCTAAAGAGCCTGCACTCAATGGTTTAGCACTAGTACCACCCTCTGTTTGAATCAAATCAACACCTATATCAGCAAGTTCTAAAGCCAATTGAGCCTGTAGGTCTAAAGATAAAATATGTGGAATAGTTACTGATAGAAATACATTTTTCATCAGCTTCTTTGTCTGAAGAGCTAAATCAAAAACCTCCTTTGCGTCAAAAAATCGACCTTTAGGATAAAACGAATCAAAATTCCCTATTTCCATAATGGAAGCGCCTGCTTCTATTGCAGGAGGAAATAGTTTTGGATCCACAGCACTTACACAAATAGGTAGCCCTGAGGCTTTAATAGCCAATTCAACTAATGATGGATCACAAGCAACATCAATTAAGTCAGCCCCACCTTTGCCGGCAGCACGAGCTACCATTTCAACAGATCGTTTTTCAAAATTACTCAATCCAGAAATAATCTTAAGGAGAGCTTTTTGCTCTAACCTCTTCTTAAGATTTGTAGGAAGAGAATTGAGTCTAGTCATCGAAACACGTCAGATATATCAATTCTCCCATCAACTAAGCCACAAAACTAACAATATGTCCCTAGGTGGGTAAACCCAAAAAAATGACCCCATCAAAAACAAACGATAAACCATGGAGTAAATGGCATAAACGTTTACATGACAGCCTTCAAGCTTCGCCAAGTCTTTTGCCAAAAGAATCTTATCTAGTGCTATCTATATCCGGAGGACAAGACTCAATGGCCTTGATGAAAATAATATTAGACTTAAAACGTATTTACAAATGGAAAATTTTTATTTGGCACGGTGATCATGGATGGCATAAAAACTCAAGAATAGTCAAAGATAATCTTAAAGTGTGGTGCAGTAAAAATAATCTAATGTTTCACTCAAATCAAATAAATAAAAATGAGGTCAACACAGAAGAGAAAGCAAGAGACTGGAGATATTCTTGTTTAATTAAGTTAGCAGAAGATCTATTAATAACAAATCAAAGTATACATTCAACTTTTATTTTAACAGGTCACACAGGGAGTGATAGAACAGAGACTTTCATTTTAAACTTAGCCAGAGGAGCAGATATTAGAGGCCTATCAAGCATCCAAGTAAGTAGAGATCTGAAAACAAATATTAAATTAGTAAGACCATTTCTTTGCTTCAACAGAAAAGAGACACATGAGATCTGTAAAGATTTAGAATTACCTTTTTGGATTGATCCTTCCAATCAAAATACAATTATTAGAAGAAATTTTATTAGACATGAGATTATTCCTAGATTGGAAAAAATTCATCCAGGATGTAGCTTGAGGATATCAGAATTATCTGAAAGACTTTCTCTGTATAAAGAAGAACAAGAGTCAATGGCTAAATTTATACTACAATCAATAAAATTAGACGATGGTCTTAGTAGGAAGAAATTAAATCAATTCCCAATAAATACAAAGGTTACTCTTTTAGCTTATTGGCTAAAAATTAATGAATTACCAAATTTAAATTCAAAATCCCTGAAACAATTAAGTCTTGATGTTGAAATATCAAAACCTCCTGGATTAATTAGATTTGGCAAGCACTTTTCAATCAAATGGACAAAAGATATTGTACAAATTATAGATTTAACTCAAAATAATTTTTAGATTAAAAAGCGATTGTCTCATCAAGCAACAGCTGATCGTCTTCTACGAGTACGTCCTGCAGGCATGTCAGAAGAACTCTGTGGTTCTTGACTATTTGTTGTCGTTTTGTTTTTATCTACTGAAGGTTGAGGAGTTGTTTTTTCTGCCTGAACAACAGTTTTATTATTTACAAGTTTTGAAGGTTCTTGACTTCTAGGGTTTCTACGATTTACAGGATTCTTATTTTCTTCCACTGGAGGAGACTCTTGTCCTTGATAAGCCGGTGTGCCCCCTGGGGCTGGTTGTACTAAAGAAAGAATCAAAGGCTCGACTTGTAGCTCGCGACGAATTCGGCGTGCCAATCCAACTTCAACTTCGCGTTGAACACCCATCCAATCTACTTCGATTGTTTTAGGACCAGTTTGCCTACTAAGTTGTTTCCAACGATTTTCCAAGACCCAACTAATTTCTCTTTCTGCCCAGAAAGAAAGTTTTTTAGCGTCCAAACTGGTTACGACTCCACGCAAATTGACTCTTGGAGGGGCAACCATTACTCCATCAGTACTAATGGCTGTTAAAACTGTAATTGCTCCATCTTCGGCAAGTTGCTGTCTTTCCTTTAAAACCCTTGAATCAACTATCCCATTTCTTGTTGAATCAAGCAATTCAACGCCAGCTTTTACCGACTCCCCTTGAACCATAGATTCTGGCCTTAATTCAGCTACATCTCCATTTTGCAAAACTAATATATTTTCTTGAGGGACTCCCATTGAATTTGCAGTTTTCCCATGAAGAACTTGCATTCTGAATTCACCATGAACTGGAACAAAAAACTTTGGCTTTGTTAATGCAAGCATCAATTTCTGATCTTCTTGACAACCATGTCCAGAAACATGAATGCCATGCTCTTTTCCATAAATAACTTTTGCTCCTAGTCGAATTAATCTATCAATGGTATGCATAACTGAAATGGTATTACCTGGAATTGGACTGGCAGAAAAAATAACTGTGTCAGAACTTTTCAACTGAACATGTTGATGTTCACCTCTTGAAATCCTACTCAAAGCAGCCATTGATTCGCCTTGACTTCCTGTCATCAATAACAATGTTTCGCGATCAGGTAAGTCCCTTATTTGTTTAATTGGAAAAAATAAATCATCTGGACATTTCATATAACCTAATTCTCTTGCCTTACCAACAACATTCAACATTGATCTGCCTAAGAGGCCTACTTTCCTGCCATTTTTCATGGCTAATTCGATAATCATTGCAACTCTGTGAGTAGAGCTTGCAAAAGTAGTTAGCATTACCCGACCATCTGCCATGGCAATATAACGGTCAAGATTAGGGAATACTGAATACTCAGAAGGAGTAAAACCTGGGACTTCAGAATTGGTTGAATCTGATAACAAACAAAGAACACCTTTTTCTCCATATTCAGCCATTCTAGAAATGTCTGCAGGTTGACCATCAGGAGGAGTATGGTCAAATTTAAAATCACCTGTAAAGAAAATCACTCCAACAGGAGTAGTAATAGCGAATGAAAAACTATCTGAGATTGAGTGCGTATTCCTAACAAATTCAACTGAAAAGTGTTGACCTACTTTAACAACATCTCTTGGCCCAACCACTTCAATAACAGTACGATCTGCAACACCAGCTTCTTCCATTTTCCCTCTAAGCATTGACATAGCCAAAGGCGGCCCATAAATAACTGGAATATTGAAGTTCTTTAAATGATGTGAAATACCACCAATATGATCTTCATGCCCATGAGTAACAACCATTCCTCTTATTCTCTTCTGATTTTCCCTTAAATAAGTTGTGTCTGGCATAACAACATTTACGCCATGCATTCCATCAGTAGGGAATGCAAGTCCAGCATCGACAATCATTATGTCGTCACCATATTCAAAAACACATGTGTTCTTTCCTATTTCGCCAAGGCCACCAAGTGGAATAACTCGCAAACATGGCTCTTTAGATTTTCTAGACGCACTTGGAGAAGAATTACTAGTGCTGGAATTAGCTGAGCTATAGGTCATGAATAAGAATCAAAAATTACTTTGAGTTGTATTGCGGGAGCGGAGAACGCTTTGCAAACTATTTACTTAAAGCCGGGACATCAAGTCTGATGTAAGGCAAAAAGAATTTCAGAGAGTTGTTCTTTCATTTCAGCAGAAAGGGGAATCAAAGGACTTCTTGGAGGACCTACAGGCCAACCATTGAGTTCGAGGGCTGCTTTGACTGGAATAGGGTTTGTAGTTGCAAAAAGAGCTTTAAATAAAGGTTGTAAATGCTCGTGATACCCAAGTGCTAAATCAATGTGACCATTTAAATAAGCCTCAATCATTGCTTTGATGCTTCGGCCTACTAAATGACTAGCAACACTAACAACACCAACTGCACCTACCGATAACATCGGCAAAAGCAAGCCATCGTCTCCACTATAAATTGCCAACCTAGCTCCACATTCAATTCTCAATTGTGTTACTTCATCAGTTGTCCCGCTAGCAGCTTTTAAACTAACGACATTGGGACAGTCCATTAATTTAGAAACCGTCCTTGGAGCTAAAGAACAACCTGTCCTGCCTGGAATGTTGTAAAGCATTAAAGGCAACTCAGGAGCTGCCATAGCAATTGCTTTGAAATGAGCTTCCAGTCCCTCTTGCGGAGGCTTGTTGTAATAAGGAACTACTACTAATGCTCCATCAACTCCTGACAAAGCAGCTTCTTTAGTAGCTTCTACCGCCTCATCAGTACTGTTACTTCCAGTTCCAGCTAGTACCTTTACATCTGAGCCAACTGATTGGCGAACAGTCTCAATAAGTTGATGTTGTTCTTTCCAAGTCAATGTTGGCGATTCTCCTGTAGTGCCACAAACAACTATCCCATCTGACCCTTCTTCTACTAAATATTTGGCTAAGCGGCCTGCTAACGCAAAATCAACTTTCCCATCGGAGTCAAATGGTGTAACCATTGCAGTAAGCAATCGACCAAAAGGAATAGGTGAGAAAAGGGCTTTAGAATTCATGATCTACTCAAAAGCAGTTCTGCAATTTGAATTGCATTTAATGCTGCTCCTTTACGTATCTGATCACCGCATAGCCATAACTCTAAAGCATTAGCATTACTGATGTCTTGACGAATTCGTCCAACCGCCACTGGATTTCTACCTGTTACATCTGTTGGCATCGGGAACCGATTATTTGCAACATCTTCGATTAATTCAACACCTTCTGCTTTGTTTAAAATTTGACGCGCTTCTTCGACTGAGAAAGGTTGCTCAAACTCAATATTGACAGCTTCAGAATGAGCCCTCAGTACTGGAACTCTCACGCAAGTTGCTGACAAAGGGAGATTCGGAATTCTTAATATCTTGCGCGTTTCATTAACCATTTTCATTTCTTCCTCGCAATAACTATTTTCTTGCAGTGGAGAGTTGTGAAGAAATAAATTAAAGGCTAATGAATATGGCAAAACTTGACTTGTTGGATTTTTACCATCTAACACTTCTTGGCTAAGACTTTTCAACTCTTCCATTGCTCTAGCTCCTGCTCCACTAACTGATTGATATGTAGACACTATTACTCGTTTTAATGGAATCTTCATAGATAAAGGAGCTAATATCAAAGACAGCAAAATTGTCGTACAATTTGGATTTGCAATTAAACCTTTATGATTAAAAGCATCTTTAGGATTGACTTCTGGTACAACTAAAGGAACATCTTTTTCCATTCTAAATGCACTTGAATTATCAATCATAATTGCCCCTACATCTTCAATGGTTTGTCGCCATTTACGAGACACTCCCCCACCTGCAGAAGCTAAAACAAGATCCACGCCCTCTAAGTTTTTACGATTAACCTCTTTAATTTGATAAGTAGAGTTTTTCCATATTTGCTTTGCTCCAGCTGATCGAGATGATGCTAATAAACGAATTTCCCTAATTGGGAATTGTCTTTCTTCTAAAAGATGCAGGATTTCATGACCCACTGCACCGCTGGCTCCAAGGACAGCGACAGAGAGTGATCGATCTGAAGGGAAAGTTTTAGGAAGCAATCTTTAAAAACTGGTATAAACGGAAAAGATTAAGAAGGAACATGATTAAAACCCATATCCTCCAACCCTTGGGCTTCGACTTTAAAAAGCCGTAATACCTTCAAGCCACAATACGCCGTAGAGGAAATGCCCACGCTTAATTAATGTAATGACCTAATTACCTTCATTGATTAATGAGTGCTGACACACTAAAAATAAAAACGTCCCGCCTCCCCAAGAGTCGAATTGCTGTTGAATTAGAAGTCCCTGCAATGAAATGCAAGGCAAGTTACGAAGAGGCCATCTCACGTTTAAGTCGCTCTATAAAAATACCTGGATTCAGGAAAGGCAAAGTGCCTCGAGCAGTAATTCTTCAGCAAATAGGTATAGAACGAATAAAGGCGTCAGCTCTTGAAAATCTCATCGATGGCATATGGCGAGAAGCCATCCAAAGCGAATCAATTGAGCCTCTTTGTGAACCTGAAATTGATGGAGGAATCGAAAATCTTTTTCAAAACTTTAACCCTTCAAAAGAACTTAAAGTAACTTTAGAAACAGATGTTTTACCTTCTCCAAAATTAAATAATACAAAAGGTCTAGAAGTTAATTCAGAGTCCGTTCTTTACGAACCTAAAAAAGTTGATGAGCTTATCGAGCAATCAAGAAAACAACTTGCAACTTTGGTGCCTATTGAAAACAGGCCAGCCGCCTATGGAGATGTAGCAGTTCTAAGTTTTACAGGAACTTATTTAGATGATGGGAGTGAAATTGAAGGAGGCAAATCAGAATCAATGGATGTCGATTTAGAAGAGGGAAAAATGATTCCTGGTTTTATAGAAGGAGTCATTGGCATGTCATTAAATGAAGAGAAGGAACTAAAATGTGAATTCCCAAAGGATTACCCTCAAGAGGATTCACGGGGTAGAAAGGCAATTTTTCAAGTTAAGCTTAAAGATTTAAAAGCTCGTGAACTTCCAGATTTAAATGATGACTTTGCACAACAAGCGAGTGACAAAAAAAATATGAAAGAGTTAAAGAAAGACCTTGAAGAAAAGCTAAAAGATGACGTTAAAAGAAGAAATGAATCTAATCGGCAAGAAGCTTTACTAGAAAGATTGATTAAAGAATTAGAAGTAGAGCTTCCAAAAACACTGATTGACCAAGAAGTAAGAAATATTATTGAACAAACTGCCAGAAGATTTGCGGAACAAGGAATGGACGTGAAAAATTTATTTACTCAAGAACTAGTTAAATCTTTAATGGAATCATCTCGTGAAGAAGCAGAAAATAATTTACGTCGCTCTCTGGCTTTACAGGAGTTGGCAAAAACTGAAAATATCACTGTAGAAGAAAAAGATATTGAGAAGAAAACCCAAGAATTAAATCAAGAGCTTTCTGGTAAGGAAAAAATTGATCAGAATCGCCTCAGAGAAGCAGTCACAGATGATTTACTACAAAAGAAATTACTTGAATGGCTAGCAGAAAATAATACGGTTATCGAAACAGTTTCTGAAACAAATAGTCCTAAGGCAGCAAAAAAAACAAAGTCGGAATCCACAAAAAGTAAATCAAATTCTAATAAAGGCCAAAATTCAACTCCCAAAAAATAGATTTCAAGAATAGATTTAAATGATTAAACAACTTCACATAAATCGCGTGGTCAACGCCCTGCTTCCTTATCCCATCCATAGCCAATGGTTGGGAAGCCGTCCAATTTCAGGACCAGGTATTTTGCCTACGGTCATCGAACAATCTGGCAGAGGAGAAAGAGCCTTTGACATTTATTCGAGACTATTAAGAGAAAGAATCGTTTTCCTAGGCACTGAAGTTAATGATCAAGTCGCAGATGCTCTGGTAGCTCAAATGCTTTTTCTGGAAGCAGAAGACCCAGAAAAAGATATACAGGTATATATAAACTCTCCCGGAGGCTCAGTGACTGCTGGACTGGCTATTTATGACACCATGCAGCAAATCAGTCCTAATGTCATAACTATTTGTTATGGCCTAGCTGCCAGTATGGGGGCATTTTTACTCGCAGGTGGAGAGAAAGGCAAACGTTTAGCTCTCCCTAACTCAAGAATTATGATTCACCAACCTCTTGGTGGAGCTCAAGGACAAGCGATAGATATTGAAATACAAGCAAAAGAAATCCTTTTTCTTAAAGAAACTCTAAACGGCCTATTTGCAACACATACGGGCCAATCTTTAGAAAAAATTTCTGAGGATACTGAGCGTGACCACTTTCTTTCTCCTCAAGAAGCGGTTGAATACGGCCTGATCGATCAAGTGGTAACTAGCCCGTAATTCAGTGGAATCATTAAGGAAGGCTGACGAAACAGTAATCCTGAACGATCCTATGTATCCAGGCTGACCAAATGGTCGGATCTTTGCTCTTTTATCAATTCTTTAGCGCACGATGGCAAAGTTTGACGCCCATCTAAAGTGCTCCTTCTGTGGGAAATCCCAAGATCAGGTTAGAAAGCTAATCGCTGGTCCAGGGGTTTATATCTGCGATGAATGCATTGATCTCTGTAATGAGATTTTGGATGAAGAACTTCTTGATGGACAAGGCAACCCTCGTCATGGCCAAGAAGTCAATCGGCACAATTCCTCTATCGATAGAAAAAGCAGCAAACCTGCTCCAACGCTTGCAACTATTCCAAAACCCCTAGAAATCAAAGATTTTCTAGACAAACAAGTAGTTGGACAAGAGTCAGCAAAAAAAATACTTTCAGTTGCGGTTTATAACCACTACAAAAGGCTTGCATGGCAAGGAGATGGAAAATCTGAAACAGATCAGACAGCTACTAAATTGCATAAATCTAATATCCTCTTAATTGGGCCAACTGGTTGCGGCAAAACACTGCTTGCTCAAACACTCGCCGAACTTTTAGATGTCCCATTTGCAGTTGCTGATGCAACTACATTGACTGAAGCAGGCTATGTAGGAGAAGACGTCGAAAATATTCTCCTCAGACTATTACAAAAAGCAGATATGGATATTGAACAAGCTCAAAGAGGAATCATTTACATCGATGAAATAGATAAAATTGCTAGAAAGAGTGAGAACCCTTCAATTACTAGAGATGTTTCAGGCGAAGGGGTTCAACAAGCATTACTAAAAATGCTTGAGGGCACTCTTGCAAATGTTCCTCCTCAAGGAGGGCGAAAACATCCTTATCATGACTGCATACAAATTGATACCAGTCAAATCCTTTTCATATGCGGTGGCGCATTTATTGGTCTCGAAGATGTTGTTCAAAAAAGAATTGGGCGAAACTCAATTGGTTTTATGCAAAGCGATAATCGCAACAAAGTAAAAACAAATAAGGAAAAAGAAGCGAAGCAAATTCTTAACGATCTACAGCCTGATGATCTAGTGAGGTATGGATTAATTCCTGAGTTTATAGGACGAATGCCAGTTAATGCTGTTCTAGAGCCTCTTGATGCAAAAGCCTTGCAGTCAATTTTAACTGATCCTCGTGATGCTCTAGTAAAACAATTTAGGACTCTTTTAAGTATGGATAACGTCAAACTAGAATTCGAACCAAATGCTGTTATTGCAATTGCAGAAGAAGCGCATCGTCGAAAGACAGGTGCAAGGGCTTTAAGAGGGATAGTTGAAGAAATAATGCTCGATCTTATGTATGAATTACCTTCTCAGAAAGAAATCAAAGATTTTCTGGTGACTCGTGCAATGGTTGATAAACATACTGGTTCAAAAGTTTTACCTTTACCAGCTAAAGAAACAATAACTCAAAAAGAGTCTGCTTAATAAGCATGAGTGCTGCTGATCACCTAGAGGTGCCAAGGCAGCATGGTCTTTTTAATCATCATGGCATTGACCTCGGAGACGGGACAATTGCTCATTACCTTGAAGGCAGAGAAATCCTTCGCAGCTCAATTGAAGAATTTTCAAAAGGATCTCAAATCAAGATCATTCCTCACGACTATTGTTCTCCACGAGGGATTACTTTAAGAAGAGCAATGAGTAGAATAGGAGAAACAGATTACAATCTTCTGTTTAATAATTGCGAGCATTTTGCTATCTGGTGCAAAACCGGTTTCCACAGAAGTCCTCAAATTGAAATGTTAATAGAAAAAGGTCAACAAGGATTACAAAAAATTCTTCCTAACAATTTGATGTCAAAAATAGATTTCGCTCTTCCTAAAGGAATACTTAATCAAAGTAATTTCGACGAAGAAATAATGCAGTTAGAAAATTTGAGAATTAAATTAGAAAATCAATTGTCTAAAATTATAGAAAAAATCAAAAACAAAGAGAAGTCCAAGGATTACCAATACAAGAATAAATTTTTCAAATATTTACTATTCAACGGTCAATTAATTGAAGATGAATTAAACGCATTAAAAATTATTCAATTAAAACGCAAAAAGCTATCACACGATAATCACATAAAGGCTTTGAAACATAGTAATTCTTCTGAATAATAGAACCATGCAAGAATCATACCAACCTCTCCACCATAAATACCGGCCCAGAAAATTTGACCAATTAATTGGACAAGAAGCTATTACTGTTACATTAAAGCAAGCTATTAAAACTAATAGAATTGCACCTGCCTATTTATTTAGCGGACCTAGGGGAACAGGAAAAACATCAAGCGCAAGAATATTAGCAAGATCTCTTAATTGTCTAAGTAGCAAAGTAGCTACTTCTGACCCATGCGGGAAATGTGATACATGTAAATCTATAACAAATGGTACATCTTTAGATGTGATTGAAATAGATGCAGCATCAAATACTGGAGTAGATAATATTCGAGAATTAATTGAAAGGTCAAGATTTGCTCCAGTACAAAGTCGATGGAAAGTTTATGTTATTGATGAATGTCATATGTTATCCACAGCTGCTTTTAATGCTCTTCTAAAAACATTAGAAGAACCACCTCCTAATGTTGTATTTGTATTGGCGACAACTGATCCACAAAGAGTCTTATCAACAATTCTCAGTAGGTGTCAAAGATTTGATTTTCAACGGATAGGTATTATTGATTTAAAGCAACATTTAAACATGATTGCTTTAAATGAAGGAATCATAATTGACCCTGAAGCAATAGAAATAATCGCACAAAAAGCTGAAGGTGGATTAAGGGATGCAGAAAGCATGCTTGATCAACTTAGTCTTTTACCATCGCCAATAACTGCAAATAACGTCTGGGAATTAGTAGGTATTATTCCTGAACAAGAGATAATGAAACTCACATCTGCCTTAGCTCAAAATAAACCCATAATGGTTGTTGAAAGTTATAGGGAATTACTTGACCAAGGTAGAGATCCATTGCTTATTCTTCAAGGTTTAGCAGGAGTACTTCGTGATCTTGTAATTTATACTGCCGCTCCTGACAGACCGGGCCTATTAAGTATTTCCAATGAGTTCAAAAATGAATTAAAAGAGATTTCTTCAAATTTAACACTAGAGAAGCTAATAATTTGGCAATCCCAATTAAAAGGAACAGAGCAGCAGATTCGCAATAGCATGCAACCTCGATTATGGTTAGAAATATTTTTATTGGGGACACTTGCAAAACCAACAAATACAAATAACGTTTTAGCTGAACCTGATAAAGCTGAAAATTTAATCTCTAATAGTTTGAATAATCAATTAAATAATAAAGAATCTAATAAAGAAGTAAGCAATATATCCCATAAAGAATCTGAAGAAATAAAGATAATTCATTCAAAAAACGAGTCTGATCAAGAACAAAAAATAAATATAGATAATAACTTAGAAGAGTTATGGAAACAAATTCTAGGGAGATTAGAATTACCTTCAACAAGAATGCTTCTTTCTCAACAAGCAAAATTAATTCGTCTCAATCAAACTAAAGCAGTAATAAATGTGGCAGAAAACTGGCTTGGAATGGTTCAAAGTAGAGTTAGTATCCTAGAACAAGCAATTGAAGAAACATTAGGTGATAAAAGAGAAATAATTTTAGAAAATGCAATCAATTTAGTTCAAGATAATGACTTTTCAGAAGGGAAAGGTCAACAGCCCAATAATATTGAAAAAACTAATAATTCGAGTACCTATCTAAATAGTCAATCTAATAAGATAAAGTCAACAGAGAGTAAACAGGAAAGAAGTAATGATCAACAAAATTCACCAAAAATAGTTTCCTCTCAAACAATTAAACCAATAGATGATGGAGCAAAAAAAATTGCCGACTTTTTCAATGGTGAGATTTTAGACAAGTAAATAAATTATTTTCCATGATGACTAGTTTTTACCCAAATTAGATTCTTTGGGAAAATAACCATTTTCATAGTAACCCAAGGAATAACGATAAACCAATGAACCAAATAAAATATAGCCATTACTAGCAAAAGAGGTTTTGGAGAAGGAATTTTAGGTCCTTCCGAAGGTAGTGAACATCCTTTCCAGAAAGCAAATCCCGAGACCCCAAAAGCAACTATGGATAGAGGAAAATAAGCTGGAATTGTATTAGTTAAAATTGTCGTGAGTAAATCAAAGAATGAAACCAAAGGCAATGCATATTGCAGTAGAAAAAAGCACGCAAGGTCCTTTTTTTTCGTAAAACATATTTTATTAGAAGTTAAATATTCCCAGTAATCAAAAAAACGTTGCAAGCCACCTTCTGCCCATCTTTGTCGTTGGCCCCACAATGCTTTCAATGTCACTACAGCTTCTTCCTGAACAGGGGGATTCCAAAGGATTCCAACTAATGCGCCAGATGCAAGTAAACGAAAACTTAAATCCAAGTCATCAGTAACTGTCGCTTCATTAAAGCCACCACATTTTTCAATACTTTTTCTTTTTAAAAGCTGACCATTGCCTCGCAGTTCAGCAACACCTTGACCTGCTAATCGACCTTTTTGAATAACTGTATCCATAGCCATTTCCATAGCTTGGCATTGTGTCAACCAATTTTGATTGGAATTAACTACAGCCTTCCTTAACTGAACAGCAGACCAACCTCCTTCCTTGGCATAAAGAATCAAACGTTCCAGAGCATCTATTTGCAACTGTGCATCAGCATCAAGAATTAAAATCCATTCACCATTTACATGAGTTAAGGCTTCATTTAAAGCTCCTGATTTCCCTCCACCAGCGGACCTAGATCGATTGATGACATGTAAATTAGAAAAACGTTGCTTTAAATCTGCAAGTAAGATAGGTGTTCTATCTTGACTACCATCATCAACAATACAAATTGACAATTTCCCTAATGGATATTTCAAACTTGTAAGTCTCTCAACTAATCTTTGTATTACAGATTCTTCATCTCTAGCAGCAATCAAAATATCTATAGTTGGAAAATAATCAGAGGTAATAGGTTGATTAAAATTTTGATCGTTAATGTTCTGCATACTTCTAACATCCCGCAAAACAGTCGACAATCCATATCCACCCAAAACACAAGCTAAAACCAAAGCGGGTAAAACCGCCTCAAATGGATTCAACATATGCGGAGCTGCACCAGCCCAAACGCAAGCAATCAAAAAGAGTGCTGTCTTACCGCGTCGGTTTTCTCCTTTTAAAGCAACCGCGAACATTTAAGTTCCTAGAATGATGGAACTCTAAGGTGCTATCCAGTTCTCAGGCAAAGTTCTTAAATGTGATCCTGGATAATAATGACGAAGAATTTGCTCTGTCTGCCATCCCATTAAGGCTAAATCTATTGCTCCTGCCTGGGATAATCCAGCTCCATGTCCAAATCCACCTCCCTGGAACTCCCAAACTCCCTCTTCTAATTTCTTTACTATAAATAGTGTACTAGGCAAAAAATTGAAGGTTCTACGAATGGTGTCTAACTTGAGCACAATTTTTGAATCTTTATCTGAATCAACAATCTCCAAGGCTACTACTCGGCCACTCAAACCTCTTTCCAGAACATTTATTTCTTGAGGTGATTTCAAATCAATCAAAGCAGATTTTAAATATTGATTGATTTTCTCTCCCTTAAGAATGCGAGTCCATCTAAATAACTTATGATCAGTTCCATACAAAAATTTATCTTGCAGTAAGAAAGATTTGAGTTGATTTGTATTTATAGGTAAATTAAAAAACTTAAATATCTTTTTATATCCATCTATTTTAGCTTGTAAATATGGGAGAGAGGTCATTGACCATGCTTCTTCAACTCCTGCCATCACTCCACCATTACTAGCATGATAAAAAGCATGAATAGGTTGATTATTCCATAGTAATACTTTCCCAGATGTTTGTTGAATTGCGTTCTTTATACGACTGCCAACTTTACTTGGATCTTTATAAACCTGGCATTGCGTAGTGCTGCAAAGATGATAGCCATCAATCATATATCTTTTGATATTAGCTAGAGCCCATGTTCTCGCAAGTATTGCTTGAGCAGAAAGTGCAGCCAAAGGAGCGCTAGAACCAATCTCATAAGGCACTACTCCTTCAAGATATTTTTCTAAAGAAACTTTCTCAATTAATGTCCAAGTTCCATAAGCATTTGGCTTAATTAAAAAAGGACCCATATAAACTCCACCATCCCATTTCAGACCATCAGGGGCAGTTAATTCTATTTCTCCTAACAATTGAAACTCATTATTTTGTGTCACTAAAAAAGGCATTGATTGATATTTTATAGTTCTAATTATATTCTTAAACTTAATCTCTTTAGGAAATATCTTATCTGAGGAAGTCCAAACTTCCCATAATTTTGGATTTGCAATCGCAACACATTTATCATTTTTTCTTATTTTTTTTGCAATTGCCTCTGCAGATTCAAAACTTGCAAATGGTCCTATAACTTTTCGATTAATTTTGATTGGCTTTTCTAACAAAATAGGCTTCCATTTTAAATTTATATTAGAAGCTGTATAAATCAATCCACTCGAATCTTTTAAAGTTAAAGGCTTTCCAGGAGACTTTAACTGAGTTATTATTTCATTTGTTCCTATTAATCGACCAAGATTAGATTTAAGGCTAATTAATAAAGTTTGACTTGCAGCATTGACTTTTGGTGGAGGTGCTACAACAGCATGAGTTGAGCAATCAAATTCACCTGGTCCTTCTAACTGATAAGCCTTTGCTGGCAGTCCTGAACTAAATAAAGCAATAAATATGTATGCTATTGCTGAAACTTGCTTAGGCATCTAAGAAATCCAAATAATTGAGACTAAAAAAGACATATCATCATCATTCATTTGGCTTCTGGCAGGTCAAGGTCGTAATCTATGGAGCTATGCACCAAAATGAAGATGCCAAAGCTAAAGACCCGCAAAGCTGCTGCAAAGCGGTTCCAAGCAACCAATACTGGCAAATTCATGCGTCGACGTGCATTTCGCAACCACTTGCTAGACCATAAGAGCACAAAGCTCAAAAGGCATCTTGCTACTAAAGCAGTTGTAAGTGACAGTGACGCGGAGAATGTAAGCCTAATGCTTCCATACTCCTAAATGATGAATTAAATTCATCCAATCAAGACCAGATTCCACAATTTTATTTTTTAATTTCAAGCTATGGCCCGCGTAAAGAGAGGAAATGTAGCTCGCAAAAGACGCAACAAAATCCTTCGTTTAGCTAGAGGCTTTCGTGGGGGAAATGGAAGATTGTTTCGTACAGCTAATCAACGGGTTATGAAAGCCCTTTGCAATGCATATCGAGATAGAAGAAGACGAAAAAGAGACTTCAGACGTCTTTGGATTTCTCGCATTAATGCAGCAGCTAGGCTAAATGGAGTGAGTTACAGCAAATTAATTGGAAGTTTGAAAAAAGCTGATGTTAGGCTTAATAGAAAAATGTTAGCTCAATTAGCTATCGTTGATCCGAAAAGCTTTAGTAGTATCGCAGGAACTGCTAAAGGATCCTGAAGGAAATTTCTATTTAAATTCAAATAATCAAAGGATTTTCGTATTCCCCATAACTAAAAATAAATAACACATAAGGAAAAAACAAATTTAAAAGGATTTGTTTTAGTATAATAAGCATGAAAAGCTTTTTGCCACAAACCTATTTAATAGGTCTTTTAGTCCTTTTATTAATTATTGCCATATTAGTGGGCAGACAACTGTTAAGAGTTAGGGAAGATGAAATAAACCTAATCAGATTAGACAAAAAAAATATCCCTGATTCAAAAAATGTAGCTGAGATGTATGAACTAGCTTCAGTACAAATCAGAAAAAGACTCTACCCTCAAGCTATTACAACTTTAAGGAAAGCTCTTAAATTATTAGAAGATGAGCCACCTGAAGCAAAAGCAGTCATTGAAAATGCTATGGGATTTGCCTTGGCTGCACAAGATAATTTTAAAAATGCCATTATTCATTATAAATCTGCACTAAAAGCCAAACCTAATTATCCAGTAGCTTTAAATAATCTTGCATTTGCTAAGCAACGTCTTCTAGAATATGAAGAAGCGTTTGATTTATATAAAAAAGTTTTAGAAATTGATCCTAAAAATAATACTGCTGCTAAGCAGTTAAAGCAACTTGAGAGAAGAAGTCTCGTTAACTCTTCTGAAAGATCTAAAGTTAAAGGCTTCTGATAAATTAAATGAATCACAGCTTTCTTTCAGCTCCAAACGACCACCTGGATTATCTAATCTAGATGACTTCCATGTTAATAAATTAGCACCCTGCAATCCAATAAAAGCTCCCCCCTTATCTAAACCTAAATCGATATGATTAGTTAAAGGTATTAACTCTAATTGATCAGACTTAGCATTTAAAAAACCCGTAAATAATCCTTTTGAGTTATTTATAGATATTTCACCTTTGAGCTTAATCATATGACCAATAGGTATCGCTTCTGAGTAAGTCAAGGTTACTTTCTTATTTTGTTGCCGATCAAAAGGCTGATATGAGCCACATAAGTTCCTTGGTAATTTTTTTGCGAGATCGATTGCTCGCCGAACAGGATCGAACTCTTCCACAGACCCTTCAAGAAAAAATGGTTTAATCTCAATAACCTCATCAATAATGAAATCTTCATCTTTTAAAAGCGGTTTTTCCTGCGTTGTCATTGGTATGACTTGAGGTGCAGGGGGCTCATTTGCAAGCCAAATGTCCATGAAGAGTAAAAAAAACATTTAATCGCGTGATGAAATGAAGACGCTAAAGCCAACTCACCTAACAATGTAATTAAAAACCAATCCAAAGTAGATTTAATAGGTTGATATGCGCAACAACAATCAATTGCTTCAAATAGGCACAAAAAGCTTCAAAAGCAGACTTTTCACAGGCACTGGAAAATATCAAGACTTAAAAACTATGCAACAAAGTCTGATTGCATCCAAATGTGAGATGGTCACAGTTGCTATTAGAAGAGTTCAAGCCTTAGAAACTGGCCATAAAGGCCTAATGGAAGGAATTGATTGGTCAAGCTATTGGATGCTTCCAAATACAGCAGGATGCGAAAGTGCAGAAGAAGCCGTTAGAGTTGCCAGACTTGGAAGAGAATTAGCAAAACTTGCTGGTCAAGAAGAAAACAATTTCATCAAACTTGAAGTAATTCCTGACAAAGTCAATTTATTACCTGATCCATTTGGAACACTTGAAGCAGCAGAGCAACTTATTAAAGAAGGATTTCAAGTGCTGCCTTATATAAATGCAGATCCTTTGCTAGCTAAAAGATTAGAACTTGTGGGCTGTTGCACTGTCATGCCACTTGGCTCCCCCATTGGCTCTGGCCAAGGTCTACAAAATGAAGCAAATATTGCGATTATCATAGAAAATGCAAAAGTTCCCGTAATAGTCGACGCAGGTATAGGTGTGCCCAGCGAGGCTGCACATGCCATGGAAATGGGTGCAGATGCTGTCTTAATTAACAGTGCAATCGCTTTATCCAAAAACCCTATTGCGATGGCAGAAGCCATGGCCAAAGCCGTAGAGGCAGGACTTGGAGCATTTAGTGCAGGGAGGCTACCTAAACGAGTCAGAGCATCTCCTAGCTCCCCCATAGAAGGACAAATCAGAAGCAAAGAATCATGAAGAGGCGTAAAGTAAAGTAACGGAACTATTATTAGTTGATTTACTTTCCATAAGGTCAACCCAGATGGGGAGACCTTATGGCAGTAATTGAAGAGGAAGGCGGTCGCTTAAATGCTTTTGCGAAAGAGCCAAAGATTGAGCTAACCGCAACAGGTCCTCTTCATAGCACCAGTTCGCGTCTTATCCTCTTAATAGGAGCTCTATTGGTTCTCGGTCTAGTTGCATTTACTGTGACTATTAGCTGAAATTCTTTAGAAGCTTCATTTTTTGTGCGATTTAGCATTTCCTGCAGGAGTTCGGATTGAAAGTTCTCGTTCTTGGTGGTGATGGATTCTGCGGATGGCCTTGTGCTGTCAACTTGGCAGACCAAGGCCACGAGGTTGTTATCGTTGACAATCTCAGTCGTCGCAAAATTGATATCGATCTCGAAGTGGAGTCTTTAACTCCTATTGCGAGCATCGGTGATCGATTAACAGCTTGGAAAGAAATCGGAGGTAATCCGATGAAGTTCATAAATATGGATATAGCTCATGAGTATCAAGCTCTTGTCAATCTTTTATTAGCAGAAAAACCTGATTCAGTAGTTCACTTCGCTGAGCAAAGAGCAGCTCCCTATTCAATGAAGAGTAGTTCAACAAAAAGATATACTGTAGATAATAATGTCAATGGAACTCATAATTTATTAGCGGCGATAGTAGAAAGCTCACTAGACATTCATATTGTTCATTTAGGAACTATGGGTGTTTATGGATATGGATCACATAGAGGAGCGACTATTCCTGAAGGATACTTAAAAGTCGAGGTTCCACAGCCAGATGGAACTCGATTCGAAGAAGAAATTTTACACCCAGCAAGTCCAGGAAGTGTTTATCACATGACGAAAACACTGGACCAATTACTTTTCCTTTATTACAACAAAAATGACAGCATTCGCATAACAGATCTTCACCAAGGAATAGTTTGGGGAACCAATACAGATGCAACTAATAGAGATCCAAGACTAACTAACCGATTTGATTATGACGGTGACTATGGAACAGTCTTAAATCGTTTTCTTATGCAAGCCGCCATTGGATACCCTCTAACAGTCCATGGAACAGGTGGCCAAACTAGAGCATTTATTCACATCCGAGATTCGGTTAAATGTGTTCAATTAGCTTTAGAGAATCCACCTAAACAAGGTGAAAGAGTAAAGATTTTCAATCAAATGACAGAAAGTCATCAAGTTGGAGAATTAGCAAAGAAAGTCGGAGCTCTTACAGGAGCAGAACTGAATTTTCTTCCTAACCCCAGAAATGAGGCTGTAGAGAATGATCTGATTGTCGATAACAGGTGTTTTATTGAGCTTGGATTAGATCCAACTACTCTGGATGATGGCTTACTTGCAGAAGTAGTTGATGTCGCGAAGAAATATGCTCATAGATGTGATCGAAACCGTATTCCATGTGTTTCAGCTTGGACTTCTACTCAAGCCCAAGCAATTAAAAAGTCTTGACTGAACAGATCTCAACAGCATCAACAAAAAAGTGAAGATAGCCTTTTTTACAGAAACTTTCCTCCCAAAAGTAGATGGAATAGTTACTCGACTAACTAAAACAGTTCAACATTTAGTTGAAGCAAAAGATGAAGTGATCGTTTTTTGTCCAGAGGGTGGGCCAAGCGATTACATGGGTGCAAAAGTAATAGGTGTGCCTGCGATGCCTTTACCTTTATATCCAGAATTAAAGCTTGGACTACCAGGTCCTGCTGTTTCAGAAGCTCTAGAAGCATTTCAACCTGATCTAATTCATGTTGTAAATCCTGCAGTTCTTGGTTTAGGAGGAATATGGCTTGCAAAAACCAATAACATTCCTCTAATTGCTAGTTATCACACACATTTACCAAAATATCTTGAACATTACGGCATGGGAATGCTTGAACCTCTGCTTTGGGAGCTCCTTAAAGCGGCACATAATCAAGCATTAATTAACTTGTGCACCTCTACTGCAATGGTGCAAGAACTTGAAGAAAAAGGAATTCAAAATACAGCTCTTTGGCAAAGAGGAGTTGATACAGATTCGTTTAGACCAGAGCTGAGAAATGAATCCATGAGAAAACGACTATTAGGACAATTTGATGATCAAGGTTCTCTTCTTATTTATGTAGGTCGATTATCTGCCGAAAAACAAATAGAAAGAATTAAACCCGTTTTACAGGCTCTTCCAGAAACTCGCTTAGCACTAGTTGGTGACGGCCCTTATAGACAACAACTAGAAAAAATCTTTGAAGACACATCCACAACCTTTGTGGGTTATCTATGTGGAGAAGAATTAGCAAGTGCTTATGCGAGTGGAGATGCATTCCTCTTTCCTTCAAGCACAGAGACTCTTGGCTTAGTTTTATTAGAAGCAATGGCCGCAGGATGTCCAGTCGTTGGGGCTAATAAAGGAGGAATCCCGGACATCATTACTGATGGAAAGAATGGCTGTCTTTATAACCCAGACGAAACCAATGAAGGTGCTCAAAGTCTTATTAATGCCACGAAAAAACTTCTAGGAAATGATCTTGAACGTCAGGCTATGCGCAAGGCAGCTAGAGAAGAAGCTGAAAGATGGGGATGGGCGGGAGCTACAGCTCAATTAAGAAATTATTACAAAAATGTTTTAAAAGATTCTACAAATTTAGAAACAAGAAAAAATCAAGCCGCCTGAGGTGGAGTGGGAGGCGAGCCAAGCGGTTGGATAGGTATTACCAAAGTAGCCCAAGTATTAGGTCTATCAGGTCGTTTTTTTAAAGACTGGCGAATCCCAAAGGGAACTCGAACAACATTGGTTCCCTCCACTTGAATTGACTTACCAGTGCTAAGCACAGACTCCAGGCTCTCTTGAAAAGAGGGCAACTTTAGGTTTCTCTTAGACAATGCTTCATCCTTTTTCATGGCTGCCCCCCTAATGAGAACTGCTGGGGGACATGATAGTGAAAAAAATGAATAACGCCAATATTTAAAGCTAATTTCTTTTGTTTTGAGTGAAAATATGCTTCTTTTTTCGGTTTAATTAAACAAATTCCTCCATCTGAACACAAGAACAGATCAAATTTCTATCTCCATAAGCATTGTTTATACGAGATACAGCCGGCCAAAACTTATTCTCAATCTGACATTGCATAGGAAAAGCTGCTTGAGATCTTGAATAAGGTCGATCCCAATTATCAGATGTAATAGCCATCAAAGTATGAGGTGCACGCTTTAAGGGGTTATTGCTTAAATCACTTTCTCCGGATTCTATAGAATCAATTTCTAATTTAATAGAAATCATTGCATCACAAAATCTATTAAGTTCTTCTAAACTTTCACTCTCTGTTGGTTCAATCATTAAAGTACCTAAAACAGGCCAACTTACAGTTGGAGCATGGAATCCATAATCCATTAATCTTTTCGCTATATCATCGACTTCGATGCTCGCGATTTGCTTAAGAGGACGTAAGTCTAAAATGCATTCATGAGCAACCAGTCCATCCAATCCTTTAAATAAAACTGCATAATGTGGATTTAATTTTTTAGCAATGTAATTAGCAGACAATAAAGCTACTGAACTTGCTTTGCGTAAGCCATTTAACCCCATCATTCTTAAATACATCCATGAAATAGGAAGTATGCCTGCACTACCGTATGGCGCCGCAGATATGGCTCCTATTGCCATATTCCCGCCACATGAAGAAAGAGGATGACCAGGTAAAAAAGGGCTCAAGTGTGGTGCTGCTGCTATCGGACCTACTCCTGGCCCTCCTCCTCCATGGGGAATACAAAAAGTTTTGTGCAGATTTAAATGGCAAATATCTACCCCATAGTCAACTGGTCTACAAATTCCTACTTGAGCATTGAAATTAGCTCCATCCAAATACACTTGACCGCCATTATCATGAACTGTTTGACATATTTCTTTGATCTTCAGCTCAAAAACTCCATGCGTAGAAGGGTAGGTAATCATCAATGCCGCAAGAGTATCAGAATATTCTTCTGATTTTTGTTTTAAATCAGATAGATCTACATTGCCCGCCGAGTCACAATTGACTGGGACAACTTTCATTCCTGCCATAACTGAGCTAGCAGGATTAGTTCCATGAGCACTAGTAGGAATTAAACATACATCTCTTTGAGATTGACCACGATATTTATGCCATTCACGTATTACCAAAAGACCAGCAAATTCACCTTGTGAACCTGCATTGGGCTGAAAGGATACAGATGGAAAACCTGTTAATTGTGATAACCATTGAACTAGATCTTCAATCAACAATTTGTATCCCTCAACCTGAGATATAGGCGAAAAAGGATGTATGGCTGAAAACATACTCCAACTAATTGGAGCAAGTTCAGATGCTGCATTTAATTTCATAGTGCAACTACCCAAAGGAATCATTCCTTCAACCAAAGAAAAATCCTTCTTCACTAATTTGTACATATATCTAAGTAAATTCGTTTCAGATTGGTAGATATGAAAAACAGGCTGCTGTAACCAATTCTTATCTCTTATTGGAATATCATCAAATAGTTCTTTAGAGTCTAAAGAATATTCAAAGTTTAAATCATTAAATTGTTTACCTATAGATTGTGCAAAAATATTAGATAGAGTATGAATTTCATTTTCTGTTGACAATTCATCTAAAGTAATTCCAAAGCCACTTGCATTTGATTGATCTACTCCTAAGGGCAATATACGCAAATTAAAGCCATTTTCTTCAGCTAACTTTATAACAACTGGTGCATGATCTGAGTAAATATCAATACTGTCAAATCTTGTGAATTTATCAAAAGTAAATCCTAATTTCGTTAGATTAATCTCAAGAATTTTTCGAAGTTGAACTATTTTCAGAGCAATTTTATGTAATCCTTTAGGCCCATGATGAACCGCATAAAAAGATGCAATTATAGCCAATAAAACTTGAGCAGTACATATATTACTAGTTGCTTTATCTCTGCGAATATGCTGCTCTCTAGTTTGTAAAGCTAACCTCAAGGCTTTATTACCTTCTTGATCTATAGATTCACCAACCAACCGACCAGGAATTTGACGTTTAAACTTTTCACTAGTCGCAAAAAAAGCTGCATGAGGCCCCCCAAATCCATAAGGAACCCCAAATCTTTGAACACTACCTATTGCAATATCTACACCCATTTGTCCTATTGGCTTAATTAAGACTTGAGCCAATGGATCAATTGACGAAATAACTAAAGCCCCAAAGTTATGAACATTATTAATACATTTTGAAGGGTTCCAAAGACGACCATTACAACCTGGTAATTGAAGAAAAACCCCAAATACATTTTCATTAAGAGCAAATTTCTCAGGCTCTTGAATTTCTACTTCAATTCCCAAAGGATTTGCACGAGTTTGAAGTACAGCTAAGGTCTGAGGAAGAACTTGGTGATCAACCAGAAATCTTTTCGCCCCTTTATTTGTTTTTGCTCCAAAACAAAGACTCATTGCTTCTGCTGCTGCAGTGGCCTCATCAAGCAAAGAAGCATTTGCAATGGGTAATCCTGTTAACTCACTAATAAGAGTTTGAAAATTAAATAAAGCTTCTAATCTTCCTTGAGAGATCTCAGATTGATAAGGGGTATACGATGTATACCAAGAAGGGTTTTCAAAGACATGTCGCTTTAAAACAGCTGGCATGTGGGTACCAAAGTATCCAAGTCCAATTAAAGAGCGATAGGGCTTGTTTTTGTTCGCAATAGTGCGCAATTCATCTAAAGCCTGTGCCTCAGAACAACCTTGAAACGAATTTTCTGAGAAAGAACCTTGAAAAAGTATTTCTCTTGGCACAACAGCTTCAACAAATTCTTCTAAATGCTTAAAACCCAGAAATTCAAGCATTTCCGATTGTTCATTTCCCTTTGGTCCAATATGTCTAAAAGCAAAAGCACTATCATCATTAATTGATGCAGACTCTAAATTGCTGTCGATCACTGCTCAACTATTTTCAAAGTCTTAAGAGCTTATAAAAGATAAAGCAATTTTAGAGTGCCTAAATAGAAATTTTTTAATTTGGAGCAACTTTTGCAGAATATTGAGCTGAAGCCATGAGTTGATCTAATTGCTTCAAATCCTTTGGCTTTAAACGAAGTAACCAGCCTTTGCCGTGAGGATCATTTTGCAGATCTTCTGGACTATCAATTACTGATTCATTGCGCTCAATAATCTCTCCTGCAATGGGAAGGTACATATCCTCTACAGCTTTAACCGATTCAACGGATCCAAAACTTTGGCCTTTATCTAAAATCGTTCCCACATCAGGCAAATCAACAAAAACAATATCTCCTAGTTGATCTACAGCAAAAGCACTGATCCCAATTCGAACAGAATCACCTTCTAAACAAGCATATTCATGGCTATCGGCGAAGCGAAAGCTCTCTGGAAAATTAAAGGCCATTTACCTTGGGCCAGAAACAACTTTACTTAGTTTGGGGCAAAGTAAGGAATCCTGCCTTAACTAAATCAATTAATAAACGTTTAAGTGCAATTTTTATATGAGCTCGACTTGTTCCACCCTGGACAAAAAGATTAAAAGGAGGCCTTAGAGGAGCATCAGCTGACAATTCACTAGTACTGCCATCAATAAAAGTTCCTCCAGCCATCAACAATTCACTTTCATAACCTGGCATTGAAGAAGGAACAGGGTCCAAATAAGAACCGACAGGAGACGAACCTTGCAAGGCTTTACATGCAACTTTTAATGCATCAGGGTCATTAAATTGCACTGCCTGAATAACGTCAGAACGATGCTCTCCTACTCTAGGACTGACCAAAAAGCCAAGCTCTTGAAATACTCCACCAACTAAATCAGCTCCAATCAAAGCCTCACAAACCATCTGAGGAGACAAAAATAAACCTTGTAAAATTAATCGATTCAAGTCAAAACTGGTTCCTCCATGACTCCCAATTCCTGGAGCAGTCAAGCGACAACAAGCTTGTTCTACTAATTTTTCCTTGCCAGCAATATAACCTCCTGTTGGAACAATAGTGCCTCCAAGATTTTTAATTAATGAACCTGCAATTAAATCAGCACCAACTGCACATGGCTCCTTTTCCTCAACAAATTCACCATAACAATTATCCACGAAGCATACAATTTCAGGATCTTTTTGATGTATATAACAACAAATTTTCTCAATAGATTTTAAAGACAGAGATGGTCTCCAAGAATAACCACAACTTCTTTGAATAAAAACCATTTTAGTAGATTTTTTCAAAGCATTATCTAATTTGCTGTAATCAATCATTTTTTCATTTAAATCTATTTCCTCATAATTAATTTGAAATTCTTTTAAAGAACCTGCTCCAAAACCTCTTAAGCCTATTACTTCTTCTAATGTGTCATAAGGTTTTCCAGTGATTGATAATAAGCTATCTCCTGGCCTTAAAATTCCATATAAAGCTGCTGCAATCGCATGAGTTCCACTCACTATTTGCATGCGAACAGCAGCTTTTTCTGCACCTAAAGCTCTTGCAAAAATTCTATCAACCACCTCTCGACCTTGATCACCATGAGCATAGCCAGTAAGAGAATTAAAATGATGCGTTCCTAATTTTTCTTGTGAAAAAGCATCTAATACCCTTTCCATTATTGGCGATAAATTGTTAGAACGCTCTTCAGCTAATGACTTATATTTATCGGAGACAAAAGACACATGGTTACTAGCCCATTGATTAATTAATTTTTCATCGTTAAAGTTCAATTTTTTTTTCCAAGGGGAAGATCTTATAATGAATATTTTCTCTTTTTACTTATCAGGAGAAAATATTCTTTTCTTAAGTTTACTCAAAAACCTGTTCTATATTTAATACTTTTGAGCGAATGCGTAAATCTTTGAGAAATCCATCTGGTCCAATGTGTGCATTTCCTCCTAACACTTTGTGAGTTAAATATAAATCTAATAACTCTCCATCTAACTCTTGAGCTGAATAATCTCTTAACCCTGCTATAACTTGAGCAAATCTTTCTCTCCTAAATAATTTATTAACAGGGTAAGCCTTCATAACTTCTTCGCGACACTGCCTCCATGGCCTACCTTTACAAAAAAACTCTGCCAAAGCAGCACTAATCCCTGATGCTTCTTCCTCCTCAATAAACCAATCAAAACAAGATGGTAAAGGTTGTAAGCCAATGAAAATTTCAAATAAATCTCCTGCACTAATAGGCGTTCTATCGTCTCTTAATAAAGGAGTTGCTGATTCAGCAAGGACTTTCAGCAATTCAGGATGATCGTCAATTAATTGATCCCTAAGAAAAGTGACTCCTTTAGAAAGCACTTCATTAGCTTGAGCTAAAGCAAGAAAAACTTCCGGTCCAGGTGCTGCTAATTTGCCATTTCTTAAATTAGAAATCTGAGAATTATGTACTCTTCCTAAGTCCAAAGATTCAGCTAAAGCTGGTAGAACTTTATGAGACCATCCATTTCTTTCATGCCATACATGAATCAAATGGGCCATTGCCCTCCGGCCATTTAAAAGCCGATCACGAAAATCTTCGCTCACAAAATCAGATTGCAGATCGTCACCTTTAGCATGATCTTGATCCTTATCAGGTATTCTGTCTACACTTATAGCTGATCACTCATGGTTTCTGGTGTGATCGAAGCAAATGCACCGCTTCGCAAACCAATTGCTGCAGATGAAGCCCTAGCTGCTTCAGCAAAATTACAACAGCCTATTGATGGAAAACCTAGATTTGTTCGCAAAGAGCAAAGACGATGGGGAACAATGGGCTTCATGCTTGCAATTCATGCCCTAACAATATTTGCCTTTAATCCAAGATTCATAAGCTGGCAATCAACAACAGCTTTATTAATCCTCTATTGGGTTACTGCTTGTTTAGGCGTAACACTTGGATATCACCGTCTTTTATCTCATCGAGCTTTTCAAGTTCCTCATTGGCTTGAACGATTCTTTGCAACATGTGGTGCCTTAAGTTGTCAACATGGGCCCATTGACTGGGTAGGTCTTCATCGCCACCATCACACCTTTTCAGATACAGACGCAGATCACCACAATAGTCACAAAGGATTTTGGTGGAGTCACATGGGTTGGATGTTTGAGCCAATCCCTGCAATGAAAGCTGTTCCTCGATTAAGTGGTGATCTAAATAAAGACCCTTATTACAGATGGTTGAACAAATATTTTCTTTTACTTCAATTGCCTTTGGGATTACTTCTTTTTTGGATTGGAACAATTTCTGGAGCTGGTGGTTGGGCAATGGTCCTTTGGGGAATACCTGTAAGACTAGTTTTGGTATATCACGTTACTTGGCTTGTTAATTCAGCTACACATTGCTGGGGAACAAAGGTTTTTGATAGTGGAGATAGTTCCAAAAACAATGCATGGGTAGCTGCATTAACTTTTGGAGAAGGATGGCACAACAATCACCATGCTTTTCCTAATTCTGCTAGGCAAGGACTTTTTCGAGGTCAAATTGACTTAACCTGGCAACATATTAGGTTTCTTAAATCATTAGGTCTGGCGACTAAAATTCGATTGCCCGTTAGGTCTTAATGTATAAAAGGAAAAATCCCTGATTAAAACCTCTTCATTTAATTAAACGACATGGCAAAGCGAGTACAAGTAGTCTTAAACGAAGACCTTTTGAGCCTTGGTAAAAATGGAGATCTTGTAGAAGTTGCTCCTGGATATGCGAGAAATTTCTTATTGCCTTATGGAAAAGCTTTGCCTGTTACACCAGCTGTATTAAAACAAGTAGCACATAGAAAAGCAAAACAAGCAGAACAAGAAGCTGCAGCAAAACAAGAAGCTATTGATTTTCAAACTGCTTTAGTGACTATTGGCCGCTTTACAGTCAAGAAACAAATTGGTGAAGATAATGTTTTATTTGGAACAGTAACTAATGGAGATGTAGCTGATGCTATTGAGGAAGCAACTAAAAAAACCATTGATCGAAGAGATATCACAGTACCTGATATTCATCGAACAGGAAAATATAAAGTGCAAGTCAAACTTCATGCAGAAGTAACTGCTGAAATCAATCTAGAAGTAATAAGCTATTAATATTTCAGGCAAAATATCCAAATAACAATTGATCATGTTTAAAAAAGTATTTATAAAAAGGTGACCGCTTCCATTCCTAGTCATGGTGATGTAGATAATTCGGCTTCTCGTAAAAACGAACAAGTCAAAAATTTTCGTGAGCCAAAATTTGAAGCTCCTACCGATTCAATTCCACCGCAAAATCTTGAAGCTGAAGAAGCAATTCTTGGTGGAATACTTTTAGATCCCGATGCTATTAGTCGGATTGCTGATGTTCTTCAACCTGAAGCATTTTATTTAAATGCACATAGGCAGATTTATAGAACTGCCCTAATGCTCCATAGCCAAGGTAAACCTACCGATCTGACAGCAATGAGCGCATGGCTAGCAGATACTGACACACTAGAAAAAATTGGCGGCAATAATCGCTTAGTAGAACTAGTCGAAAGAGTTACTTCAACAGCCTCCCTAGAGCAAGTAGCAAAGCTGGTAATGGACAAATTCTTACGTAGGCAATTAATTCGTTCAGGCAATGAAGTTATTCAACTTGGATTTGATAAAAACTTACCCATGGAAGATGTGTTGGATCAAGCAGAGCAAAAGATATTCGCAATTAGTCAAGAGAAACCTTCTAAAGGTTTAACTCCTACTGCAGAAATTCTTACTAGCACTTTTAATGAAATAGAAAGTAGATCTTTAGGAACTTCAGTAGCTGGTATTCCAGTAAATTTCTATGACCTTGATGCAATGACTCAAGGATTACAACGAAGTGACTTAATAATTGTTGCTGGAAGACCCGCCATGGGTAAAACATCAATTGTTCTTAATCTTGCTAAAAATGTTGCTCAATTGCATAGCCTGCCCGTATGCATTTTTAGTCTTGAAATGAGCAAAGAACAACTAACTTATAGATTGCTCTCCATGGAAGTTGGAATTGAAAGTGGTCGATTAAGAACAGGTCGACTTCAGCAAGATGAATGGCCTTTACTTGGGCAGGGAATAGATACTCTAGGTCAATTGCCAATATTCATTGATGACAAGCCAAATCTAGGAGTACTTGAAATGAGATCTTTATGCCGCAGGTTAATGGCAGAACAAGGAAAAGAGCTTGGATTAGTTGTAATTGATTATTTACAATTAATGGAAGGAACTACTCCTGACAATCGCGTCCAAGAACTTTCAAGAATTACCAGAGGATTAAAAGGACTAGCTAGAGAAATGAAAGTCCCTGTAATTGCCTTATCACAACTTAGTCGTGGCGTAGAATCACGTACTAATAAGCGTCCAATGCTTAGCGATTTAAGAGAATCAGGCTCAATAGAACAAGACGCAGATCTAGTGTTAATGATTTATAGAGACGAATATTACAACCCTGAAACGCCTGATAGAGGAATCACAGAACTTATAGTAACTAAACATCGTAATGGCCCAGTTGGAACAATTAAATTATTATTTGAACCTCAATTTACAAGATTTAGAAATCTAGCTGCCTAATTTAATTAAATAATAATTGATGAAATGTATTCGATTCACATAAATAATTGATATGAACAAAGTCCTCACAGCCACAGAAGAGTTTGATGTAATTATTGTAGGCGGCGGCCATGCAGGATGCGAAGCAGCTGTTACATCTGCGCGGCTTGGGCTTAATACTGCATTATTTACTTTGAATTTAGACAGAATTGCTTGGCAACCTTGTAATCCTGCCGTTGGTGGTCCAGCAAAAAGTCAATTAGTCCATGAAATTGATGCTCTTGGTGGAATTATTGGCAAATTGGCTGATGCAACAACTCTGCAAAAAAGAATTCTCAATGCAAGTAGAGGCCCTGCAGTTTGGGCATTGAGAGCACAAACAGATAAAAGACTGTATTCAAGGAAAATGTTAAAGCTCCTACAAGAAACTCCAAATCTTTCTCTTCGTGAAGCAATGGTAACTGGTCTAGAAGTAGACAAAAAAAATATTGTGGAAGAATCAAAACTAGATATAGAAGTTGGGTTAATACAAGGCGTTAAAACATATTTCGGAAGTTTTTATAGAGCTAAAGCCGTAATCCTTACTGCTGGGACCTTCCTAGGAGGTCAAATATGGGTTGGCAATAAATCCATGTCAGCAGGAAGAGCAGGGGAACAAGCAGCCGAAGGTCTTACTGAAGAATTACAAAAGTTAGGATTCAAAACAGATAGATTAAAAACGGGTACTCCTGCTCGTATTGATAGAAGAAGTATCGATCTTGATTCATTAGAAGAGCAACCAAGTGATGCAATTGATCGTTTCTTCTCATTTGATCCAAAAGCATGGGTTAATCAAGAACAAATGAGTTGTCATTTAACAAGAACAACTCATGAAACTCATAAATTAATTAAAGACAATTTACATTTGACACCTATATATGGAGGTTTTATTGATAGTAAAGGTCCACGATATTGCCCTTCCATAGAAGATAAAATTGTAAGATTTGCTGACAAAGATTCACACCAAATATTTCTAGAGCCAGAAGGCAGAGAAACTCCAGAGATTTATGTTCAAGGATTTTCAACTGGACTTCCAGAAGATATACAACTTCAACTACTAAGAACCCTTCCTGGCCTAGAAAAATGTCTGATGCTAAGGCCAGCCTATTCAGTGGAATATGATTACTTACCAGCCAGCCAATTAAAACCCACATTAGAGACAAAAAAAATTAAAGGGCTATTTAGCGCTGGTCAACTTAATGGAACTACAGGATATGAAGAAGCTGCAGCACAAGGATTAGTCGCAGGTCTAAATGCTGCCCGATCAGTAAAAGGTGAAGATGGCATTCATTTCCCAAGAGAAGAAAGCTATATAGGAACAATGATCGATGACCTTGTAACAAGAGATCTTCTTGAGCCATATCGAGTCTTAACCAGCAGAAGCGAGTATCGACTATTGCTAAGAGGAGATAATGCTGATCGCAGACTTACACCTCTTGGATATGAACTAAAGCTTATAGATGAAAGAAGGTGGAAAATATATAAAGAAAAAGAACTAGCATTAGAAAAAGAAAAAAACAGATTACATAGCCAAAGGATCAAAGATAGTGATGAGATGGCTTCAATAATCGAAGCTGATACTGGCTCTAAAATAAAAGGTTCCATAACTATTGCAGATCTTCTAAAAAGACCTAATGTACATTCTTCAGACTTAATTAAATACAATCTAGCAAGCACGGAACTTGCTATTTCAATTCGAGAAGGTGCAGAAATTGATATCAAATATAGTGGCTATTTGAAAAGACAAGAAGATCAGATTCAAAAAATTAAAAGGCAAAGAAAATTACAATTGCCCAATAATATTGACTATAATAATATAAGTACATTATCAAAAGAAGCCAGAGAAAAATTATCTAAAGTCAGGCCTTATGATTTGGGGAATGCAGCTGATTTACCTGGAGTTAGCAAAGCAGATCTTATTGCTCTAATGATTTGGTTAAAACTCAATAGTCAAAAAAGCTCCAAAAAACCAGCCCAAATTTCATAAAAAACAGTAAATTCTCTTATGGAGAGAACTTCACAAGCAATCGTTTTTGATTCTCCCAAGAAGTTGTGGGAAGCTGATGCGAGTACAGTCCTTCAAGGAGAAGGGCCTCAAATACTCCCTGGACCTTGGCGACTAATGCTTCTTGGAGATGGAAGCCCAACTCGACATTTGAGATTACTGACAGGTCATGAGGTGAAAGTGAAGTTAATAAAAATGGAACCAGAAACAACTGCTAATCGTGATGCCCCAGTTGAAGTAAGAGAATTAAACCCACCATTACTAAGACGTCAAGTTTGGCTTACCTGTGATAACGAGACTCTGGCTTGGGCTGAAAGTTGGTGGAATCTTAATGAGGCCAAAGATCATTTAAAAAACAAAGATCAACCTATTTGGAAAAATTTGACAGAAGGTCGTTCAGAATTGTTTAGAGAAGTAGATGGTCTATCACTTGTAAATGGTGAATGGCTGGAAAAAGCCTTTAATCAAAAAGGACCATTTTGGAGTAGACATTATAGATTTTTCAGAGATTCCAAAGAACTCACAGTCATAAGAGAAGTATTTAGTCCGGCACTAGAACAATGGTTAGGGCCATCAAAAACACAATCTTGAAACTATTTTTAGACCCTTCTTCTACTTGAACGAGGCAAAGGTCTACGTGGTGAAGAGACAAATTGACGTGATTCTTGTTGATCATCTATATGAATATCTTTCTTGCTGGATTCACCTCGCTTCCATTTATCTATACGAAAAGCTTTATCATCAGGCCATTGATCCTGACTAACATCATCATCAAGTTCACTATCAGAAAAATCATCAAATTGGGTTTTAGAGATTCTTCGTGAAATTGCCTCCAAAGGCCTTTTTCCTTCTGGAAAATTAATTCTTGAAATTGATTCCATAGGTTCTTCCATCCAATCCTCATCATCATCTAATAACCATTCAAGCTTGTCTTCTACCCATCTCCCAACATTACTAAAACCAGATAAAGATTTACCATCTA
>CACFBG010000012.1 GCA_902564535.1 uncultured Prochlorococcus sp.
TTTCACGAAAATTGTGTCTTTAGCACCGGAGGTAATTTAAATGCCAACTCTAACCAAAAAGAACAACACTCCAAATCGCATAAAAATGCGAATTCGCAAAGGAGACACGGTTCAAATAATTAATGGGAAAGAAAAAGGAAAAACAGGGGAAGTTCTAAAAACCTTACCAGTAGAAAATAGAGTTGTTGTTCAAGGAATTAATCTAAGAACGCGCCATGTAAAGCCAACTCAGGAAGGAGAAAGTGGAAGGATAGTCACCGAAGAAGCTTCCTTACATGCTTCAAATGTAATGCTTTATTCCACGGCCAAAAAAGTAGCAAGTCGAGTTGAATTAATTGTTGAAAAAGATGGTACTAAGAAACGACGACTTAAAAAGACTGGCGAAATTATTGATTAATCGCCAGTCTTCAGACCCTAATGAATCTTTAATCAATCAGTTCTCCTTTCTTACTTAATTCATCAGTTCACACAAAATTCGCTTTCTGACAACTACCAGAAGCACTTTTCACACCTCTCATGTCACTTAAACAGCGCTATAGAGAGACTATTCAGCCCAAACTGCTGAAAGATCTAAATCTCTCAAATATTCATCAAGTTCCAAAGGTTTTAAAAGTAACCGTTAATAGGGGACTAGGAGAAGCAGCTTCAAATGCCAAATCATTAGAAGCTTCTGTTAATGAATTAGCCACTATTACTGGCCAAAAAGTGCAAGTAACTAGAGCTAAAAAAGCTATAGCTGGTTTTAAAATCCGACAAGGGATGCCCATCGGCTGTGCAGTGACTTTGCGTGGTGAGCGGATGTATGCATTTTTAGAAAGACTTATAAACCTTGCTCTTCCAAGAATCAGAGATTTTCGTGGAGTAAATCCCAAAAGTTTTGATGGAAGAGGAAATTACACGCTCGGAGTTCGAGAACAACTTATTTTCCCAGAAATTTCTTTTGACAAAATTGACGCTATCCGAGGTATGGACATCACCATCGTTACAAGTGCACAAAATGATGAAGAAGGAAGAGCTCTTCTTCGCGAGATGGGAATGCCCTTTCGTAGCAATTAAATCCATCTTCGCAGAAAACCATGGCTAACCACGACCCAATCTCAGACATGCTCACTCGCATTCGTAATGCGAGTGAAAAGCGACATGAAACCACTCGAATTCCTGCTTCCCGAATGTCTCGTAGTATTGCCAAAGTACTACAACAAGAAGGCTTCATTGCTCAGATCAGTGAAGAAGGAGAAGGAGTCAGAACTCAATTAATCCTTGAATTGAAATACAGCGGAAAGCATCGTCATCCAACTATTCGCTCTATGCAAAGGGTTAGCAAACCAGGTCTAAGGATCTACAAAAATACTCGTGGACTTCCAAAAGTTCTAGGGGGCCTAGGAATCGCAATCGTTTCAACCTCAAAAGGAGTGATGAGTGATCGCGATGCACGTAAACAAGGCGTTGGCGGAGAAGTCCTCTGCTACGTCTATTGATTAGGAGCTCAAACAATGTCACGCATAGGAAAATCTCCAATTCAACTTCCTGAGAAAGTTTCAGTTGTCCTAGATGGACTATCTGTAACTGTTAAAGGTCCTAAAGGAGAACTAAAACGAACTCTCCCAGAGGGAGTAACCATATCCCAAGAGGAAAATACAATAGTAATTCAACCAACTAGTGAGAAGAGAAAATCAAGGGAGCGACATGGTTTATGTCGTTCATTAGTAGCAAATATGGTAGAGGGAGTAAGTAATGGCTTCAAACGTAATTTAGAAATAGTTGGGGTTGGATCTCGTGCCCAAGTAAAGGGAAAAACTCTTGTTGTAAGTGCTGGATATAGCCATCCTGTAGAAGTTATTCCTCCAGATGGTATTACTTTCGTTGTTGAGAATAATACAAAAGTAACTGTTTCCGGCGCAGACAAAGAGCTTGTAGGCAATGAAGCGGCCAAAATACGCGCAATTCGTCCCCCAGAACCATATAAAGGGAAGGGCATCAAATATGAAGGAGAACGAATACTTAGAAAAGCCGGTAAATCGGGCAAAAAAGCCTAAACATCTAATTCCTTTCCTTTCATCTTTATTCAAATGTCAATCCTTTCTAGAAAACAACAAACTCAAAAGCGTCATAGGCGCCTTAGACGCCATATAAATGGGTCATCCGAACGACCTCGGCTGGCCGTATTTCGATCTAACAACCACATTTATGCTCAAATTATTGATGATTTAGCTCAAAACACTATTTGCGCTGCCTCTACACTGGATAAAGACCTAAGAAAAACCCTAAAAGCAACTGGCAGTGATTGCGCAGCTTCGACTGCAGTAGGTGAGCTAGTTGCTCAAAGAGCCTTAGAAAAGGGCATCAATCAAGTAGTCTTCGACCGTGGTGGCAATCTTTATCACGGCAGAATCAAAGCTTTAGCTGATGCAGCTCGTCAAGCTGGCCTTAAATTCTGAATACATACTATTAAAATGACAGAACCTAAAAAACAATCCAAATCCAAAGACGCGGCAGGTAAATCAGATACTCCTGCTGCTGCAGAAGGTAAACAGGACCAACAACAGAAAAGAGGAGGCCGTGGCGGCGAGAGGAGAGGTCGTAGAGATAGACGAGGTCAAGAAAGAGATTCTGAATGGCAAGAGAGAGTGGTTCAAATTAGAAGAGTCTCCAAGACTGTCAAAGGAGGCAAAAAAATGAGTTTCAGAGCGATAGTTGTTGTTGGTAACGAAAAAGGACAAGTAGGCGTTGGAGTTGGAAAAGCTGGGGATGTTATAGGAGCAGTTCGTAAGGGAGTGGCTGATGGTAAAAAGCATCTAGTCAAAGTTCCGCTAACACGTCATAGTTCTATTCCAACTTTCTCAAATGGAAGAGATGGAGCAGCTAGTGTGTTAATTCGCCCAGCGGCTCCAGGTACAGGTGTAATTGCAGGGGGTTCTATTCGTACAGTTTTAGAACTTGCTGGCATTAAGAATGTATTAGCCAAAAGGCTTGGGAGTAAAACTCCTCTAAATAATGCACGTGCTGCAATGGTTGCTCTTTCAGAGCTCAGAACTCATAAAGAGACAGCTAAAGAAAGAGGAATCTCCTTAGAACAAATTTATTCCTAATAGGAAATCAGCCATGACTCTTAAACTAAATTCGTTAAAAGCAAATTCAGGTGCTCGTCGTAGAAAACTTCGAAAAGGTCGAGGTATCGCTGCCGGCCAAGGAGCTAGCTGCGGGTTTGGAATGAGAGGGCAAAAATCCCGTTCTGGAAGACCTACTAGACCTGGCTTCGAAGGAGGGCAAATGCCTCTTTATAGAAGAGTTCCAAAACTTAAGCATTTCACTCTTATCAATCCAAAATCTTTTTCTCTCATAAATCTTTCGAAACTTAACGAGTTACAAGAAGGAAGCGAAGTGGATTTGGATTCATTAGTAAAAGCAGGTTTAGTGACTAATCCAAAACATCCTTTAAAAGTACTTGGGAATGGAACCTTGAGCAAAAAATTAGTTGTAAAAGCAACTGCTTTCACAACTACTGCTAAAGAAAAAATCGAAGCAGCCGGTGGCAGTTATGAAATTATTGATTAAAAGCCCATTAAAAATATAATCAAAAAGTATCAAAGAAAGTCAAAATAGTTTTTGACTTTTACTATAAACATCAATCTCCTTTCATTAATGCTTGTCAGTAGGGGGCGAAATCCAAACGCAGCTGAAGTGATTACTCAGTTGTTCACCAACAAAGAACTTCGAGGAAGAGTTCTTACTACTTTAGGGCTTTTACTTCTAATACGCCTTGGAATTTATATTCCAATGCCAGGGATAGATAGAGAGGCTTTTAAAAGTTTTATTGAGCAAGGTGGCCAATTAATAGGCTTCCTCGATATCTTTACAGGAGGAGGGATTTCAACTCTAGGGATATTTGCGCTAGGTATTTTACCGTTTATCAATGCATCTATAATTCTGCAACTTCTTACTGCAGCACTCCCACAATTAGAAGATCTTCAAAAAAACGAAGGTGAAGCAGGCAGAAGAAAAATTGCTCAAATCACTAGATATGTAGCTCTTGGTTGGGGCCTTATTCAAAGTCTTATTTTTGCTTTAATTCTTCGTCAATATTCAATCGAAAGTCTTAGTGAAATTGCTTTTGTAACTCAAACAGCTCTTGCTTTAGTTACAGGTTCAATGGTTGTAATGTGGCTAAGTGAGGTAATCACTGAAAAAGGAATTGGCCAAGGAGCCTCGCTTGTTATTTTTTTGAATATTGTGGCTACTTTGCCTAAAGCACTATCTTCGACTATTGAAAAAGCACAAACTGGAGACAGGAGTGATGTTCTAGGGATAATAGTTTTATTACTTGTTTTCTTATTTACTATTGTAGGAATTATTTTTGTTCAAGAAGGTGCACGTAGACTTCCTATTGTGAGTGCCAAAAGACAAATAGGCAGTACAAGCTTATTGAGAACCAGACAGAGTTATTTACCTTTAAAACTTAATGCTGGTGGTGTAATGCCTATTATATTTGCATCTGCATTGATTTTTCTTCCTATAACAATTGCTAATTTTATAAAGAACCCTATTTTAATTAGAGCAGCGAGTGCTCTAAGTCCTAGTGCTGCAAATCCATGGCCATATGCCATCGCTTTCTTTGCGCTAATTCTTGGCTTTGCATATTTCTATGCTTCTTTAACAATTAATCCAATTGATATTGCAACAAATTTAAAACGTGGAGGTGTTGCGATTCCAGGAGTCAGGCCTGGCAGTGCAACTGCTAGTTATCTATCAGGAGTGCAAAATAGACTAACTTTATTAGGCGGACTTTTCCTAGGCTCTGTAGCAATAATTCCAGCAGCAGTTGAGAGAGCTACCAATGTTCAAACCTTTCAAGGCCTTGGTGCAACTTCATTATTAATTCTTGTAGGGGTTGCGATTGACACTGCCAAACAAGTACAGACTTATGTGATATCGCAACGCTATGAAGGATTGGTGCGTGAGTAGTCTCGATAGAAATTTAAATCTCTAACATTTGAAATTTTGCAATCATGAAGAAAAGACTTCTATTTTTAGGACCTCCAGGAGCTGGCAAAGGAACTCAAGCAAGTCGAATTTCAACGAAATACAATTTATTGCATTTATCCACTGGAGATTTGCTGCGTTCAGAAGTTAAAGAAGGAACTGAATTAGGAAAGGAAGCAGCAATTCTTATGGATAAAGGAGAACTTGTTAGTGACAAACTAGTTCTTTCAATAGTTGAAAAAAAAATCATTAGTCCTAATCAAGGATGGCTTTTAGATGGATTCCCAAGAAATCTAAGTCAAGCAAATTCCCTCGAATCATTATTAAAAAAGCTTAGTCAGCCTATAGAACTTGTACTGCTTCTCGAAGTAAGTGATCAATTACTCATAGAAAGACTCTTAGCAAGAGGTCGATCAGATGACAATGAAGAAACCATCGCGAATCGTCTAGAAATCTATAGAGAAAAAACCACTCCTTTAATAGAGCATTACTCTCGCTTAGATCTACTTCATTCAATAAATGGAGATGGTGGCATAAATCAAATCGAAGCGGCAATAGAAGAAATTTTAATTTGAATGGTGTAGTACTATTACTGTTTGGAAATTTGGGGAGTTCCGCCAAATGAAGGTCCGTGCCTCGGTCAAAAAAATGTGTGAGAAATGCCGGGTGATCCGTCGCCACGGCAGGGTTATGGTCATTTGCTCCGTCCCCAAACACAAACAAAGACAGGGTTAAACCTGATCCGCTCCTAAGGTTAAAAGCCTTTTACCCTTAGGATTCGTCTTCAAATATTTAAATTTTAAAGACGAAAACCTTATTTACCTTTCGATTAATTGCTCAGTGGCAAGGATTGCAGGCGTAGACCTCCCCCGTGAAAAGCGGGTAGAAGTTGCCCTCACTTACATCTATGGTATTGGCCTAAATAGGGCACAAACCATTCTCTCTAAATCTGGTGTAAATCCAGACATCAGAGTGAAAGATCTAGAAGATGGCGATGTCCAAAAACTGAGATCTGTTATTGAATCTTTCACCATAGAAGGTGATCTTCGACGCCAAGAAGGAATGGCGTTAAAGAGACTTCAGGACATTGGTTGTTTGCGTGGAAGGCGTCATCGAATGAGCCTTCCTGTAAGAGGACAACGCACACGTACAAACGCTAGGACTAGGCGTGGTGCGCGTAAAACAGTGGCTGGCAAGAAAAAGTAAGCCATTTCTTATCTCAACTACTGCAGAAGCAGAAAACTACTGTTCATTCATTATTAAAGGCCCCATATCATGGCCACACCAACCACTAAGAAAAGCGGCTCCAAAAAGAACAAACGAAATGTTCCCAATGGGGTTGTTCATATCCAAAGCACTTTCAACAATACAATTGTCTCCATATCTGACACTTCAGGCCAAGTAATTTCTTGGTCTTCTGCTGGAGCAAGTGGCTTCAAAGGAGCTCGTAAAGGCACTCCCTTTGCAGCGCAAACCGCAGCTGAGGCCGCTGCTCGAAGAGCATTAGAACAAGGCATGAGACAAATAGAAGTTCTAGTAAGAGGACCTGGGTCTGGTCGGGAAACGGCCATCAGAGCATTGCAGGTAGCTGGTCTTGAGATCACACTGATTAGAGATGTGACTCCCTTACCCCATAACGGTTGTCGTAGACCAAAACGTCGCCGCGTTTAAACTCCTCATCTCTTCTTCTTCTGGCAAATCCAGTCTCTTCCCACTCTCTTACCGCTTCAGACCGTGTTGCAATACCAGATTGACCGAATTGATCATCAAGTTTCTGATGATCGTGCTCAAACAGGTGTATTCCTGATAGGTCCTCTTGAAAGGGGGCAAGCAACAACTTTAGGAAATTCCCTTAGAAGAGTTCTAATGGGTGGACTTGAAGGAAGTGCAGTTACCGCTGTACGTATTGCTGGCGTCAACCATGAATATGCAACTATTCCTGGAGTTCGAGAGGATGTACTAGATATTCTTTTGAATTGCAAACAACTTTCTGTTAACAGTAGAACTCCTGAATTAGAAATTGGACGTTTGGTAGTGTCTGGTCCCTCTGAAGTTAAAGCAAAAGATTTGCAATTTTCATCTCAAGTTCAAATTATTGATGGTGAAAGACCTATTGCGACTGTCCAAGATGGGCATAGTCTCGAATTAGAAGTTCATGTTGAAAGAGGGGTAGGTTATCGGCCTGTCGATAGACATAATGAAGAAACAAGTGCGATCGATTTATTACAAATAGACGCAGTCTTCATGCCCGTGAGAAGGGTTAACTTCACAATCGATGAAACTGCTGTCGCAGAGGGAGGTTCAACTCGAGAAAGGCTGAGAATGGAGGTTGTCACAGATGGATCTACCTCTCCTGATGATGCATTAGCAGAAGCTGCGAATCAATTAATTGAACTTTTTCAGCCTCTAGCAACAGTCACAATGGTTGAAGAAGTTCCTCCTGAACCTGAACCATCTGCGGAAGCACAAATTCCCCTGGAAGAACTAAATCTCTCTGTCAGGGCTTACAACTGCTTAAAACGTGCTCAAGTAAACTCTGTTTCAGATCTGATGGGCTTTAGCTACGAAGATCTATTGGAGATTAAGAATTTCGGCTCTAAATCTGCAGATGAGGTTATTGAAGCTCTTGAGAGAATTGGGATATCAATTCCTCAAAGCAGAACCTCTGGCTGATATTCAACTGAATTCAACAAACTCACACATCTAGAACCATGCGTCATCAATGCAGAGTCCCAAAACTTGGACGTCCGGCTGATCAAAGAAAAGCAATGCTTAGAGGATTAACCACACAATTAATAAGAGAAGGACGTGTAACAACTACCAAAGCAAGGGCTAAAGCTCTTAGGGATGAAACTGAAAGAATGATTACTTTGGCAAAAGAAGGAACTTTAGCGGCAAGAAGAAGAGCTATTGGTTATATTTATGATAAACAATTAGTACATGCTCTGTTTGACAAAGCACAAGATAGATATGGAGATAGGCAAGGGGGATATACAAGAATAGTTAGAACTATTTCCAGGAAAGGTGATAATGCCAAGATGGCAATTATTGAATTAGTCTAAATAATTAGATTCTGGACTAGTGCTAACAAATGGAATCAACTTTGGCCAATGAAGGCTAAAGACTTGGACAAGAATATACAGGTTTTAAAAATTAGGAGGATTGCTTTAACTATTCAATATGATGGTTCTAATTATTCAGGATGGCAAAAGCAACCAAATACTGAAACTATTCAAGAAGTTTTAGAAAAAACTATTTCGTTAATTGATCCATATAGACCTATCAAAGTAATTGCTGCTGGCAGAACTGATGCAGGAGTTCATGCAGCTGGTCAAGTAGTCCATTTTGATTGTTCAGGGCCTATACCTGCTAAGAGATGGGCATCAGCATTAAATGGCAGATTACCTAATTCAATAAGAGTTATTGATTCTACTGAATGCCCTAACACATGGCACGCTTGTTTTTCAGCTATTGCACGACGTTATAGATACACAATTTATAACGGTTGCGCGCCTAATCTATTTCTTTATCCTTGGACATGGCATAAATTTCAATATCGATTAGACGAAAATATTATGAGAAATTCTTTAGTAGAGCTAATAGGAAATCATGACTTTCGAGCATTCCAAAGAGCTGGGAGTAAAAGAAAAGATGCCTTTACTACAATTAAAGATGTGCAAGTTGAAAGAATGGGTGATTTAGTTAAAATTGAAATAGAAGCCAGTGGATTTCTATATGGAATGGTAAGACTTATAGTAGGACAATTAGTTGCTTTAGGTGAACATAAATTAAATCCAAATGATTTTCAGAAAAGATGGAAAGATGGAAAAAGAGAAGAAGTAAAAGAATCTGCGCCTGCCAAAGGTCTTTGCTTCCTAAAAGCAATATATAAAGATAATTTTCTTGCTCCCAAGAATACTTTCACAAGTTTTCCGGATTTTTTGCTCGAGCGACATGATCCACCACCAAGCCCCTGACCTAATTTCATGGCCAATCCCAACTTATGTGGTTATATCCCGATCCAAAAATCCCTATAAATACACCTAATAAAAATGTACAAAAGTTTTTTCTTAGGTTTGAGGAACTTTAAAGTGTAAAATCATAGTTCAAGCTTTGAATCTGCCAAAAGCATTGGAAAAAGCTTCCTGCCCAGCTCTATAGATCCTGATAGAGCAATTAGACCGGCCTGCCGGAGAGATGAACAAGACCTCTATTCCCTCAATTGATTCAATCGATCGCCAATGGTTCTTAGTCGATGCTGAGAACCAAACTCTTGGCAGATTAGCGACTGAAGTTGCTTCCATTCTTCGAGGCAAAAACAAACCCAATTTCACTCCTCATTTAGACACTGGGGATTTTGTTGTTGTTGTAAATGCTGAGAAGATACAAGTTAGTGGAAACAAAGCTCATCAAAAGCTTTACAAAAGGCATTCTGGTAGGCCTGGCGGAATGAAGGTAGAAAATTTCAATGCTCTTCAAGAGCGAATTCCTGAAAGAATTATTGAAAAAGCAATAAAAGGCATGCTGCCTCATAACGCTTTAGGCAGACAACTTTTTAGAAAGCTTAAGGTTTATAAGGGTGCTCAACATCCTCATGAAGCACAAAAGCCGTCCATTCTCAAACTCGACCCAGCCACTTCAGCAATCAAATGACCAGCGCATCCAATAACACAGTTGTTTACAGGGGAACTGGAAGACGTAAAACTTCTGTTGCTCGAGTTCGTCTAGTCCCTGGTTCAGGAAGTATTACCATTAATGGTCGGCCAGGAGATCACTATCTAAATTTCAATCCTGCTTACTTAGCAGCCGTCAAAGCTCCTCTTCAAACGCTTGGGCTAAATGATGCCTATGACATCTTAGTTAATGTTTATGGAGGTGGTCTTACAGGCCAAGCAGACGCTATCAAACAAGGTGCTGCTAGAGCACTTTGTGAACTATCAATGGATAATCGCAAGCCATTGAAAACAGAAGGACATTTAAGTAGAGATCCTAGGGCTAAGGAACGACGCAAATATGGGCTGAAAAAAGCTCGTAAAGCGGGCCAATATTCAAAAAGATAACTATTTCATAGTATTCAAATTTAAGACTTACAAACTCCCACCCCCCCCAAAGCAATGCCTAAAAAAGATATTCATCCAACTTGGTATCCAGAAGCAAAGGTGATTTGCAATGGAAAAGTTGTCATGACAACAGGATCAACTCAACCAGAGATCCACGTTGACGTATGGAGTGGTAATCATCCTTTCTTTACAGGGACTCAAAAGATATTAGATACAGAGGGACGCGTAGATAGATTCATGAGAAAATATGGCATGAATAGTTCTACAGATGAATCAAATAAAAAAGATTCATCATCACAAAAAGATGATGGATCAAATTCTGAAAATTAACTTTTAATCAAACATTACACATCAATTAGATATTACAAGGAATTGATTGGGGATGGACTCTTCAACCCTTAATGCAAGATTAGAAACTGCTGAAACAAGTTTCAGGAATCTAGAGTTACAACTAGCAGATCCTGAAATAGCTTCTAACCCCAAAAAACTAGAAAGTATTGCTAGAGAACGTTCAAAATTAGAACCTCTAGTATTAGATTATCAAGCATTAAAAACAATCAATCAAAAATGGTTAGAAGCCAAAGATTTCCTTAAGGAAAGCAAAGGTGATAAAGATATGGAATTACTAGCTCAAGAAGAATTGAAAGAATTAGATAATCACAAGCAAAATTTAATTAAAAGATTAACAATTGCATTATTACCTCAAGATCCTAGAAATGAAAGAAGTGTCATGCTTGAAATTCGAGCAGGTGCAGGAGGCGATGAAGCTTGTTTATGGGCCGGGGACCTAGCACGAATGTATGAAAGGTATGGTCAAAAAGTAGGTTGGTCAGTTAATCCAATAAGTTCCACAGAAGCAGATCTTGGAGGGTTTCGTGAATTAATAATTTCTGTAAAAGGAGATTCAGTTTTTAGTCAACTCAAATTCGAAGCTGGTGTACATCGAGTACAACGTGTCCCTGCAACAGAATCGCAAGGCAGAGTTCATACCTCCACTGCAACAGTTGCTGTCATGCCTGAAGCAGATCCAGTGGAAGTACAAATAGACGCAGTTGATATAGAAATTAGCACTGCTCGTTCTGGAGGCGCAGGAGGTCAAAACGTTAACAAAGTTGAAACAGCTGTCGATCTCTTACACAAACCAACTGGCATAAGAGTATTTTGCACTCAAGAGAGGTCACAGTTACAGAATAAAGAAAGAGCATTAGAAATTCTTAGAGCCAAATTACTTGAAATTCAAACTGCTGAAGCCAATGCCAAAGAAAGATCTGCAAGACTTGCTCAAGTAGGGACAGGAGATAGAAGTGAAAAGATTAGAACCTATAACTACAAAGACAATAGAACAACTGATCATCGACTCGGATGTAATTTCTCACTGGAACCGATTCTCGCTGGCGAATTGGATAATATAATTGGCGCATGTATAGCAGAAGAGCAAAGACAACAAATAGAGAAACTAAGTGAAGAACAAGAATAAAATATATTCCTCAATTTATTACCAACCAATTACATATTTCTTCCAATCATCATGTTTACCAGAATTAATATGCCGATTTGCTTCAAAACTTAAATTCCCTATAGGCCTTCTAGGGGGGGACCTAAGAGGCATCTTTGCTTCTAAAGGAGTTTGGTTCCCCTTCCTCAAATTGCAAGGAAAGCATGCGGTAGTGACATTTTCCCAACAATCACCGCCCCCTCTGCTCCTTGGTATCACATGATCTATGGAAAGTTTTTCTCCCCTATACCCGCAATATTGGCAGGAATTTTGATCCCTATGCAAAATATTCTTTCGCGTTAGTGGTAATTCTCTGAAAGGGACACGAACAAAGTGTCTTAAACGAATAACAGTTGGCAGCATTGTGTCAGGTCTTACCATGCGACTGGAATCTTCTTCCAGTCTTTCGGCCTTACCTTTAAGCATCAAAACAGTAGCTCTTCGCCAGGTAGTGATGTTTAAAGGTTCATAAGACGCATTTAAAACAAGAACCTGACTCATGCAGGCACGTTAAATAAGCGTCATGCTATGCGCACAAACAATGTTTCCTCAGTATTTGCATAACCTGACAAAAATGCAAATATATGTGTCTCATCAGTGAAATAGTAAAAATTGGAATGAGTCAAAATTCTTGATCAACCACAACCCTCGAAATAGAGCCTGGCTAGAAGTTAGTCCTCAAGCTATTTCCTCAAACACGCACTATATAAAGAAGCAACTAGACAAAAATTGCCAACTAATGGCAATTGTCAAAGCTGACGGATATGGGCATGGAGCTATCACAGTTGCAAATGCTGCTATTCAAGGAGGCGCTAACGAGCTTGGTATTGCGACCTTAAAAGAAGGCATAGAACTAAGAGAATCAGGTATTAAATGCCCAATCCTAGTATTGGGAAACTTAATTGATGAAGATGAGCTAAAGGCATGTTTAAGTTGGGATTTGATGCCGACCATTAGCAGCTTAAGAGAAACTTTAATCTGTAAAGATCTTGCGGAAAAAGCAAAAAATAGTTTTGGTATTCAGTTAAAAATTGATACTGGGATGAGCCGACTTGGCTGTGAAATTAAGACGGCTACTGAACTTATTACCTTAATAAATAGTGAAAAAAAATTAATATTAAAGGGAATATATAGTCATTTAGCCTTAGCTGATGATGAAGACAGTCTCACAAGTTCTAACTTTACATATCAACAGTTAGATATATTTAAAAATGCCATTAAGGAGTTTTCAGGTAGTAAAGTTTGTTGCCATTTAGCTAATTCTGCGGGGACACTCAAAGACCAAAGCCTTCATTTGGATATGGTTAGAGTCGGACTATCTATCTATGGTTACAACCCTTTTAAAAGAATCAAAGAAAATATAGAATTGAAACCTGCTTTAGCAGTTAAAGCAAGAATAACTCTTATTAGGAATGTACCTAAGGGAGTAGGTATCAGTTATGGGCACAATTTCATAACTCAGCGCCCCAGTCGTCTAGCAGTGGTAGGTATTGGTTATGCCGATGGAATCAATCGATCACTATCAGGAAAAATATCTGTCCTTTGCAAAGGTCGATTAGTTCCTCAAGTAGGCGCAATAACAATGGACCAGATGATAATTGATATAACTGATTCGCCTGAAATCACATTAGGTAGTGTGGTTACTTTGCTTGGGAGAGAAGGCAAGTACGCCTTAACAGCAAAAAAATGGTGCGAATTGAGCGGATCAATCCCTTGGGAAATCCTATGTGCTTTCAAGAATCGTTTACCTCGTATTGTGATTTGAAATTTCTTGTTTTGAATGTATTTGTCACGCCTGGCAATGGACTTGATAATGTAGAACGGCCCCTGGAGAGGTGGCTGAGTGGTTGAAAGCGGCTCCCTGCTAAGGAGTTACAGGAGGCAACTTCTGTCGAGGGTTCGAATCCCTCCCTCTCCGTTTTTAATTAGGTTCTGAGGAGTTCATACGAGTCCAAAAATCCTGAAACTGACTGGTGTGACTAGATAGAGTCGGTCTAATGAAATCATCCGAGTTCATGCTAGTTCCGTCGTGTGTTGTTGGTAAATCCATTTTTGTTGTTGGTAGAGAGTTGAGTCGCTGCAAGCAGTTTCTTGGATGGGAACCTGGAGATTTTTACCCACACTTTTGGTGAGATTAGAGTAGATAGTTTGAAAGTGAGCTTCTTAGCAGATTGGATTTTTATCTTTATCTATTAGTGATTTCTTTACCAAAAAGGAATTAATTCAAATTTAAGAAATTATATTTTTATATTCTTCATTAGTTTTGAAGACATCAATTGCAGACTGCAACAAGTTTTTATAATTTCTCCATCCTCCAACAGAATTAGAATTAATGGGAAATCTAGCCTCAACATTGCTTGCTGTATTAATAATGCGTGTATTCAAATGTGGAGATAGATAGCAATCATCCCAAACAAAGCCAACGAAATCAATCAATGATCGAATCTCTTTTTGAGGAAAAGCAACCAGGTCATCATAATTGACCTGATATAGATTCAAAGGATACATAGATTTATAAGACTGCATTAAATATTTTTGGTTTAAATATAGCTCCGCTGAATCAGATATAGATGAAGAAAAATTATTTCCTCTAGCAAAATTAGCTCGAAATAATGACAAGACATTATCCAGTGGATGTCTATAACAATGTATTATTTTTACATTTGGGAATACTCGAGCAATTAAACCTGCATATTGATAATTATAAAGAAATTTATCTGTAAAAATAATCTTCTCATTTGAGCACGTAGAAGTCTTTTCTATATATAATTGATATAGATATGAATAGTCCTTTTTATTTAACTTTATAAACTCTAATAGAGCCTCTTCAAAAAAGTTCGCCTCACCTAAAGGAAAAACATCTTTATTCATACTGATTATTGATTCAATAAGTGTGCTTCCACTTCGAGGCATTCCTACTATAAATATAAATTGTTTTAAGGTAGGGAGAGTTTTGTTTTGTTTTGAATGATTATTTTTTGCTTCAATAAGCATTTTATTACCTGCTTTAATCAACTCTGAAGAATCAGAAGGGAACAAATCACTTTTAAGATGATTTGCTAATTTTAAATATTTCGAACTATTTTCATAATCTCTTAATTGATGCATAATATTAGCCCTAGCGAAATAAATATCTATCTTCTCTCTTTTTGTCAAATTAAGCAGAATTTTTCTAGAAAAAAGCTTTTCTTTGACTGATTCAAAATTATCATTGTATTTAAATGTAGAAAAAGTAAAAAATGCTTTAGCAAAATTCGGTGTTATATTAATTGCTTTTAAAGTATATTTTTTTGCTTCATCTAACTTGCCGAAATCTTTTAAGATTGCTCCTAAATTCAAATATCCCATTGAGTAGTCTTTCTGACATTCAATTGATTTACGAGCATATCTCTCTGCCTCAAATAATTCTCCTAGATCCTTTAATATTGAAGATAGATTAGAATATGCTTCAGCGGAAGCTGTATCCAAATTAATAGCTTTTAAAGTATACTCCTTTGCACATTTTAACTTACCTTGTAAATGTAATACAGCACCAAGATTTAAATTTGCTTCAAACATTTTCGTATTTCCTTTTAATACAATACGAAAATGTTTTTCAGCCTCTGATAATTTCTCTCTCTGAACAAGATAAGATCCTAAGATTATATGAGCCTCAAATAAATCTGGTTTCAAATCTATAGCAATTCGAATGGTTTCTTCTGCTTTCTCTAAATCTCCTAAAGCCTGATATGTTAAACCTAAATTAAAATATGTGTAATAAAAGTTGGGGCTTATTGTTAATGATTTATTTAAACAATATTTAGCTACTTCAAATCGTTCTAAGTAAAGATAGCAATTAGCGATATTAGACCAAGCTTTAGAGAAAGTAGGTTCTGCAATGATTGCTCTTTTTTGATATTTTAATGCATTTTTGATATTCCCTTCTAAAAGCTCTATAGAGCCTGCATTAGTTAGAGCTGGTGAATAATATTGATCAATTGATATAGCTGATAAATAATATTCCTTTGCTAATTTCATATCCTCTTTCATTTGATATATATTACCTAAATATTTCAAAGTCTCTAAATCTTGCGGATTTAAATCTAATGCTTTTCGAAAAGAATAAATAGCCCCTGGGAAATATTCCTTCTTAAAAAAACATTTGCCAATTAATTTATATGCCTCAAAGGAATCTTTTCCTGAGGCTAAAATCTGATCACAACAATCTATAGCTTCTTCCAAATTTCCATCTTGAAATAATGAATTGGCAATATCAATAGACTGCTCCACTTCAAGAAGCTAGCGATAAGAAACTCATTTTAACAGGTAATTTATCTTGAATAAAAAAATATTCTAAACTTAGGCACGACAAGTCCTTTTTTAGTTTTATTCCCATATCAAAAAATCATATAGTCTATTCAATTGAATAATTTCTCCTCAATTTAATACAGATTTTTCACTCACAGTACATATTAATAATCATTATCAGCCACACAAGCTCCTATGCATCTTATTCCATTATCTTTTGTCCTTAGACAATGCTTGCAAAGGATTTGCTGTGTTTCTTTCTCATATGCCAGATTTTTTTTATGATCCTTTTCTGGAGAGTCTTTTGAAAAATTTTCATTTTCTACTTGAGCATTTGTCATTTGTTTTAAAAACAATCTCACAAAGTGGCTTTAACAAGACATCATGTCTAATAGTTGCTCAAGATACTTGATAGGCATAGGATTCGGGACTTGGGCCTGGGGAAATCAATTACTTTGGGGGTACAAACCCAATCAAGATGATGAGGTGCTTGAAGAAACCTTTCAGAAAGCAGTCCTTGGAGGTTTGTCACTTGTTGATACAGCTGACTCATATGGCATAGGTTTTTTGAATGGAAGAAGCGAAGAACTTTTAGGAAGATTCATAGATAACTTGCCCGCAGATCAAAGAGAAAAGATCATTATTGCAACTAAATTAGCTCCATATCCATGGCGATTAGGTCGAAAAGGGTTCCAAAAAGCTTTTTTTGCAAGTCAAAATAGGCTAAATGGTCATTTACATCGTATTCAACTTCATTGGAGCACTGCTAGATATGCTCCATGGCAAGAATGGTCCCTAATAGAGAATTTACGAGATTTAGTGAAAAAAGGATATATTAAGGAAATAGGCCTTTCAAATATGGGCCCTAAAAGGTTGAAAATAATATATAACAAATTAAATGAAGAAGGTATTAAACTAAAAAGTCTACAGATTCAATTCTCCTTATTAAGTCCTGAGCAAAATTCAACAAATCAAATTAATGTAATTGATTTATGCAAAGAACTCGAAATTGAATTAATAGCTTATAGTCCTCTTGCATTAGGTATTCTGACTATTCCTCCAGATTCATCAATAGTTCCTTCAACTATTTTGAGAAGAAGAATTTTTAAAAAAATTTTACCTGAAAGTCTTAATTTACGAAAAGAAATCCAACAAATAGCTAAAGATAATGGTGTTTCACAAGCTCAAGTTGCACTGAATTGGTGTAGATCCTGGGGTGTAATGCCAATTCCAGGTTTAAGAAAACCTAGCCAAGCAGAAGATGCAATTAATGCATTGCAATGGTCACTAAGTGATAAAGAAAAGCAAGTATTAGATAAAGCTCGAAGAGAATGTCAAGTGAGAATGCCTAATAATCCATTTCAAAGCAACTAATAATCAGAAAATATTATTTATGTTTGATCTATGCTAACTACGACTGGCAAAGAATTAGAAGTTGAGTTGAGCTGAACAATTTTCTTGGGAGGGGTTTCGACTACGGGCTTAGGAACTTCTGGCTCTGGTTGATCTTCTTGAGCACAAGCCTCTAAAGCTTCTCGAAGCAAAGAATCAAATGTAGATCCAGGCAACCTATGTCTTGCAACTTCTAAAAAAGTTCTTGGCAGAGACTCAGAAGCAGCTTCCTTTAATGCAGGATTATTGCGCCGATGTTCTTGCTCATCTTGTATCGCACGTATAAATCTCTGGGTAACGTCCCTCTTGGTAGAAGCTTTGATAAAGGTGTCGCTATCTCCAGGAGCATTTGGACCTTCTTGTTCTAAATCTATTAATCTTCGGTCAAGACTAGATAGAACCTCCTCAGCTTCTTTAGAAATATGACCAAGCTGTCCATCAGAGAGGTTGGGCAAATCTGCTACATAAACCTTGCCATGATCTCTCAGGGTTAGAAATGTTGGCCTGGGTCCTTGACGGTTCACAATCCCATCACTTGACTGGCCGAGAGGCCTACGAGGGGGTACAGGTCCTGCTGAGCTGCGCCTACGGGTTAAACGTTGTGGAGTATCAAAAGGCATAGAATTAAAAATAATCTAACTACGCGGCTACCGAATAAATATCCGGCCTGCATAAAGAACAAAAGCAATATTACTAGTGTCGCTGAACTGCCGCGAATTAAGTGTCCAGGTCGTAGGACTCCGATGCAAAAGTAATTTAAGCAGAAACATTAGATATATCTAAAAAGGCACCCCCAATAAATTGGAATTGCTGGAATTGTCAGATGCCTCAACTTCCCCAATTATCCAAGCTTCTAAAGAATTTCGGGCACATACCTCCAAGGCTGATTTTGAAGCTTCACGAGGCATAACCAAACAAAAACCTATTCCCAAATTGAAGGTATTCCATAAATCAGTTTCAGGAATATTTCCTGCTTCCTGCAACCAATCAAAAATTTGGGGTCTATTCCATGCATCTTGTTTTAGACAAGGACTAGATCCTTGAGGAAAACATCTTGGCAAATTCTCAGGCAATCCTCCTCCTGTAATATGAGCCATCCCATGTATAGGAATTGAAGCCAAAAATAAATCTTTGACTAGAGCTCCATATAGAACAGTAGGCCTCAATAAGCTATGAATAATCGACTCCTGGCGAGATCCAAAATGACTCTCTTTAGTGATTTGGTTCGCATCAAGAATCTTTCTAACCAAACTAAATCCATTGCTATGAACGCCGCTACTAGCCACACCAATAATCTGATCTCCTGGTTGTATTTTTTGACCATTAATCAAACCAGATTCTTCAACTACACCTACACAAAAGCCAGCTAAATCATATTTACCTGGTGAATAAAAACCTGGCATTTCAGCTGTTTCCCCTCCCAAGAGAGCACAACCACTTTCTCTGCAGCCAGATGAGATTCCATGAACCACTTCAGCCATAGCATTAGGACTCAAAACTCCTGTAGCCATGTAATCCAAAAAGAAAAGAGGTTCAGCTCCGCTAGTAACTACATCATTTACACACATAGCGACAAGATCGACCCCTACATCAAAATGTCTGTCATATTGCTGAGCTAACTCTAGTTTCGTTCCCACTCCATCAGTACCTGAAACCAAGACGGGCTTAGAGAAACCAGACGGTAAGCGAATTAGACCGTTAAATCCTCCCATTTCTCCTATCACTTCAGGTCTTCTAGTTGAATCAACACTTGATTTGATCTTTCTCACAAAAGCTCTTCCGGCCTCTACATCAACCCCTGCAGTCTTGTAATCCATGAGTTTGAAGAATTTTCGTTATGGCTTTAATCTTGATCTTGATAGGTTATTGGTTATTTGAACAGCATAAAAAAACTGCTGGATTTTTGCTCTAGCTGTATCAGGCAAACATTACAAAAAAACCTACTTTAGAAAAGTGAATAGATGTTCGATTTTAAAAACTTACAAAGAACTCCAAACATGGCTAAATAATCAGAGTTTAAAAATATGTTTTGTTCCCACTATGGGAGGTTTACATCCTGGACATGGAGAACTAATAAGACAAGCCACAGTTTTTCAAGGGAAAATTGTGGTAAGCATTTTTATCAACCCACTGCAGTTCAGCGCTTCCGAAGATTACGCAAAATATCCAAGAAGCTTGGAAAAAGATGCTGAACTCGCTTACAGATATGGTGCTGATGTGATTTGGGCCCCTTCAGTACAAGAAATCTTTCCAAAAGGAATAGATAATCATTTCAAAATTAAAGCACCCAAATCACTAAAAGCCAATCTATGTGGCTCAAATAGAAAAGGCCACTTCGATGGTGTAGCAACCATTATAATCTATCTTTTACAATCTATAAAACCCGATATATTGATACTCGGCGAGAAAGATTGGCAACAATTTATTATAATAAGAACTCTTATTTCTGATCTTAGACTACCCATCAAGTTAAAAGGAGTCGCTACTGTTAGAGATCAAGATGGCTTAGCATTAAGCTCTAGGAATAAATATCTAAATGATAATAAAAAAAAAGCTGCGCTTGCCCTTCCTCAAGAGCTCCAGAAAGCAGCAAAAGACAACAAACAAGGGAAGAAGATTAACCTTGATAAAATTGCTTTAGAATTAAATAGAAGTGGATTAGAAGTCGAGTACTTAGAAGTAGTTGATCCTTATAAGATGCAACTTATTGACATTAACAAAAATCTTTGTCTACTTGCCGCAGCAGTTCGCTGTGGGGAAACTCGTCTTATCGACCATGTCTTTCTTATGAACAAAAACCCAATAATTGCAATTGATGGGCCTGCAGGTGCGGGGAAAAGTACTGTTACCAAATGCTTAGCGAAGCAACTTGGGCTTACCTATTTAGATACTGGGGCAATGTACAGGGCAGTCACTTTATTAATTAAGCAAAACAATATTGATCCTAAAAATCATATTCATGTCAGAGAAGTTATTGAAACCCTTAGTCTCAATTTTCAAAAATCCTCAGATGGAGAGCAAAAAGTAATAATGAATGGCAATGAAGTAACTCAAGAGATCAGATCTCCTGAGGTTACAAACTTTGTTTCAAAAGTTGCAGCGGAGCTACCTGTAAGGGAGTTTCTTACAACTCAACAACAAGAGATGGGGAAGAAAGGAGGATTGGTTGCAGAAGGAAGAGATATAGGGTCAACAGTATTTCCTAATGCTGAATTAAAAATTTTTTTAACCGCAAGTACAGCTGAAAGAGCAAAGCGGAGATCAAACGATTTAAAACTCAAAGGCTTTCCAGTTCCTGATTTCGCAACCTTAGAGCAAGAAATAATTTCACGAGATGAGATGGATAGCTCAAGAGAACTATCCCCTTTAAGAAAAGCAGATGATGCAATTGAAGTAATAACCGATGGCATGAATATTGATGAAGTAATTACAACTCTTATAGACCTTTTTAGGCTCAAAATTCCAGAAGAAGTATGGCCTAGTCCTTTTTAATTAAATCATTAAGCAAGGCTTTGCATGCATCTTCTAAAAGATCTAAAACAATTTCAAAGCCATTATCTCCTCCATAATATGGATCAGGAACATCCAATCCATTTGTCTGTTTTGAATAACTTAAAAGAGGTCGTATATCTGCCTTGCATTTATCATTAATTTCCTTTCTAAGGTTCTGAACACTCGAGAAATTCTCTCCGTCCATAGTTAAAATTAAATCGAATTTTTTAAAATCTTGTACATTAATTTGACGTGCCAAACTTTTAATATAAATACCTCGACTGCTTGCTGCCTTTCTCATTCTATTATCAGCTTTTTGACCCACATGCCAACTTCCTGTACCAGCAGAATCAACTTGAAAATATTCCGCAACGCCTTTCTCGTTAATCAAATTCAAAAAGACTGCTTCAGCAGCAGGAGAGCGGCAAATATTTCCTAAGCATACAAACAAAATATTTATTTTCATATTAAATAATTAAGTATTTGAATTAAATAGAATATTATGGATATAGGATTCTGTCCACTCCTTACCATAAAAACGAGTTAGCATCCCCCTTGCAGGATCTTTATCAGCTCTATATTTAATATAATTTTTCTGGCCTAGACTTAATGCACCTGCACGCTTCCGAGAAACAATATTAGCAGACTTAACTAGTTTTAAATAAAATTTTAAATACTCATCAAAAGCAGGAAAGAGTACATCATCAATTAAGCGTTCACTATCTAAGTCTAAAGGTAATCTTGTCCATAAAAATGCAGGAGAAAAAAATGGTTTAGCCTCCTCAGGAATCGCTCCTCCATATGGAAGCTTTGATTGCCATTTAGTATGAATTGGAATCAATTTATTTAAAAATTGTTCAGTATGTTTCATATCATTTTTTAATACTGGTTGTAAATCCAAAGCCAATAAATGTCCAGATGGAAGTGTCACAAAATCCGCCCCAAAGAAAGGAAGATCAAAATTTTCTGAAGGCTGTAAAACCAAGTTAATTACTGAAGCAATTTCACCTGCATCAACACAAGCTGCGCGAATATTTTTTAACTTCAAGGTTTTACATCCCCATGTCATTGTTTTAATATCGATTATATTTTTTTTAAATCTATAATTAGTTTTTTTTTCAAGAAAATCTCTGGGAATAGTTAAAGGTTGCAAGTCAAAATATGACAAAGATTCCTTTACTCTGCTAAGAAAAGGCCTCCATCTCCAGTTGGGAAGATTTATATTAGAAAGGCTAGAGTCACGAGACATCGGAATTTCTTTATCTAAAAATAATATGTCATTTTTCGTCAGTAACTGAATTCGATGGGAAAAGGAATTCTCTCAAAAAGAGATCTGCCCATTCCTTGCCAAAATAACTTACAAATAACCCATGTGCTGGGTCTCTCTCAAAACTATAAGTATCATACTCTGCTTGCAATTTTGCAACTTCTGAAAAAGAAAGATTTGAAGATAATTGATTAGATTCATTCTCTAATTCCCAATAACAATCTAAAAAATTCTTTAAATGCTATTGGCAATGGTCCTTCAAGTTGTTTTAATCCACCTCTACAAAAAAGCAACCAAGGAGAGAAGTATTTAGAAGGATCAAATGAATACATTGATTCATCCTTACTTAGTTCCGGAAAACGATTTTTTAACGACTTCAATCCTGAAAAATAACGCTGAAAGTAAGATTTTTCTTGAATTAATGGTTGAAAATCTAATACTGCAACTAACTTATTACTTAAACCAAACCACAAAAGGTCAACCCCCATCAAAGGTTTATCAGTGGAGTATTCAGGGTAGGCTACCGAATTCAATACTTGGAGCTTATTTCCTGCATCTAATCGAGAGATACGCCATCTCCTGAATCCTGGGACCTTCCAAAGCCAGTTTTTTATAATCCCATCACCTTTTAAAGATCTTCTTTCCTCTAAGACCTGAGGGAGCTTTAAGAGTTCTCCTCCTCGAGAGTCAATACTTGACTGCAGTTGAGATAGTAATGGATCAAACACCTTTATTCTCAGTACTGCCTTTGCTTTTTCTACGTGTCAAAAACCTAAACAATACTTTTCCAATTGCAGCAATTAAATTACCCTCCAATTCTTGAAACATATTCATATTAAGTTGATAAGCATTATTAGCTTCTTCAACAATCAAATTTGCCATATTTTGATCAATCGGAAGAGAGTCTAATTTAGCTCGATATTCCTCTTTAAAGGTCTTTTGATCTTGAATCTCGTCAAACTCGTAAAAACGCAAACCATCATGATCCGAAAGGTTCATAGCTTTCTGAGCAATAGATTTAAGCATTTGCCCTCCAGATAAATCTCCTATATATCTTGTATAATGATGACTTATTAATAATTCAGGACTTTCGTTGGCAACTTGATGAATGCGTGAGACATAAGCTTTAGCTGCGATTGTTGGTTTAATAATATCTTTCCAATTCTGGCCATAATAAAAAGTCAAATCCTCCTCCAATTGTTTTCTTCTATTCAATTCCGGATAATTAATAGGCGAAAGCACAAGATTTCCTTCTCTCGTTAATCTTGAAAGTTCATCTTCCATTGCTGAATAAACGAAATAAAAATCCGCAACTAAATTCCTGTACGTGGATTTATCTACAACTCCTTTTAGAAAGCAGCTCATAAAGCCTGTGTTTTCAGCCATTGTATGAGACTTTTTAGTGCCTTCTCTAAGTTGCATCGCTAGGTCTAGAGACATTTGAAAGGGTGCAATAGGGAAGTGTTTGAAAATTTGAATTCATCACTAAAGATTAGGGATTCTTAAGCTCATGAAATCCAACTGTCATCTTATGAGATGTTACTTCTAAGATAGAAGCAAGAGGCTCTAAAGATATTTGTTCAATCGAATTTGGTTAGAATTTCGCAAAATAGAAGCCCTCTCTGGCTAATCATAAAGACTCATCAATTGAATTGCTTCTAAGCAAAGCCGAAGCCATTGGACAAATTTTTTAAGAAAAGAAAAAATTTTGTATCTATAGGAAACAAATAATGAACCTTTTTAACCTAAAATCGGTTTATACCAATTAAGGTTTGCTCCCCTTGATCTTCAAAGATAGTTTGATCAAGGGAATCAGGCTTCAACATAAAATTTAACCTAAGGATTCTAGGAACTAATTTCAAATTATCTTCTTAATTACTATTGGTAACTATGAGTATTGTAAGTCTATGAAATCATTCATAAAAATTCGTTCCAAGGAAATTAAACAAAAAACTATTATTATTGGAAGATATTTATTAGTTGGTCTATCAGCAGCATTAATTCATGGCGCCATTTTAATATCATTATCTAAAATAATACCCCTCTGGATAAGTAATCCAATTGCATTTTTAACGGCATCCCTAACAAGTTATTTAGGTCATGCTCTCTTTACATTCAGGACAGAAACTAAAGGGAATTATTTTGCAAGAAGATGGTTGATAGCCCAATACATCATAAATCTTTCGATAAGTGCCCTATTACCTATATTAATTCGACCATTTATGCCATTAAATTTATTAAATATAATCCTAATCTTAACCCCTACATTAATTAATGCGTACATTTGGTTAAAAGCAAAAATACACTCAGCCAGAAGGAATAAAAAAATAAAAATTACCCCTTTATTTCATGCTGATGACTTTGGTCTAACTGATGCCACAAATAATGCAATTATTGATCTAAAGCGCAAAAATAAGATTGACAGTGCCAGCTTAATTGTTAATGGATGTTCAGTAAAATCAGCAATTATTTTATGGAAGGAAGAATCACAATTTCCTTTATGCTTGCATTTGTGTGTTACTGAGGGTCCAGCGATAAGTAAAAGAAAAAAAATTCAAAATTTAACTAATATAGATGGACTATTAAAAATCACATTTTTCCAACTATTAATGATCTCATTACTACCAAAAAATAACTCGTATAGAAAAAAAATTAAATCAGAATTAAAATGTGAAATCAATGCTCAAATTAAAAAATATAAAGACATTACACAACTTCAATCAATTGCAGTCGATGGACATCAACATGTACATCTCATTCCTATAGTGCTTGAAGTTATTATTGAGTTAAGTAGGGTTTATTCTATCAACTGGATTCGAACAACTTCCGAACCGATACCAGTAGGCATGTCTTTGCGGAATTGGAAAAGAGCTATTTTTGAAAAAGGAGTCTTAAAATGGATTATTTTACAAATTCTTTCGAATACTGCTAAGCCTAAAATAATTTCTGCAGCGTTTAAGACAAATGCCTCTTTTGCTGGAATCTTATTTACAGGTTTTATGGCTAAGGAAATTATATTACTTGCACAAAAGGAGTTAGGATTAACTTCATTAAAAACCAATCAAACTCCTCCTATTATCCTAACTCATCCAGCTTATAGTTTAAAAACTAAGGAAAGAAATAATGGTATTAAATGTTTTCATATGTCTTATGTTTTCCTTAATTCAATCTGGAGACAAAAAGAGCTCGAATCATTAAAGAATCATAGTAAAATTATTTACGAAGAACTATAAATTCTCCTGACAAAATAATGAGGCCTAGCCTTGGTATCTACATAAATACGACCTAGATAGTCTCCTAATACACCTATACCTATGAGTTGAATTCCCCCAAGGAATAAAATCGCAACAATTAAAGATGCATACCCTGGAACATCAATCCCATACAATAATGTCCTAAAAATTATAAGCAACGCATAAAATAGACTAATAATTGAAACTGATAAGCCTAATACTCCCCAAATTCTTAATGGTAAAACAGAAAAAGAAAATATTCCATCAAGTGCGTATTTAAAAAGTTTAAATGGACTCCAAGAACTTTTACCTCCTAATCGAGCTACTCTTTTATATGACAATTCAAAACTGCGATAACCTGTCCATGGCACTAATCCTTTAGAAAAGCGACTAAATTCTCTCATTTCAGTCAAAGCATTTACTACAGGCATACTTAATAAGCGATAATCTCCTGCACCTTCTCTCAACTGTATTGAGTCAACAATCTTATTAAAGATCTTATAGAACCAGGATGCAGTAGTGACTTTTAATCTAGATTCCTCATCTTTATCATCTCTAACAGCTGTAACTATTTCCGCTCCGTTATTCCATTCATCAATCATCTTAAATATCAATTCAGGTGGATGTTGTAAATCAGAATCTATTAATACAACTGCATCACATTTGTTTTTAACATAATCAAGCCCAGCTAGCATTGCTGATTCCTTTCCAAAATTTCTAGTTAATTCAATTAATGTAACTCTAGAGGACGGATTTTGATGAATAGAACCTTGCTGAAAATTCCTAATCTTTTTGACAGTTGTATCGGTAGAACCATCATCAACAAGTATTAGCTGGCTAATCGCTTGGATTGCTAGCACTCGTTGAATAAATTGCACTATTACTGCTTCTTCATTAAGACAAGCAGCAACAACCCAAATTTTAGGTTCTGAGGCATCAGAGGAATCCACCAGAGTATTCATTCAACAAACCTTTAATACGTAACTGCAAAGAGAACAGAGATCTATGCAGAAACTGGAATAGAAAAAATTGTTTGGCCCTGGAGAAGCCAAAATAGACCTATGGTCATCTTTCCCTAAGTTAATCCCCAATCAAATATTTATGGCAAACTTTCAGAAAATCAGCGCACCTAGCAAAGGAACAGCTATTTCTTTCAGCAATGGTAAGCCAATTGTTCCGAATGATCCAATTATTCCTTTTATTAGAGGAGATGGCACTGGCGTTGATATATGGCCAGCTACTCAAAGAGTCCTAGATGCAGCTGTTAGTAAAGCTTATAAAAACGAACGAAAAATTGAATGGTTTAAGGTTTATGCCGGAGATGAAGCATGTGATTTATATGGGACCTATCAATACCTACCAGAAGACACTCTTGAAGCAATAAAAAGATTTGGCATAGCTATTAAAGGTCCTTTAACAACCCCTGTAGGAGGAGGGATACGTTCATTGAATGTCGCTCTTCGTCAAATCTTTGATCTTTATTCTTGCGTAAGGCCTTGCCGCTACTACTCTGGCACTCCAAGTCCTCATAAAAGACCTGAAGATCTAGATGTCATTGTTTATAGAGAAAATACTGAAGATATTTATATGGGAGTGGAGTGGGAAGCCAATGATCCCATTGGGATTCAATTAATTAAATACTTAAATCAAACAGTTATTCCAGCCAATGGAAAACTAGGTGAACGAAAAATCAGAGAGGGGTCTGGGATAGGAATTAAACCTGTTAGCAAATTGGGTAGTCAAAGACATATTAGAAAAGCTCTTGAACATGCACTCAGGCTAGAAGGCAAAAAAAAGCACGTAACCCTAGTTCATAAAGGGAATATAATGAAATTTACCGAAGGGGCTTTTAGGGACTGGGGATATGAGCTAGCAACAAGCGAATTCCGTAAAGACTGTATAACAGAGCGCGAAAGCTGGATATTAGATAATGTCTATAAACATAATGGACTAAGCATTGAAAATAATGCGCAAATGATTGATCCTGGGTATCAATCATTTACAAGTGAAAAAAAACAATCCATATGTAATGAAATCAAAGATGTTATTGAATTAATCGGAAATAGTCATGGGGAAGATAAATGGAAAAAATTGGTAATGGTAGATGACAGAATTGCAGACAGCATTTTCCAACAAATTCAAACTCGGCCAGAAGAATACTCAATTCTCGCAACCTTAAATTTGAATGGCGACTATATTTCTGACGCTGCAGCAGCAATTGTAGGAGGTCTTGGGATGGCTCCAGGTGCAAATATTGGAGATAATGCAGCTATTTTTGAAGCAACTCATGGCACCGCTCCTAAACATGCTGGTCTTGATCGAATCAACCCAGGTTCAGTCATTCTTAGTGGAGTAATGATGCTGGAATTCATTGGCTGGCAAGACGCTGCTGACCTTATAACAAAAGGAATTAGCCATTCTATATCAAATCAAGAAGTAACATATGACCTGGCTCGGCTTATGGAACCAGCTGTAAATCCATTAAAATGCAGTGAATTCGCAAACTCAATTATTAATAATTTCTAGAAATGATTAGATAGCTTTTTCTTCCATTAATTTCCAAGCATTTAAAAGAGTATTTTGATCCCCTAAATTCCCAGGAAAAGTTAATACTGGCATCTCATCATTAAGTGATAAAACTTTTGCATTGACCACTGATAATCCAGGCAATATTTGACCTATTAAATCCACTTGATTCACCTTAAATCCTTTTGCTAATAAAATCTGTGTTGTAATTCCACCTTTACTAATAATATAACCTAATTCTCCTAACAAATTACCTACAATTTCTGCCATTAATTCTGCCAAATATAAACCAAATTCTATTCTTTCTATAGATGAGCTAAATTTCATTTCTCTTCTACTAGAGTATATTACTGGTGTCTTTTTTTGGTGCAAATAATAAGAAATTTTCTCTGTCCACTCTTTCTTTAAATCATTTAACAACAAATCAGGAAAGGGACCATTGACAGCTCTTAGAACTTTTTTAACTGGTATTTCAAATCCAACACAAGAAAAATTATCTTTAAGCAAAATATCTAATTGATCATCAGCCAGTCGAACATGAGATCCTACTAAAATTAAACCAGGCTTTATTTGCTTTGCATTGTTTTGAAGTCTCAAACAAGAAAAATTGCTCGAACTCTTTTTTTGGGGAGGGAGATTTGCCAGACTATTAAGAAGACTTGCCGCAGATCGAAATAGGAACCGCTTATGAGGATGCAAAGCCTTAATCGCCTTTGAAAAAAACTTCTAAATGGCATGATTGTTCAACATCTACTACTACTGATCTATTCCCAGACAACTTAGACAACCAATTTAATAGATCGTTCATTCCTTTTTGACTTTCTAAAGCAGCCTCTAACAAATCTGTCTTTAGCAAAAAAACTTCACTAGCTTTAACCTTCCCATTACTCTTCTCTTCTAACCAAGAAGCGAGGTTGCTTGTAGAAAATCCAAATAAATTATCTCTAGCAAAAATACTTGTATGTACTGGGATACCATTTAACAAATGAATGCCATTTACTGTTGTTCTTCCTCCTTCTAAGAAAGCAGGAATATGAAAAGTAGCTTCAAAAGGACCTAAGTTGTTATGAATTATATTTGGCTCAAGAAAACCATGGCCTCTTAAAGTTGAATCTCCTCTGCTAACGAACAAAAAATCATTAATAGAAAAACCTTCTATTTCAAGTACTTTTTTTAAAGTTTGACAAATTTCACTTAGCCTAGAGGCTGCTAATTCAGCATTAATAGAACGTGTATTACCTAATATAAAAAGTAAAGGAGAAGGATGTTGAATTCCCTTCCTCAATGTATCTACATCCCATTCCAAAAGGAGGGGACATCCATATACAGTTTGAGAACCAGTAGGATCATCATCAAATACAACTATCTTCATACAATTTTCTAATCAAATCATTACTCAGTGTTCAAAATTTATTCCATTGTTCAGGAATAGAAACGAAAGATCTATCTAATTTAGAGACCGAATCACATCCTAATAATTTCATAGTTCGCAAAATATCTGTACGAATAATCTCTATTGCTCTTGCAACACCTGCTGCTCCAGCAGCACCCAATCCATATGCATATGCTCTCCCAATTAGTACTCCTTTTGCACCTAAACATAAGGCTTTGACAACATCTGCACCATTACGAATTCCTCCATCAAGAAGTACTTCTAATTGTCCATCGACAGCATCAATAATTTCTGGAAGGACTCTTATTGTAGGCGCGACGCTATCTAATTGCCTTGCACCATGATTGGACACCACTAAAGCATCAACTCCTAAATTGATTGCCTTTTTTGCATCATCAGCAATGTGAATTCCTTTTAAAATTATTTTGCCTTGCCAAGCTTCTCTAATCCATTTGAGATCATCCCATGTTACTACTGATTGTTCTAAAGCAGGGCCAATTTCTGTATAACCCATAGGTCCATCTTCTAATTCAACATTTGGGAATTGCATTAAACCCCCATCAGACAACCAGTCCACAAGCCAGCAAGGCTTAGTAATAATTTGAGAAAGGTAAGGCAGCATAGTGAAAAGATTTTGAGACAGTAATTCTTTGGTGCCATTCCTTAGATCTCTCTCTCTCAGGCCAGATACAGGTGTATCAATGGTGACAACAATTGCAGAAAAGCCAGCCTTTTTAGCTCTTTCTATTGTTTTAAGTGCAACCTCTCTACCTCCTAATAAATAAAGTTGATACCAAGCGGGTGAATTTGTGGCATTTTTTACTTCTTCTAATCTGCAACCAGAGAGAGTGGAAAGGGTATATCCCGTCCCAGCCTTACTTGCCTCTCCCGCCGCTACAACTTCCCCTTTTGGATAAAACAATCTGCTACTACCAACTGGAGCTAGTAGGAAAGGTAACTTGAATCTTTCTCCAAGTATGGAGGTGCCTAAATCACAAGAAGCTGTGGCAACTGCACAACGAGGTCTAAAAAATATTTCTTTATAAGCACTGCAATTTTGAGATAAAGTTTGCTCTCTATCTGCTCCACTATCAATATAGTCAAAGACCATTTTGGGCAAACGATTTTTAGCAAGTTTCCGTAAATCAGAAATATTTACGACCTTAGGAGCAGTAACGCTAGTGTTCATTATTAAAAAGAAGATATCTATATTAAAACATTTTAATAGGAACTAGATTGCTTTATAAAAAAAACTTTTGTATAAATCTTTAGATTTTTCAAACCCATCAGAATTCCAAGAATTAATTTACCTGTAATTGATGTTCTTTGAAGTTTTGCCGATACCAGAATTAAAACTATTTGTTGGATCTAATTCACGATAAAAAGTCTCTAACGTTTTTTCCGCCTTATAAATATGGCCTACATTATGTTCAGCAGGGTATTTTGCCCCATTTTCATCTAATATTATTAATATATTTTTTTTAAGTTTTTCGATATCAACTCCTTTCTTAACCACAATATCCCAATGGAAAACCATACATAAAAAATGTGCCATTTGAAAAAATTCAGCCATTTGACTAGTAATTTCCTCTGGAAATATCTCATGCCAACATTCACAATTTCTAGGTAAAGCCACATCTAAAGGGAGTAATTCACCAGCTGTATTTGAATTTATCAGCCCAAATCGCATCGGAGCTGAACCTGCCACATATCTATGTAGTAATAAATCTTTCCCCTCAGACTCACTACATTTGATAAAGTCATAATCATCTTTTTCTGAGATCTCAGAGATCAATAATTGTTCCATTTCTTTAATCGAATCATCACTTGCAAGTATAAGCAAACAGTGCTCAAATCTATTTCTATAATTTCTTATTCTATCTGGAAGATGATCAGGGGTTAGCGAAGCAATACATTGCAAGATCCTATCTGAAAACTTAGTTGGTAGGAAAGATAACTTGGAAGCAAAATAGTCTATTTTTCTTTTTAAAGTCAAAAGTTTTGGAATAAATCCCGTCCCAAAATATTTTATAAAAGTAAATGTGTCCTTGCAATATTTATCAGATCCATCAAAATAACTTCTATGAATATACTCTCCCATATCGGGAAGAATATTCATAGAAGTTAAAATTTTTCTTCTCAATTCAGTTAGATTTTTGGGATCATTTGTACCAATAAAAAACACTTGTTCTTTCTTAGCTTTTGGGAAAGTGTCAAGGCGAACTGCGAAAACAGCTATCTTCCCTGCACACCCACTAGCTTCATAAAGTCTCCTTTTATCAGAATTAAATCTCGCTGGAGTATTGGCATTAACATCTCTCACTCTTTCTTTGTAGTCAAGATCAGACGCAGGGTGGTCCGACTTTGAGACTTCATTTATATTAAAATTCATGTTTTCCAAATTAGATATTACTTCTCGTGGTGAGTCACCAAGTTCAATGCCTAAATGATTAATCAATTCTAATTTTTTATTTTCATTCAACCTAACAAATAAGGACAATTGAGTATAAGCAGGTCCTCTATTCACCAAATTCCCGCCTGAATTATTACATATTCCACCAATAACAGATGCTCCTATACAAGACGAGCCAATAACGGAATGAGGACTTCGACCGATTGGCTCAAGTTGATCTTCTAACTGATATAAAGTAGTCCCTGGAAAAGCAATAACCTGCATTCCATTATTTAATAAAATAAGTTTATCTATATTTAAAGTATTAATTATCACAACCTCACGGTCGTAATCACTCCCATCTGGAGTCGACCCCCCAGTTAGGCCTGTATTTGCAGCCTGCATAATAATTATCTTATTATATAAGACACATATTTTTAAAATATCCCATAATTCTAATAAGCTTGAAGGGAAAATCACTGCTATAGCAGATCCATTTCCAATTCGAATACCCTTTCGATAAAAAATAGTTTGCTCGGGCTCGAGCAAAATATTTTTTGAATTAATTATTTCAGAAATGTCTGAAATAAAATCTTCATATTGACAATCCATAAAACTTAACTACTCATATTTCAATTATTACATTATAAATCTAATTAAGATTGATTGATTGATTATTTTTTTAAAACTTATCTTATCAATTGAAAGGTAACCTAAATGAACAACTCGAAGGATTTTAGAGAGAATTATCATAATTTTAAATCAAAGAAACTTCAAACTGTAATTTTTTAAACTCTTGCTCCTCAAGTATTATTTTCCTATCACCTGTTAAAAGAGATTCGCGAGGAGAAGTCCATGGTTCTATGCAAATCATATTTCTAGGTGGGTCTGTCCAGATTACAGTTAAATCCATAGGTTGCTGATGCTTTAATTCAAGTCTTTTGCCTGCAACTGGATCATGAAGAATAACCCTTTGAGATTCTCTAACCAGAAAATCTACCCCTTGATGTAGATTTTCTAGTTGTTTTTTTGTTTGAACAGTACTGGAATCAATTTTCTGATCTTGGCAATCATGATTTAAACCATCTATACTAATATTTTTAAGATCTTTTACATTAAAATATGGGTGCAAACCAAAGCTAAAAGGCATCTTTCTTTTAGATAAATTAGTGATTTTTATATCAAAATAAAGGGTTTTGATCATACATCTAACTTCAATTACAATGGAAAAAGAATATGGAAATATCTCTAGAGTATCTTTATTCTCAAAAAGACTTAGGGCAAAGCCTTGCTGATCATCCAAAAAATCAATATTCCAAGAATTATCTCTTGCAAACCCATGTTGATTTATTATAAATTCTGATTGATCAATACAAAAACAATTCCTAGGTAAATTACCACAAATAGGGAAAAGTATGGGTATTCCACCTCTAACACTTTTGCTTTCTTGTTGAAATCTCTCAAGATCAAAATAAAGAACATCATGTCCATTACAAAGCCATTCCGTTATCAAACCACCTCTCTCAGGGACTATTCTCAATCTATTCCCTGTTTGATGATTAAAATATTCCCAATGCTTATAAGGAAAATCTTTTTTTAATAGAGTTGTATTCAATTAATTCTGAATCAATTAAGTTCTAAAGTTTTCGTTTTTTTGAAAGATGTTTTGGAAGTATTAATACTATCTAACCACTCAAGCAAAGATTGATTCACTTGATCAGGAACTTCATCATGAGGACAATGGCCAGCATCTAATACAACTTCTGAGGTTTCTTTAGGGGCATATCTTAAAAACGTTGCTCTTTTCCCTGGAGCATTCATCCATGGGTCACGATTTCCCCATAGCAAAAGCACTTTTGCTTGTAACTCTGCAAACAATTCATCTAGAGGTTGCCCTTGAGGACCTCCTGGGTCAAAGACACTTCTAAAAACTTGAAAAGCTCCAGGGTCCAAAGAAGGTCTGCGAATAGATTCAACTAAATAATCATCCACATTATTTTTATTGATATAAACCTGATTAAGAGTTCTTCGAATAGTGCCTGGTTGCCTAAGATTTTCAAAAATCAGCCTCTGAATAAACGGATCCTTCAAGAACCCACCTCCTAGAGCTCTCCTAATCTTGGGCCAGAATCCTTTGGGCTCTTTTTTGTCTTCACTAAAATATCCAGCTGCATTTAATAAAACGACACCAGCTGCATCCTTACCCAAAGCAGAACCTGCCGCTAATGCTGCATAACCTCCTAAGGAATTACCCACTAAAACAGTTGGCTGCTTAATAATCTCTTGAACATAAGCCACAACTTGATCTCTCCATAGTGGTCCTCCATAACTAAGATTCCCTGGCTTTGCGCTTCTTCCAAATCCAAGCAAATCTAATGCATGTACTTCATAACTTTTCGATAATACGGGAATATTATGTCGCCAATGATCTGTAGACGCACCAAAACCATGTATCAATAAAATAGCTGGCTTAGACTTATTAAATGATTCGGCATCTGAATCATTGCCCTTAGCATTGCTAAGGCAATGAACTTTATGCCCTAGAAAACTCCAGGTATTATTAGTATGAGAACTTTGCTCAAGCATTAAGCCAAAAAAGTATTAGTCAAGATGCTAATCAATTAGATCAAAGGATGGTGGTTATCCAGGAAACTAGAAATAATTAATCCAGGTCATAGTTTTTGTTTGACAATTAAACAAATCAAATCAGACCTATTGGATTTGCAGCAACCTCATCTGGGATTGAATTACCTCCTCCAGGAGTTTTATCTTTCAGCACTACCCTCAAAAGAACTGGTGCCAAGAAAGTTGTGCCTATAACCATTAATAAAATTGCGGCTTCTAAAGAAGGCGTTAATAAACCTGCACTTGTACCTAAGCCTAAAAATATTAAACCCACTTCTCCTCGAGGCATCATTCCAAGACCAACAACCAGACGATTTGTAGGTTTATCAATTAAGAAAGACCAACCAGCTGCAATTTTGCCGAGGATTGCAACTAATAAAAGGAATCCTGCGACAACCAAAGCTGATCGACTAGAAGGATCAAGTGGATTAATAACAGAAAGATCCATTCCTGCCCCAACTAAAACAAAGAAAATTGTGGCAAAAAGTGAAACCAAAGGTAATACAGACTGCTGAATAGCATGATTATTCTTCGAACTACTTAAAATAAGTCCTGCGGCAAAAGCACCTAATGCAGCCTCAAGTCCTATGGCTGTTGCCACAAAGCAACTTAATACAAGAATTACAAATGATGCCACAACAACCGCTCCAGGAGCTTTAAGCCGATCTAAAAGCCAATCAAATGCAGGAGCTGCCGTTCTACTTAAAGCAATAGCAGCAACAACAAAAACAGTTGCAGCTACAACCAACTTAACTATTGGAGCAATCTCTAAAGAACCTCCAGTAGCAAGTGCCACAACAACAGCCAATATCACAATTCCAAGGATGTCATCCAATACAGCAGCACCAATCACAATTTGGCCTTCACGAGTCTTTAAATAACCCAA
>CACFBG010000013.1 GCA_902564535.1 uncultured Prochlorococcus sp.
TTTTTATTAATGAAGGTTTAACAAAAGAAGATCTCCTTAAAGCAATTAAAAATATAAGAGGTAGTCAAAAAGTGACGGATCAAAATCCTGAAGGTAAATACCAATCTTTATCCAAATATGGTATTGATCTTACAGCTGCAGCTAGGGAAAGAAAACTTGATCCCGTAATAGGAAGAGATGATGAAATAAGAAGAACTATTCAGATTCTGAGTAGAAGAACAAAAAACAATCCTGTCTTAATAGGCGAACCTGGAGTTGGAAAAACAGCAATTGTTGAAGGCTTAGCCCAAAGAATAATTAATGGTGATGTCCCTTCAGCGCTTGAAAACAGACAACTAATTTCCCTTGATATGGGAGCATTAATTGCAGGCGCTAAATATAGAGGGGAATTTGAGGAAAGGCTAAAGGCAGTTCTTAAAGAAGTGACTTCATCAGAAGGTCAAATTGTACTTTTTATAGATGAAATACACACTGTTGTTGGAGCGGGCGCTAATTCTGGGGCAATGGATGCAAGTAACTTACTTAAACCAATGCTTGCTCGTGGTGAACTTAGGTGTATTGGAGCAACAACCCTTAATGAGCATCGACAATATATTGAAAAAGATCCTGCACTTGAAAGACGATTTCAACAAATAATGGTTAATCAACCTTCCGTAGAAGATACGATATCAATTTTAAGAGGAATTAAAGAGCGTTATGAAGTCCATCACGGAGTAAGAATATCTGACAATTCATTAGTAGCAGCAGCAGTTCTTAGCCATAGATACATTTCAGAAAGATTTTTACCAGACAAAGCAATCGACTTAATAGATGAAGCAGCTTCAAAACTAAAAATGGAAATAACCTCTAAGCCTGAAGAAATAGATGAGATAGACAGAAAAATCCTTCAACTTCAAATGGAGAAATTATCTCTAGAAAGGGAGTCTGATAATGCTAGCAAGGAGCGCTTGGATAAAATAACATTTGAACTAGAAGATTTAACTAAGAATCAAAATTTACTTAATGAAAAATGGGAAAAAGAAAAAGAATCGATAAATAAAATTTCTTCTTTAAAAGAGGAAATCGAACGTATACAAATACAAATAGAACAAGCAAAGAGGAATTATGATCTTAACAAAGCAGCAGAACTAGAATATGGGACATTAGTTGAATTACAAAAGAAATTATGTGAAATGGAATTATCAATAGTTTCAGATAAAAATATAGAAGAAAAACCAATCCTCAGAGAAGAAGTCACTCAAGATGATGTTGCTGAAGTAATTGCGAAGTGGACTTCAATCCCTGTATCTAAATTAATGCAATCCGAAATGGATAAAATACTTTCTTTAGAAGATGAACTCCACAATAAAGTCATAGGGCAGCCTCATGCAGTGAAGTCAGTTGCTGAAGCAATACAACGTTCTAGAGCTGGAATGAGTGATCCTGATAAACCAATTGCAAATTTCCTTTTTCTAGGACCTACTGGTGTAGGTAAAACAGAGCTTTCAAAAGCAATTGCCTCTCATATGTTTGAGAACGAAAATTCAATTATTAGAATTGATATGTCTGAATATATGGACAAACATTCTGTAAGCAGATTAATAGGTGCTCCTCCTGGGTATGTAGGTTATGAATCAGGAGGACAACTTACTGAAGCAGTACGCAAGAGGCCTTATTCAGTTATTTTATTTGATGAAATAGAAAAGGCGCACTCTGAAGTATTTAATGTAATGCTACAAATACTTGACGAGGGAAGATCTACTGACGGAAAAGGTAGAACTATTAACTTTAAGAATACGATTATCATCATGACTAGCAATATAGGCAGTCAATCAATCATAGATTTAACAGAAAATAGTAAAGATTTTTCTCTTCTTGAGTCAATAGTTCGAGACAAATTAAAAGAGAATTTTAATCCTGAATTTATCAACAGATTAGATGAATCTATTGTTTTCAATAGTTTAAATAAAGAGGAGTTAAAGAAAATAGTAAAATTACAAATCAATAGATTAGAGAGAAGACTTAAAGAAAAAAATATAAATCTAAATATAACTGAAAAGGCAATAATATGGATAACAGAGAAGGGTTATGATCAGAATTATGGTGCTAGACCAATAAAAAGAACAATACAAAGGGAGATAGAAACACCTATAGCAAAATCTATTTTAAAAGGTGACTATATCACATCCTCAATAATAAATATTAGCCTAGAAAATGATAAATTAATGTTCAACTAATTAGACAGAGGTTAATTTAGGTTTTTATCAATATCATTTAAGATATTATCATCTAATTGATACCAATCTGGGGTTAATTCAAAAAAAGCTGAATTATTACCATTCTCACTAGCTTCAGTTTTCCAACAACAAGTTCTTCCCTTATCCCTATCAAGCAATATCATATTAGCCCATTCCCAAATCAATTGCGCAGTGCTTTCCATTCCAACATTTTTCATTACACGCAGATCTATTGCAGCTTCTTCATGAAGTTGTCTCCATTTTCCTAAAAGTGGATCATCTTCATTAACCAAAAAGGTGTGATCAAATTGATCTGTTAATTTTTTTTCAAGCAGTTTTAAACTAGAAAAGTCAACTACAAAACCAAATTGATCTAGTTTTCCTGAAGCGAACCAAAAAGTAAAACTTCTGCTATAGCCATGAACGAAATGACAATGTCCTGGATGTTTCCATTGCCTATGGCAGCAAGGGTATCCCTGAAATTTCTTACTGCAGGTATAACCCAAATGAGACATGAGCTTTAAAGGATCAAAAGAAAAACCAGTTTGTTTTCATTCCTATTCCAAATATGACATCAATTAACCAATCTTTCATAAAACAACTTCGATTTAATGAAGATGGACTAATCCCTGCCATAGCTCAGGATTGGCTAGATGGAGCCGTGCTAATGATGGCCTGGATGAATCAAGATTCATTAAAAGAAACCATAAGAACAAATGAGGTACACTATTGGAGCAGGTCAAGGAAAGAGCTTTGGCACAAGGGGGCAACAAGTGGTCATTTTCAAAAGCTCAAAGCCATAAGATTTGATTGTGATGCAGATGTCCTTCTATTAACCGTTCAACAAGAAGGAAACATCGCCTGTCATACAGGGCAGAGAAGTTGTTTTTTTAATAAAGTTTGCATTGAAAAAGAACAACAGATCAATACTGATATCTCAGGCCCTCCCTTAGATAGTTGTAGTGAGCTGTACACAATCATTAAACAACGCAAAGAATTCAAAGAAACAGGAAGCTATACCAACAAACTCCTTGATGGTGGAGACAATTTAATCCTTAAAAAAATAGGGGAAGAAAGTGCTGAGTTTGTGATGGCATGCAAAGACAAAAATTCACAAGATATTGGTAATGAAGCAGCCGACCTCATTTTTCATTTACAAGTTGCAATTGCAAATCATGACGTTAGCTGGAAAGATGTTTTGGAAATTCTTGCTAAAAGAAGAAATGCTCCCAGAAGAGATTAACCAAAAATCACTACTATCACTTGTTTTCTGTCGAAGATAGAGAAAAAAAAATTGATAACTTAAAAGGCCAAAGAAAGCAAATAATGAATAATGGATAAAAGATGAATTCCGAACAATTTCTTACACGCCAAGAATAGAAACATTTTGGACCTAGGTTAATAACTAATTGAGGAAACCATAGTGAGTTCTCTTAGTGATTTTCTTGGTGAAATCGGACGTCACCAACTTTTAACACCAGAACAAGAACTCACAATGGGGAGGAAAGTTCAGGCAATGGTTGCAATTACTCAGAAGTGTCATCTAGCAGGAGGCAAAGGTCCGGAATGTGAATATTCAGAAGAAGAGAAAAAAACCATTCGAATTGGAGAGAAAGCCAAAAATCAAATGATCACAGCCAATTTGAGGCTTGTGGTTAATTTAGCCAAAAGATATCAAGGAAAAGGACTTGAACTGCTTGACCTAATTCAAGAAGGAACATTAGGGCTTACAAGAGCAGTTGAAAAATATGATCCAACCAGAGGGCATAGATTTTCTACATATGCTTATTGGTGGATAAGGCAAGGTCTAAACAGAGCTCTTTCAACTCAGAGCAGGACAATAAGGATTCCTGTAAATGTAAATGAAAAATTAACCAAGCTAAGAGCAGCAAAATCAAAACTAATGCAGGCGAATGGAATTGCACCAAATGCAGCGCAGTTAGCAAAAACAATGAAGATTTCACTAGAGGAGGTAGAAGAACTTTTGTCGTGTGAACTAAGAAGTATTACTGTTAGCCTTCAAGGAGTTGTTAAATCAAAAAATGACCCATCTGAATTAGTAGATATTCTCGCAAGTGAACAAACTCCTCCTCTAGAATTAGCTGAATTAGCTGAAAGGAGTGCATCAGCCTGGACTTTGCTAGACAAATCAAATCTCACTCCCAAAGAAAGAACAATAGTTACTCTGCGCTTCGGATTAGATGGATCAAATGAATGGAGAACTTTGGCAGAAGTAGCTCGTCACATGAAATGTAGTAGGGAATATTGTCGACAAGTAGTTCAAAGAGCATTAAGAAAACTTAGAAAAACTGGCATTCAAAATGGACTTGTGGAAACAAGCCTCTAATTTCTAAGAAAACTCACTATTGAATAAATCAAAAAATTGCCCCAAACTATCAATACAATCAAACTTCATTCATTTTTCTACCAAAACCTATGACTGAGCAATACCGCTCCTCAGAAAAAACTGTTGAAGCAGAAGTCATAGATAGCTCATTAATTGATGAAGGCCTATTTAGAAAGGTACTAATAAATGCTGGGCGAACAATTGCTCAACCCGCTTTAGAGGTTTTTGAAATGGTTATTGCTCCTTCCACTCCACCCCAAGCGAGATTGACAATGCTTGCAGCATTAACATATCTAATTATGCCTGTTGATCTGATACCAGACTTAATACCTGTAGCAGGATTTAGTGATGATCTTGTTGCTCTTACCGCTGTAATAAGTTTATGGAGTCGTCACATAACACCTGAAATCAAGTTAAAAGCACGCTTAAAACTAGATAAATGGCTTCCACTCTAAATTTAATTATGTACGAGTGGACTAATACAACCGAAGAAGAACTAACTGTTCTAATTAAAGATTGGCTTAAAGCAATAGGGCGAACACAATCCGATCTCGGGAAAGCTCTTAAGTCAGCGTCTAGTCGTATGCCAGCTTTAATCGAAATTCTTAAAAGTGAATATAGAGCAGGCGGAATGCCATATGTAGCTTCAAAACTTTGTGAAATTGAAACCAAATGGTCTACTTCTTCTCCTTTTCCAGAAAAAGAAGAAGAAAAACTATTAGTAGTAAATTCTGACCCTTTTAGCCAATTAGATTTTATACTGCAGGAACTTAGAGACAAATCCGAAGAATAATCATATAAAGAATAAATACTAATCATCTATTACTCGATAAAATATATTTTTAGTTTAAATCCTCTCCAATAAATGTACATAATTAGTTTTTCTCATTAAATTAAGATATTTTTGGTTTAGTTTATTTAAAGATGATTTAAAGTAAAAAATTATTTAGACTTAAGATCTAAGTTTAATTTTTAGAAATCTAATTTAAAGGATTATCAAATGGGAAGTTCAAAGGTTTTCAAATATTTTCATCTAATGCTTCTTGCTTGGCTAATCTTAATGATTATATTTTTCGGGCTGCCTATTACATCCTTCGCTATCGAAAGGAATGCAGGAGAAGAAATATTTCAAAATCACTGCTCAGGATGTCACATAAAAGGAGGGAATATTATTAGGAGAGGAAAAACTTTAAAACTCTCTGCTCTTAAACGTAATGGTCTAGATAATCCTGAAGTTATTGCAGAAATTGCACTTAAAGGAATTGGGAATATGGATGGATATGAAAAAGTTCTTAAAGAAGGCGAAGAGCAAATAGTTGCTCAATGGATATGGGAACAAGCTCAGAATGCTTGGATCCAAGGATAAACTTCTAATTTTGTCCAAATACCCTCTTTCCAATAGACATCTTCTCTAACCAACTCATCAACCATCTCTAAACTATTAGCTTGAAATATGCCAAAAACGAATGAGCTACATTTAGTAGGCCCAAGAGTAATTAAAACCCCTTCCTGTTTAAGTGTTCTAAGACGACTTAGGTGCTCTTCACGAAATGGAGTACGCTTCTCAAGTGCATTTTCACAGTAAGTTCCCCAAAGTACAAATTTCTGAATGTCCTCTCCCATAAAAATAAACCCATATTATTATTAATAATTGCACATATGCAAGAAATGAACCTAAATCGACTTTTAGATATCTCAAATATTGACAATAATAACTGGCATCAAGCCACTCAAAAGAGTCAATCAAATACTTGAGATAAAAAATCTAATCTTATGAATGTTAATATTTTTTCTAGCAAGTGAAGTTATGAATTTACAATGGTAAATTACTTATATAAGTCAAGCCCATCAAATAGATCTCAAGAGATAAAGATTTAAAGCTTATTGCTATAAAACATTAGAGTTTTTAAAGTTAAAAGGCAGATAGTCCTAATAAATATTTGTGGCCTGGGAAAGTTCTGAACAAAATTGACTTGCTTCTTTGCATTCTTGCCCAGCAATAGAGCTGGCAATTCTTTTAACAAGTGCACTTCCTACAATTGCACCATCAGCTCCAAAATTTTTAACCTCCTTTATTTGCTTTGCACTTGATATTCCGAAACCTATTGAAACTGGTATGGAAGACATTTCTTTTAATTTTCGAACAAGACCTTGAACACGATCATCCATAACTGATCGTTCACCTGTAACTCCAGTTACGCTGACCAAGTAAGTAAACCCTTTGCTTCTATTTGCAATCTTTTCGATCCTCTCCAAAGGAGAGGTAGGAGCCACTAACAAAATCAAATCAAGTCCATTCTTTTCAGCGATAGTCGATAGGTTTTCAGCTTCTTCAAGAGGCAGATCTGGAACAACTAGACCTGCAGCGCCCGAATTTGCTGCATCCTTGCAAAATTTCTCAAATCCATAACTTAATAATGGATTGCTATAAGTAAAAAGCACTAAAGGTGTAGACAGGTTTCCACTCAAGGCAGCAATCATTTCAAGCACCTTTGATGGAGTTGTTCCTGTTGAAATTGCCCTCGCAGCAGCTGCCTGTAAGACAGGTCCATCTGCAAGCGGGTCACTATAAGGGATTCCTAATTCAATTATATCTGCGCCAGCTTCCTGCAAAGATAAAAGGATTTGGCCAGATGTTTTCAAATCAGGATCACCCGCCATAACGAAGGGGATCAGTGCAATTCTCTCTTGTTTTCTAACTTCTGAGAAACGATCACTAATAGAAAGTCTTTTGAAGGATTTTTTATCCAATTAGTCTGCCTGACAATTAATTCAACCATCATAAATTAAAATGCCGCAAGGATAAATTAAATAAGGTGGTATTAATTATTTTTTTTCCATTTCTATTTCTTTAATTAATTTAAGCTTATCTTCCTCAGATAAAGAGTCATATCTATTTTGCAATTCTTCCTCTGTAATCTTTTCGTAAGCTTTTCTATATCTCTTACGTTGTTCCATGAATGTCATTTGACCAGTAACCACACGAAAGAGATAAGAAACAGTCCATAACAAGACTATTGCTACCAATAAGGCCTCAGATGCTATCCCTGCAGAAAATCCTTCAAGACCAAGTAAACGAAAAAGACCATACGCAACTGCACCTAGGAGGAAAACCCCTAAACCAAGTTGTAATACACCTGCTCGAGTCAAGACTAAACCTCCCCCTGCCCATTAAGCCTAAGATTTAAGAAAGGGGCAAAAACAATCATTCCTGGAAAAAAGAGGAAAACCAATCCATAAATACCAAGCCGTTCCAATTTCCCCATAATGTTCCATCGACTATTCATCCAGTAATAAAGGGACAAAGGAACTAGCACCAGATAAATAAATCCAAGCCCCAGATAGAGTCCGGTTAGAATCAACATGTTGTTCATAATTTCAAATGACTTTAGGAAGGGCTGACAGTATGTATAAAAACAAGTGTGCTAAATCTAAGATGTAATTAGGATAACGGAACCATCTTTATCTGGGAGCATGGCGGAATTGGTAGACGCAGCGGACTTAAAATCCGTAGGTCGTAAAAGACTGTGGGGGTTCAAGTCCCCCTGCTCCCATAAAAATTTAGTTATGATTAACAACAATTTCACTTCCTTATACAAAGAAGTAAAAAATTAAGATATTTTAGTTATTAAATTCATAAAACTCTAATTCTTCTATCCAGTTTTTACTTACATTTCAAATCCTTCTTTCAAGGACCAACTTAGAGTTTGTCCTGCGTGAAATGGAATAATTTCTTGATATGATTGATCTTCACTTTTAAACTTAAAAGAATTAGGAACAATAGTATTTTGTCTGATCAAAGTAATGGAATCACTATTCAAAGGTAATTTATAAAATCTAGCTCCATAAACACTACAGAAATTTTCTAATTTGGAAATCGCATTCTCTTGTTCAAAAACCTCAATATAACTTTGAATTGCGTAGGCTGCATTAAAAATTCCAGCACAGCCGCATGAAGTTTCCTTATAAGATCTTGTATGAGGGGCAGAATCTGTACCAAGAAAAAAACATGATTTGCCACTAGTAGCTGCTTTCCTTAAAGCTCTTCTATGCTTTTCTCTCTTTACTACAGGCAAGCAATAAAAATCACTTCTAAACCCACCATCAAACATCGCATTACGATTTAAATGCAAATGATGGGGAGTTATTGTTGCCGCCAAATTAGCTGAGCTTGATTCTACAAATTGAACAGCATCTTCTGTCGTAATATGTTCAAGAACAACACGAAGTTCAGGATAACGATTTAATATAGGTTCCAAATATTTTTCAATAAATACTGCTTCTCGATCAAAAATATCAACGTCTTGGTCTACCACTTCACCATGAATAAGAAGTGGTAGACCAAGACGTTGCAAGGTTTCCAAAATATTATCAATTAAACGTATATCGCTTACTCCTTCTGCGGAATTAGTTGTAGCATTAGCAGGGTAAAGTTTTGCTGCTGTAAATATTCCCTCTTCTTTTCCTATTTCTAAAACTTCTGGCGATAAATCATCTGTCAAATATGCAGTCATTAAAGGAGTGAATTCAATTTCATCAGGAACTGATTGCAATATTCTTTTCCTATATTCCCTAGCAGAGTCAATAGTCGTTATGGGAGGTCTCAAATTTGGCATAACTATGGCTCTACCAAAGACTCTTGCCGTATGTGGAACTATTGCTTTCAAAATTGCGCCATCGCGAAGATGCACATGCCAATCATCTGGTTTCCTTAAAGAAATGACCTGAGATGAATTTTTCATAATAATTTCATCCGAGGGTTAATTATGGATTCTAAAAACTCCAAGACCTCATCAATATATTTATACTAAAGAATATCAAAATAGACCTTTTGGAAGTAAAAGCTTTAGATGAGTCATAGCATAGATCTCAAATGGTACTAGAAAGACAACTAATTCCATCCCTACTAATTTTTTAGATACAACAAATAAAGAGAATTTATTTTGTATACACTGTTTTTCCTTTTATCACAAGTATTTTTTTTTCAACAGCAAAAATAATCATTTTAGATTATAACTTGTAGATGATAATTCAACTGTAAATCAAAAGTCCAATACTAGAAAAGCAATCACAATGCCACCCTTCCTAATATCAATTCTAGAAGTCCTAACAGGAATCATCCTTCTATTTGGTGGTGGTGAACTTTTTGTTCAAGGTTCAGTAAGCTTGGCTTTGATCCTTGGGATCCCCCAATTAGTTATTGGATTAACAGTAGTTTCACTAGGAACAAGTTCTCCAGAGTTATTTGTAAGTATTGGATCAGTTCTTAAAGGATCGGATGCTCTGGCTGTAAGCAATGTGATTGGAAGCAACATTTTTAACATCATGGTTGTATTAGGAATTAGTGCACTAGTACTTCCCCTAAAAGTTCAAAGTCGTCTAGTAAGGAGAGACGTCCCCTTATTATTAGCTATTTCAGCTGCAGTATGGGGGATGGCATCTAGTGGACTATTAACCTGGCAAGCAGGGATAGCTTTATTAATTGCGCTAACAATCAACACACTTTGGGAGATTCGTACAGTTAGAGAAGCTCCAGAAGAAACTAAAGATGCGGAGCCAGATATTAATGCTGAGTACGCCTCTAGAGGTTGGGTCAGAGCTATTTCTCATCTTTTTTCGGGGATTTTGATACTTTCTTTAGGGTCAAACTTGCTAGTAACTGGAGCAAGCTCTGCCGCCAGTTTTTTAGGAGTAAGTGAAGCAGTAATAGGACTAACAATTGTCTCGGCGGGTACATCAATGCCAGAACTAATAACTTCTCTTGTCGCTGCTCTTAAGGGACGTACAGATCTAGCCATTGGAAATGTAGTTGGGAGCAATCTTTTAAATCAACTCTTAGTTCTAGGGAGCTCCGCAGTTGTTTCTGGAAGTAGGGGTCTACAAGTAGATCAATTATTAATCCAAAGAGATATACCAGTAATGCTTGTTGCTACATTAGCCTTATACCCAATATTCTGGTCAAACGGTAGAATAAATAGAACAGAAGGTGCAGTATTAGTTGGCTTATATTTCTTCTATTTGATAGACCAGATATTACCCAAAACACTTCCTACTTGGCAAGATGAATTTAGACTAATTGTATTTTGTTTTGTAATACCAAGTGCAATAATCATTATTACATATCAAACTATTAAATATTCCATATATATAAAAGAGCAAAAAAATAATTTATCAAGTTAATTTAACAAAAATCAGTATATATAAAACTATACCATTGTCACATATTCTTCTGCGATAGTAGGATGAAGCGCCATTGTGTTGTCAAAGTCAGATTTACTTGCACCCATCCCAATAGCAATTGCAGCCATCTGAATTATTTCCGCTGAACTTTCTCCCGCCATATGACAGCCTAATATTTTTTCTCCTGTCGCTTCTACAATAATTTTCAATAAGCATGGATTTTGTTTTTTAGGCAGAGCTTCTTTCATCGGATTAAATTGGACCTTATAAACTTTAATTTTGTCCTGTCCGTGTATTTTTATTGCTTCACTCTCTGTTAAACCAATGGCAGCAATTTCTGGTTGGCTAAAAACAGCAGAAGGAATTAGATTATAATTAATACTACGAATTTTATTGGCAAATATTCTATCTGAAAAAGCACGCCCTTCATCAATGGCTACAGGTGTCAAATTAAAACGATCTGTGACATCTCCTACTGCATAAATGTTTGAAACATTAGTACAGTTAATTTCATCAACAAGGATACGTCCATTCTTCGTTTTAATTCCCACTAAATCCAAGTCAAGACCTTGCAAAAATGGTTTACGACCAGTAGCTAATAGGACCTTATCCGAGTAAATTGATTTTCGAGAAGATGTTTTTACTTCAAGTTTTTCCCCAAAAGATTTAATAGAGTTTACTTCTTCATTAAAATCAATTTCAATACCTTTATTCTGCATCTGTTTCAAAAGGATACTAGACAGATCACTATCAAAGCCCTTTAATAATTTATTACCTCTAACAATTTGTCTCACTTTAACTCCTAAATTATTAAGAATACACGAAAATTCACAGGCAATAAATCCTGCGCCAACAATTATAATTTCATCAGGGAAATACTCTAAATTAAACATATCATCACTTACATAACAAAGTTCTATTCCTGGTATGTCTGGCAAAACTGGCTTACCACCAACCGCAATAAGGATATGACTAGCTTTAAGAATAATTTGTGATTGTTCATCCTTAATGTTAGTAATTGCAACTGAATTTGAATCAATAAAATGCCCCCAACCTTGAAAAAGTTCTATACCACCCTTCCTAAGTAGATCTATATGAAGAGTATTTAAACGATCAACTTCTTTACGAATATTCTTCAATAAAACACTCGTATTAAATTCAATATCTTTAATTTTCACACCAAAGGCGCTAGAATTTTCATAATAATCTCTATACATAGATCCATAAACTAATAGTTTCTTAGGAACGCAGCCTCTAATAACACAAGTTCCTCCTACTCGATCCCCTTCTATTATCGCAACTTTAGCTCCATACTTGGATGCCCTTTTTGCTGCAGCTAGGCCTCCGGAACCTGCACCTAAAACAATTAAATCAAAGGTTTTTTCCAATTTTAAAAATTACTGTTAATAGTAATTAAAGTCTACAAGCCATTAAGCAAGTAAGAAATTAAATAATTAATTTCTTACTTAGAAATAAACTGCAAACAAATCTACCAAGATGTTAATCTATTATACATGGTCTTAGAACAACCTTTAGTAAAAGAACTCTCTTGGGAAGAGCTTTCTGAACTTGCAGCAGAAAGCGAAGATCGAATTGAAGGTGCAGCCAATTCATACTCATCTCTACGCCTTTTTGGAGGGAAAGAAAAAGATGTCAAAGTAACACTTTATAGAGATCATCATGCATGGTGTCCTTATTGTCAGAAAGTTTGGCTTTGGCTGGAATGGAAACAAATTCCATATAAGATTAAAAAGGTAACAATGTTTTGTTATGGTTCAAAAGAAAGCTGGTACTTAAATAAAGTTCCTTCAGGAATCCTTCCAGCAATAGAAATAGGAAGTAACCTTTATACAGAAAGTGATCTAATTCTATTTGAATTGCAAAAAATATATGGACCATTAGGGCTCTCACTAGATAATCCTCTTGCATTAGAATTAAGACATCTTGAAAGGAAACTTTTTAGAGCCTGGTGTATTTGGCTTTGTCAACCTTGTTTGTTCAAACAACAAGATTTAAATAGGAGAGAACAGTTCCAAAAAGTTGCAAAAGAAATTGAATATCATATAGAAAAAAACAAATTTAATTGGTTAGATCCAATCGCAAGTGATAAACAGACTTCCTTTCCAGGATCAGTCGATATAATCTTCATTCCATATATTGAAAGGATGAATGCTTCACTTGCCTACTACAAAGGATTTAATCTTAGGAAAGAGCATCCTTTTATCAATAAATGGTTAGAGAAACTTGAGCACACTGCAACTTATAGGGGAACACAAGGAGATTTCCACACTCATGCTCATGATTTACCTCCACAAATGGGAGGTTGTTTTTATAATGTAAATTCAATTCAAAAAAGATTTGCAAATGAAATTGATATTGGGAATGGCTTAGGGGAGATGGAAATATCAAATTCTGTTTTACTGCAATTAAATAATGCGCAGAAGAAATTTGATGCTATTGCACTTCAACGAGTATTAGCTCATAAAGAAAGAATAATGAAAGTAAATATCATTGATGAAAATGAATTTGATCAACCATTAAGAGCTGCCCTTACAAGATTAATTACTGGACAACCATGCAGGCCTCATAAAAATTCAGCTAAGGGTTTAAGATATTTAAGGGATAGAATTTCTGTACCTAGAGATATGCCTCTTATTTCAGCAAGAAAATTGCGAATAGCCCTTGAAGGCACATCAAGTTTAGACAGTTCAGAACAAGGTCCACCTATTCCCATAAGGAATAGGTTAGATCAAAATCCAAAACCTTTTTTAACTAATCAATAAATTGGATTTTATTTTTATTGTTTTTATTTACGTTTTCTGGAATCAATTTGCAGAAGATCTCTAATTCGTTGAACTTGACTTGCAATCTGAGGGTCACTAGATAATTTCTTTTCTACTTGCTCTATTGCATACATAACAGTTGTATGGTCCTTACCTCCAAAAGCATCTCCAATGCGAGGAAGACTTAAATCAGTTCCATCTCTCATTAAATACATTCCCACTTGTCTGGCTTGACTAACTGGTCTCCTTCTACTGCTACTAAGCATTTCCTCTGAGGTTACTTCAAAAACTTCAGCAACCTTTTCTATGACTTGCTTAGGTGTTACCTCTACCCCAGTACCATTTGGATCAAGCATTGGAGCGACTGATTCAACCGTCATTGGCATTCCCGTTATCGAGGCGAATGCAACTGCTCTTGTCAATGCTCCTTCTAGCTCTCGAATATTGGAAGTAAAGCGACCAGCAATAAACTGAATGAGATCCCTTGGAAGACGCATTTTTTCTAGTTCAGCCTTCTTTTGAAGTATTGCCATTCTTGTTTCCAAATCAGGAGACTGAATATCTGCTATTAACCCCATAGAGAATCTTGAGATGAGGCGTTCTTGCAATTTTGGGATCTGACTAGGAGGCCTATCACTAGCAATAACAATTTGTCTACCAGCTTCATGTAAGGCATTAAAGGTATGAAAGAATTCCTCCTGTGTGTATTCCTTACCTTCTATAAATTGAATATCATCCACAAGTATCAAGTCTGCATCTCTATATCTATTACGAAATGCCTGCATACCATCTTTTCTTATTGCGACAATTAAATCATTAGTAAAAGTCTCACTTGATACATAAGATACCTTTGCAGTTGGATCAATCTCAAGTCGATAATGACCAATAGCTTGCATTAAATGTGTTTTACCCAGTCCGACTCCTCCACAAATAAATAGAGGGTTAAATTCTCTGCCAGGAGCCTCAGCGACAGCAAGAGCTGCAGCATGTGCCATCCGACTATTTGGGCCTACAACAAATCTATTAAAAACATACCTCAAATTCAAATCTGGCAAAATTTTCTTTGGCCCAGCAAAAACCGATCCGACAGATCCTGAAGAGTTCTTATTCAAATTAGTTGTTGCAGTCTCATTAACCTTTTGAGCGACTGAGCTTATAGGTTTTTCTATTTGCTCTTGAACCTTTACATAAACTTGAACTGGATGCCCATATATATCTTTTGCTACATCCTCAATAGTTTGAGCATAATTCTTTCTAAGCCAGTTACTAGAAAAACTATTTGGTGCAAGGAGAGTCAATTTCCCATCCTTAAACTCACTACAAATTGCAGGGCGAATCCATGTCTCAAAAGTAGGCTTGCTGAGATTACTTTGTAGTGCGTGCTGGACTTTGATCCACAGCTCATTAGCCGTTGGCACTTTGATTTACCAATAGGAAGCTGAATCTAAACACATATAAGGGCTAGAGCATTTTTAAATTTGATACAAATCTGTTGTTAGCCGTTAAATTTTATATGTCCTGTCCTCCATGAATCCTGATCTAATCTAGGCTTACAGTGAATCAGGATTTATTTGTCGAATTTGAAATAAAAAAGTTATGCAACGAAGAGTTACTTAACCCTCACAAAAACCATCAACAAAGATTTAGGGTTTAATTTGTCAGGGATCCACGATAGCTTCAAATAAAAAATATGAATTAAGAAAAAATGTAAATAATTGAAAACGAATCACTATTTTTAAAGGTGTTTTGTATTGAACATTAAAAATGATTAATAAAAAGATAATTAATATTCCTGCACTGGTGCTAATGACAAAGTGGCCTGCCATAAAACGATGTAAGACTAGACTTGCGAGAGAGATTGGATATAAGAATGCGGTTCTTATTCAAGAAAAATTAATAGACCATACATTCAAGGTTGCAAGTAAACTAGAAGAAATGAACCTAGTGGAAACATCTATAGCCATATCAGGAATTACTCCTAGGTCAGCTCAAAGATGGTCCATAAGAAAAGGAATTAAAAGTATAAGAACTCAAGGGAGAGGAAATTTAGGGCTAAAAATGAGAAGACAGTTTATAAAGATTCAAACTAGAAATCAAAAACGTAATACTTTAATTATTGGAACAGATTTACCCTCTCTATCCTTGAGAGATCTTATGGAAGCATTAGAAGAATTAAAATCTAATCAAATGGTTTTAGGGCCTTCTAAGGATGGCGGTTATTGGTTAATAGGGCTATCAGGAAAGCTTATAAATCCTGTTGTGTCATGGCCTTTTGTAGGAATACCTTGGGGAACAAATATGGTACTTGAGAAGACATTATTATTGGCAAAAGCAAACAATATTAAATGCTCATTACTTCACAAGCATAATGATATAGATCTATTAAAAGACTTATCACCATGGCAAGGTTAAATTATAAAGAGTAGAGGGATGCAACTAAGTATTATTATTCCAACTCTTAATGAAGAAGAGACTCTACCTTTACTACTAGCTGATTTAAAACTTTGGAATGATTCTTGTGAAATAATAATTGCTGACAGCGGAAGTTGTGATAATACTATTTCAATTGCCAAAATATATAGTGCATTTACTCTACACCTAAAAGAATCTAACAGAGGGTATCAATTAAGTTCTGGAGCTAATTTCTCTTCAGGAGAATGGCTTCTTTTCCTACATGCTGATAGTCGGCTAAATAAGAACTGGGTTCAAAGATTGCATGACACCATCATAGAAGAAAGATCAAAAAATACTGTATGGTTTTTTGATCTAAAGATTGATAGTAAAAGATTTCTTTTTCGTATAATGGAATTCATTGTCTATATACGAAGTATTATTTTCAAAAGGCCCTATGGTGATCAAGGCCTATTAATACACAAAGATCTATACAGCAAAATTGGAGGTTATAAATCCTTACCTTTAATGGAAGATTTAGAATTGATTATAAGATTATCAAAAGCAGTAAAGATAAAAAGCTTAAATATCCCTATATATACCAATCAAAGAAAATGGAAAGAATCTAATATTCTGATTCAATCCATTAAAAATGCTTGGTTAAGATACAAATGGAGTAGGGGAGAGTCTGCCTACAAATTATACATGAAATATTATAAAAAATGAATTAATATAATCCTTACTTTTTATTTAATTAGTTTGCATACCAAAATGCACATTTGTGATCATTAGGTTCAAGAATCCACCCTTGTTTCTCATAAAAAGATATAACCCCGGGATCGGCAAATAAGGTTACTCTTTCAAGCCCTTTTTCTTTAAGAGCTTGAAGGACATATTCCATAAGTAATTTTCCAAAACCAGAACCTTGATAAACAGGATGTACTGCTACATCCCAAACTGTTGCTTCAATTACACCATCACCAATACATCGAGCAAATCCTATGAGTCTTGGAAATTTTTTATCGTAAATCCATAATCCGACTTTTAATAAACTGTGCTCAAGAGCACGCTTTACTCTTCTTAGAGGTCTCCTACTCCATCCCACAGATTGTAAAAGTTGTTCTAGCTCGACTAAATCAAAATCTTTTTTTTGACTTAATACAAAAATATTTTCATCAATCGACAATGAACATAATTTTGCATTAGATCCATAAATAGCTTCAACTTCTTCTTTATCAATAGAACTTTCTCTAAGAAATTCTATTGATCTGAAGCTATTTGTTAGAGAAAGGGATTTCCTAAACATCAAAAATCTATGTTTGAGCTAAACCTTTTTCCTGAAGTTCAGCCAGCTGATAATAGAGCCCTCCTTTTGCAACTAATTGTTCATGAGTTCCTTGCTCTACAAGAGAACCTCTTCTTAAAACCAAAATTCTATCCGAAGATTGAACTGTAGCTAAACGATGAGCAATTACTAAAGCTGTTCTTTTTTCAAGCAGTCTATCTAAATCCTTTTGCAAAGTTGCTTCAGTTGATGGATCCATAAAAGCTGTTGCTTCATCCATAATTAAAACTTTGGGATTCCTAACTGCGACTCTTGCTACTGATAATAATTGACGTTCTCCTGAAGAAAGGTTGGAACCTCTTTCTCTTAACTCAGTTTGAAGCCCTTGAGGCAATCTATTTATAAAAGATTTTAAACCAAGATCAGAACAAAGTTCTTCTATCTGTGCATTGCTGTAATTAGAATCAAGTCTTAGATTGTCAACAACATTACCACTAAATAAGAAAGTATCTTGAAGAACAACTCCTAAAAAACTCCTTAAATCTCTTAAGGGAATTCTTTTAATATCATTACCATCTATATAAATTGTACCTTTTTGTATTTCATATAAGCGACAAAGCAATCTTATTATAGTGGTCTTTCCTGATCCAGTAGGTCCAACCAACGCAATATGTTCTCCAGGAGAAATATTAAAGCTTAAATTATTGATAATAGGCTCATCAGCTCTATAAGCAAAACTTACATTCTCAAAAACAACCTCACCTAACAAAGAATCGGATGAAGGATATAAATCAAAGGTGTTAGATAAAAGATTCTCCGAGTCTTTTATCTCAATCTTTTCATCCATCAACTCACCAATCCTTTGTATAGCAGTTAATCCCCCTTGAATTTGAGTAAATCGTTCTGCCATTTGACGCAATGGCTCAAACAATCTTTGAGAATAGAGGATAAAAGTTGTAAGAGTTCCTAGAGTCATTATTCCTGAAGTAACTAACCATCCACCTGTTGCAAGGACCAAAGAAACTGCAGCTAATGAAACCCACTCTACAAAAGCAGAAATACTACTATCATAAAAAATAGTCCCATTAACAGCATTACGGTAGATAAGGCCTCTATCCAAAAATTTTCTACTATTAAATTCCTCCCTACCAAACATTTGAACAACTTCTAGTCCCTGAATATTCTCCTGAAAATCAGCATTTAATTGAGACAATTCCTCTCTAACTTTATAATTAGCTTTTCTATATTTTTTTTGAAGCCAAATAATTAAAAAGGTAACAGGAACTTGGGTTAGCAAAAGTAACGTCCCTAATCTCCAATCAATTAAAATCATAGTTATCGCAATAACTAACAAACTGACAATATCTGCCAAAATTCCAACAGCTCCACTCCCAAAAACTTCTGCTAAAGCGTCGACATCACTTGTAAGTCGAGTCAACAATTTACCCACAGGCATTGTGTCGTGAAATCTCAAAGATAAAGACATTGCATGAGAAAAAAGATTTTCTCTTATTCGAGCAGTTAATCTTTGCCCAACAACTTGAATGCTGTAAGTTTGAAATCCTTGAAGTAAAAGCCTAATAAGAACTGAAAAGAATAAAAATGTAGTCAAAACCCTAACTGCAGCTCTTATTGGCATTTCTTGAAGGAAAGCAATTGTTGCTTCTCCTTTTAAAGTACTAATTGCCTGACCAACCAAAAGTGGCTGTATTGCTCCTGCAAATGAAACAGGAATAAGTACACCTATTATTATAAGAATTCGCCTTCTATCTTTAATAAGATATTTCCCCAGTTGAGAAATAAGTTTAAAATCTGATGAAGCCATAAAAGCAATTTTTTAAAGTAAATTATCTCTTTTGATTTGTTTTACTCCTTCAATAATTTTATGGATATCTCCTTCATCTAATCTTAAAGAAAGAGGATGGCCAATCAATCTGGCCGTTGAATGAAAGAGATCATCTATTGCAATCAATCCATTGTCGCGAAGGGTTCTACCTGTCGCGACAAGGTCAACTATCGCTTCAGCCATACCTGTAATAGGACCTAATTCAACAGAACCAGTTAAATGTACAAGCTCCACAGGCAAATCTATTTCATCAAAGAACTCTCTAGCGCAATTAATAAACTTACTTGCAACTCGACAATGAGGTGGCAAATCAATCGCTCTTTGATAGTTACTGCTTTCTTTAACTGCTACTGCCATCCGACATCCTCCAAATTCAAGATCAACAAGGTTGGCAACTGGCATTTGATGCTCTCTTAACACGTCATGACCTACAACACCTAACTGAGCCTGTCCATATGCAACATATACAGGAACATCTCCATTCCTTACTAGAAGAGCTCTTGCTCTCCCGCAAGATGAAGGGACCATTAATAGTCGATTATCTGGATCTAATACTCTAGAAAAATCTAATCCTGCTGACAAGAAACAATCCACTGAATCTTTCAGCAAAGCTCCTTTAGCTAGCGCAACCGTAATCATGAAGTAAATCCTCTAAAAGAACTTTAACTACTCCGAGGTAACATTTGGCCATGCACCTAAAAAAAAGCAAAGCAGTAATTCATTCAATTCCAGTTCTAACTGACAATATCATTTGGGTATGGGTTTTTAGTGACGAAGCAATTGTGATTGATCCAGCACTAGTAGATCCTGTGCAATCTTGGCTAGAGACGCATAAATTAAAACTAAAAGCAATACTGCAAACTCATCACCATTCAGACCACATAGGAGGAACTCCTGGTCTTATCAATTTATGGCCAAATGCAGAAGTAATAGCCTCAAGGAATGATATTAATAGAATTCCATTTCAAACTATCTCAGTAAAAGATAAAGATAAAATCTGGCTTTTAGATACATCTGTAGATGTCATAGAGGTTTCTGGTCACACAAATAATCATATAGCCTTTTTTATTTCTGATGAAAATGAAAATATCAGTTCTCCAAAACTATTCTGTGGTGATACTCTTTTCTCTGGAGGTTGTGGAAGATTATTTGAAGGCAGTGCTGAAGATATGTTTAATTCTCTAAAAAAATTAAAAGAGCTCCCTGAAAACACTCAAATCTATTGTGCACATGAATATACAGAATCAAATCTCAAATGGGCACACTCTCTTCATCCAAATAATTTAGCAATAAAGGACAAATTATTTGATGTCATCAAAAAAAGATCAGAGGGACTTTCAACCCTTCCAACAACGATAGGTTTAGAAAAAGAAATTAATCTTTTCCTTCAAGCTAGAACAATTAAAGAATTTGCAGAGCTAAGAAACAACAAAGACTGCTGGTGAGCGATGACAAACTAAGCTTAAAAGCTTCCAATACAATTAAAGATGCCAACAAGTAATTTGAAAGCAATCAAAACCAGCTCAGCCCCTTCACCTGTTGGGCCATATAATCAAGCTGTTTTGGCTGGCGAATGGGTTTTTTGCTCAGGACAAATCCCATTAAACCCTGAAGATGGCTCAATGGTCGGCAATGGAGATATCACAAAGGAAACAACACAAGTAATAAATAATTTGATTTCAGTTTTAAATGCTGCTGGAGCAGATGTCATGCAAGTGGTTAGAACAACTATTTATCTCATTGATTTAAAAGATTTCGAAATAGTTAATACCATTTATGCAAAAACCTTTGGCAAAGATGTCTCTCCCGCCAGAGCATGTGTACAAGTAGCGGCTCTTCCCAAGGGAGCGCGTGTAGAAATTGATTGTGTTGCATGGCTTGGATAGCAAAACTACAGAATTCTTAATCTTCAGCCAAAAGATCAAAGAATTTATCCTTAGTTAAAAATTAAATAAAAATATTTAAGTAAATTATCTGCTGAAGGCTTTTAAATAAAGAAGTTTTAAATGTTAGAATATTTCTAAAAAAGCAACCTATTCAAGATCTTTTCAACTTAAAAGTAATAAAACATGCATAAAAAGGATTAAAAAGCTTCACCAAGGAGTAATAACTCTTTGCTAAATGGTCCCATGATTGTCTAAATTAAGACCTGCGTTGCGACATAGCATGGCTGTAGCAAAGCTGACCATAGGTGAACTCGAAGCAGGTTACCCACTTTATTGCAAGGCACTTAGAAGGCTTTTACAAGAAGGACGCAGCAGCAAAGAAATCCAAAGGACAGTTTGCTGGGGACATCTTGAGACTTTAAACAGATGTCTTCCAGGAAGATATAAAGCCCCCTCCTATCTAATGGTCCTTATCAAGAGAGAACTTGATCAGCCTAAAGAAAGAGAATAAATAATCTTATTTAAAATTAATTCTAGTTTTCAACAAAACTAGAATCATCTAATTCCCCGCTAAATATTCTGCTAGCATAGATATCTTTTGGCTCAATCGTCATCAAATCACTCTTTGAAAGAGGTGTTTTCATTTTAGAGAACAATCTATTTGCATGCCGCAACCTTGCGCGATCTATAGCATTACGTACTGATCGAGCATTGGCAAAGAAAGGGAGATTGCGCCTTCGTTCTATATATTCATTAAAAGCTTTTAGAGCATCTTTGCTTAAGCAATAATTCTGTTGTTTTAGAAATAATTCAGCTATTTCTATAAGTTCACTATTTGAATAGTCAGGGAAATCAATATGATGTCCTATTCTAGAATATAATCCAGGATTAGAGCGATAGAACTGATTCATTTTATCTTTATATCCTGCAAAGATCACAACGAATTTATCTCTTTTTTGCTCCATATCTTGAAGCAAAATTTCAATAGCTTCTGATCCATAATCTCTTTCATTGCCTGCTTTAAAAAGATAATAAGCTTCATCAATGAAAAGAACTCCTCCTTGTGATCTAGTAATTAATTCCTTTGTTTTGGGAGCAGTATGGCCTACAAACTGTCCTACCAAATCATCCCTTGTAACTGAAATCAAATGACCTTTAGCCAAGTAACCTAATTTGTGAAGTATCTGTGAAATCTTTCTTGCTACAGTTGTTTTCCCTGTGCCAGGGTGGCCAGTAAAAGACATATGCAGCCCAAGTTTAGGGCTAGAAAGTTCAATTTTTTTTCTTGCTTGTTCTACAAGAAGCAAAGCTGATATTTCTTTTATTCTGGTCTTCACAGGCTTCAAACCAACTAAATTTCGTTCTAAGTCTTCAAGAATTTCCGCAACTCCCGACTCAAGATAATGTCTAGAAAGATCAATCGAGGAGCTCATCTATTTCCTTAGCAAACTGAAAATCCTCAGCAGTAATAATTGCATTATCCTCATCAATCTCTGGTCTCAAGGTAATATTCACATATGTTTTACCAAAACTAATATCTGGAAAGCGATTTAAATTCTCACATTTAGTTCCTAAGTGATCCAAGAAATCTCTTGTCTTATCATAGGAGGAAAATTCAAACCGCTTCTCCAAACGCATAGGCCTCTTCCTTTGCTCCCAATTATTCATAACGTTTTTCCCATACTTTATTAAACTATATCAAAAAATATAATTCTCAAAGATATTCATCTCATCAATGAAAATACTTTTATCTTTGTCAGTTTCAGTTATCCTCGTCTAACTCTTTTAGTTATTCTTAGAACAGGTTCAACTTCTTTATGAGGTCTAGCAATAATATGTGCAGCAACTAAACCATCTCCAACCCTTTCACATGCGTCAGCACCTGCTCTAACAGATGCATTAACGGCTCCTGTCTCGCCACGAACCATTACCGCAACATAACCTCCTCCAACAAATTCCCTAGAAATTAAAGTCACTTCAGCCGCTTTGGTCATTGCATCAGCGGCCTCTATCGACGGTACCAATCCTCGAGTTTCAATCATTCCCAAAGCAATTCCATTAATAGGGTTAGATTCAAAAGAGTTATTTTTAGGTTCAGAGGGTTTAATCCCTCTACCATTATCTCGTTGACTTATCTTTTTTACAGAATTCGTTTTACTAGATTTATTTGAACTAACTTTCTTCGTATTATTACTTGCAGAAGTTTCTGAACCAGATTTAATTGCCGCAACATCAACAGTTTGATCAGAGGCTTTTGGAGATGAGTTTATCATTTAATTAAATCAGGTAGGAGTAGTAAAACGAGAGATAAAAAGATCTATCCATCTGGGTTCCAATGGTCAATAATTCCTTCTATTGTTAGATCAGTTTGAGTTTCTGGATTAGGGCATGCAAAACGAGCTGCTGTTCCAGTAGCAGTAAAGACCCAATTGCCTTCACGTGATCCAACCGGATCAACAGCAACAAGTTGTTTGCCTTTATTGTTTTTAAGAATACGAAGATTCATATGATTTAACCCAGGCACTCTTTGAGTACAAACCAAACGGCCCATTACCTGCATTATTTCCACTAATTTCCACCTCCAGAAGTAGTAGAAGATGAATTAGAGTCCCAATAATCAATTATCCCAACAATTGTAAGGTCACTTGGATAGGATTTACTTCCTGCAGCCTCTCTTGCGGCAGAACTTCCAACACAAATAACCCAATCATCAGGCTTACATCCAACTGCATCGACAGCAACTTTTTTAGAGCTTCCATCTAATACAACTTGAAGATGTTTGTGCTCAAGGCCAGGGATTCTATTTGTAGAAACAAGTGGCTTAAGGACTTTACAAATAAGCATTTCAGTGAACCTCCTGGGTATCAGGATCAAGAGAAGACCCTACAACCTCGGCAGGGACTTTTTGATCTCGATCGCGAACAGTTAGCAAAGTATGTAAAAGACCTTTGTCTACCAAATCTTGATATCTAGATGAGATAGCGCTATTTACCCTTAAGCAATCAGATATAGCTCTATCTTTAGCACCAGGGACCTTCCCTGAGTAATCGAAACGAACCACAACAGGTATTGGTAAATCTCTAGAGACATTTAAACCTTTAAAAATTTTCACTCCAACATCCAGATCTGGCGCCCCTTCTTCGACTGTATCTAGATGAGAAAAATAAGTAAGATTTCTTAGATGGACTTCTTTAAAACCAATGCCTACTCCAATGAAACGTTCTGCATGGCCTGCATCTGAATAATTTCCATTATGGAATTGTTTGACATAGTCAATTTGAGAAATGTTATTAGTAATAATTCTAGAAATAAATTTAACCATTCCTTCATCTGGTTTAGATGGAGCTGACTCTTGTATTTTCCTTGATATTAATTCCTTTGCATCATTAGGTGACATATTTAAGGTCTCTTTATATATGTCTGAAACTGATATCCAATCATCCAAAATCATTCTGCCATCTCTATCTGGGACATGAACTCTTATTGAGTCAGTATCTGTATCAAGCCCAATCAACAAGAGATCTACAGACGCTCCACAACAAAAACTATTTTCAACTGCCTCCCTAAAATCATGTAGTCTTTTATATCCTGCAGATATAGCAAGAGAATCATTACTTCCATGTGCAGCGCATCCTTGATGAGAAGGATCAAGAGAACTAAAATGATAAGTTACTACTTTTAAATATTTAGTTAATTGATTTAATTGCTTTGGGATATCTTCCCTATATCTAAGATGTTCAGTTTTTACCCAACGGTTAACAGTGTTTTCTATATCAAAAAGAGCTCCAGCATGTGATCTCCTTCTTACAGAGCTAAAAGGAATCCTTAATACATAAGCAATTGTGTGCGCTAGTCGACCATCAGCGCATGGAGTGATGTCCAACAAATGAAATCCACATTCTTCTTTAAGAAAAGATTGAAAATTTATAGCCTCTGAACTATCAGAACTTCCTTCAAGAGGATCAGAATTAAAAAACTGATTACTTATATGTTGATGCGATTGGAACACACACCAAGCGAATAAGGCCCTCATGTCAAGTATACGTACCCAAGCTTTATCAAGAAGATGCGAAGGTAATTCAAAGTCAAGTTCAGCTAACGCCAGTTCTTTTGCTTTAGATACAAAATCTTGCTCATGTTGAATAGATGATATCTTTTTTAGGAGAGGTACAATGCTATCAAATCTACCTTTAACCTCTTTCTCATATTCATGAAGTCGTTCATTTTCACCAAAATTAGATAATGGATGTTGGCCTAATGATGAATAAGTAGAAAAAGTTTTTCCAGTTTCTATAGTGCTATTTATGTTGATATGTCGCTTCCTTGGAGCTGTGGGCCCCTGGAAGCGTTTAGAGTTTCTGGCCAAACCACGATGGGCCATTAGATTATTAACCTCTTGCTCCGCCTGAGAATGTTACCAACTGACCATCACGCGTATTTCCACTAGATCCAGTTATTAGAAAATCAGGCTTAGCAATTTCCTCATTTCGCTTCTTCTCAGAAGGAGGCATTGAACTGTTTTGTCCAAGTCTACTTGGATTCCGACGTCTAGCAGAAGTCCCCTCAGTACCAGTAACTCTATCCCCTCTGGCCCAATCATCACCAGTAATATTTAAACCAGCTGACTGACCTTCTCCTGTTACTCGGGAAGTAGGTCTCCCTAACATATTTTCTTCCTCTTGCGGGTTCTGTTCATTTCTAACTATCTGACGAGGTTTAGAGTCAAAACGAAACTGTTCTGTACCTGTGACTTTGTTAGTAGCCATATCAAAAGGACCAGTTATTTTATTTCCGTTTTCATAACTTGTACCAGTGACACCACTTTGCTGTTCTCTTTCCTCAAAAGCAGCTTTTGCAGGAGATTGAACAGTAAAGTCATTTCCAAATTGACTATTTTTGACTGAAATATCTGAATTGGCTATAGGAGAATGAGTGCCACAAGTTTGGTCGAGATGATCTTTCCCTACGTAAGGAGTCCCTGTTAAAGGCTCACAAGCACCTTTACCTGCCCCCGTCATAACACCTCCAATACCTGGTTGTTGTCCTGTCATTACAGCTGCAGGTGTTCCTAATCTTTGAGGAGTTCTTTGCTGAATTTCATTAATAGAATCACTATTGCACCACTGATTAGCATCATCCATTCCTGCGTATGGAGTACCTGTTACTGCCTTACATGTTCCTGGCTCGTCACCAGTAACTAAACCTGAACGACCTGTAAGTGTTCCACTAACATACTGAGATTTGTTAGTAAGAGTTAATCCAACCTTTGAAGCTTCTGGTTCAGGTCTAACCCCACAAAAAGTTTGAAATTGTTGTTGTCCAACATATTCATCTCCGGTAACACGTTTACAACTACCAGCCTCATTCCCAGTAACTGTTTCTGAACGAGCAACATCTGTACCTGTGACACCTGAACCACGCAAAGTGTTAAAAGATCCTACTTTTTCCGCAGGTCTACCTTCAGGCAATGGATCTAGCCCTAAATACTGGTCTCCTGTTAATCCTTTATTTGATCCAGCCTCGTCTCCAGTAACTTTCGAAGAACGTCCAACCATTACTCCACTAACCTTTCTGCCCTCTAAAGTAAGGCTCTGACCAACTTTACGAGGTGCAGGATTTGAGCTCCCACAATATTTATTAGATTGATCAGCCGATATATATTCTGTTCCTGTCAAAGTTTTACATGTACCTGGCTCGTCACCAGTAACTTTTTCAGAACGGCCCACTTCATTACCAGTGACTCTATTCCCATGAGTCGTATTTGTGACAGCAACCTTTGAAGGCTGAGAAGGAAGAGGAGCAGACTGACAAAAAGTATCAAACACTTCTGAACCTAAGTACTGGGTTCCAGTAACAGAGCGACAAGTACTTGCTTCATTGCCAGTTGTTTTAGGAGATCTATTAGCCTGGGTTCCAGTAACGACTTGTCCAGAGTTGGTTTCACTAACACCAACTTTCCAACTCGCATCTGCAGCGGCGGCCTGCTTAGCCCCATTTTTATTAGGCCCACAAGGTCGTGAAGTTGTCGAATGTTTTTTATTAGTTGCTCCACTTTTACTTCTCAATTCGCGAACTCTTAATGAAATCTCTCGACTAGTCAAGTCAGGATCACCTTGACGTGCGACAGATGCTGCTGACACAGGTTGATTACCAGCGCTTTTTCCATGCTTAGACTGAGACTCCCTGCGAGCCAAAACAAGTGCTCTACTTGTATTTTGAATAGCCCTACGTTTTGTCGAAGTTCTTCTTTTATTTTTGGATCCAGTAGTTAAAGTTTGTGCAGCATGATCATTAGTTAACGAATGATCAGAATTTGAGTTATTAACAACTCCATCTTTTTGCTTACATTCATCACAGCAATATTTAACAGGAGTAGCAATAACTGATGAATTTGTAGAAGTCAGTTTTTCCATATCTACCCTTGTACGATCTTTGGTTGTATCAGCAGACTTGCCTCTACGAGAAAGAGCTTCTCTTCTAGCAAGAACTAATTCACGGCTTGGTTGGCTTACTCGCTTTGAATGACGACCAGGCACTACATTCACAGAAGAAGAGGAAGAACTTTTATAAGACTTATTTATTTTGGAATTTGAAAAATTATTAGTGGACTTAACAAAAGAGGTGTTAGTCCTAGTAAGACGAGCATCTGAAGATGAACGAACTCTATCCGCATTATCACCACTTATTGCAGTGGATTTCTTCCCTGATTGACTCAAAGCCTTACGGCGCTCAAGTGCCAGTTCTCGACTTGATTGTTGTGCCATGTCAGATCAAAAAACGAGTTAATTAGAGAAGAGACCTATTGCCTCAGCAGAAGTAGAAGTAATAGCCCCGAAAAAAATTAATTTCGAGGCCATTAAATGAACTGTCAAGAAGTTAACGACCTTCGAATACAACGAACGCAGTACCTTGACTTTGAGTGTAAGCGTCGTAACCAACTATTCGAACATGATGATCAGGATAAGCGCGATGACAAGCTTCGAGCTCGTTAACAACAACACTTAGATCCTTTTCTCCAAAGAATGGCAACTTCCAATAAGACCAATATGACTGCATAGAGCCACTTGGATGAACATGCTCAATAACTGGGCTCCAGCCCTGAGCAATGATGTAAGCAATTTGATCGTAAATTTCGTCCTGGGTCATCGGCGGTAAAAAGCCGAAGGTTTCCAGGGTGGCAACTGTTTGATAGTCACCAACTGTGCTCTGGAAAGGCATGGTGAACCTGGGATTGTGTAGGTAGTAATAGTTATCGGTTAAAAAACCGATAAAAGGAAAAAGAAAGGAAAGGAAAGAATTTAGAGGAAGTTTTTAACTCCCTCTATTCTTTCCACTACTGGACGTCGAGCTTATCGACTGTGTCAAATTCGAACTTGATCTCCTTCCATGTCTCAAGTGCGATTGCTAGTTCAGGACTGTGCTTAGCGGCCTCCATAAGGATGTCGCGACTTTCCTTCTCAATCTCACGTCCTGCATTACGTGCTTTCACGCAAGCTTCAAGTGCTACACGGTTTGCAGCAGCTCCAGCAGCAGAACCCCATGGGTGACCATGAGTACCGCCACCAAACTGCAAACAAGAATCGTCACCGAAAATTGCTAGCAAAGCAGGCATATGCCAAACGTGTATACCACCAGAGGCAACAGCAAAGACACCAGGCATAGAGCCCCAGTCTTGATCAAAGAAATTGCCTCGTGTCCGATCTTCAGGGACAAAAGACTCACGAAGGTTGTCAATGTAACCAAGAGTGGTCTGACGATCACCTTCTAATTTTCCAACAACTGTTCCCGTGTGGAGCTGGTCACCACCAGAGAGTCTTAAACACTTAGCAAGTACACGGAAATGAATTCCATGTTTTGGATGGCGGTCAATAACTGCATGCATTGCACGGTGAATATGCAAAAGCATTCCATTCTTACGACACCAATTTGCTAACCCTGTGTTTGCAGTAAATCCACCAGTGATGTAATCATGCATGATGATTGGCATGTCAAGTTCTTTAGCGAACTCAGCACGCTCATACATCTCTTCTGGAGTAGTTGCTGTGCAATTGAGATAGTGACCTTTCACTTCTCCAGTCTCCTGCTGAGCAAGCTTTACAGCTTCAGCTACAAACTCAAAACGCTCACGCCAACGCTGGAAAGGTTGAGAATTAATGTTTTCATCATCCTTAGTGAGGTCAAGTCCACCACGAAGGCACTCATAAACCACACGACCGTAGTTTTTACCAGAGAGTCCAAGTTTTGGTTTAATTGTGCAGCCAAGCAATGGACGACCGTATTTATTTAAACGGTCACGCTCAACAACAATTCCATTAGGAGGTCCACCACAGGTCTTAATAAAAGCCATGGGGAAGCGGATATCTTCAAGACGTAAATGTCTTAAAGCTTTAAATCCGAAAACATTACCAACAAGAGAAGTCAGTACATTGGTAATAGAACCTTCCTCGAAAAGATCAAGGGGATATGCAATAAATGCATAGAAAGATTCTTTGTCACCTGGAACGTCTTCAATCCGATAGCAACGACCTTTATAAAATTCAAGGTCAGTTAAAAGCTCAGACCAAACAGTGGACCAAGTACCAGTTGATGATTCTGCAGCAACAGCAGCAGCGACTTCTTCTCTAGGTACTCCTTCTTGACCAGTGCACTTGAAACAAGCCAAAAGGTCAGTGTCTAAGGGGACATATTCAGGAGTCCAGTAGGTGTCTCTGTACTCCTTTACCCCTGCGTCATACTTCTTGCTCATGAAATAACTCCTTTAGGTAGTTGTAAGACTTTTAATCGTGTCCTTCTTAAGGATTACGAATTAAATCTCAGTCTTTTTGGCCAAGAAAGGCGCCATTACCTAAAGCAGGCTCAACTTCACGATGAGGACGAGCAATGATGTGAGCAGCAACGAGACCATCTCCAACTCGTTCGCATGCATCAGCACCAGCTCTAACAGCTGCGTTTACTGCGCCAGTTTCGCCACGGACCAAAACAGTCACATAACCGCCACCAACGAACTCACGACCAATAAGGCGCACTTCTGCAGCCTTGGTCATTGCGTCAGCCGCTTCAATTGCAGGTACCAGGCCGCGAGTCTCGATCATGCCGAGAGCGATGCCCATAGTTTCGTTAGCCATATGCCTAACTAGAAAGAGGTGGAATGTTCGCTATGGACAATGACTTGTTATCTGCGGATGCGTCAAGCTTTTCCCAGCTAAAACAGGATTACAGTTAGTTAGGTGACTTATAAGGTTTTCTTATCATCTTGTCCCTGACTGTTAATTTTGGCTGTTGTCAATTGCGTTAGCTCTTGAAGATATTAAGTCGGATTAAGAAATAATTCCTGTATTTTGAAATTGAGGCAGGCCCCTAGGCGATGCCAAGGTGTGGAATGTTCAACCCTTCCTGTCTCAAAAAATTATATTTTGATATTTTGCCTTGTAGTTGCAAAATATTGAGTAAGCAAATAATGGAACTTTGAGCAGACAAAAGATAACCATTGCTAGTAGCAACCCAAAGAAGGTTGCAGAGATTGAAGCAATGCTTGGCCCTTTGCCTGTTGCAATAGAACTTCAACCTAAAGAACTTAACGTAGAAGAAACAGGGAAAACTTATTTAGAAAATGCCCTACTGAAAGGAGCTGCTGCTGCAAAAATCACTCATAACTGGACTATTGCTGATGACTCAGGCTTAGAAGTTGATGCTCTTAACGGTGAGCCAGGAATTTATTCAGCTAGATTTGCTAAAAGCAATAAAGAAAAAATCAAAAAGCTTTTAAATCTCATGGGAGATACTCCATATAGAAGCGCAAGATTTCATAGCGTTATGGTCCTTTGCGATCCGAATGGATCTCAGGTAAGCCATGCAGAAGGAATCTGCTGGGGAGAAATTCTTAAATCACCGACTTACCTAGGAGGAGAATTTGAATCAATTTTTTGGGTAAAAGAAACTCAATGTAGTTACGGAGAATTATCTGATGTTCAACTTGCGAAAATTGGAAGCCGAGGGAAAGCCGCAAGGGCAATTGCTCCTGACCTACTCAGCTCCTTAAAAATTAATTCAATTTAATTTTTAACCTGATCAATGGCCCTCATTGCAGCCAAGGCAGCTTCTTCTACATCTCCTTCCTTTCCTGCAAGAGTCAGTCTTCCAAAAGCGCCAACTCCTTTCACGTCAACGATAGTGATATTTGAAGACTTCTCAGCCTCATTAGCAGCTAAAAGGACATATCCAGCAGGCTCTGTTTCAAGAATAAACATGCTCATTCCAGCCTCAATCATGGAACCTCTGCGATTTTGTCTATTTATAAGGACAGCATGATCAGGAGTAATTGCTCTAATAACTTCAGTCCAACTAACTTCGCATTCAGTTCTTTGATCGATTCTACTACCTATTGCATCAAGGACTACATCCCCAGAATGAAGGACTGTACTTTGATCTCGGTGATAAAGAGCCATCGAACCAAAAGCTCTCTCAACAACCATTTGTCCTAATCTCACATTGCTAGCTTTTAATGCAATATCTGTAACTCTATGAACTGCCATGCCTGGAGCAACTTCAAGCCAAAGGCAAGCATCACCTGGGATGGGTAAAAAACCTTGACTAGCAGTGCCCATATAAGCCGCCAACTGAGGTTGAAGAGAGTCTAAGAAAACATATGTTCTGAGTTCTATTTGCTGAATATGACTAGCCTGACGAGCGACTCTTGCGGTCTCTGAATCAGTGGTAATGGCAATATTTGTAGCTGCATCTTGAGGCTGGACCTCAGTTCCAGTAATTAGGGAACCTCGACGGCTTCGCCTATCACGATTATCAAGGGCTGCAAATCCGTTCATGCGGCGGATAATACCGGATGAAATAGCTATTTACCTAATTCCTTCAACTTGCAAACTCAGATGAAGCCGATATCTTCAAAAGAAGAAAGCCTAGGAATGAATGTCTACTCCTTCCACAAAAACCTCCGATTTCGAGGCTCTATCAACTGAGCTAAAAGCAGAGCAGGCATTAGGTTTAATAGGTGTAGGCCTAATGCAAAAGATGTCTCGAGAAGGCATATCTGGATTGGATTGGTCTACCGAAATGAATCCAGGAAAAACAGATTTAATTTCGCTTCGTCAACGACTTGAAATAATTGGAATGGCTATTGAGACAGGGGCACCATTAACCACTTCTGAAATCACCCAACTACTTGGAGCCAAACCTGGAGCAGCAAAGATAGAAAGAGGGGGATTATCAGCGAAGAGAATAAGTCGTAATGTTTGGAAACTATCTAAAATTAATAATGAAGAAGCTTCTAACTCTTACTGGAGAAACTAGAAAAAGAGTTCTTATCTCTGGTCGTCGATCTAATAAATTATTTACAACTCTGTCGAGTTCTTCATGCGCATCCGCAAGACCTGCTAGATCTTTTTCTTCAAGGATTGCGGTACCAAAACGAGGTTCAGCAAAAATCATCACCCCGGCTGCGCTTTGAATTAAATGGGCACAGGTTCTTGATCCGACCACAAGGAAAAATG
>CACFBG010000014.1 GCA_902564535.1 uncultured Prochlorococcus sp.
GGGCAAAAAATCCACAATGGACTTATATGCAAATGTTATTACCACAGCCTGAGATTGAGGCAATTAAAGCAATTAAGAATCGATGGAGAAATGATTGTCTTTGGCATTTAGAAGCTGTACGACAGCAGGGGACTCAACGTTTAGCAGCTTTGCCAATTCTTAAATGGAAAGGAGAAAGGGACCTTCAGTCGTTTATAGATTATGCGAAAGAGTTAGGGGCAGTTATTTTTAATCCGCATGTTATTACTGTTGAGGATGGCGGACTAGGAGTTGTTGATGCAGATCAAGTTAATGCTAAACATTCCTACGATCCATTAGGTTTACTTAATCCAGGAAAGTTAAAAGGTTGGTTATTAAATAGCAAATAATTTTTCATATTAAAATGATTTATTTCGTATTATATTCCTCTTCAAAATGTCACCTATTAAATATAGTGATCCAGCAATTACAGTTTTAGATCTTATTAATTCTTTTCTTGACTTGATAAATAGAAGAACTTGTTCTAACTGATTTGCTTCAAAAACTTGCTCCGAAAATTCAGGACATTTATTTATTAGCTCTTGGTAAGTCCAACTTTTATGATTAGGAACTTTTATTATCCAAGCTTTATCATTTGGCTTGATTAATTCTTTAAGCATTGAAGGAGCATCTTTGGTCCTTTGAATAGCTAGGATCCAATTTATCCCATTCGTATTATTTTCCCAATGAATCCTTTCTTTTGAAAGTTGCTTTGCTGCTTGTGGGTTGTGAGCTCCATCTAGCACAATAGGCATTTCTCCCCAGTACGCAATTTGTAATCTTCCAGGCCAATTTGCATTTGATATTCCATCCCTAATATATTCCATTTTTATATGAATACCTATTGTTGATAAAGCCTCAAGAGCTGCCTTAGCTACTGCAGCATTTTCTTTTTGAATTTGACCAGGGATTCCAATCTGCCAGTCTAGATCTAAAGGTTTTATATATTCAAGCCTTGCCTTTCTTTGTGTTGAGATTTCCTCTAAAACCTTCATAACAATAGGTTGTTGATTTCCTGTTAAAACTATGCTGCCCGGAGTTATGACTTCAGCTTTTTCCTTGGCTATTTTTTCTATTGTATTCCCTAAATACTCGCAATGATCTAATCCTATCGAACCCATTGCAATAATTGGTCTATAAGGATGTGCAGTAGTTGCATCTAGCCTTCCTCCAAGACCAGTCTCCAATACAATTAATTCAACATTAGATGATGCGAAATATTTAAGAGCAACTGTAATTATAATCTCGAAGGTTGTTAATTTAAGATGACTTAATTTAGGATTGATTTCTTCTAAGATTGCAAAAAAGTCTTTATAGGATATTGTCTTTTTATTTACTACAATTCTTTCAAGCCAGCTTATTAAATGGGGGGATGTTGTTACACCATGATTTATCCCAGCTGCATTTAAAGAGCTTTTTAAAAAACTACTTATAGAGCCTTTACCATTTGTGCCAGCTATATGAATAGCTGGTGTTGAAGAGCATGGATTCCCTAGTATTTTAAGTCCTTCAGTTATTCTTTGTAAATCAAGATCCATTCCTCTTGTTTTAAAATCTGGAATTATTTTTTCTAGTTTTTCTTCATTTAATAAATGATACATTTATTTTAGTTTTTTGTATAAAGTTTTTTTAATTCTTTCTAAAAGGATATTTATTTCTCTTTCTTTTATAATTAGTGGTGGCACTATTCGAATTACTTTTGGTCCAGCCGAAACCAGGAGAAGGTTTTCTTTTAAAGCATCTATTATGACCTCCTGAGAAGTTAATTCCGAATTATTTTTTATGACTAAACCTTGAATTAATCCTAATCCTCTTGTCTCTTGAAGATATTCTGGAAACAAATTTATAATATTTTTTAGGCCTTCTTTTAATTGGATCCCTCTATCATTTACATTTGTAAGTAATTTCCTTTTCTCTATTTCTTTGAGGACTGTTAAACCTGCATTGCATGCGAAAGGATTGCCTCCAAAAGTAGATGCATGTTCCCCAGGCTTTAAAAGATCAATAGCATTTTTAACCAGTAATGCTCCGATTGCATGACCTCCTCCTAATCCTTTGGCAATGGTAAAGGCATCTGGTTCTATACCAAGATTTTCATAGCCCCATAATTTTCCTGTTCTACCTACACCAGTTTGAACTTCATCGAAAATTAATAATATCTTACGCTTTGTGCAAATTTCTTTTAATTTTTTAAAAAACGACTTCTCTCCTGGATGTATACCACCTTCAGCTTGTAATGGTTCTATTAAAACGGCTGATATGGAATGACCATTACTCTCTAACTTGTCAATTAGGTTCCTAAATGAGTCTATATTATTATAATTAAAAAATTCAAACCCCTCTAGTAAAGGTTCAAAGCCTTTATGATAAATTGGCTGTCCAGTTGCACTTAATGATGCAAGAGTTCTTCCATGAAAACTTGATTTTGCAGAGATAATTATAGGCTTTTTTGCCCCTTTAACTTGATTGCCATATTTTCTTGCTAATTTAATAGCTGCTTCATTTGCTTCGGCCCCACTATTGCAAAAAAATACTTTGTCTGCACAGCTATGTTCAACTAAATATTCTGCCAAATCTTCTTGTTCTTTGATGTGGTAGAGATTCGATACATGTTGAATCTTATTGAGCTGTTTGCCAAGTGATCTCCTTAATGCATTATCGCTATGCCCTAAACAGCAAGTGGCAATTCCTGCGACACAATCAAGATATTTGCTTCCATTCTCATCCCATACCCAGCTTCCTTTTCCACGAAATATTCTTAGGGGAAACCGCTTATAAGTCTCCATTAACGACATGGGAGCGGTCGGACTCGAACCGACAAACCCGAAGGTGCCGCATTTTGAGTGCGGTGCGTCTACCAATTCCACCACGCTCCCTTAATTTAAGTTTAATTCAGCACAAGACTTAGTGCTGCTTCCTAATGATATGCGCCCCACATTTGTTTAACTTTTCTTCGATTAGTTCATAGCCGCGGTCAAGGTGATCCAGCCCCACAACTTGACTGGTGCCATTTGCCTTAAGGCTTGCAAGAACCATAGCGGCAGATGAGCGCAAATCTCTTCCTTCTACAGGGGCTGCACTTAGTTCAGAAACCCCTTCAATAACAGCAGTATTTCCTTGAAGTCGTATTGATGCTCCCATCCTTTGCAATTCAGAAATATGTTGCATTCGATTTTCATAGATTTTTTCAGTTATAACGCTAGTTCCTTTGGCTGTTGTCATTAATGCCATAAAAGGAGCTTGAAGGTCAGTTGGAAATCCAGGAAAAGGTTGTGTTGTGATATCTACCCCATGTATTTCTCCAGGAGTGATTTTGATTCCTTCTCCATCCTTTTCAAGTCGGCAGCCACAATCACGCAGTTTTTGAAGAACTGCATTTAAATGATCTGAAATTACTGGTGTCACTTTAAGTACTGAGCGTGTTATTGCTGCTGCGATTAAAAAAGTACCTGCTTCGATTCGATCTGGCATAACTGTGTATTCGCAACCATGTAATTTTTTTACTCCTTCAATATGAATTTTTGGCCCCCCAGCTCCTTTTATTTTTGCACCCATTTTGTTAAGCATTTTTGCTAGATCTTGAACCTCTGGTTCTTGTGCCGCATTTTCAATAGTGCTCTCGCCATTTGCCAATACAGCTGCCATTAAAATTGTTTCAGTTGCCCCTACACTTGGACAATCCAAGACAACATTTGCGCCTTTGAGTTGACCTTCAAAACCTGGAACTGAAGCAGTAACTATTCCATGATTTACATTGATAATTGCTCCAAGAGCTTTAAGGCCTCGTATATGTTCTACTACAGGCCTTGCTCCAATTTTGCACCCTCCAGGTAAAGGGATTTTTGCCTTTCCTATTCGTCCCAATAATGCTCCAATACAAAAAAAGCTTGCTCTTAGCCCATGAACTAATTCATAAGGAAGTTCTACATGCCTGAGATCGTTCGCTTTTAAGAAAATATCCTTAGTTTTGTGTTTAATTTCAACCCCCATCTTTGAGAGGATTGCAGTCATACCTGAAATATCAGTCAGCTTTGGAACATTGCTAAGGATTATTTCCTCATCTGTGAGAAGGGAGGCAGCTAAAAGGACAAGAGCTGAATTTTTAGCTCCATTAACTTTTAACTCACCAGATAAAGAAGAATTGCCAGATACTAAAAGATGCGGTTTGAGCATCTCTTTGGAGATTCTCGCCGCTAATGGCATTCTCAGAAACTCCCTTTAATTGCATTAATATTGCCAATTAGCATCTTTTACGTCTAGATGTCCAGAAAGAAAATCGGAAGAATTTTATAATTGGAAATATCGAAAAATTTTAGATCATGATTTATGTTCTACTAAGTCTCTGATGACTTCTGTCTTGCGGGTGTGGCGGAATTGGTAGACGCGCTAGTTTCAGGTACTAGTGACAGCAATGTCTTGGGAGTTCAAGTCTCCCCATCCGCATTTCTCGATTAAAGTTCAATCAACCATTGAACATTAAAAAATTAGATAATGAAACTAGTAAATTGGACAGAATTCTATTAATAAGGTTAATCATGAAAAATATAAATTATCTTTAGCCTAGGGTTTTATTATTTATGATTGATAATCATTCTGAATTGACACGAATTCATGATTCGGAAATTTTAATAACAAGTCGTCGTAATGCATTGGTTAAGCGATTGAGATATTTGTCTTCTCTTGAAGGTAGAAAAAAGACAGGAATGCTTTTGCTTGAAGGTACGCATTTGCTTGAAGAAGTATTGAAAATTTCAAGCCTTCCGAATGAAATTGTTGCTACTGATTATTGGATTGAGAAACATTCAATGCTTTTGAAATCTATTCCCAAAAGTGTTCATATCCATAGGGTTACACAAGATGTTCTAAGTTTTGCTTTGACAACAAAAACTCCAGACGGGGTTGCATCAGTGTTCCCTATTGATGAGTTGCCAAATTTTGATAAAAAACCACAATTTGTTCTTGCTTTAGATCGTCTTCAGGATCCAGGCAATATGGGAACATTGTTTCGAATCGCATTGGCTGCTGATATTGAGATAGTTTGGCTTGCTTTAGGTGCTGATCCTCTTAGCCAAAAAGTACTTAGATCATCTGTGGGTGCTGTCCTACAGATGCCTTATTTACGATTTGGTTCTAATGAAAAAGAAGCTTTGGATGTTTTCTCCGAGAAATTAAAAGTTGCATGCAGAGATGGATATCAAGTTATTTCAACAGTTGTCCCAAATACCTATGAGAGCAATCCAGTATCTCCTTACTGGGAGATTGATTGGTCACTTCCTACGGTTTTGGTCCTTGGAAATGAAGGGAAAGGCATACATCCTGTAATAAATTCATGTTGCAATCTTTGGACAACCCTCCCTCATAGCAAGGCAATTGAGTCTTTAAATGTGGCATCAGTTGCAGTTCCTATGCTTTTGGAGCGACGAAGGGCCAAAATGACACTTGGTATATAGATCTAATCGTGAGAGAAGTTAATTTTGATTTTGACTTGATCGTTGTAGGCGCTGGTTATGGCGGTTTTGACGCGGCCAAACATGCGGCTGAGCTTGGCTTAAAAGTTGCCATTGTTGAATCGAGAGAAATGGGAGGAACATGTGTCAATAGAGGTTGTGTTCCTTCTAAGGCTTTATTAGCTGCGAGTGGGAAGGTTCGAGAGATTGCTGATTTTAAGCACCTCGAAGGTTTTGGAATACATGCTGCACCTGTTCGTTTTGAGCGAAGTAAGATTGCTGATCATGCAAATAATTTAGTTTCAAATATTCGTAATAATTTAACTAAGACATTAGAACGTGCTGGTGTAACTATCCTTCGAGGTAAAGGGCGATTAGAAGGACCTCAAACTATTGCTTTAAGAGAGAGTAGTGGCGTTGATAGAACTTTCAAAGCTAAGGATGTGATAATTGCTACTGGTTCTGATCCATTTGTTCCTCCTGGGATTGAAATCGATGGACGGACTGTTTTTACTAGTGATCAAGCCATTAGCCTTGAATGGCTCCCAAGGTGGATAGCAATTATTGGTAGTGGATATATAGGACTTGAATTTGCGGATATATATACAGCTTTGGGTTGTGAAGTAACAATGATTGAGGCATTGGAAAGGGTCATGCCAACATTTGATCCAGATTTAACAAAAATTGCCACTCGACATTTGATTGATGGAAGAGATATAGATGCAAGAGCAGGAGTCTTAGCCAGTAAAGTTTCTACTGGTTGCCCAGTTAAAATTGAGTTATCAGACTCTAAAACACGTGAATTAGTTGATCAATTAGAAGTGGATGCTGTCTTAGTTGCGACTGGTCGAACACCAACAAGTAAAGATTTAAATTTAGAGTCGGTTGGCGTAGAAACAAATAGGGGATTTATTCCTATTGATGATCATATGAGAGTAATTAGCAATAATAAATTAGTTCCCAATCTTTGGGCTGTTGGTGATGTGACTGGTAAATTAATGTTGGCTCATACAGCGGCTGCTCAAGGAACAATAGCAGTTGAAAATATTGTTGGTAAAACTAGAAAAATAGATTATAGAAGTATTCCAGCAGCAACTTTTACACATCCTGAAATTAGCTCAGTTGGATTAACTGAACAAGATGCAAAAATACTTGCATTGGAAGAGAAATTTGAATTAGGAGCTGTAAGAAGTTATTTCAAAGCCAATTCAAAAGCGTTGGCAGAGTTAGAAAGTGATGGATTAATGAAATTGCTCTTTAGAAAAGATACTGGGGAGGTTTTGGGAGCTCATATTTATGGCCTACATGCGGCAGATTTGATACAAGAAGTGTCAAATGCCATCGCAAGAAGGCAGAATGTTGTTGAATTATCTTCTGAAGTTCATACTCACCCCACTCTAAGTGAGGTAGTTGAAATGGCTTACAAACAAGCTGTTAAGCAGATGACTAATTAATAGCTTTTATTTTGAGCTTTCATTTTACTCACTAAGAATTTTTCTAGACTAGATTTTTCATATGGAGATTCGTCGCCGTCCCCCTAATCCAAGTGTCACAGTAGAGAACTTGGAATATTCGATTCATCATGATGAGGCTAAGCCAAGAAATATTTTAGAAAAGATTGTTTGGGAGAAAGAACGTGAGGTGAAAATATCACGTCAAAAAGTGTCACTAGAGAAGCTACAAACACAAATACTTTCTTTGCCAAATCCAAAGAAGTTTGTTGATTCCTTAAGAGCAGAAAATAAGCTTCCAGCTGTTATCGCTGAAATCAAAAAAGCTAGCCCTAGTAAAGGCATTATAAGAAGTGACTTTAACCCTACATTAATAGCGAAAGATTATGAAGAAGGGGGGGCTACTTGTATTTCAGTTTTGACAGATACAACTTTTTTTAAAGGTGGTTTTGATGTTTTGATTGAAGTTAGGAAAAAAGTGAAAATCCCTTTGCTTTGTAAAGACTTTATCCTGTTTCCTTATCAAATATATCAGGCCAGAGCCTCTGGAGCTGATGCTATTTTATTTATAGCTGCAATTCTTTCTGATCAAGATTTAATCTATTTAAATAAAATAGCTTCTTCTCTTGAACTTGATATTTTGGTTGAAGTCCATAATTCTATTGAACTCAAGAGAGTTCTATCTCTTGGAATTTTTAGACTTATAGGAATAAATAATCGAGATCTTGCAACTTTTGAAGTTGACTTAGGAACAACAGAGAAGCTTATTAGTGAATATAAAGATCAATTATCCACTCAAGATGTTGTTCTGGTTAGTGAATCAGGATTGTTTACTCGTGCTGATTTGGATAGGGTTGCCAAAATAGGTGCCAATGCAGTTTTGGTTGGCGAATCGTTAATGCGACAGCCTGACATCAAAAGCGCTATAAGAAATTTGATTAATTAAACTTTGAGGAAGATTAAGAAGATATTTATTTCATGATTTGTTTTTTTGTAATAGTACAAATTAGGGATTAAACTACTAAATATCATGCATTCGATTTGGTGTTTGTTTTAAATGTTAATTAGCGTTCTTACTGGTATTTTGGCAGGAGCATTACATGTTATAGGAGGAGCCGATCATTTGGTTGTTATGGCTCCTTCTGGGTTAAGGCACCCAAGATTTGCCTTGAGAAGTGGATTGGCCTGGGGCATTGGTCATTCTGCTGGAGTATTAATCCTTTCTACTTTTGCAATATTCATAAAAGATTTTGTGAATATTGCAAAAATGTCTTTATTAGCAGAGTTCTGTGTTGGCTTGACTTTGCTAATTGTTGGAGGGTTAGCTATTAGAAATTCTTTAGGCTTAAATATTCATAGTCATAACCATAAACATAAAAAGGGTCATATACATAAGCATATTCATATTCATTTTTTAGGAAAAACAAAACATTTTTCTCATCATCATGCTGCTACTAGTTTAGGAATTCTCCATGGTCTAGCAGGAACAAGTCATCTTTTAGCTGTTATTCCAGCTTTGGCTTTGCCCCCAATTAATGCATTTATATATATGGGTGCTTATTTAATTGGATCAATAATAACAATGGGGATTTTCCTATTGGTTATTTCTTTGGCTTATATTCGAATAGGACAAAGGGCTTTGCCTGTATTGGTGGGATCTACAGGGCTGTTATCTGTTGTGACAGGCATTATTTGGATACAAAAAACTCCTATTTCAAGCTTTTATTGATATTTCTATTTTTGGTGAAGGGATTTTTAATTATTTTTTCGACTAGACCATATAAATTATTTATATGAATAAGACCAAATTGTCTGCTGTCAATGCTCACAGAAGCATTGTCACCTCTAATATCTAGTCCTGTATTGGTTGTTTTATGTATTCTTTTTATAATTAAATCATTATTATTTAATGGGCTTCTTATAACTACAATTGCGCCAGTTGTTAGTTCAATATTTCTTAAAAGATTAATAGGTTTATAGATTATAAGATCTCCATCCAGGAGGGTTGGATACATAGAATCTCCAATAATTCTGCAATGTTTTCTTCTTTTAAATAATAGAAGTAACAAGGAGAGAAAAAGCCCTCCTTGTTCTAATTGATTCCTATTAACTTGCTGTAATCCAGGAGTCTCCACGACCTTTTGATTTCCAGAACATATGATGAATTTTTTCAACAGCAGACATTAATTCTTCGGCTTTTGATAGGTCCACATTGACTTTGCAGGCACTGCACAACTTTGCAGCTTTCCAAAAAGTTTCATGTAAGTCTGGAAATGTGGCAAGATGCTCTGGCTTGAAATAATCAGTCCAGAGGATTAAAAGTTCCTTTTTAGCTTCCTGAGCTTGTTCTTCTTTTATAGAGACATATCTAGAAAAGGTGTTGTTATAAATTGTCCATTCTGAGGGATTGTTCCCTTGAGGAGGCTCTAGAGCTAGCAGTTTTTTTGTCATAGAAAGAACTGCTTCTGCTGCTACTCGAGCTGAAGCAGGGTCATAAACACCACAAGGCCCATCACAGTGAGCTTTAACTGTTTGAGCTGGAATTTTATTAAAAAATGCTGAAAGAGCAGAACGCACCATCTGACAGTAAGTTGTACCTTTTAAAACCTTAACTGCAGATCTACAAATTTGGTGAGATTTGCTTTGGGAATTGAACTTTTTAATTAATCAACACCTAATAGCTCTACTTCAAAAATAAGTGTTGAATTTGGAGGGATCACTCCTCCTGCACCTCTTGATCCATATCCAAGTTCTGGAGGGATAACCAATTTCCTTTTTCCTCCAATCTTCATTCCCGCAACACCTTCATCCCATCCCTTAATTACTTTGCCAGCTCCTAAGGGAAAGCTAAAGGGACCTCTTCCGTAGCTGCTATCAAATTCTTCGCCATTCGTTAAGCTTCCCCTATAATTAACTGAAACTCTTTGCCCTGCAGTAGCTTCGGCACCTTCCCCTATAACTAGATCAGTAAAACTTAAACCAGAGTCAGTGGTAATTGCTTGAGTCTGTTCCATAGTATTTCTTGAATTTGTAAAGCTTGTTTTTGAATTATCCTTTGCCATTATGAACAAAGTTGGATTGGGATCTTCAGGATCTACTTCTAGGTTGCTTTTGACAATAGAAGTCTGTTTTAAAGTTTGGAATTCTGCTTGCGAGGTGGTGGGGCTTAAGCTTGAAGCTTCTACATTAGTAGGCGCTATTATTTGACTGATAGCTGCTACAACTAGGCAGATTAGGAAGACAGTAGTACTAATGAGAATTTCACGCATGAATCAAAGGAGCAGGCTATTAATTAAAATTAATTCTTTAGTGAACTTTTGTCCTTGATTTTGTTGATATCATCGAAATTAATTAATAATACTTCAATTAATTCTTAAGTTATACCTGCAATGTTTCCTTATTACGAAACTAGTTTTAAATGCTAGATAAGAAACCTCCTCAATATTTAAATGCCTTGTTTGGGGGATTGTTAGCAGGTTTATCTCTAATACAGATTAATTTCATATTTATGCCTATAGCATTATCTTTGCTTTGGGGAGTTTCCTGGTCATATTTTTATTCTTTCCTTTGGGGCTGTCTTGCTGTTTGGGTAAGTCATAGATGGTTGTTAGCCCTTCATCCTTTGACTTGGTTGGGCTTTTCATCTCAAATAAGCATTTTAGTTGCAATTTCTATTTGGTTTTTTTGTGGGATTTTGGGTGGAGTTTTGGTTGCATTATGGACTTCTCTTGGGAAAGTATTTGGAAGGTTTCTTTTTCAGAAAAGAGAAGAAGAATTATTAGGGAGTTTTAGCTATGTATTTTTACTTTCATTGCTTTGGGGATTAACAGAAGTTTACTTGTCTCAATCTCCTTTATTTTGGATTGGATTAGGTGAAAGTTTATTGCCTGGAGATCGATGGCTTGCTGGTATGGCAAGATTATTTGGAGCAGGTGGTTTGGCAACAATTCAATTGATTGTTGGGTGGTGGTTGTGGCGAATATATATATGCTTTAAAGATAAAAAAGAGAGGAATAAATTAATTAATAATGGTATAATTATTCTTCTCTTAGGTCACTTTTTCGGAGCATATATCTTAAGTGAAGAATCATTAGGTCAGCTTATTAATGTTGGAGTATGGCAACCAGCAATTTCTATTAGGGAAAAATTTTCAGAAAAAAATCAGGCGAAAGTACCTTATTTGATTGAAGAAGTTTTAACTAAAGCAAAAGAATCAGGCGCTGATTTTTTAGTTGCCCCTGAGGGGCTATTAATGTCTAATCAACAATTAAATAATGACACCGAAATACCTTTTTTGACAGGAGGTTTTCGTTGGTTTAAAGGTAGACTAAGAAGTTCATTATTGGTTTTTGAAAAAGGTGAAAAACAATTCTCCGCTGCGGTTGATAAGTTTAGATTAGTTCCTCTAGGTGAATATATTCCTAATATAAAAGGTTTTAATATAATTAATTTATCTGCCTTAGGAGGCATCTCTCCAGGCAAAAAAAATAGATTATTGCAATGGTCTGGGCCGTCTTCGGTGATTTCAATTTGTTATGAGATAAGTGATGGAAATTCGATAGCAAAAGCGGTTTATGATGGAGGTAAATGGATCTTATCTATAGCAAATTTAGACCCGTATCCTAGATCACTTCAAAAACAATATACTGCTTTAGCTCAGTTAAGAAGCATTGAGACTTCTAAGGATTTAATTATTTCTTCGAATACAGGCCCAACCTCTTTAATAGCATCTAATGGAAAGGTCTTGAACTATTTACAACCTTTTCAGGAGGATTTAGGGATATTTTCTCTGCATATAAGCAATTCAAAAACAATTTATTCGATTTTCAGAGAAGCACCTCTTATATTGATATTTTTAGGAATAATAATTAGAGTTAAATTCATTAAAAATTGAAAAAATCATTCTTCCTTTAATGGCATTATTATTCCTCCTCCAAGAACAAATTCTCCAAAATAGAAAACTGCTGCTTGACCAGGAGCAATAGAAAATTGCTCTTCTAAAAAGGTTAACTTACATCTGAAAGGGCGTTGATTATTAATATCATCTTTAGTGGGCTCTAAAGGGGTTAGTTCTGCTCTGACAGGCTTGCTTCTATATCTTATTTGAACATCAACTTTTATTGAATCTTTAGGTGGAGAAATTGATATCCAATTTACGCAACCAATTACACATGATAATCTACCAGCTTCCTTCCTTGGGGCAACAATAACCCGATTAAATGCCGCATCTAAACTAACTACATGTAAAGGTTCTTTCCAAGAAATTCCAAGCCCTTTTCTTTGTCCTATAGTGTAATGTTGGATCCCATTATGTTCTCCTAAAATTGTACCATCTTTAAGTGTTATTTTACCTTTAATAGGTGGCAGATAATTGTCAAGAAAATTTCTCATTGATCCATGTAATTCTGCCAGACATAGATCTTGACTTTCTGGTTTTTTTGCAGTCCTTAAACCTAATCTTAAGGCTTCTTTTCTAGTATCTTCTTTTGTTAGCTCACCTAATGGAAAAATAATATTATCAAGTAATTCTTGACTTAAATCATAGAGGAAATAACTTTGATCTTTATTCTTATCAAGACCACGTAAAAGTTTATTCCTATTTGTGCTATCTCCAGGCAACTTAATTGCACTATTATCTATACTACATTTTCTTATTCTTGCATAGTGGCCTGTTGCAATATGATTGAATTTACTTTCCTTTTTTATCCAAGACAACATTTCGGAGAATTTTACGGATCGATTGCATCTAGAGCATGGTATGGGTGTAATTCCTTCTTGGTAGCTTTCAACTACTGATTCTATTATTTCTTTTTGGAATAGTTCTCTTGAGTCAATTACATGATGACGGATCCCCAATTGTTCACATATTCCAGCCGCATCAATTAGCCCATCCGAGCAACATGAGCCTTTGCCATTCATTAGCCACAAAGTTAAACCTTCTACTTTCCACCCTGCTTCTGCTAATAAAGCCAAGGTCAAAGAGCTGTCAACTCCCCCTGAAAGTCCTACTACTGCGTTGTGAGCACCTTTAAAATCCTTTAGGCGAGTTAATACATCGGCTCCAGCTTTTGTTGCAGAGCCTTCGCTTGGGGCAAGAATTTGTTTTTTAGAATCTGGCGGCATTGTCATTACCGCATGGTTGTATTCATATTTATGTATATGCCTAATTATCGTGCCTTGGCCACAATTTGATGCAGATCATGTATTGGTCACCTCTAAACAGATGGCCATTATCGAACAAGAAATCTTTAAAAGTGGTCTGCCTGTAGCCGCTCTTATGGAAAAAGTAGGCATCGCAATGTCTACTTGGTTCTTGGATAAGGATGAATTATTGAAAAATGGCGTTTTATTCCTTATAGGCCCAGGACATAATGGAGGAGATGGATTGGTTGTTGCTAGAGAGCTTCATAATGCTGGAATTAAAGTTAAAATATGGTGTCCATTCAAAATTAAAAAAGATTTAACAGCTAATCATTTCTCTCATGTTAAATGGATTGGTATTGAAGAGATTAATGATGTTCCTGATGTAAATGAAAATATATTATGGGTTGACGCAATTTTTGGGTTAGGGCAGAGTAGAGATTTGCCAAATAATATAGAGTTTTTATTTAAAAAAAGGCAAGAAATTAAGCCAGGGCAACTAATTTCACTTGATATACCCTCTGGTATTTGTTCTGATTCTGGTGATCTTATAAACAAAGAATGTGCTGTTGCAACTTTTACATTAACGCCAGGACTTTTGAAGCGTGGACTCGTACAGGATAGTTCTAAACCTTATATAGGGAAAATTGTGAGAATTGATTTAGGAATATCAGATTGTCATTTGAAATATTTAAATGAAAAATTGCCTTTAAAACTTTCTTCTAAGGACATTTCTTCTTTCCCATGGCCAGAACTTTCTCCAAATTCTATGAAATATCAACGTGGACGAGTTTTGGTAATAGCTGGCAGCAAAGCCTATAGAGGCGCCTCTTTGCTTGCATTACAAGGTTCATTGGCTAGTGGAGTTGGATGTATTCAATCTTTCTTGCCTAGTGATGTTGCAAAGCAAATATGGCAAGTAGCCCCTGAAGTTATTTTGAAAGGTGTTTTAGAAGAGAAGCCATTATCTAAATTTTTACAAGAATCTGATCTTGAAAAACTTGATGTTGTTTTAATTGGTCCAGGACTAGGGATCACCGATTTATCTTGGATTGAGGAATCAAATGATCTGCAAAGATTCAAAGGATTATTAGTTGTTGATGCAGATGGACTTAATCAATTGTCTATGTCAACCAAAGGAATGGAGTGGCTATTAAAAAGAGAAGGGTTTACTTGGATTACACCGCATAAGGCGGAATTTCAAAGATTATTCCCTCAATTAAAGGAATTCGACCCAATTGAAGCTGCTATTAGAGCTTCTGAATTAAGTGGTGCGGCCGTTTTGCTTAAAGGTGCTAACAGTGTGGCCTCGGCTCCCGATGGAAGAACTTGGCAGCTTGTAGAAACTTCTCAGTTTGCAGCAAGAACTGGATGGGGCGATGTATTGGCAGGCTTTACTGCTGGACTTGGAGCAATTGGTTTGGCTCAAAAATCTCAATTTGAGCACAATTTGCTTCCTGCCGCTGCCTTGCTCCATGCAGAAGCTGCCAGAAAGTGCTCCAAAGCTAGTAATGCCAGTACTTTGTCATCTTGCCTTGCTGAGCTCACTAGGCTTTTGCAGGAGAGGAGTTGTAACTTAACTCACTAATTGGAGCTTTAAATGAGATCCATTCTCATTCAAATGTGTAGATTTGCATTCAAGAATCTGAAGGGTTCTTGAAGCAATAAGTCCTTTTGCAATATCTGTAGGAGAGTCGCAGGGTACTAATAGGAGGCAGAAGCATGGTTTCTTCAGCACCTAGAACTTCTGAATCTCAGAAAAGACGTGGAAGTGATCCAATTAGTTGGTATTTATCAACTATTGGAAGGATCCCTTTGTTAACTCCATCAGAAGAGATTGAACTTGGTAATCAGGTTCAAATGATGATGAGTCTTACTGAGGAAGATTCAATAGATTCAGAAAGCAAGGAATTTACTTCTCATCAAAGACGTCTTATTCGAATTGGTAGACGTGCAAAAGAAAGGATGATGAAAGCAAACTTGAGATTAGTTGTGAGTGTTGCAAAGAAGTATCAAGGGAAAGGACTTGAGTTACTCGATTTAATTCAAGAAGGGTCCCTTGGCTTGGAGAGAGCTGTAGAAAAATTTGACCCTACTCGTGGATATAAGTTTTCAACTTATGCATTTTGGTGGATTCGTCAGAGTATGACTCGTGCTATAGCTTGCCAATCCAGAACAATTCGACTTCCAGTTCACCTTAGTGAAAGGTTAACAACAATTAGAAAAGTAAGTCTTGATTTAGCACATAAATTAGGAGCCATGCCTAGCCGTTTTGAGATAGCTGAGGCCATGGACATTCCTCTTGAAGAATTAGATTCTTTGCTTAGGCAAGCTTTAACCACAAGCAGTCTTGATGCACCCGTAAATGGAGAAGAAGGAAGAAGCTTCTTGGGCGATCTTATTGCTGACTCCTCTTTAGAAGAGCCTCTTGACAAAGTTGAGCAAAGGATTCATCAAGAACAACTAGGTCGATGGTTAAGCCATTTAAGTGAACAGGAGCAGCATGTTCTAAGACTGCGTTTCGGCCTTGAAGGGAATGAAAGGCATACTCTTGCTGAAATAGGAAGACTTCTAGAAGTTTCTAGAGAAAGAGTTAGGCAAGTAGAGTTAAAGGCACTTAGAAAGCTAAGGAATTTAACAAGGAAATTACCTAGTGGTATTTAATAAAATCTTATTAATTTGCCCAAATATATTTAGTTAGTTCATTTGGATTTGGATCATCTGCATTAAGAGCGAATTCAACAGCATCATTGATTTCAGAATCAATTTCTTTCTCTATTGACCTTAGTTCAGAAGAACTGGCCAATTGATTTTTGTTGATATTTTCCTCAAGGGAAATTAATGGATCTTTTTTTGCCCAAAATTCTTTTTCTTCTTCAGCTCTAAGTTCATCTGGATCTGCTAATGAATGGCCTCTAAATCTATAAGTTAAGCATTCCAAAAGTGTAGGCCCTTCACCAGATCTTGCCCTTTCTAGTGCTCTTTGTGTTGCTTCTCTAACTGCAATAACATCCATTCCATTTACTTCTTCTCCTTTCATCCCAAAAGCGTCAGCCTTGCGCCATATTTCGGGTTCACTAGTGGCCCTATCATGAGCCATTCCAATTGCCCATTTGTTGTTTTCAACTACAAAGATTATGGGTAACTTCCAAAGTTGAGCCATATTTAGACATTCAAAAAATTGACCATTATTACATGTTCCATCTCCAAAAAATGCTGCTGTAACTGAGTCACTATTTGAATCTCCAAGTGCATCACGCTTGTATCTACTTGTAAAGGCTGCTCCTAAAGCAACAGGGATTCCTTCTCCAATAAAGGCATAACCGCCTAATAAGTGATGTTCTTTTGAAAAGAGGTGCATTGAGCCACCTCTTCCTTTGCTGCAGCCAGTCTCCTTCCCGAATAATTCACTCATTACTTCTCTTGCTGGGACTCCCGCACTAAGTGCATGGACATGATCTCGATAAGTGCTACAAAACCAGTCGTGTTTCATTTTCATTGCTTTTATGACGCCAGTACTTACTGCTTCTTGTCCGTTGTAAAGGTGAACAAATCCAAACATTTTTCCTCTGTAATACATTTCTGCGCATTTATCTTCGAATCTTCTACCAAGAGTCATATCTCGAAAAAGCTCCAAACTTGTCGCTCTATTTAATTTTGTATTTGCGGAAGATTTTAAATTCTCTAGACGCTCACTATGTTTTCCTCCTTGCATGGAACTGGTGATAGTCGCTTTGTTTGTGTCCACGGTTTTTGGATTCATGTTGTTTATCACTAATCTAGATATACGACTGTAAGGGCATGGGGAAGAAAAATAGTCAAAACCCTTTCTGATGCCTAGAGTTTTATGCCAATGGCTTAACACTATTGGAACTGCCCATAGATCACTTCCGATTGTTAGGAGTAAGTCCATCAGCTCAAGCTGATGGAATACTTCGAGCACTTGAGCTGAGGATAGATCGCCCTCCTGAAGAGGGCTTCACTCAGGAAGCCTTGATTCATCGAGCAGAGTTGCTAAGACTCTCTGCAGATCTTCTTACAGATAAGAAATTACGTGAAGAATATGAAGCTGCTTTGTTGTCAGGAGCTTTAGGGTTAGAGCTTTCTTCTAAACGAGAAGTAGCAGGGTTGTTGTTGCTATTAGAGGCAGATGCAGCCCTTGAGGCATTCAAGCTTGCTTGTAAGGCTTTGAAGCCTCCTCAGACGCCTGCTTTAGGGAGCGGAAGAGAGGCCGACCTTACCTTGGTAGCTGCGCTTTCATGTAAGGCAGCTGCATTGCAAGAGCAAAATGATAGACATTATGAATCTGCTGCAAATCTTTTAAAGGAGGGCCTTCAGCTGCTTCAGAGAATGGGTAAGTTGCCAGAGCATAGGGATGATCTAGAAAAAGAATTAAATGCTTTATTGCCATATAGGATCCTCGATTTAGTAAGTAGAGATATTGGAGATCAGATATCTCATCAAGAAGGTATTCGTTTGTTTGATGATTTGGTTGTTAAAAGAGGAGGCCTAGAAGGTAAGAAAGTTAATAATGATTCAGGTAGTTTAAATCAACAAGAATTTGAATCATTCTTTCAGCAGATCAGGAAATTTCTTACAGTTCAAGAGCAATCTGATTTGTATTTACGATGGCAAAAAGTTGGATCTTTAGATGCTTCTTTTCTTAGAGTTTTATCTTTAGTCGCAGATGGTTTCTCTCATAGGAAACCAGAACGTATAAAGGAGGCAAAGAAAAGCATTAAGAATATAAGCTTGATTGGTCTAGATCCCATGCCAATAATTGGGTGTATGGATCTTCTGCTTGGAGATGTTTCTAGTTCAGAAGAACAATTCTTGCAAAGTGATGACGACGGTCTTAAGTATTGGTTGAAAAATTATCAAGGTGATTTCCTTGGGGCTTTGTGTGAATATTGTATAAATTGGTTGCAAAAGGATGTTTTGCCAGGATTTAGGGATGTTGATGCTTCTACTAAAGTTGATTTAGAGGCCTGGTTCTCAGATAGAGATGTCCAAGCATATATAGAAAGATTTGACATTAAAAGAACAAAAAGGATTGCAAAAGCTGGATTTAATTTTCTTTCTTCTTTATCTCCAGAGGGGTTAGATGATAGTGAATCAATTAATGAGTTATCTTCTCCTGAGGAAGAATTGAATAAAAATCAATATTCAGATGAATCAATAAATAAAGAATATGAAGACGAAGATATAGAGAAGAATTCAATCAACTTTTTAAATGATAGATTGCTTCAAACTCCAATAATAAGTAAGATTAAATTAAAAGAAATTAATAGTATCTTTCAAAAGATGCTGTCAGTTTTAGTTAAGTTTAGGTTGCAGAATAATTTGCTTTTAATTATTGTTATAATCTCTTCATTGGGCATTATTCTATCTTATAGAAATAGAGCTCTAAACCAAATCTCAACAGATATTAAAGCCGTTGATAATGCAAAAATTATCGAAGATATTGAGAATAAATTAGTTGACTCAGACTCAGACTCAGATTCAGACTCAGACTCAGACTCAGACTCAGACTCAGCACTTCCCTCTACCCCAGTTCAATTGTCTGAAGAGAAGCCAACTGAAAATCAAATAAAATCTCTTATTCAAGATTGGTTGATAAATAAAGCATCTATTCTTGCTGGGGTTAGAACAGATGCTTTGGATATTGTAGCAAGGCCAACACTTGTACAAAGAGTAAAAGAACAAAGAGAAAAAGATAAAACTTTAGGACAAATTCAAAAAATTAATGTAAATATCATTTCTTTCAATATAGTTAGTCAGACACTAAAGAGAATTGAAATTAAAGCAAAATTGCTTTATCAAGAAAGTGTTCTTGATTCATCAGGAAAGATTATATCAGAAACGACAATTCCAAGCTTAAAAGTAACTTATATTCTTGGTAGAGAGAAAGAAACATGGCAATTGGTTGACTATATTAGCGGTTCATGAATATTTTATGTAATTAAGGATCTATTACTGATCAATTAAATTTCTGATTTCTCTTTAAAAATGTTTGATGAACTTTCAGTCCGATTAGAGGACGCAATTAAGGGCCTAAAAGGTGATACTAAAATTAATGAATCAAATATAGATGAAGCGCTAAAGCAAGTTCGAAGAGCATTGCTTCAGGCTGATGTAAGTCTTTCTGTGATTAAGGAATTTGTTGAAGAAGTAAGGCAGAAAGCTTTAGGTGCAGAAGTTGTTCGTGGAGTAAATCCTGGCCAGAAATTTATACAAGTTGTGCATGAGGAACTAGTGCAAATTATGGGAGGAGTAAATTCTCCTTTATCTAGTAAGGAAGGCAACATAAGTGTTGTTTTAATGGCTGGCTTGCAAGGGGCTGGTAAAACTACTGCCACTGCAAAACTTGGACTTTATTTGAAGGAACAGGGTAAAAAAGCATTAATGGTAGCGGCAGATGTTTATAGGCCAGCTGCAATTGAACAACTTAAAACACTTGGAGATCAAATAGGAGTAGAAGTTTTTAGTCTTGGTAACAATCAATCGCCGGAAACAATTGCTAAAGAGGGATTAGATAAAGCTAAAAAAGAAGGTTTTGATACTTTGTTAGTTGATACAGCAGGGAGATTACAAATAGATGCCAACATGATGGAAGAGATGGTTCGAATTAGAACAGCTGTCGAACCATCTGAGACTCTTCTTGTCGTCGATTCAATGATTGGCCAAGAAGCTGCAGATCTAACAAAAGCATTTCATGAAAAAGTTGGAATTACTGGAGCTGTTCTTACAAAACTTGACGGCGATTCAAGAGGAGGTGCGGCGCTCTCTATAAGAAAAATCAGTGGAAAGCCAATTAAATTTATTGGTACTGGCGAAAAAGTTGAAGCATTGCAACCTTTTCATCCAGAAAGGATGGCAAGTCGAATATTAGGAATGGGAGATGTTTTAACTCTAGTTGAGAAAGCTCAAAAGGAAGTAGAAATAGCTGATGCAGAGTTGATGCAGAAAAAGCTTCAAGAAGCAACTTTTGACTTTTCTGATTTCCTTAAGCAGATGCGTTTAATTAAACGTATGGGATCTTTGGGTGGATTGATGAAAATGATTCCAGGGATGAATAAAATTGATGATGGAATGTTGAAGAGTGGAGAAGAACAGTTACGGAAAATTGAGGCAATGATAGGGTCTATGACCTCTGAAGAAAGAACTAAACCAGAACTTTTGGCGGCTCAGCCATCTAGAAGGCACCGAGTTGCTTTAGGTAGTGGATATAGCTCTCCAGATGTAGATAAGGTTTTGGCAGATTTTCAGAAAATGAGAGGATTTATGAAACAAATGTCTGCTGGACAAATGCCAGGGGGCATGCCTGGCATGGGGGATGGAGGAATGTTCCCTGGGATGGGAGGAGGAGGTAATTCAAACCTTTCTCGTTCTCGAAATAATAGTGGGAGTATTAAAAGGCAAAGACCTATCAAGAAGAAGAAAGGATTTGGAGACTTATGAACCCATTACAAGGTAAACTTATTATCTAGTAAGAGGATTTCTTCCTTACTAAAGCACTCACTTACTAAATCCTACTTAACAAATGATCAAGCTTCGACTGAAGCGTTTTGGAAAAAAGCGAGAAGCGAGTTTTCGCTTGGTAGCTTGCAATAGCACCTCTAGACGTGATGGACGTCCCCTCCAAGAATTGGGTTTTTATAACCCTCGTACTAAAGAAACTAGGCTAGACACCGAGGCATTACGTTTACGATTAAGTCAAGGTGCTCAACCTACTGATGCGGTAAGAGCTTTACTTGAGAAAGGAGGACTTATCGAAAAGACAATTCGTCATGCTGAGATAGTTGGGAAAGCTAAACAGGAAGCTAAGAGAAAGTTGGCCTCTAAACAAGAAAAAGTGGTGGAAAAGGAGACAGCTCCAGAAGCAGAATCTTCTGCTGAAGATTCCTAATTCATATAATTTCGATGGGTGGAGATAAAACTTTAAACCCCTTTTTAATTGAATTGCCTAATTCTGATGCGGCTTTGGCTTTATCAGGAGGAGATCAGAAGAATTTAAATCGATTAGAAGCTTTAACTGGCGCTTCAATTGTTATGAGGGGTTTGGATCTCGTTATTAATGGTAGACCTTCTCAACTTGAAAGGGCAGCTGCCTTAGTTGAATTAATTCGCCCTTTATGGGAAGAGGGCCAAGCTATTTCCGATGTTGATTTGCAGGCAGCCAATAATGCACTTAATACTGGACGATACAAAGATCATTCTGAATTAGGTAATCAGGTTTTAGCAAAGAGTCAAGGTGGAAATCTTTTGAGACCTAGAACCCTTCGGCAAAAATCTTATGTAGAAGCAATGGAACTAAATGACCTTTGCTTTGTCTTAGGGCCAGCTGGAACTGGGAAAACTTTTCTAGCAACAGTTCTCGCTGTAAGAATGTTGATGGAAAGAAAAGTTTCTCGCTTGATTTTGACTAGGCCCGCCGTAGAGGCAGGCGAAAGGCTTGGATTCCTTCCAGGTGACTTGCAGCAAAAAGTTGATCCATATTTGAGACCTCTTTATGACGCTTTGCACTCTTTGCTTGGTCAAGAGAAGACAACTTCTTTGCTTGAAAAGGGAGTAATAGAAGTTGCACCACTTGCTTATATGAGAGGTAGAACTTTAGAAGATGCCTTTGTAATCCTTGATGAGGCTCAAAATACTACGTCGGCACAAATGAGAATGGTTCTTACGAGGCTTGGAGAAAGATCCCGAATGGTTGTGACTGGGGATGAAACTCAAGTAGATTTGCCCCCTGGTCAAATAAGTGGTCTTGTTGAGGCTGCAGAATTACTAAGGGGAGTTGAAGGAGTTGCTGTATGTCGTCTGACTTCTGGAGATGTTGTTAGACATCCCATAGTACAAAGAGTTATTAATGCTTATGCCAAGAAAGCTAAGAGATAGGGTGATCCGCACTAATACAAATTAGAAGTATTCTTTTTTTAATGCCAGAGTGGAACTCAAGTTAATAAGTCGACCTTATGCCAGCCAGTAGTAATTTTCAACAGGCTATACGAGAGGCACAATCTAGTGCTCTAGTTGGCCCAAATGTAGTGAACAAAGCTTTGCCTTATGTAGGTGGAGGAATGGTTTTAACGGCAGGAGGAGTTATCGGTGGATTATCTCTCCAAGCTGCTAATCCAGCTCTTTTTATGCCTTTATTTTGGGTCGCTTTAATAGGCAACTTTGTATTATTTTTTGTAGCACAAAATGTTGCAGTGAAAGCTAATAATGCAACGGCATTACCTCTGCTAAGTGCTTATAGTTTGATTACTGGATATACATTAAGTGGAATAGTTGCACTTGCAATAGGTACAGCGGGTATTGGTTCAGTAGGAACAGCTGCTCTTGCTACTGGTATCACTTTTGCTGTTGCTTCTGTTGTAGGAAGAAGGATGAGTGATTCTGTTGGACAGGCATTAAGCGGTGTTGTTGGGTTAGGCCTTATTGGACTACTTGTTGCAATGGTTGTTCAGATTGTTGGAGGGATTTTTGCTCCAGGAATGTTTGGAGCAAGTGGCTTTGAATTGTTGATAGCTGGATTTGGAACGATACTTTTTGTTGGAATGTCATTTGTTGATTTTTATACTATGCCTCGTACTTATAGAGATGATCAGTACTTGGCAGGTGCTTTAGGAATGTATTTGACTTATATAAATTTGTTTATCTTTATTCTTCGTTTAATAATTGCCCTTCAAGGAGGTGGGAGAAGAGATTAAATTTAATGGTCGGCAATTGAATTTAGATTAGAAGCGATAGCTGATTTTTGTTCATTATCATAACCCCACCTTTTAAGGAAATCTAAATCATCACCTTTCCCTTCAATTGCCTCTAATAGTTTCTCTATTCTGGTTTTTACCAGAATAGGTTCTAATAAACGTAAAACTTCTATACATCTAATTGCAACTCTTTCAGATCCGGCTTTTTGAATATAATCTTTGTTCCTTTTATGATGGATACTCATAGCTGAACTCATTGCTAGGTTCCTAACAGTTAGATCAACTACAATTTCTTTAGCTTCTCTTAGTCTCAAAATCACTGCTTCGGGAAGGCGATCCATAATCGGACAATCGCTAGAAAGGCTAAATGCCAAAAAACCCCTTGCACCATCTCTTGTTTCTACTAGTTCAGAAACACGATCGGCTAGGACTTCATCACTAAGCTCTTCTTTTTCCCAAGCATCACACCACATCATTGCAAAAGTAATTGCTTCTTTGAAAGTCGGCTTCTTCTTGGACATTTTTCAAGATACTTTTACGACAGGCTATTAAAGAATTCTGATTTAGCTAATGTTTTCCACTGAGCCCACATCAAAGGACTTCCGTTCAGGTTTTGTCGCTTTAATTGGAAGACCAAATGTAGGAAAATCTACCTTGGTTAATAGATTTGTAGGAGAAAAAGTAGCAATTACTTCTCCAGTTGCCCAGACCACTAGGAATCGCCTTAGAGCAATTTTGACGACAGCTGATTCTCAGCTTGTTTTGTTAGATACGCCAGGTATTCATAAACCTCATCATTTATTAGGAGAAAGGTTAGTTAAGAGTGCAAGATCTGCAATAGGGGAAGTGGACGTTGTTTTACTTATTTTTGAAAGCTGTCACCCTCCAGGTAAAGGAGATGCTTTTATTGTTAATCTACTTGAAAAGCAAAAAATACCAGTTGTGGTAGCACTGAATAAATGGGACCTTGTTTTACCAAGTGATTTCAAGAGCATTGAGAAAGATTATAAAAGTTTAATAAATAATAATTCTTGGAAAATTCATAGTTGCAGTGCAAAAAATGGCGATGGTTGTTTAAATTTAATAAAATCTTTATCTAAGAATTTACCAAAAGGTCAATATTTATATCCTCCTGAAATGGTTTCTGATCAGCCTCAAAGAATATTAATTTCTGAATTAATAAGGGAACAAGTTTTACTTCATACTAAGGAGGAGATCCCTCATAGCGTAGCAGTTAATATTGAAAAAATAGAAGAAATTAAGTCTCAAAAGAAGAGCGGATTAGATGTCATTAGAACAGGGGTATTGGCTACGATTTTTGTAGAAAGGAAGAGTCAGAAAGGAATTCTTATAGGTAAAGGCGGGTCAATGTTGAAGACAATTGGAAGTGAGGCAAGAATTCAGATTCAAGCTTTAATAGAAGGACCAGTCTATTTAGAGCTTTTTGTTAAGGTTGTTCCAGATTGGAGAAGAAAACCCTCTCGATTATCAGAATTAGGATATAAAGGTTATTGATTTAGGTGGTTTTTATGAAGTTAAAAATATTAGAAATTTATCCTTAAGCTTCTTTTTTACTTTTTATATAAAGACCTAGTTTGTTTATGATTAATTGAATTGCTTATAGGCAATCTTTTTTAGTCCTTTGATTTTCCATTGTGAGTTATCGCCTAGATGTGGTGAGTTTGGCCCCACAAGTTTTTTCATCATTGAAGGAACTTGGCGTTATAGGACGAGCATTTTCAGAAAAAATAGCTGATCTTCATATTCACAATCCTAGAGATTTTGCAATTGATAGATATAGAAAGGTTGATGATTTGCCTTATGGAGGAGGATCTGGAATGGTGCTTAAGCCAGAGCCATATTTTGCAGCCTTTGATTCAATTCCTAAATCATCTAGAAACAGAGTTTTGATGATGACTCCACAAGGGAATTTGCTTAGTCAGAATGATTTAACAAGGTGGTCAACTAATTATGAACAGTTGATTCTTCTTTGTGGTCACTATGAAGGTTTTGATGAACGAATTCGCACTCTCGCTGATGAGGAGGTTTCTATTGGTGATTTTGTTTTGACGGGAGGAGAAATTCCAGCAATGACTGTAGTCAATGGAGTCGTTAGATTGTTGCCAGGAACAGTTGGCTCAGAAGAATCTCTTTATTTAGAAAGTCATACTGATTTGCTTTTAGAGCATCCTCATTACACTAGACCCGCAGAATTTTGTGGCCTAGCTGTTCCAAGTGTTCTAAGAAGTGGGGATCATAATGCAATAAAAGAGTGGAGAGATGCTCAGAGAGTCAAGAGGACAAAAGAACGAAGGCCAGATCTTTATCAGAAATGGCTTAATAAGAAGAAAGTTTTAGAATAGAAAAAAGCGATTTCTTGATTCACTCATACTCAAGACCTATCTTTTTAATGTGAATTTCTATAGAATTAGAAAATAATTTAATTAATAATTAATCTACATATTTAAAGTTGTATTTTTGTTATAATACCTGATATTTCATTTTAATTTACTAATAGAAGAGATAAATCATACTTTTAATTTTTCTTCTCTTAATCTTCAATTGCGAATAAATTTTAAATGGAATCATTTTACTTCTTCCCTTCCCAAATTCTGTTTAGTCCACTAAAGTTGAGGAACATAAGAAATATTGCTATTTAAATTGATTGGTATGGCTGAAAAATTTGGAAATATTCGAATTGGCAACGGTTATGATATACACCGTTTAGTTCCTGGAAGGGAACTAATTATTGGAGGAGTCAAACTTTCTCATCCTGATGGCTTGGGACTAGATGGCCATAGTGATGCGGATGTACTTTCTCATGCGATAAGTGATGCTTTGCTTGGGGCTCTTGCTTTAGGGGATATTGGGAAATATTTTCCACCTGAGGATGAAAAATGGAAGGATATGGATAGTTTGGTACTTTTGCAAGAAGTTGTGCTACTTATAAAGAGAAAAGGTTGGAAGATCGTAAATGTGGATTCGGTTGTTGTAGCAGAAAGGCCTAAACTAAAGCCTCATATTGATTTAATGAGAAGTAATTTAGCTGTTAGGTTAGGAATAGACTCTGATTCTGTGGGGGTAAAGGCAACAACGAATGAAAAATTAGGTCCCGAAGGTTTGGAAGAAGGTATTAGTAGTCAAGCTGTTGCTTTGTTGATGAAGATATGAGAAAAAATATTATTCATATTCTTTTATCTTCCTTTGGAGTATTAATTATTTCATTGAATCATACTCAACAAATAATGGCATTATCAATTAATGAATTATTTACCTCAAAGCCTGAGATAGTTGAGGTCTTAAAATTAAATGTACCTTCCTCATTACGTAAGGATTGGATTGATTCTGAGAAAGAAAGTTGGGAGCCATGGTTAAAATCACAACAAGGTTTCCTTGGGAGACAATTATTTTGGAATAAAGATACAGAGGAAGCAATACTTTTAATTGGTTGGGAAAGTCGTGCGAAATGGAAATCAATACCTCAAAGTGAAATCGAAATAGTTCAAAATACTTTTGTAAATATAGCTAGATTCAAAACTGGTATAAAAGAGGGAAATCCTTTTCCTTTAACTTATGAAGGAGAACTTTTGCCTCAGTGAATAATCAAGAAGCAAAATTAGATCTTCAAAGAAGAAAGCGTTTAGGAATGGTTGAAGCGATATGGGGTGAACATAAAACTAGTGAGCAGATTGCAGATATTTTGAATACTCTTTCTGCCAAAAGAGAATTAGCTCTTGTAACGAGAGTATCTAGAGAAAAAGCTTTGCAATTAAAAAAATTGGTTCCAGATGTAGTTTATCACCACAAAGCAAAATGTATAACTTATGGAGAAGCTTTAGCTGAAAATATTTTATTAGGCGAAGTTATAGTATTAACAGGAGGAACTAGCGATATCTCTATTGCTTTAGAGGCAGAATTAGCTTTACGTTGGCATGGAATTAAAACAAAAACTATATTCGACATAGGTGTTTCAGGTTTGCATCGACTGCTTTCAGAGTTAGAAACAATTAAGAAAGCAAAGGTATTGATTGCTTGTGCTGGGATGGAAGGAGCACTGCCAACTATTTTGGCAGGATTAGTTCCTCAGCCCGTTATAGGGATTCCCATTTCAGTTGGATATGGAGTTAGTGCAGAAGGTAAAGCCGCTTTAACAGGAATGTTAGCTAGTTGTTCACCTGGACTTGTTGTAGTTAATATTGATAATGGATATGGTGCAGCGATGGCCGCATTAAGAATACTTAAAGTATCAACTTAAATAATTAGATGATTTAAATTAAGTGTCATAGGAAATTAGAAATTATTTTGAATTATTTATTTCTAAGACTTGTTCAATCCATAATTTCATTGATCTAGATAGACGGCCTTTTTGATATCTACTTATGGCTTCAATAAGAACTGGTGTGTTGACCCAATGTAATTTTCTTTTTGTCATTTAACTCATCTCAATATATAGAAGATGGGTTATCAAAAGAATTTTTGCAAGAGGGTAGGTTGATATTCACTCCTCAACGTTGTATTTGGCACCTAGTCGAGATAATTCATTCCCATGATTACTTGATTCAACATCAAGCAATCTTGTTACCAGTTCTGAAAGATCACGTTGAGCGAGTTCACCGTTGCTCTCCCACTTCATTGTGCGTGGTTCAGGATTCGAAGGGGCGGTCACTAGAAGCTAAAAATTAATGCGTTAACAATAATTGTGTTGAAGCTCTGATTTAGGTAATGTTGCCGGTTTTAGTGGAAGAAATTATAAAGCTTTAGCTTTGAAGGCGATTTCTGGGCAAAATCTTTATTTTTTTTTTATTTTATAGGTGATTTAGGTTTGGGTATGAAGTAACAAGTTCCTCTGCGCTTAGAACATCTCCTTCCCCTTCAGGTTGCCAAATTACTTCAAGAGCGATCAAGTCGTTTGTAGAAATTGAGCCTAAATTTCTAAGGTTTTCTTTTAAATCTTCTCCATTGCTGCCTTGGTTAATCTTGATTTGATTTCGGGTGGCGACTATTAAGGTTATGGCTATGTATTCATTTAGGGAATCTGCGTCTCCGATTTGATTGGCATATGAATTGTCTGTAAGAATTTTTCCAGCAACATTAGAAGTTAACTCTCCTTTTAACTTGCTTCTTGCGTTAATGGATAATTTGTTGAATGTTGACTCTGAGCTTAAGAATGGAACGCTACCAGCCTCAGAGTTGGCATATGCCCATAGTTCAGGTTGTCTAAGTAAAGCAAGAGTTGTTTCTTGAAGAACACTTTGTAAGCCTTTGTTATTACTTGTATCTGATGAGGCAGCGATTTCTCTGAGATCTTTTTGCAATTGCTTGGCTGAAGATAATAGTCCTATTTGTAGCTGAATTATTGTTACCGGAGGTTCTGTAGTTGGTCTTTCAGTGAATGATCTTAGATTGTTATTTGAGACATTGTTGCCACGAACTGAATTAACAATCACTCCTGTAATTGCCATAAGAATTAAGAAACCAAATAACCCGCCACCGCCAAAGCCAAAGAAAGGAAGAATGAAAGGGAAGCCAATCCCTCTCCCTCCATAGCCTCCATAGCCTCCATAGCCTCCATAGCCGCCTCTATAAGTCCTACCGTACCCACTTGATCTTGGTAGAGAGGGCGTCCTAAAGCTGCCTCCTCCTATCCTCCCTCCTCTTGCTGCATTGCTAGGGTCTGGATTTAAAAACAATAGAGATATAGCTATTAAAGGAGAAAGTATTAGTAAAAATAAACGTCTCATTAATCTAGTGAAGTTAGAAAAGTCAACAAATCTTGGATATTATAATTCGAATTAATTATATATTAGGACCCGCCACCAACAATCGTTACGATTTCAAGTCTGTCTTCATGTTTTATTTCCTGAGTGCTCCATTGGCTAGGAGGTAATATTTTTCCATTGTATTCTATTACTATTAATTTAGGATTATAGCCAAGTGATGTGATTACTTTTTCTAAAGTTGGAGGAGGAGGTGAATTGATATTTTTATTTTCTCCATTGACTATTATATTCATTTTAGACCTTCAATTAGTAGTTGAGTCTCTTTATACGGATCTTTGGAATCCATTATTGCCCCGATTACAGCAATTTTTTGAACACCTGCTGCTTTTATCTCTTTAAGATTAGACAAGTTGATTCCTCCAATTGCAAACCAGGGTAACATATTGATTTTGGAAATATTGTTTAAATAATTAATGCCTAATGGTTGAAGTTTGGATTTTTTTTCAGTATATGTAATAGGACCTACTCCTAAATAATCTATATTTTCCTTTTGTAATGATTGGATTTCTTTCTTGGAATGTGTACTTTTCCCGATAAGCATCTCATCGCCTATTATCTTTCTTGCAATAGAGACCGGCATATCTTCTTGACCTAAGTGAATGCCATCAGAATCAACAGCAATAGCTAAGTCTAAGCGATCATTGACAATAAATAATGAATTGTATTTTTTACATATTGAACAAATTTCTTTTGCCTCTTTATACTTTTCATAATCGGTTTTATCTTTGCATCTATATTGCACCATTTTAACTCCTGCTTGAAGAGATTTAGTAACAGTTTCTATTAGTCTTTCTTGAGTATTTGTTATAAGGCAAAGATTGCATGAATTTAATATTTGAATTCTTGATTGATGAAGTGAATGTTTGACAATTTTAATTTCTAGTTCATACAAGCCATAGCGAATCTCTGTTGCAGTTTCTGCTATAGAAGGTTCTGATATTCGAGAAAATTCTTCTAATACTCTCAGAGCTTCTTGCACTCTTGAGCAATTAGAAGATATTAATTCTTCAGATGTATTTCTGTTATTTTGTGAAGGGTGTTTTAGACCAAGACCTTGATCAGAAAATGTACATCTTGCTAATTTAAATTTATTTAAATGAAGCTCTCCTAGTTTATGTCTCCAATTCTTTAAAATAACTATTAGGTCTTTATTGGTCATGTAATAGCGACACCAATCTTCAATAACACGAAGGCCTTCTCTAGCTCTATCTAGGTTGGCATCTATAACCTGATATTTTTTAGAGTTGTCTAGTTCGTTTGAGTCAATAGAATTCATAAAGTTTGCTTGGCAGATTTTAATGATTCCTCTTCAATGGGTGCAGTTGAATCGGAAGCCATCATGAATGTCTTAATTTGGGGGGTCTTTTTACTTGGAGGGATAGGAGTCTTTATCGTATGGGGATTGGCTAATGCCTATCCATCTGCTTTATAAAGAATTTGTTTAATCTATAATGAGGCTTTGTTTTGCTGATAAGGCGTCTAGACTAATCTGATTGCTTAATTCTTCAAGACTATTGAATCTTTCTTGGCTCCTAAGCCTTTTAACAGGTTCAACTATAAGCTCTTTATCTTTTAAATCTATATTTTGATCTAATAAGTGTACTTCTAACGCTGAAGGGGATTTGGGATCAACTGTTGGTTGTGGTCCAAGATTCATTACAGAAGGGAATCTTTCCTTTTCATTTTTTATCCAAGTCCAAGCGGAATATACTCCTATAGCAGGAAGAAACTTTCTCCCATCTACTTCAAGATTTGCTGTAGGCCATCCAATAGAAGTGCCAAGACTTTTACCTTTTACTACCTTCCCTTGCAAGCAATAAGGACGACCCATAAGCTTTTTTGCATTATTTAGATCTCCATTTGTTAGCGCTAAGCGAATCCGACTGCTGCTCATTCTTCCTTTTTCATCTTTTAGGATGGGAATAATGCAAACTTCTATATTTGCTTTGCTAGCAATTTCTTTAAGCAAAGAAGCGTCTCCCTCTCTATTGCGTCCGAATCTAAAATTTGCACCTATAGCTATTTTTTTTGCTTTAAGTGTTCTAATAAGCATATCTTCAATAAATTCTGTTGCCCTAAGATTAGAAAGATTTTTAGTGAAAGGTATCAGTACCAGTTGCTTTACTTTTAATGGATGAAGTAAATATGCTTTTTCTGAAGGGAGATCAATTCTAAGCCTGGACTCTTCATATAAAACTTCCCTTGGATGAGGCCAAAAAGTTACTACAGTTGGTATTCCAATCTCGTCGTTAGTTATTGAGTTGATCACCCTGCGATGACCAGCATGAAGACCATCAAAACTACCAAGAGCTAATGCAGTAGGTAGACGTACTTGCTTTGGCGAATAAATTGGAATGAAGTTGGACGTGCACATTTAACGCTTAGATGGCAAGTTTGACTTAACGTCGCATTCATTTAGATGGCAGATCAGCTTGATTTTCAATTGCTCTCTTTAGGGATGCGGCGAATGGGTTGGATAAGATTTTGGATTCAGACCATTCTTGGAATAGTTGTAGTTGGTGTTTTGTTGTTTAACAACGTTGGAAGTAGCCTCGCTCGTAACTCTGAAAGAGCACTTGGTCTGGGCCCAGGGTTGTCTCTTACAACTTTGGCGTTTCTTTTCTTGCTTTATAGCCTATGGCAAGGTTGGTTAATAGTAAAAACTGGTCGAGCGCTTGACTCTTCTTCAAGGCCTAGTAGAGGAGAAACAAGCAGATTGCTAAAAAGAGGGCTAATAGCTGATCTATTGGGATTGGTTTTTGCCTCGGTCGGTTATCAGTCTTTAGCAGGTGCTTTATTTGTTCAAGCTTCAATGCAAGCTCCAGGTATTTCAATTGGAGCAGGACTTAGGTCAATGGAAAATTATCCGATTACTTCATTAGAAATGCTTTCAGTTTTGAGTAATACTCAAGTGCTTTTTGCTCATGTAATTGGATTAATATTTTCACTTTGGTTATTGCAGAGAATTTATAGAACTGTTTGATTGATTTTTGAGAGGCTTGGTAGGTCGGAAATATTACCTCTCCAAAAAAGGTCTGGTTGAATCGGAGTTAATGATGGACCATTTGCATCTATTTGAGCTACGTCACTAAGCCAACTTTTGGGACC
>CACFBG010000015.1 GCA_902564535.1 uncultured Prochlorococcus sp.
TTGGACGAATGTTTAAAAGGGAACCTGGTTTCCCTGGAACGGAACCCTTAACTATTAGAAGATTATTTTCACTATCAATTTTTAGGATGGTTAATCCTCTTGTAGTGATTTTTTTCCCTCCATAACGACCTGCCATTCGCTTCCCTGGGTAAATACGACCAGGAGTAGTTCCTGCTCCAGTACTTCCAGGTTCACGGTGATTTTTAGATCCATGACTCATTGGACCTCGACTAAAACCATGTCGTTTTTGATAGCCAGCAAAGCCTCTACCCATTGAATTACCACTAACATCAACTTTTTGGCCAAGCTCAAAGTTGCCAACAGTAATTTGATCGCCAAGTGTTAAGCCTTCTAATTTATCAACGCGATATTCACGAAGATATTTAAGTAAGAGCTCACCAGATTTTGATAAATGACCTTTTGCAGGACTATTGATGATCTTTTCACGGATTTCACCAAAGCCAATCTGCACAGCTGAATAGCCGTCAGTATCGGTATTCTTCAGTTGGGTTATGCGACATGGACCAGCCTCGATCAATGTGACCGGGATAGCTCTGCCTTGATCGTCGAAGAACTGAGACATGCCCAGTTTCTTCCCGAGGATGCCTATAGACATGAGAGGAAAGAACGCCAGCGTTTAAGAACCCCTTGTAGGGGCTGGGAAATTGCTGATAGATTGAACGCTGTCTTTACCGTATTTAAAGTATTGATGAAATTTCGATACTTAAAAGACGGAATGGGCTAGCGAATTAATCAGCTGGCTGAGACTTGGCCTACTTTTAACAGTAAGGTCAGTTTCCCTGCAAAAAGTTATTTCTTTTTGCTTGTGCCAAGAGAGGTCCAACGCAAACGCTGAACCTGCTTCTAAAACTGGAGGCCCGGCTAGCGGACGGGCGCAGAAACTTAGAAGCAAACTAAAACATTACAACACCATGGGCCTCTTTGTATGATTGAGTAAAACTGGCAGACTTATATAACAGTTCTCTCTTAACTCAGTTCATGCCTCTATTGCTTTCTGGTGAACAGTTTTGTAGGGATCTTGAGGAGTCTGGATGCCTTGCTCTTCATGCGCCATTAGAAGGAGGTGCGGAGACACGATTGCTTAGGCGCATGCGTTCAAGAGGTTATAAAACCCAGCTTTCATCTGCTAGAGGATTAGGAGATCCAGAAGTATTTCTTTTTCAATCTCATGGAATTAGGCCTCCTCACTTAGGACATCAAAGTGTTGGACGAAATGGTGCTGTTGGAGAGGTGCAGCAAGTCGTTCCTCAATTAGGAGAAATGTTTGTTGGTAATAAACCTGTTTTACTTTGGTTGTTAGAAGGATATGTTTTATCTCGTTCAGAGTTGTTTGCAATTACAAATCTTTGTCATAGGGAATCACGGTTGAAAGTGGTTGTTGAAATGGGAGGAGCTCGAGCACTTCAATGGCAATCAATGAAAAATTTTTTAGGAGGGTGAATTAAATTACTAATTGTCTTTCCAGAAAAGAATTTTGTTCTCCTGAAAAGTCGCTTTTAGCAGGTTCTTGGGTCAAATTGATTTGTGGTGCAAGTAATCAGGATCTACCTTCTATTTCAGATTTATGTGCAATATATGCTTCGGTTGGAGTTAGCTGTATTGATTTAGCTGCTGATGCTGCAGTAGTGCATGCTGCAAGAGAAGCTCTTGACTGGGTTGAAGAACACAAAGGGTTTAGACCATGGCTAATGATCAGTCTTAGTGACGGAAAAGATGCACATTTTAGGAAGGCTTGGTTTGATCCAAAAAGATGTCCTTCTGATTGCTCACGTCCTTGTCAGAGAATATGTCCTGCCAAAGCAATATCCTCTAACTCTAGTGAAGGCGTTATAACTAATAGATGTTATGGGTGTGGAAGATGCATATCTTCTTGTCCTTTTGGGCTAATTAATGAGCAGGATCGGAGTATTGGGTTAAAGGACTTTGCAGCATTGCTTCAGGAATTAAGTCCAGATGCAATTGAAATTCATACTGCGCCAGGACGTTTAGAAGAATTTCAAAAGGCAATTGCTGAGATAATGAGTGCAAATGTACCTCTTAAAAGATTAGGTGTTAGTTGTGGTTTGCAAGGCTATGGAATTACTTATAAGGATTTATCTAAAGAATTATGGAGCAGGTATAGATGTTTAAATCAATATGGACAAAAACCTCTTTGGCAATTGGACGGAAGAAGAATGAGTGGTGATCTAGGTAAGGGATCAGCAATATTTGCAGTTGGTTTGTGGAAAGCAATGCGAGATTTATCTCCTCCTGGTCCGCTTCAGCTTGCAGGAGGTACAAATAATTACACTATTAATTACTTGCCTAAAGGAGATGCTCCGGCAGGAGTAGCTTTCGGAGGGATGGCCAGAAAATTGGTTCAGCCTTGGCTTTTAGAAGCTCAAGCTAGGCGAATAAGTCTTAGAGATTGGCCAGAGGGATGGCAGGCTGCGCTTGAAGCGGCAAATACTTTGGTAAGACCTTGGCTTGCAAGACAATTTCATGAAGCATCAGCTATAAGAAATTGACTCAATTTCTTATACATTTTAGATAGCTAAATTTGTCTATTATGACAACAGAGGAATTTATAGATGATTTAGATAAGCTTCTTAAGTTGTTGCCTAAAGAAGTTCAGAATGTATTGTTAGAATTAAATGATAATGATGATTTATTAGAGATTGTTCTTGATTTAGGAAGAATCCCTGAGGCACGCTATTCTAATCATGTTATTTGTTTAGGAGATAATGTATTAACAAGAAGTGAACTCAAATTAATTGTTAATGGTTTGGGTGATTTTGGTTCAGATAATCGTGTGGGGATAGAGCGCACTTTGCATCGAATTAGCGCAATTAGGAATCGCCGGCAAGAAATTGTGGGCCTGACTTGTCGAGTTGGGCGAGCAATATATGGAACTGTGGAAATGGTACGCGATCTTATAGAAAGTGGGGAATCTCTTTTGTTAATGGGACGTCCAGGTATTGGTAAAACTACTGCCCTGAGAGAAATTGCAAGAGTTATGGCTGACGAGCTTGGACTACGAGTTGTGATTATTGATACTAGTAATGAAATCGCTGGAGATGGAGATATCCCTCATCCAGCGATAGGTAGAGCTAGAAGAATGCAAGTTTCCTGTTCTGAGAATCAACATCAAGTAATGATTGAAGCCGTAGAAAACCATATGCCTCAAGTGATTGTTATCGATGAAATTGGGACTGAACTGGAAGCTAATGCGGCTAGAACTATTGCAGAAAGAGGAGTTCAATTAATAGCTACTGCACATGGTAATTCAATTGCTAATTTGATCAAAAATCCAACATTAAGCGATTTAATAGGAGGAGTCCAATCTGTAACCCTTGGGGATGAAGAAGCGCGAAGAAGAAAAACTCAAAAAACTGTTCTAGAAAGGGCTTCTGAGCCTACTTTTACTATTGCTATTGAGATGAATAGCCGTACTAAATGGTCGATTCATTCTGATGTCTCTTTGACTGTTGATTCTTTATTGCGTGGGCATATAATACAACCTCAGGAAAGAGAATTATCTATAGATGGGAGTATAAACTTATTGGCCCAACAAGAAATAACCCCTACTCCTCCTAGAAGAAATGTACGAAATAAAAATAATAGAATCCCTCTAAATGACTTCTCAAAAGAAGCAAATATTTCAGTTCAATCTAATAAAAATGATTTGGAAATAAATGATTTAAAAATATTTTGTTGTGGAATTTCTCGTCAATTAGTTGATGAAAGTATTCGATTGCATCAATGGCCAATTAGAATAGTAGAGTCGTTAGCTCAAGCTAACGTAATTTTTGGATTGCGAAATAAATTAGGAGAAAAAAAATTAATTAGAAAAGAAGCAAAGATGAATATGATCCCTATTTATATAATAAAATCCGATAATTTTAATCATGTCGAAAAAGGCTTAAATAGGTTAATACAAAAACATAAAAATGTTGCGAGGGATGCGCTTCTGTCATGTCTGAATTCTGAAGAGCGAGAAGATTCTATTGCTGCAATGGAAGAATGTAGACTCGCAATTGAAAAAGTAGTTTTACCTTTAGGAAGACCTGTTGAGCTTTTACCTCGTAGTCAAAGAATATTGCAAATGCAATCCGACTTGGTTCTGCGTTATAAATTGAAAAGTGATTATTTTAGTCATGGCAAGAATCAGTGTTTAAGGATCTACCCCCCTTAAATTTCCCGATTACTATCCCACTCTTTCCCAACTCTGATCGTCATGTGCAATTATTTAACTTCAGCTCTCTAGCTTTTGTCTAAGATTAGAGCTGATCAATGGGCCGTCGCCAAGTGGTAAGGCAGCGGTTTTTGGTACCGCCATTCCTAGGTTCGAATCCTAGCGGCCCAGTTCTTCAAATATTTAGGTGTCACTTTCCCCGTTGTTGATCTTTGATTTTGATGGGGTAATAGCTGATGGCATGCCTGAGTATTGGTTTAGTTCACGTTTAGCTTGCTCATATTTGATTAATAGTGAATACGATTCCAGCTCATTGCCAAGCATGCCTCCTAACGCTTTTGTTCAGCTTCGACCTTGGGTCGAGCATGGCTGGGAGATGGTTCTTTTGGCTGCCGAATTGTTAAGAGATGATAGTTATTTGTTGAATTATGGTGCCGATCTTTTTGCAGCCTCTTATCCCAAGCATTGTAAAGATGCTCTTAAGGCTTGGGGATGGACTCCAAGCCAGCTGCAATCTGCACTTGAAGAGGCTCGTCGTTCAGCAATTCGACGTGATAAGGATCATTGGTTTTCTTTGCATAATCCATATCCCTGGGTTTTAGAACGTTTCAACCAATTTCCTTTTGAAGGAGTTGAATGGGCTGTTTTAACAACTAAAGGCCAAGAATTTGCTGAGGAATTATTGAATTTTTTGGGACTTCACCCCACATTGGTTTTTGGACATGAATCTGGCAGTAAAACTGACGTTTTAAAGGAAATTATTTCTAGCCGACTGATTCAGGGCTTTGTCGAAGATAGGCGAGAAACTCTTGAGAAAGTTCTCTCCATTCAAGAGATTGCTTTTGTGCCCTGTTATCTGGCTAGTTGGGGATATCTCAAGCCTATGCAAGATCAAATTGCTTTGCCAGAAGGAATTCGCTTGCTCAGTCCAGAAACTATGTCGGCCCCCTTGGCGACATGGCATTAGTTCGCTAGGGTACGTGTGTACTACCTGGTGCGGTTTGAGTCCGCTTTGATTCTGATCCTTAAGAACGTTTTCTTGAGCGTATCGATTGCTAATTAAGCCATAACTTTGCCTAATTAGTTGCCAGATTTATTAACTATTACTATGTCAGCTGAGATGAACCCAAACACCATTCAATCTTCTGGATCAGATACTCGCCAAGGACCTATCAAGTCTGGAGAGAGAGATAAGGCGCTAAGCATGGTGCTAGGACAAATAGAGCGAAACTTTGGAAAGGGTTCGATTATGCGCCTTGGTGATGCCTCAAGGATGAGGGTTGAGACGATATCGACTGGCGCGTTGACTCTTGATTTGGCTTTAGGTGGTGGATATCCAAAAGGAAGGGTTGTAGAGGTATATGGGCCTGAGAGTTCTGGGAAAACAACTCTGACTTTGCATGCAATTGCAGAGGTTCAACGTAATGGAGGAGTAGCAGCGTTTGTTGATGCAGAACATGCTTTGGACCCTGTTTATGCAGCATCACTTGGAGTAGATATTGAAAACTTACTTGTATCCCAGCCAGATACTGGGGAAATGGCACTCGAGATTGTTGATCAATTAATTAGATCTGCTGCTGTTGATCTTGTGGTTGTTGATTCTGTTGCAGCATTGACACCTCGATCAGAGATCGAAGGTGAAATGGGAGATCATGCTGTTGGGAGTCAGGCTCGATTAATGAGTCAAGCCATGCGCAAAATCACTGGAAATATTGGAAAGTCTGGATGTACCGTGATTTTTCTCAACCAATTACGTTTAAAAATTGGGGTCACATATGGAAATCCAGAAACAACAACTGGAGGTAATGCGTTGAAATTTTATGCTTCAGTCAGGCTAGATATACGTCGTATTCAAACATTGAAAAGAGGTACGGAAGAGTATGGAATACGTGCGAAGGTAAAAGTTGCAAAGAATAAAGTTGCCCCTCCATTCCGTATTGCTGAGTTTGATATCTTGTTTGGGAAAGGAATTAGTACATTAGGCTGTCTTCTTGATATGGCTGAGGAGACCAGTGTTGTTACTAGGAAAGGGGCTTGGTATAGCTATGAAGGGGATAATATTGGTCAGGGTCGTGATAATACAATTATTTGGTTAGAGCAGAACCCCAAAGCTAAAGATAAAATTGAAACTTTAGTCAGACAAAAATTGACTGAAGGATCAGAAGTTAGTGCTAATTCAATGAGACCTTTGGCTGCAGCTGCTCGAAATTCTTCTCAGAAAAATTCTTCTAAATCTTCTTTGGAAGCCGCTTAACTGAGAAGAGATGATATCAGTTAAATAAATTAGTTAAGCGAAACTAGAAATTAATATGTATCTGCAGGAGTCCACCAACCAGCCCATGGACCTATAAATCTAACCACAACCCAAAAAACTATTAATAAGAAAATACCTATCCATGAACCTGTTTTAGTAATTGCGAAAAATTTCTCTCTTTGATCATCAGTAATAGGTATTAAAGGAAGAATTTTAGAGGAATCGTCACTCTTATTGTTTGATTTCTTAGGCGGTAAGCCTTGTTGAGAACGACGACGAGCTTCGCCCATGGAACTCTAATAAGAACTTCGACTTTGAAATAATAGAACGACTAGCAAGGGAGTAGGCGATATAGCTCTTGAATTGGTTGTAGGCTTTTTAAGACGGCGTTACCCCAGCTCCTAGAGCGTAATCGACCATCAAGAATCGCTAATCTGGCTGAGTCATTTCTAAAAGGAATTACTGATTTTGCAATAATATTGAGTGCATCTGGAAGAAGAATCTCTTTAAACCAGTTGCGACCTTCTCTTTTCAAAACTTCTACTTTCGCTGCTGTGAGAGGAGAGGATAAGCTAGCAATGGGAAGGGTTCCAAAAATTAATTGCTTAGGAGAATCTATTTGATTTTGATAATTAAGCCACCATGAAGATCGACAGCAAATAACTCCATTGTGATTAGTAATGATTTTTTCAAAAGCTATTTTTCTCCCAAACTCTCCTGCTAATTCACTTGTTATACTCAATAATAACGAGTGATCATCAATGATAAGAATAGTTAATCCAGAAAAGCCAATAATTAATCTTTTCGATTGATTTATTATATGTGCTTTATAGATTTTTGAATTGGGTAGAGGTTGATATTTAGGTGCAAATAAAATGATAGGATTTAATTTATTTTTCTTAACCAAGTTTATTTTTTTATGTCTTATATTACTTTTATTATTTAGTTCTGAGTGTAAGAAATATTGTTCATTGTATGTTTGATAAATTAGTAGGAATGTAACTTTTTCATGAATAAAGCGTAAATAGCATATTGGATCTAATGGTTGAATATGCCATGTCCAATTAAGTGAATTATGTTTCAATTCTGCCCAGCTTGCAAATTTTTGATTATTTATCTCAAGCATTTTACTCCATTTTAATGGTAAATTATTTGAGTCTTTAATTATGCTTTTAATTGCATATATCTCACTGCCATCCATCCTAATATTTGGATCTATTGATGAAGCTTGAAAGAATAATCTTCTGCTTAACTGATTATAATAACTTATTATTTTCTCTCTTCTATTTGGATTTGCCTTTGCCAAGCTCTCCCAATCATTTGCTTCTATTTGTATAGACATTGAATTTCTTAGATTATCATTTAAATTTTCGGCTTCAGGAATAATAATTTGCTTCGAAAAAAGATAATTTTTCTTAAATGAATCCAAGAATAAATTATAGTTCATAAGCCATACTTTATTTTCATTTGGAGGATAATCTTTCTCCCAAAAATTAATCCCCATTCCACTCTCTCTGAGTAGAGGTAATTCTTTAGTAAGTAAATGATTTTTTTGTTTCTCAGAAACAACTAATATTCTATTTGCACTTTCTAAATGCAGAGGGATTAGCAAGCCTGACCACCATGAATTTTCCCTATGGAGATCTAACTGAACTAATGTTTGCTCTTTTTCCCTTAGGCTTCTAGCGATTAGACGACTTAACGTCAGATTATCTTTTGATGTCGGGATTCTCTTGAGTAGTATTTTGAGTTTGTTATGTGATTGAGCTTCTAGCATATTGGAATGCCATCTTGTCTTTTGTATTGGATTTCCTCATATTGATGAATTGCTCCACATAATCAAGATAATGAAATTGAGGAATAATGAAGCACGAACCAATGCTACCAACTTGTGTGGGAATAGTAGGTCTAGGTTTGATAGGTGGTTCTTTGGGGTTAGATCTTCAAGCGTTAGGGGTAAAAGTTCATGGGTTGGTGAATCGTCCTCAAACTGCTAACCGCGCAAAAGAAAGAGGACTTGCTCAAGTTGTAAGTACGGATCCTGAGATCCTTGGAGATTGCGAAGTGATTTTTATCGCATTACCTCTAGAAAAGTTAATTAACCCACCCCTTGAAATTGTTAATGCCTTACCTAGAAAGGCTGTCATAACAGATGTTGGCTCTGTTAAGGCACCTATTTTAAAAGTGTGGAGTCAACTTCATTGTCGTTTTGTAGCAAGTCACCCTATGGCTGGCAATGCATTGTCAGGTGTTAATTCCGGACAGAATGCTTTGTTCAAAAATCGACCTTGGGTTTTTACTCCAGATGCAAATACCGATTCAAGTGCTTTAGAAATTATTAGAAAGATTGCTAGTAATTTAGGTAGTCATTGCATTGTTACTAATGCAGAAAAACATGATGAAGTGGTTGCCTTGATTTCTCATTTACCCGTTTTAATTAGTGCCGCTTTGTTGAGGACACTTGGCAGTCAAAGAGATCCAAACCTTATAAAATTAAGTCAAGATCTTGCGTCAAGTGGTTTTGAAGACACTACTAGAGTTGGTGGTGGGAACCCTGATTTAGGTACATCAATGGCGACTTATAACACATCTGCGATCCTTAAAGCATTAAGTTCATATCGATGGAATTTGGAGCAAATTGAAGGAGCAGTAATTTCAGAAAATTGGAATCAATTGAATGAAGAACTTAAATATACTAATTTAATTCGTAAAGATTATTTTGATAACTCTTTTTAGGTTTAAAACTAGATTTTTAAATTTCTTCCTCTTGTCGCTAATAATTGCCTACATGCCATTAAAGCTGATTGACTTACACCAGCAGTGCCTTCTCCAGGGTGAATAGAGTCTCCGCAAAGCCAAAGTCCTTTGACTGGAGATCGACTAGGGACACCAAGCATGCCAAAGTTAAGTGGACTTTGTCCTAAACCTCCTACCATTCCATTTGGCCGACCTGTCCAAAATGCAAAACTTTTTGGCGTAGCCAACTCTTGATGTAACCAACCAGTTGGGGGAATATTTAACTGATCCTCAAGATGAAATTTTATTTTTTTTAATGCATCTTCCTTTTTTCTTTTGTATTCAATTTTATTTAATTTAATCCACTCAGAAGTTGAAGTAAAAACACTTGCTATTATTGTAGCCTCACCATTAGGAGCCCTACCATCGCCTTCTTGGCTGATTGAAATAAATAAAGAATCTAAGTCCTCTGTCCATATTTGAATATGTGAGTTAATTCCATTAGATAAATGATCTCTACTGGTAGCACCATAAAAAACCAATGCCCCACTTGGCTTCCTTAGGTTGTTAATATATTTTTTATAGGGTTGAGAAATTTTATTATCTTCTGGAATTAGTTTCAATAGACTTTGAGGAGGAGGTGTAAAGATGATATCGCTACTTTCGAATTCTGTTATTTGATTTTTATCATTTAATACTCTTATTTTCCATAGCGATTGTTTATTCTCTTTGCAAATATTAGTCACTTTGTGATTTAATAAAAGGTTACCATTATTTTTAATTAGGTTGTTTTCTAGAGAATGACTTAATTGCTGCATTGACCCTTTTAGATGCCATAGCCCCAATGGATATTGTGATATTTGTAATACGGTTGCGCCATATAAAGCTGCAGTTTTCTTGGCAGATTCTTGTGAATATAGTTTTAATTGTAAATCTAGAAACTTTATCAGTCGCTTATTATTATTGCACTTGCACAAATGTAGAAGATCAATTATTGATAGAGGGCTAAGTAACCCCGACAAAATATTTTTTAGTCTTAGTGCTTTTATTAATTGATATAAGTCCCAATAATTCCTTGTAGGTAAGATGGGGTCTCTATCGTTAAACTCCCAATTGCTTTTATGTAAGATTGAACATAATTTCCAGAAAGGCTCACTACCAGGAAATTGTTTTTGCCTTTCTTCTGCCCATTTCTTTGGGTCATGCCAAATTTTAATAGGTCTAGAACCATCACCTAGGTCTACTAAGCAACTAGGGTCGAGAATTTTTGCCTGAGGAAGAGGGGCTTTAATATGATTAAAAATCTTTTCATGAATCCCCCCTTTTTCTAATCCTGCTACTTGAGTTGCTCCTACATCAAAAATATATTTTCCCCGTTTAAATGTTCCTGCGCAACCACCAGTCTGATAATGAGCTTCTAAAAGAGTTACAGGTATTCCTTCATAGGCAAGGAGAGAAGCTGCTGTTAAGCCAGCAATCCCACCTCCAATAACAATTACTGATTCGCTTTTCATATCAGAATTACACTATTAATACCATAGAGAATCAAATGCAAAATCTATTAATTGAAGAATTGATGTCTCAAAATGGTCCATTATCTGGAGCTTCGATCAAGAGATTAGTTGCAGTTTCAGGTGGATGTATCCACGATTCTTGGAAGCTAGTGTTAGATGATGATAGAGAATTATTTTTAAAAACAAATACGCATGAAGCTTTTGAGATGTTTCAATCAGAATTTGAAGGACTTATTCATTTAAGTAATTTTTCTGATAAAAGATTTTTGGTAGTACCTAAACCTATAAACGTACAAAAAACAGAGTCATTTTCTATTTTATTGATGCCTTGGCTTAATTTGGGAGGATGTAATCAGGAATTATTAGGAAATGGATTAGCAAAGTTACATAAAAATTCTTCTGAAAATAGCAATGGTTGTTTTGGCTGGAACACAGATTCTTTTATTGGTTCAAATCCTCAAATGGGTGGGTGGAGTAAATGTTGGGGAGAATGTTTTTTTGAATTAAGATTGTTGCCACAATTGAATATGGCTAAAAGTTGGGACTTAAACGTTCAACCGATTCTTCAAATAAGTTCTTTGCTAATTGACTATTTAAATTTGCATAATCCAGTCCCAAGCATTGTTCATGGTGATTTATGGTCAGGTAATGCTTTTGTTCAAGATGATGGTAAAGGGGTATTATTAGACCCTGCCGTTTGGTGGGCGGATAGAGAAGTTGATCTATCTATGAGTAAGCTTTTTGGCGGCTTTTCTCAGAATTTTTATAGATCATATGAAAGCATATGGCCGCTTGATATAAATTTTAAAGATAGGATTGAAATTTATAACTTATATCACCTTCTTAATCATGCTAACCTGTTTGGAGGCTCTTATAAGAATCAATGTTTCACAACTTTGAAAAAAATTCTGAATATTTTTCAAAGTTAGATATTTAGGATATTGAAAAAAATAATTATCCTAAATATTCTTTCCTAAGGTTTTGAACTCTTTCAACTACTGCGTTCCTTTTATCACTGGTTGTTAAATTTTGCCAACTCCACTGGCCTAGAACAACAACACCTAATAGTTCTAGAAGTCCAGGAACAACCGGCAATAAATTGATAGTGTCTATGACACCTTTAATTATTACCTGGGCAATAATTACAATCGCAACAATTCCAAAAGCCTTTCCGTATTTACCCATTTGATTCCAATCAACTCGATTCAAGGTCTCATTGACCTTGCCCATTACATCATTTGCACGCTCTGAAAAATTAACCCCATCATTTTGGCCAACTGGAGTTGTGCTGGCATTGGAGACTTGATTTGTCTCAGAACTTGTGTCACTCATGAACACAACACCCAACATAATTTGTAATGAGCGTATCGAATTTATTCTTTATTTGCCAGTGTCAGGTTATAGATAAGTCCGAACCCAGATATACAGAATTCCGAACAAGCGGAGTCTTGGAATGAAAAAACCTCACCTGATTGAGTTTTACAGGGATTGCTTGTACATCATGTCAGCAGATTTACTTTCTACTTCTCCTGATGAAGGATGTGCCTTATTGATAGGAGATAAAGAAAAATTGATTAGCCCTAATTCCACTTGGAAATTCTGTATTCGCTTTATATGGCCTTGCTGCAATATTTGGTCAAATCAAAAGATTAATTTAAATGATTGGAATAACTCTTTTGTTGAACAAGTCTGTAAAAAAGGTTCTAAGAGGAATCGCTTTTTGTTGGATCCAAGAGAGCAAATCTATGCACAAAAATGGGCAAGGCAAAAAAATTGGGAGGTTTTGGGAACTGCACATTCTCATCCTCATGGGGAGTCAAAACCTTCTGATTCTGATTTAGATATGGTTTCTTCAGAAGGTTTAATGATCATTGTTAATGGAGCTCAATCTATTAGAGCTTGGTGGTTATCCAATGATCCTCTAACACCGCCTCAAGAATTGAAATATATAATTTCTGATCAATACATTGAAAATTGACTATATGGACTCCTCAGATGAAAAATTATTGGATTTAAAGGAGCATGATATTTCTCGTTATGCGAGGCATTTATCTTTGCCTGAAATAGGCGTATTAGGTCAAAGAAAATTAAAATCAAGCTCTGTATTATGCATTGGAGCGGGCGGATTAGGCTCTCCTTTATTGATTTATCTTGCGGCTGCAGGAGTTGGTAGAATTGGAATCATAGACTATGATTTTGTTGAAGAGTCAAATTTGCAAAGGCAGATAATTCATTCTATTGAATCATTAGGTAACCCTAAGATAAATTCTGCTAAAAATCGAATACTTCAAATTAATCCATATTGCAAGGTTGATCAATATAACATTGCATTATCAAAAGATAATGCCTTAGAAATATTAGATAAGTATCAAATTATTTGTGATTGTACTGATAATTTTCCTAGTAGATATTTAATCAATGATGCTTGTATTATCCTTGGAAAACCTAATGTATTTGGTTCTATTCAAGGATTCCAAGGCCAAGCGACGGTATTTAATATGAATTCTCAAAGTCCTAATTATCGAGATTTAATCCCTGAGCCACCTCCCAAAGATTTACTTCCTTCTTGTGCGGAAGGAGGAGTATTAGGAGTCTTGCCTGGAATAATAGGTTTAATTCAGGCGACTGAAACAATTAAAATAATAACGGATATAGGTGATATTTTAGATGGACGACTTTTGGTTTTCGATGCTCTTTCTATGAGATTTAAAGAGCTCAATTTAATTCATGATTCTAAAGCAGAGAAAATCAAAGAGTTAATTGATTATGAAGAGTTTTGTTCGACAAATGAATTGGATAAGAATAAAACAGATTCAATCAAACTAAATAGCATATCTATTGCTAATCTAAAGGGATTAATTCTAGATAAACAAGAGAAAATCATTCTAATTGATGTAAGGAATTCTGATGAGCACGAAAAATTTTCTATTCCTGGCTCAGTATCAATTCCTTTGAACTATATTGAGGATGCAAGTGCTATTAATAAGATCAAAGCCTTATGTGCTGGTAAGCAAATCTATTGTTATTGTAAAACTGGCACTAGATCTGATTTGGCGGTTAAAGTCTTAAATAAGCATAATATTAAATCTAAAAGTATTCAAGGAGGAATAGAGTCATGGAGAAGAAATATATAGGCTGATTAAATATTTAAATAAAAATCTATTAAGCTTTAATTTAATAATCCACTCCTCTCTTAAGATCAATTCCTTGTTCGGCGTAGTGTTTATGGCAGACCATCTCTGAATGTACACTTGCAAGATCAAAGTATGAAGGAGGATTTTTACACCTACCAGTAATTATCACTTCTGTTTCTGAAGGTTTTTTAAGTAAAGTTTGAACAATTGGTTCTACAGGCAAAAGTTCTAAATCTACTGTTGGGTTTAATTCGTCGAGAATAACCGTTTTATATAAGCCGCTGGCTATTGCCGCTCTTGCGATCTCCCAGGCACGTTCTGCTTCAACATAATCAATAGGTTGCTGTTGCCCTCTCCAAACAATTGCATCTCTTCCAGAACGGAGATGATCAACTAAATGAGGGTAGCTTTCCCTTAAGGCTGCTATTGCAGCATCTTCTGTGTAACCATCTCCTCCTTTTAACCACTGAAGGATTAACACTCTATGGCTTTTATCTTGACTGATTCCTCTTCCAATTGCCTGTAAGGCTTTTCCTAAAGCACTTGTTGATTTCCCTTTACCGTCACCTGTATATATTTCAATTCCACCAGTGGATTCATTTTTGAAAAATGTCTTTTCTTTAGATGGTTTTCGATGCGCTCTCATTTCTGAGTGCAAATCGGCAATTTTGATCAATCCAGATGGAGCTGCTCTCCCAGTGATAATTATCTCCATTCCAGGAGGACGTTTATTCAATGTCTTCACAACTTCCTGTGGATTTAGTAATCCCAAATCAATCACTGGATTTAACTCATCTAGAACTACAACTGAATAAAGTGCACTTGCAATAGCTCCTTTTGCAATACTCCAGCCTCTTTCTGCTTCAGATTTGTCAAATTTATTAGCTTCTTCAGCGCTAAAGAAGTCAGCTCTTCCTGTGCGGACTTGATCAATAAGATGTGGGAACCCTTGTTGTAATGCTTCTATGGCAGCATCTTCATCGTAAGAACGCCCAGGTCCTTTCAAAAATCGTAAAAGAAGTACTCTTGTTTTTCTTGCTTCACAGATGCCTAGTCCAATTGTTCTTAAAACAACTCCAAGTGCAGCTTGGCTTTTGCCTTTTCCTTCTCCATCGTAAATGTGTAATTGACCCTGACTTCGTTCTTGACTGTCAGCAGCAGTTACTATCCCAATACCTGTCACAAGACCTCCGGTAGAGAAAAATAGGCGCTAATTTGTGTTTTGTTTGCCATATAAGGCTTATTTGTTTTGTGGAGCTTAACTAGATACAAGAACAAAGGTAGCCTGAAAAAGAATGGAGGGTTTAGAAAGGTGTTTCGTTTAGTTGAGCCTTTACCTGATATAGAAGAAAGACGCTTGTCTTCGCTAAGGAATATGCTTAGTAGTCTAAATAAGGTATGCATTGCTTTTTCTGGTGGAGTTGATAGTTCTCTTGTGGCAGCAATTGCTTTTGAGCAACTAGGCCAAGCTGCCATAGCAGTAACCGGAGTTTCTGCATCGTTAGCCCCTCGTCTTTTGGAAGAAGCTAGACAGCAGGCATTATGGCTGGGCATAGAGCATCGAGAAAAAAAAACTCATGAATTAAAAGATCCAATATATACGTCAAATACAAGGGATAGATGTTATGCCTGTAAAAAGGAATTACATTTGAAATTAAGAGATATATTTATAAATGATTCCAATATGAATTATATTGATGGCGTTAATTTTGATGATATAAATGATTATAGGCCAGGAATTAAAGCTGCACATGAAGCAGGAGTAAAATCTCCATTGGCTGAACTTCAAATAGGAAAAAAATCTGTAAGAACAATTTCAAAAGCACTTGGTTTCCCATGGTGGGATAAGCCTTCTCAGCCTTGTCTGTCTTCTCGTTTTCCTTATGGAGAAGAAATCACTAGTAAGCGCTTAAAACAAGTATCTTTAGCTGAAGAATGGATGCATCAAAATGGATTTGATGCCGTTCGAGTTAGGAGTCAAGGGTTGTCTGCAAGAATAGAGTTACCTCGTGATCAAATTCATGAATTTGTATTAAAAATTGATCATCAGGAAATAGTTGATTATTATCTTTCAATTGGCTTTACTTCCGTAAGTCTAGATTTAGAAGGTTTAATTAGTGGTAAGCTTAATAGATTAGGCCAAGGCACAAAAAGGAATTAAATTATATTATTAACTTTATAAAATGTTTAATTCCTCTTACCTAAGATTATGAAATAGAATTAGGTTTTCGCAATGATTTTCTTATATTTAAAGGTGATTGACGTTGAATAGTCTGAAATGAATATTCTTCTGCCGATAGTTCATTGCAAAGGAATCTACATGCTTGTTCTGGCATTGTGTGATCACCACATGTGAAAACATCAATTGCTGCATAGCCATGCTCAGGCCAAGTATGTATTGAGATATGAGATTCAGCTAATAAAGCTAGACCTGTAACGCCTTGGGGCTCGAAATGATGTGTAATGAGATTGAGAAGAGTTGCACCTGAAGATTTAGCTGCTGTTGTTATTGAGGTGCGAAGAAAAGCTTCATCATTTAATTTGGCGGGATCACAACCATAAAGTTCTAGTAGGCAGTGATTCCCTCCCATATCAGTTGTATTTTGATTGACTGCACATCTATTTTTAATTTTTTTGGGCTCTTGCCATCCAGGATTCGGATGTAGACAGGTTAAATCTTGGTCCATAAGGAAATCTGAAAATTAGCTGACTAGATTAACTGATGTCTCACACTCTCTTGAGGTTTTCTGCTTGGATGATTTGGGAATTTTTGATCCATTCACCTTCGAATGAGTCAAGATGTGTAGCTGTAACTAAGCATTGATGGTCTTTCCCCACTGCCTCAAGAAGTAATATTTGTCGTGTTTGGTCAAGTTCTGCAAGAACATCATCCAAAAGTAGAAGAGGCGTTTCTCCGCATGACTTTGTGACTAAATCTAATTCGGCTAATTTTAAAGACAAAATAATAGTTCTTTGTTGACCTGCTGAAGCGAAACGACGAGCTCCAACTCCATTAAGTAAAAAGTTGACTTCGTCTCTATGTGGCCCAATTTTGCATCTTCCTAATCTTTCTTCATGACCTCTTTGAGCTTTAAGTTGTTTTTCTATTGATAATCTCCATGTAAGTTCGTCTTCCTTCCCTTCTAAATGACTTCCAGCTATATATTCCAATTCTAATGTTTCTTTCCCATTGCTCAATTTTTCATGCCAATTCTTAGCAAGTGGCTGTAAGTACTTAAGCACTCTGCTTCTGCGCCTATGAATTCTTGTGCTAACAAGTGCCATTTGGATATCAAATGCATCTAAAATTGCATAACATTCTTTTGAGTTTTTACTTTGATAGCTTTGCCAAAGTTGACTTCTTTGTTTTAAGAGTTTGGAATACCTACCTATTAAATCTGAATAGATTGGTTCTAGTTGTTGAACCAGTCGATCTATCCAACTACGTCTAATGCTGGGTTCACCTCGCACCATTGCTAGGTCAAGAGAACTGAAAGTGACACATCTTAAAGGGCCAATCAAATCTATTTGTTTGGTCAATATTTTTTCATTTCTTTTGGCTTTTCTCCCTCCTTTGCTTCTTATTTCTAATTCAAGTGTTTCTCCTTCAGCAGCTTGTGCTTTTACTATTGCTTTGCTCGATTCCCATTTAATTAAGTCTTGATCATTACTACACCTGTGAGAGCGAAGTGTGCCAAGTAATTCAACCGCTTCTAATAAATTGGATTTTCCTACACCATTTGCTCCTATGATCAATAATCTTTTTTCAGTCAATTCAAATTGAAGACTGCTGTAATTGCGAAATTCATGTAGTGAGAGTTGATGAAGTCTAATAGCTCTATTTGTAGTAAGTTGGTTAAAATAAATCAATAATAAGTCTATAGTCTAATTCTAATGACTAACTAGGCTTTTTTGGGCATGTAGCTCAGCTGGATAGAGCATCAGATTCCGGTTCTGAGAGTCGGGGGTTCGAGTCCCTCCATGCTCGTTAAATTTTTATCTAAGTTGAAAGGCCATAGCTCTTATGCCATTTGGATCTAATAAGAATCCTTGAGATTGAAGAGCTGTTATTGCTATAGATGGCGATGATACTGAAATACTGCAACCAGGTAAATCCCTTTTTAGAATTATAAGGATACGATTAACTAAGAAAGAAAGTATTAATTGTTGATTTTTACTAGGCTCTGCAACTAGGTTCCAAAGATTTGCATTTAATCCATTATCAGTTGTAGCTCTTACAAAGCCAACTAAATTCCCATTCCCTTGATTGATAATACTTAAGAAGCAAAAACTTTGTTTTAATGCAATTTCTAGCCTCCTCGAAGGATGCGTTTTTTCCTTACATTTCGATAGAAGGTTATTTAATTGCTGGGGCGTGGGTAACTTTTGGGTCTCTAATATGAAACCTTCTGGAAGAATAGGAGTAGATCTTTGTAGGAATGAGAACAAGGCTAACCAGTATTCCTCATTCCAGCGGCAATTCCATTAATAGTTAATAAAGCACCTCTTAGCAATTCACTGCGACTATATGTGCGCGATATATCTCCTTCTATTCCTGTAGATTCACTTATAGGTGGTTGGCGATTTTGATCACGCAATCTACGAAGAAGCGCGACTTGTAAAAAACCTAATGGCACAATAGTTCTATTTCTAAGATCTACAGAAAGTTGAAGCGCAGGATCGCCTCCAAGCAATCTTTTTTTGCCAGTTATTTTGAGAATTAAACTTTTTGTTAAATTATATTCAGTGGATATGGTGTTAAATATTTCATTAAAGGGCTTTTTATTCTTTTCACTGCCAAGACTAGTCATGTAATGCTTTGCAAGCTCAAGGTCAACTTTCGAAAGAGTCATTTCTACTTTTGAAATTAACATTCGAAAGAAAGGCCAGCGCTGATGGAGCCTTTTTAATAATTCAATTTGTTGTTCATCTGAATTAACTTCATAATCTAAAGCTGTACCAACTCCAAACCAACTAGGTAATAGGAAACGACTTTGCGTCCATCCAAAAACCCAAGGAATTGCTCTTAAGCTTGATAAATCTTTAGCTCCACTTTTTCTTCTTGCAGGACGGCTAGATATCTGTAATTTACTTATTTCTTCAATAGGTGTTACTTCTTGGAAAAATGCTACAAGATCTGGATTGTCATGAACTAAAGCTCGATAATGTTCCCTAGAACGAGCAGCTAATCTCCCCATTAGATCATTCCAAATCGGAGTAGCATCTAATTGATTAGTTATTAAACTATTTTGAAGTACAGCTGTAGTTACAGTTTCCAAATTATAAAGAGCTAGCTCTGGAAGACTATATTTAGAGGCTAAAACTTCTCCTTGCTCAGTTATTTTTATTCTTCCTTGCAAAGTTCCACTTGGTTGAGCAAGTATGGCTTGGTATGCAGGACCTCCGCCTCTTCCAACAGAACCTCCTCTGCCATGAAACAAACGAAGGGCTATATCGTATTTGCTAGAGAGATTTTGTAAGGCAATCTGAGCCTGATGAATTTCCCAATTACTTGATAAAAAACCAGAATCTTTATTGCTATCTGAATAACCTAGCATTAGCTCTTGAAGAGGTATTAATTGCTCTCCTGTTTTTGGTAGCAGATTCCGATAAATTTGAAAATTAAAAAGTTGCTCCATTACTTCAGGAGCTCTTTGCAAGTCTTCTACCGTTTCAAATAAAGGAACAACTAATAAATCTGAATTCCCAGACCCTGGATCCACAATTCCTGCTTCTTTAGCGAGTAATAATACTTCGAGAAGATCTGAAACTGTATGACTCATGGAGATGACATATGTTCTACAAATACGACTACCAAATTCTTCTTGAAGTCTATTTAATACAGAAAAAACGGATATGGTTTCGGATGTATTTTTTGACCAAACAACTGATGATGGAATAAGTGGCCTTCGAGTTTGTAATTCTTCTATAAGCCACTTAACTTTTTCATCCTCTTCCATTTCCCCATATGACTTTGGAAGTCTAATGAATCTAGTTAATTCATCAATTGCATCACTGTGCCTTGTGCTTTCTTGGCGAATATCAAGACTAGCTAAGGAGAATCCAAATATGTGTACTTGAGTTAATAAGGTGTCTAATGGTTCGCAAGTTAAATCAGTACTGACTAAACTATTTTTTATAAGTTCTAAGTCACCACGAAACTCCGCGATTGATCCATAATGTAGTAATTCAATAGGATTATTAGAAGAATCTTTAACATCATTTTTTTCAAGTGAATTCTGCCAACCTGCTTCTGCTAATTGTTGATTTCTTAGTTGAGTTAATTTTAATCTTTCCAGTGTATAACTTAGTTTGAGCCTATATGGTTCAAGCCTATAACGTGCAGCTCTTTCTTCGTAAACTTCTGGAAATCTAAGTCTATCCATTTCTAAAGACTCTAAAAGAGGTGCGCTAACCTGACTCCATTGCATTGAGATGCTTAATTGATCTCGTAAATCTTGTACAGCAGAGATATATCTATCCAACATTAGTTTTCTTTGATAGCAAGCGGTTCTCCATGTTATTTCTGGTGTTACTGATGGATTCCCATCCCTATCAGAACCTACCCAAGACCCAAAAGTGCAAAAAGCTTCTTGAGGAATTTGTACATCTGGATAACTATTATCTAGCGCAGTTGAGATTCTTCGACGCAATTGAGGCATTGCATCAAAAAGAACTTGTTGAAAGTAATGAAGAGCATAATCAACTTCATCTAAAACAGTTGGCTTGAATTGATGCAATTCGTCAGTTCTCCACCATAGGCGTATTTCTTCTTCTAATTGAAGTCTTAAAATCGCTTTTTCCGATTTGGAAATTAAATTATCTGATTGAAGTTGCTGGAGCAAACTTGCGACTTTTCTTTGCTTATGTCTAACAGTGTGCCTAACAATTTCGGTTGGATGTGCTGTAAATACCAACCTAATATCAATTTCCTGCAGTAAATTTTCTAATTGATTAGGAGGCACATTTAATCTGCGTAGTCTCTCAAATAACTCTCTAAAAGTTGCAGGTGCTGTTTGGCTTGCAAGACTAGGAGCAAATGGATCTAATGAATTATCTTTGCTGGATAAATCACTCCCAGAGCTCATGCTTTCAAGATAACTATCTTCTTCGATTCGTTGTTCAAGAATATTGACTAATTGAAAATATAAAGAGAATGCTCTCGCTGCAGAAATAGCCTCTGCAAGATCCATTTCACGTATTAGAAGAATAATGGATTCACTAGTGTTATTTATGTCAGTCTGTTGGCTTGAGATTGGATTGCTCAAACTTTTAAGTCTCAGAAGACGCTCAGCTTGCGTGGATGGACATTCACTACGTAATACAGTTTCCCAAAGGTCCTCAACTAGCTCAAGTCGATGTTTAAGTAGTCGACTTGTACCTCCATTTTGAACATTTGGAGATGAGGAAGAAGATTTTTGCATAGACAAGTCTTTCGAACCCATTTTGGTCATAATCACCTCGTAATGGGCTTTGATCTAATGGTCATGATTTCTTCGGCCTCCATATCTCTAATGCCTTCTTGAATAATTGTCTGGACTGACTTCCCTCCATGATGAGAATTTAACCATTTCATGGCTTGATTGCCTTGCTGGAGGACCGAATGAATAGGTGCTAGTTTCTGCACCATATCCATTTCTAGAGCTAATGGCTTTACCTCTTCAAGTAATTGAGTGATCCAATCTGAACAGAGAATAGATTCTCCATTGAACCAATTTTTCAAATCAGCATTAAGACTACTCCTTGCTGCATTGGCATCATTTTGATTGCTTAATTCTTCAAGTTCTTTGATCGTTAATTTACTTGCTAGTAAAGGATCTAATTTGTCTGGATTTTTAAAAAGACTTAGTACTCTCAATTCAACTAAAGCTGTAATTGCTATGAGTAAATCAAAATCTGTAATTAAATCACAAATTCTTAATTCCAATCTATTTAGTAAGTACGGTCTCTTTTTTCCATTTGGTCTTACAGAGCTCCACAAATGACGTTCATTTCTCATCTCTCCACTGGCGAGCTTGTCTTCGATCCATTTCACATAAGTTAAATGATTACGGAATATAGGGACATGGGTTGGAGTTAGTGGAAATTGCAGCCATCTCTGTGAATGTACTCCAGTTGGCAATCCATCAAGGAATGGAGAACTGGCACTTAAAGAAAGAAATAATGCAGCTTCACAACGTACTAAACGAATCGCTGCAAACAATGAAGGTAAATCTTCAATTCCTAAGTTGATATGAATGCTTGTAGTTACAACGCTAGTACCATAATTTTTCTCGATAAATTCATGATAAATATTTATTGGGTTGGAACGTATGAATTCCTTACTATTACCAAGACTTAAAGTGCTGCCAGGTAAAAGAGTTAAATTTCTTTCAGCGAGCCACTTTCTAACTTTTTTTCTAGGAAGTAAAAGTTCATTTTTTAATTTCTCGTATTCATAATTAGGTGAAGTAATATATTCAAGATTTCTTTTATCTGGTTCCTGGACGAAATTATCCAACTCATTTGTTACTTGATCAGATACACCAAAATGTTCTCCTGTAGATAATCCTGTAAATAATTCCACCTCAAATCCTTTTAAGAGTAAATGTTTGCTCATGATTCTTTAGAGCCAAGGCATGAAAGTGCTGTTAATAATCCTTTGGCTTTATTAAGTGTTTCTTGATATTCATTATTAGGGATTGAATCCGCAACAATTCCTGCTCCAGCTTGAACTTGAACTCGCCATGTGTTGCTTGAAACTTTTTGTACAATCATTGAACGAATTGTAATAGCAGTATTTAATGCACCATTTAGATCCAAAGATCCATAGATTCCTGAATAAGGCCCTCTAGATTCTTTTTCTAATTGATTGATTAATTCCATTGCCTTTATTTTTGGAGCTCCGCTAACTGTTCCTGCTGGGAAAGAAGCCATTAACAAGTCTAGGACATCTTTCTCCGCAGATAGCAATCCTTCTATTTCACTTACTATATGCATTACGTGAGAATATTTTTCAATTACCATCAGTTCTTTTACAGAAACACTCCCTGGATCACAAACTCTACCTAAATCATTTCTTCCTAAATCAACCAGCATTACATGCTCTGCAACTTCTTTAGGGTCTGCTAAGAGCTCTTCTTCAAGAGTAAGATCTTCTTCTTGATCGACACCTCTTGGACGCGTTCCAGCGATTGGACGTAAACTTGCAATGATCCCATTTTTTGAAGGCTCTGCTTTAACCATTACTTCAGGACTGGAACCAATTAGTTGCCAATCACCAAAATCAAAGAAAGCCATATATGGGGATGGATTTACCATCCTTAAACTTCTATATAAATCAAAAGGTTGTTGGTTTATTTCTGTCTTAAGTCTTTGGCTAAGTACAAGTTGAAAAATATCCCCTGCAGCAATATGTTCCTTAGCTTCTTTGACTGCCGATTCAAAATCAGATTGACTAAAATTACTACTAGTTTTTACCGTCTTTTGATTTAAACCTTGCCAATTAAGTGGTTTTATTTGAGGTAATGGTGCACTCATTGCTGCTTCTAAAATATTTATTCGATTTAATGCAGATTCAAAAGCTAGATCGAGAGATGGCTCTTTAGTTAAATCTCCATATGCAACAGCAGTAATGACTCTTTTGACTTGATCAAAAATAAGTATGCTATCCATGAGCATCCAAATCCCGTCAGGGGGGTCTTTCTTTGATCGTTTATGAATTGGAACTTTGGATTCTATCCAATTTATAAGTTCAAACCCCCACATTCCATATAGTTGTCCTAAAGGAGGGGCATCTGGCAGAGCAGTGGATTGATAAGGATTGAGCCATTTCCTGAGTTCTATAAATGGATTGCCAATTGATTCGTCTTTGGTGCCATCACGCCATTTACGAATTAAATGATCACCACGCACTATCGCAGTCCAAAGAGGATCTGCAGCCACTACGCTCCATCTGCCAAGTCTTTCTCCTCCTTCTACAGATTCCAGAAGAACCCCAGGCGGCTTTTTCTGGCCAACTTTGAGCCAGGTTGTCAATGGAGTTTCTAGATCCGCAGGCCAACTACGAGTTAAGGGAATGAAATTCGCCCCGCTATTTGCTGCTTTTAGAAACGCTTCACGATCAGAACTGAGCATGAGATGATCATCGCAGCTAGAGCTGTGAAGTTAGAAGACCTTTCCTGTTTAGCGCTTTAGGAGTCGTAAGTGTTCCTCCCGCTAAATTTTAAGCTAGCTGGATTTGGGTTTTGACCAATTCGGCGAGCATTATGATTATTCATAGCTCTTCCTTCATTAACTTTCTCAGGGAAAACCCCATCTTTAGGATGAAGGAATTCAATATCTCCACCAGGGAAAATCCTATAAATTTTGTAATCTTCAATTCTGGGTTTAAATGTTCTGAGTTGAGTCCCTAAGGCTAGGCATTGCTCCTTTCGGGCAAAATACATGATATTTTCACCAGAATTCATAAGAGCTGCACCTCCTGTTGGAAGTTCAAAAGCTTGTTCTTTTGAACTACTCCAGGTGATGGCATATTTTTCTTCGGTTTCTGCAGAATTGAGAAGACCACCAGTGCTTCCAATCGATTTAGGGAAATTCCCTGTTAAAGCTTGTTCAGTCATGGCTGTTTTGGAGAATTCTCATGCCTTTACAAGTGGAAAGTAGCACTAAGTTTTGTGCTGTATGGCACTAAACAAAGCCAACCTTCACACCCCTCAACAATGTTAATAGTAAATGATTCATGATTTTTCTTCAGCGAGTGGAAAAAATATAGTAAGAACACTGTCTCTCCTATGGGCCATTCTTCCCCCAAGGCTTGCTAGAAGCTTTTGGGTGGCTGAGTGACTTAATTGCAGACTGCCCGTATTTGGGTCCCAACTAAGCACTGCTCCTAGTTCAGAACTTTGTTTTGAAAATGTTGAGTGTTTTGTTTTTGTACCTACTGATTTAGAAACAATTTGAAGCTTTAGTTTGTTGCCAGCCGGTCTAAGTTCTAAAGCTAATGATCCTCCTGGTTTAAGACCTCGAGTGCTTCTATCAATCAATCCTCCAAGCATTAGCTCCAGTCTTTCTGGATCACTTAGAACTAATGGAAGTTCTGGTGTTATCTCTAGAGCAAGTTTTATACCTCTTCTATCAAGCAGTTCAGTCCATGACGGTTGAAGCATGGTTAACATTCTTCCTAAATCAGTTGAGGCAAGCCTTGATTTTTCTGGCTTTTGTCTTTGTAATTCAGCAGCATTAAAGATCAATCCAAATCGATCAATTTGTTCAGTACATTCTGAGTCTATTTGTTTAAGACGATTGATTACTAATTTATCCAGATCTTTTCTTCTTAAAAGAGAACGTATCAGGGTCCTAATTGTAGCCAGAGGTGTTCTGACTTCATGAGTAATTGCTTCTAAAATAGATATCTCTCCATTTTGAGAACTATTTTCATCCTCTTTTGGATTATTGTCTGGAATAGTTTGCAAACTTAGGCTAGGAGCCATTGTCGCAAGCCTTGAAGAAAGAAGAGGCCAGAAGCCTTTTTCTAGTTCAGGGTTGTTGTCTAATAAAATATGCTTAGATATCTCAACTTGTAGTTCATTAGCATCTAAAGTAGTCTCCCTACATAGTCTTAAATTAATCATTGAAAGAATATCTTTTATTGTTTTCTGGTCATTTCTTACTATTAAACTTCTTTGATTAGGCGGACCATACAAGGTTAAGGCAATCTGTATATGTGATGTAAGAAGTATTAATAATGGGTCATCACCATCTTCTATATTTAATGGTAAATGTCTATAATCATTTGTGCTAAAAATGTTATTTCGTAAATTAGTATTATCGGGATTGCTAGGTAGTAAAAAAAACGATTTATTAGGATTAAGTGTTGCTAATTGGTGAGGAGTCCAAACCCATCCTTTGAGATTTGTTAGTAATTTTGGCTCGTATAGAGCTGGTAGAGGTGCCGATAGCCAAATCCCATGCGTATGATTCATTGGCATCAAAATATCTTGTTGCAAAGTATCTAAGGCTGCCCACCAAAGCCTTCTAACAGTTGCTTCATTTGACCTCCCAACTGAGAGATCTTGCGCCATTCGTTCTTGAATGGTTTTTAGAGATATAAATTCTTTCACCAGTTCTTACTTAAGGTATTCGCCCTTCTGGCGACTGAGGCGCATAGGCCAATAGCAATGAAATTGACTAGTAATGCCGATCTGCCATAACTCATAAAGGGTAAAGGTATTCCAGTTACTGGTCCAAGTCCTATTGTCATAAATATATTTACCACAACTTGAAAAAATAGCATCGATGCAATTCCAATCACTGCAAGTGATTCAAAACTCGTATGAGCTTTTTTTGCTATTTTTAATAATCTAATAATGAGGGCGGTAAAACTTAATATAATAATTACTGTGCCTAAAAATCCAGTTTCCTCTCCTAATGCAGTAAAAATAAAGTCAGTATGTTGTTCTGGAATAAACCGTAATTTAGTAAGTTGCCCTTGTAATAGGCCTGAGCCTAAAAAACCACCTGATCCAATTCCTACAATGCTTTGCAATAGGTGATATCCACCTCCTAAAGGATCTTGAGATGGATTAAGAAAAAGAACTAACCTATCTCTTTGATAATCTTTTAATCCATAAGTCCAGATTAAGGGTGTTATCAAGGCAATTAAACTTTGAATGGAAATTATTAAAGAGGCTCCTAAAAATTTTCTTGGTAATGATCTAAATCCTAAGAATCCCATTAAGGGGATCCAAATTATTAATCCCCAAGGGAATAGACCAGCAAGTATCGCTGTAATAATTGCTGAAATAGCAAGAAATAGCCATTCTAGTGGCATCCCTGACCAATAAAGCATTATCAAAAGAATTGCTCCAAACACTAGTGAAGAACCTAGGTCTGGCTGAATAAAGACTAATGCCCAAGGTACGAGAATGACGCTTATAGGCTTCAATAATTTCGAAGGATTATTAATACGATTTTTATCTAAGACAGCAGCTAAACACAAAATTACAATTAACTTTGCAAATTCTGATGGCTGTACATTTATACCCCAAATACTTAACCATCTTTTCGCCCCTAATGCTGAGGTCCCTATAATTCTTACTGCCGCTAGGCTTAAAATACTAAATCCATATAGAGGGAAAAGTACTTTGCGAAATCTTTCTAATGGTAATTTGGCGATTTGAATTGCCAAAATAATTCCAATTAAGCCTGTTATCCAATGTTGATACCAATCAGCATAATTCGCTAATCTTTGAGTACTTGCGATTAAAATTCCTGAAATAAGAACTAAAATTATAGGAATACCCCAAAGAATACGATCAAAAGATTGCAAGTTTTTATTTAATCGAATATTTTTTTTGAATAGACTTCCTTTTCGCTTTGGATCGAATCTAACAACCATATTGTGGAGTTTATGATGTTTTTGTTAGAACTGTATTTGCTAGATCTAGAAAAATATTGGAGCTAATTGAATCAGGGCAAGCTTGCACAATAGGCCGACCTTCATTACCCCCTTCTTGAAGGGGCATTTCCATAGGAATTTTGGCTAATAATGGTATTCCACTTTCTTCGGAAAGCTTTTCTCCTCCACCTGCGCCGAATAATTGATAACTTTGATTCGGATTATCTGGAGGAATAAATGCAGTCATATTTTCAACAATCCCTAATACTTCGATTTGCATTTGTTTAAACATCGCTAAACCTCTTCGAGCATCTTGCAGAGAAACTTTTTGAGGGGTAGTAACAATGATTACTCCAGCCATAGGAACTGCCTGGGCAAGGGAGAGTTGTGCATCCCCTGTCCCAGGAGGCAGATCGACTATTAGAAAATCACGCTCACCCCAGGAAGCTTGATAAAGGAATTGCCGAATAATTCCATTTAACATTGGACCTCTCCATATAACTGGCTGATGCTCTTCTATTAGTAGGCCCATGGATACCATTCCTATGCCACAGGTTTCGATAGGAATAATTTGTTGTTCTGAGCCTTGACCAGAGACTTCAGGGGTTTTATCGGCGACTCCAAGCATTAATGGAGTATTTGGACCATAGATATCTGCATCAAGTAAACCAACTTTCAAGCCTTTTTTTGAAAGAGCACAAGCTAAATTTACGGCAACAGTGCTTTTGCCTACGCCTCCTTTCCCACTGCTTACGGCAATTATTTTGTTAACTCCTGGAATTGATTGTAAAGAGGAAGTCTGTCCATGTCCTGCCTGACCAATGGCACTTTTGCTAGGTGATGAGCCTAATTCAATTTGTACTTCTTTAATGTTTTCTAGATTTTGTAGAGCTTCTCTAGTTTCATTGGCAAACCTATCTCTTTGACTTAGAGCAAAATCGGGGAGATTTAATCTTACGATGGCTTTTGGAGGATTGATACGAATCTGATCAAGCCATCCCAATTCAATTAGAGTTTTCCCACTCCCTTCATCCTTTACTTGGGAAAGGACTCTCTGAGCCTCATCGGCATTAGTCATGCCATCAACTCAGTTGCGTGTGATCCTAAGCACATATATCAAATCAAGGTAATGGAAAGATGTTAAATATGTTCCCTTAGAATTAGGAAACAAATCACTCTTAATAACTTATTTAAATACTAAGCTCGTTTCTTATAAAAACAAAACAAGCCGCTGGTAAAAAATAAACTATTATCTTCCTTCAATCATATGACCTTACCTCCATCAAATTCACGTGAACAAGCCAAAGAGCTTGTTTTGAATCTTCAGGACACAATTTGCGATGGGCTTGAAAGCATTGATGGGGAGGGTGTTTTTCAAGAAGAACAGTGGGAGAGAGAAGAAGGTGGAGGAGGCAGATCACGTGTCATGAGAGAAGGCAGAGTATTTGAACAAGGTGGCGTCAATTTTTCTGAGGTCTATGGAGAGGAATTACCTCCCTCAATAGTTAGTCAAAGGCCTGAAGCTAAAGGTCACAAATGGTTTGCCACTGGAACTTCTATGGTCCTTCACCCAAGGAATCCATATATTCCAACGGTTCATTTGAATTATCGTTATTTTGAAGCAGGTCCAGTTTGGTGGTTTGGCGGTGGAGCAGACTTAACACCTTTTTATCCTTATTTAGAAGATACAAGAACTTTTCATAGGGAACATAAAAATGCCTGCGATAAAGTATCTCCTGAATTACATAAAGTCTTTAAACTTTGGTGTGACGAGTATTTTTATTTAAAACATAGAAAAGAAACTCGTGGAGTTGGAGGTATTTTTTATGACTATCAAGATGGCTCGGGTTCTTTATACAAAGGACAGAATAAAGAAGGAAAGGCTGCCGCAAAATCTAAAGAATTAGGTGAATCTAAACAAAGCTGGGAGGACTTATATAAACTCGCTCAAAATTGTGGTAATGCATTCCTTCCTGGATATATTCCTATTGTCGAAAGACGACAGAATCAAGAATATGGTGAACGCGAAAGAAATTTTCAGTTATATAGAAGAGGTCGTTACGTTGAGTTTAATTTAGTCTGGGATAGAGGAACAATTTTTGGCTTGCAAACTAATGGACGAACTGAATCTATCTTGATGTCTCTTCCTCCTTTAGCAAGGTGGGAATATGGATATAAACCTATTAAAGGTTCAAGAGAATATTTCTTAACAGATATTTTTACTAAGCCACAAGATTGGTTTGATGATACTGACCTTGAAAATAAGTGCAAGGAAAATAATATTTTTCATTAGATATCATTAATTCCATTTTTAATAGCGAATACGATTTCTTTGGCAATGAAATTTATAGTTTCATCTCTTGAGTTTAAGCCTCTAAGTTTTTGCTCTAGTACTCCTTCTAGTTTAGCAATTTCTAGAATTCTTATTCCTCTTCTAGGTGCTCCTAACCCACCTCTGAAGAACATAGGATAACGCCCAAACCTTATAGCTAAAGACTCATCGATTGTATTTAACTGAGATGATAGGGCAGGAATCAATCCTGAACCAAATCCATGCTCTCGATATGAATCAAAATGAATTTCTAATACATAGCCTCCTGATTTGTTATGCTTGGCGCCAACAGTCCAATTTGTTCTAGGGTCATTTCCATTGAAAATATTTCTTTGTATTGGATCATAAGAATGAATATTTAGGCCTTCTTTTTTGCCAATTCTAACAATAGCATCTTGAATTTTAAGATTCCAAAAAAGTTCATCACTAATATTTGGATTCATTGGTTTTTTTTTATATATATCTACAGCCTCACCTGAAGTTCCAGCTCCAGCAATGCCTTGAGAATCCGCGTGACCAGCGAGAATAAGAATAGAGATATCTTTTTTAACTTTTTTAAGACCTTTCCATGAACTCGAAAGCTCTACTTGCTCTCCAGTTGAAATATTTTTTTTTGTTGGGATAGATTTAACCTTTGCAGTTAGGATATTCGAAGAGAAGATTAGAA
>CACFBG010000016.1 GCA_902564535.1 uncultured Prochlorococcus sp.
TCATACTCTGATTGTATTGTTTCTAAGTTTACTTGAGCCTGCTCAACGGCTGAATAGGGATCATTAGAAGAAATACTTTTACAAGTTGCTATTACTTCCCCCTTCTTAACAATCAAAAGATCTTTTTTTGACTTAAGAGATGCAATTTCAATATCTATTTCTTTTAATTCCTTAGTAATATCTTCGATAAAGATTGAACCTAGTTCGTTTTGATCAAAATACAGGCTTTAGTGGCCTTCAAATGAAACGAGGAGGTACATTTTATGATTATGAGGATTTAAGTGGAGGGATGAAAGAGCAATTATCAGCGGCTTTTAGATTATCTATAGCAGAAATCCTTAAGGAGCAACATAACGGAAGTCTTCCATTAGTATTTGATGATGCTTTTACTAATTCTGATCCAAGAAGAATTGAGATGACTAAGAATATGTTATTTACTGCTGCTGAGAATGGGCTGCAGATAATTATACTAACTTGTGATCCATCAATTTACGATTCTTATGCTGATAGTACATTAATTCTTACTTGATAGATTAGATTGATGATTTTTTTCATGTGATTCATTTTTGCTCTGTTCCTTTAAATAAATTTTATATGCGTTTTGTATACGTCTTTTGGAAAGCCAAAAAGCAAAAATTATCCATAAGCAAAAAATCAAGATTACGATGAAGTTAATATTCATGCTTTTAGAATTATTTGAGAATAAGCCTCAAAGAACTTTAGTTCTAAAACCATTGCTTTGCTATAAATTTTGATTAAATTATTTTCATTAGATTTATTTGAGTTTTCATCTAATATTAACTCTAGAGAAGTTGCCAGATCCTCAAATGTCTTCCCACCATATGTGTTAATCCAGTTCTTATAAGGATTTTTACTTTCTGGATTTTCCTTTAGCAACTCCTTGCCAATCCAAGAATAAAGTCTAAGACATGGAGTCATTGCTGTAATTGTTTCCAGCATTGAGCATTTAGAAGCCGTATCAAGTAAAAAATTTGTATAGCTACTTGTTGCTGGGTTTAATAAATTATCATCGTTAGATATTTCCCATTTTTTTAGGTAGTGTTCATGAAGTCGCAATTCTTCTATAACGCCAGATAGAAGTTTGCTCAGAATTATAAGACTTCTCTTACCTGTATGTTTCGAAATAGCGAAACCATAAGCTTTAGCAAATGCTTCTAGGAAAAATTCATCCTGAGCTATATAAGCTTTAAAATTATTAGCAGGAAGGGTTCCGTATTTAATTCCTTGTACGAAACTTGTGTTTAAGCATTTATTTGCAATATCAGCATTCATTTCCCATAGTCTTATAGAAAGTAATTCTCCTTTGGATAATGAATACATTAACTTATTATATGGGGTGAAGCTTATACTAAAATTATAGAAAATTAGTAATATTTAATCTTATCATAAATTTTTATTCCATATAAATTTGATTTTTTAGAGCATGAGATTTTATCTGCAAATAAGCTGATTTTGAAAAATCATGGAGAAAGTCTTGATATAGTCCAATCTTTTTGAGAATTCATATCATTTATCTTATATGTAAACCTATCATGAAGTCGATTCTCTCTCCCTTGCCAAAATTCAAATTCAATCGGTTCAACTCTAAAACCTCCCCAGGTTTTTGGTAATGGCATCTCATTAGTTGCAAAAAGTTGTTTTGTTTCTTTTATTTTCTGGTCTAGTTCATCTCTTGACTTTAGAATGGAGCTTTGTTCTGAAGCCCAGGCACTTATTTGACTTTCAATAGGACGAGATTTGAAATAAATAAAAGATTCTTCTCTTTCAATTTTTTTAGCAGAGCCTAGTATAATGACTTGCCTTTCTAATTGATACCAAGGAAATAATAAACTAACATTTGAATTATTTTCTATTTCTAAAGATTTCCTGCTTTTATAATTAGTAAAAAAAACAAAACCTTTTATATCAAAGTATTTTAATAAAACTGTTCTAGCACTAGGTTGTTTTCCCATAAAGGTTCCTAGAACCATTGCATTAGGTTCAATCTGCTTAGCTTCCAAAGCTTCTTCAAACCACTTTTGAAATTGAGAGAAAGGATCTTGATTAAGATCCTTTCGACAAAGGCAGGATTGCTTATAATTTTTTCTAATCTCTGAGATATCCAATCCTTTACATGACTCATCCATAGAAAGCTTTAACTTAGAAGCATTATTTATTTTACATAGTCAAAGGTAAAAAATACAATTTGATTATATGTATGTAATTTTACTATGAAATAAAAAAGATTAATTAACTTTCTGTAATCAACTCTTATCTTCTTTTTAAAGATTTTTCAGTTAATTCTTTTTGAAGTTCAAGCTTTCTCAATAGTAATTTCTTTTCATTCTTTATAATATTTATACTTATCCAAGCCAGACTTATTCCAAATATCGCTGGAATACCTTTGTAAAGTAAATCCTTACCTAAGGAGCTGTTTGACATAATCTCATCTTATTTGATATTAATTATAGCAAAGGGAAATAGTAATAGAAAACTTCCATTAACTCACTTAAGTATGATAATTATTGTTGTTAACCTTATCATTTATAATAAGATTAAATTTTTTTATTAAAAAAATTCTTAAATCATTTTTCAATCCTATTATGTGGATAGTAGTAGAGTTTAATTATGTTGGAGTTCTTGCCTGAAAAATTACAAGGCCTTAGTGGAATTCAACTATATGGTTCAATTGTTTGGTTGTTTTTAATAATAGTAATTAGCACTTCAATCCTTCTAATAAAGCCTATTATGAATTTAACTAGAAATAAAAGTAAGAAAAAATTAAATAACGAAATTAAACAAAAAAAACATAAAGGCTTCTGAAGTTATTAATAAAATAAGTATCACAATTATTTTAATTTCTTAATTCTTCTAGCTTCCCTAGCGCATGATACTCAGTTAGCTCTGTATACCCTCCTATAAATTTATTATTAATGAATATCTGAGGAAATGTAGAAAATCCACTTTTATTTTTATAGGAGTTGAAATCTCTATCATTACTAATTACAATAATTTCATGTGGGACTGAAAGCGTATTGAACATTTTAATAGCTCTTTTGCACCATGGACAACCGGGAAGAACTGCAATTTCAACTTTAAATTTAGGTTTCAATTCATTAGTTATATCAAGTCTTTTTAGTAAATCACTATCATCTAACAAGCCAATTAAAACTTCAACTTGTTTTAAAACAATTGACCCTTCTTCTAAATGTCCACCCCAAACCTGACCATTTTTGTCAGATATAGTTATATGTAGATGAGTTCCTTGAGGCGAGATTCTTCCATTGATATTAAGTATTTCAAGAGGACCGTCTAAATTACTAGGTTTTGGTTGTTTTGGGCACTGAAATATTGCTTTAGATAAATTGCCTATAGAACCAAGAATGTAACCAGTAATTTTATTTTCTTTGGAAAAGACTTCTAACGCATTTTTCAGATCAGAGCCTGAGCTCACTTTTAATTCTGATACCTGCATTGCCTGCCTCAATACACTTATAATAATACAATACTTTTTACATTTACTTAAAAATAAGACCTGATCTATATTTTGTTACTTTATTTAAAGGTATAAATACTATATTATCTTTATAAACTAAATTCTTAGCCATAATTTTCATGAAACAATTAGGTATAATTGAATAATTAATTATAAATTATGAAAGATTTCGAATTCGATGATACACAAACCTCTGGTATATGGTGGTCTACTAATCTATCCATTAGGGATGCTTGTAATGAATTGAAGTTAGAAACTAATTGCGATGACCTAGAAATTATTGGGCTCTTAAGAAGCATCGCCAATTCAATAGAAAAAGAAGGCCTTTGAACCTGAGGTTTTATTCCTCAAAATATTAGCTAATCAGATTTGCCTTTCAATATCATGACCAAAGGCAAGCCTACTGTGAATATTATACCTATAATAATTATGGATAATCCTAAAAAAGAAGAAGGATCAACACCTGGATTAGTAATGAACACTTTGAAAATTTTTACCTTCACTAACAATCTATCATGTTAGATAAGTATATTAATATCTACACTGTGATTTTGATATAAATTATAGAAGTAATACTTCTTCTTTTATAATTTCCTTATAATCTGTTTTTCAATAAGGGCTACAATGAATAAACCTTATTTGAAATTTCTTTATCAATTAGTATTTGAGACCTTTCAATTCAATTATGGACTATAGGACTTATTCTGCATATAAGAACAGCAGAATATTTTGGATTGGAGAAATACCTTCACATTGGGATTGTAAGAAAGCTTTTCAGATAATTAGTGGTATAGGTAGCGGTGCTACACCTTTAAGATCAGAAGATAAGAATTTTAATAAGCCTCAAACTAATTGGTTGCTATCTGGAGAGTTAAATGATGAAGTCATAGAATTATGTAATAATAGGATTTCAGAACATGCAATAACATCCCATAGAAATCTAAAGATTTATCCTAATAATTCAGTAGCAATAGCTATGTATGGAACAACAATTGGAAGGACTTCATTAATTAAATTTTCTACTACGGTAAATCAAGCTTGTTGTGTTTTTCCTCCATCAAATTCTATTTACCCTAAATATTTATTTTATTTTCTAATTAGTTCAAGACCTTTTCTCTTTTCGAATGCAGAGGGTTCTGGACAATTAAATATCAATATAAATACCTTAAAGTCTTTACCAATTTTAATTCCTAAATATAAAGAACAATTACTTATCTCAGATTACTTAGATAAAAAAATTGAGAATATTAATAAACTAATTACTAAACAGAAAGTCCTGATTTCTTTGCTTAAGGAGCAATTAGACGCATTGATAAACAGGTCTGTATTAAATGGTATAGAAAGAATTTCTGAATTTAAGTCAACTCATTTAGATTCTTTAACAATGATACCTTCTCATTGGAATAGCTCACCAATTAAATATATTTGTCAGCTTTATGGGCGTATAGGGTTTAGAGGCTATTCAACTCATGATATTGTCGATCCAGGTTATGGGGTCCTTTCTATTTCTCCCTCGAATATATCGAATAATGAACTAGACCTACATAAGAAAACTTATATTAATTGGTCGAAATACTATCAGTCTCCAGAAATACAAGTTTATAATAAGGATATTCTGATGGTTAAAACAGCTTCAATAGGTAAAGTATGCATTGTTGATGAACTATCTGAACCAGCTACAATAAATCCTCAAATGTTAATTTTTAAGGATATTAAAATTAATCATCAATATCTTTTTTATCTTCTATCCTCTTATTATATTCAGTCATTATTAGTCAAATATTCAAAGTCATCTACCTTGCCCTCAATTAATCAAGAAACATTAGGAGCTTTAATTATCCCAATCCCTTCTATTAAAGAACAAAAAAATATATCTTCTTATCTTTCTTTACAGAGTCATAGGGTAACCTCAAGTATTAAATTAATACAGGAAAATATCCGACTCTTATTAGAAAAGAAAAACATTTTAATTCATAATGTAGTTACAGGAAAAGTACATGTATAATATAACTAAAAGCAATACATAAACCCTTCTTTGTTATATATTAGCGATTCTCTTCTTCCAATTCGTTTAGGTACTTACTACTTTCCAGGTCAATTTCTTTAAGTAAAGATGAATCCTCCTTAGTTTTTCCTCTTCTTAAAGGTAATTCTTTGGCTGACCATGAAATCCCACCACGAATTAAAGTCTTTCTCTCAGACCAAATTATTAATGATATTATAACCAGGATAATAAGACAAATTAAAAAAATTAAACTAAAAGAGATTAGAAAACCAAGCATTTTTTATTTTTGATTTTTTCTATTCTACAATTTTTATAATCAAAGTCATCCTCTATCAACAGCTTTATAATCTAATTATATATAATGACTTTATTTAAAGATAATATTTTCTGATAAAAAATACTTTCTCTTTTATTAAATTAATTCAAAATATTTATAAAAAACGACCTGAATACTACCTTTGTGAGGAATATCACATATATTTTTGCCTATTAGCTTTGTTTGGTGCATATATAAATATAGAAGCATCCTTCCTATGTCGTCACTTACTAATGAGTTCATGCAATTAGCGCAGAACTACTCTGATTTCCTTGAAGGAACAGATTGGGGTTCGGAAGCAAGCAAAATATTCGTTGCATCCTCATCTGTTATGGATTTAGCTTACTCAGAGCTTTTAGAGGATACTGATTGGAATTAATCCTTTATAAAAACGATTAATTCTTTGTTATTCATTATCTTTAATTGTTATAAATCTAAAGTGATTGTTATGTTTTACCATCACTTTATTTTTTATAGCTATTAAAAGATCAACAAGGTTATTGATATGAGTGGTTTCACTTGGCCCTGGGTAAAACCAAATTTAAGATTTGGAATACTATCAGGAAAGCGATTTGATTCTTCAATAGACAAGTCTAAAAATAAAAATACAAGAAAAGAATTTTCTACACTTTCAAATGATAGTGGTTTTTTTGCTGCAATTAAGGATGGAGGAATTTGGTTTTCTTAAGCCTTCAATTCCTAAAGCTCCAGTAAATTTACCTGAAATAAAGTAATTACCTGTTTATTACATAATTCTATTAAAAATTTAAAGCAATTATTTATAACTGAATTTCATTGAAATTAAATTCATATAATACAATTTAAATTCAATGCATTTATCTCTAAAAAAAACTGGACATTCTCTCAAAGCCTTCCTATAAATGACTCAACTAATACAATCTTGATTATGCTTACGGATGAAAATCTTATACGTGTTAAAGAAATTATTAGAAGATTAAAGGAATCTAAGTCAGTTACTCTGCAGGAACGAATATATCTTACTAACTTATCAAAAATCTCTACTCTTGTAGCAGAATGGCTTTACTCTGCTTTGGCTAATGAGGCACATATAATTGATGAAGAACTTCTTTAGCAATAATTAAAATCATTTAATTATTTTAATCTCTTCTAACGTAATACTTATGGGTTATGCCAAATATACCTGGAACATTTTGGCTCTTTTTTTACAGCAACACAATTAGCAGCTATATGCCATAAAGCCTTGTGAATAGGAGTTGGATTAAATAAATAAATTTTCGGAAAAGCTTTTCTTATTGCTGATGTTGCTTTTTTTGCATGATAATGAGGAATTCCAGGAGCAATATGATGAACCACGTGTGTTGATCCAATATTATGGTGTAATAAATCTAGAATGCGACCATATGGTCTATCAATAGAAAGAAAAGCACCTCTCATATAAGAGAAATCAGAACCAGCTAAATGAGGTACATCAGAATCAGTATGATGTAACCACGTATAGAGGACTAACCATATGTTAACTACTATTAATGGACCAAAATACATCGCTATTATTGATGCATAACCATATATTTTGATTGATTCAATTAATAGAAATAGTACAAATAAAATACCAAAATCAGAAAGCCACACTTTCTTTGCCCATATAGAAGGCCACAATTTATTTGAAAAAGGAGCTCTTGGCCAGAAATGATTGGTCGTTCCATAGCTTGGACCTCCGGTTTTACCCGCTAATAAATATGCAGGCCATCCAAAAAATAAATGAAGTATAAGTTGCATAACACCATACTTTTTCTTCCCTAATTTTTTTGATATGGCAAGATCTTTTTCCCCTCCTGGCAATTCAGTTTTCCCATTACCCCCAATGACTAAAGGAACGTGAGTCTCACCCTCGCTAACGTGGTTAGTAAACCTATGATGAATTGCATGAGAACGTTGCCAAGAGAAATAAGGAACTAATAAGAATGAATGAAGTACATATCCTATAATTGCTTGTAAATTTTTATTTTTAGAGAAGGCTCCATGACCACATTCATGTGCAATAACCCAAAAGCCCATGGCAGTAGTTCCTGAAATTAACGCATAAATAATCCATAAAGGAATAAAATTTGCTTGAAGTGGAATTAAAAGACCAACGTAGACAACTGCTATTTGAATAATTAAAGATTGAAGAAGATATCCAATGGATTTTCTTGTGTCTGGTGTAAAACAAATTTTAGGAACTACTTTTTCAATATCTAGCTTTGATGGAATATCATCCATAGTTACTTCTAGAGCTTTTCCTTTTAAACCGGAATAGAGAATATTGTTTGTTTGAGAAGAAAGAGAGGATAATGAATTATTTAGAATTTTCACTATAGTTTGTTGTGATGAGAGGTAATAAAAATTTTGGGAATTAAAGAGGTTTTTAGTTAAAAGAGACTTTTAACATTTTTGATTTTTAACCAATCCTGATCAAGGAAGTAACTATATTAAGTTATTTCCTTGACTTTCTGTTCTCTGCATCATTCTCAAGTGTTGTGTTAATTAGACCCTGGTAGTCTCCCTTTGCTGAAGCTATGCCAAACATTACGATAAAACCTAAAGAAGAGATAAGAATAGCGGTGATTTCTATTGGACCTAAACCTAATGAAACACCAAACAAATAATTCACTGTTTAGCAGAGATTTTTTTTAGAATAGCGGAAATCTCATTATTAGCTGTTGATTTTATTGGTTTTTGGATTTTTAAGAATTAATTCTCCTTGAGAAAATAATTACCTATAAAATCATACTAACCCAATGGATTTTGAGATCAATTCAGGTATAGGTAATTTAGATGTAACAGAGGCTAAAAGATTCATGTCAAATTGATGAACTGCTGGGATGGTCCTGTCTAAGGCAAATATCGCAAGATAAGGGACATTCATGGCTATTTGCCATCTCCATTTGTATGTAATGACACTCCAGGTTTTTTTGAGCCAACCTTTTTGTCTTGCCGTTAGTTTACTCCACCTTTTTAGCGCATAGGTGCTGATTTTTTTATAAGGAAAAATCACTGAATTTTCGTTGCTTGATTGCATCTACCTTTGAATTAGTGGGGTATTTATAGCGCATGAAGCTAAATTATTATGTCCTGAGGGTTCAGCTTCTTTTTATGTCCCATGACATGAGACAATTAAAAGATGGAAAATGATTGGCTCTATCAATTTCAGGGTTACTTTTTTAGAGGAATTGCCCTGATTACTTTTCTTGCTTTATTTTTTCTTGTGTTGGCTTATGTTTTGAGTTGATTATTATAGTATTGGTATTAATCCTATTTAATCTTGTTAAGAGTGATTATTTGTTGTTTAGGAACCTGGTTTTTAAAATCATTAAAAACTTCGTAAATCATAAAAAATAAAGGGGCAAAAAATGCTGCTGCAATTAAAATTGCAATTAATCTGGTTATATTGATTAATGGGACCTTAAGAAGATAATCTCCACATAAATCACAGTAAAGATCTTGTTTTATTGCCTTTTGATTTAAGTGATAATGCTTTTCACAGAAGGGACAATAATATTTATACATAAATTTAAATATTAAGCAATCAATTATTTTTTGTCTAGATCTTGAGCTTTTTTGTTTTTCTCCGTTCCAGCAAAACCAACAAGTAGAGAAATTAAGTAAATAAAAATACTTGCCCCGATAATTAATCCAAGCATTGTTTAATGTGAATTATAGGAAATCTCTAGGCAGCTTTTTCTTCTTCTTCTGTAATTGTTTGAACCACCTCAGGACTAAAACCCGAAATAGCTTCATCTTTTTCGAAGAGGTTCTCAGTCGTCTCAACAGATTTATTTATTTGTCTGGAATCATCCTTGGAAGATGAATCGGTTATTTTTGAAAAAATTTCCTTTGGATTATCAATTTTCAAAGAACTTCTTTGAAGAGTATCTCTAAATAGAGTTAATAGCAGCTTTCCCGTATTGCTTGAGAAATCTTTTGCATTTGTGAGCATTGACTGGAGTAAACCGGTGATCTCTTCTTTATTGTTGCTTTGATTAAGCAATGCAAATGAAGTCCATCCTGCCACAAGAATAACTAGGATGCTTAGTACGGTAAACATAATTGTCTTTTAATTACCTCTTTAGAATTACGTCCCTTTACGTCAATGTCAATGATAAATAGTCATTTATGAATTACGTCAATCAAATTGAGTCTTATTATTAAGTCTAAACCATTTAGTCTATAAGACCTTTGTAGGCAAATCTACTTATTCAATTAATTCGTTCCTTTCGGTTCGAATTGCTTTAAGGAGGCTTATCTCTTGGAAATCTTTCACTTGAGCTCCTATGAGTTTGCAAGGCTAAGATTTGAGAGTTAGCTCTTTGGAAAAATCGGATAGAATTTCTTAGAATTAATAATTAAAGTCATTACTAAAAGCCATAAACAGATTAAAATCAATTATTGTAATCCATAGTATTTAGTTAGTTCTTAAAGGCTCTTGGCAGAAAAAAATCTCTCTGCCTTTATTTGGTCAGTCGCCGATTTGCTACGTGGTGACTTTAAGAAGAGTGATTACGGGAGAGTGATTCTTCCCTTTACGGTCTTAAGAAGACTGGAATGTGTTTTGTTCACTAGAAATCAAATAGATGCAATCGAGGAGAGAGCTTTTGAAGATGTAAGTGAATTTAAGAATAAAATTAATCGAAAGAATTATATAAAAATATTATCCACCAATAATTATAAGAAAATGTCATTGATTTTAGGGTACAAAGAAAATGCTCATGAAAGTTTAATTTCTAATTTAAATTGTTTTACATCAGAAATAAAAGAGATATTTGAATGCTTTGATTTCATTAATCAAATTAAAGCTTTGAATAGAGCTAATATTCTATGCTTAATGCTTCAGAAATTTTCTGATTTAGATTTGCATCCAAAGAACTTAAGTAACTTTGAAATGGGATTGGTTTTTGAAGAATTAATTCGTAAATTTGCTGAATCTTCTAATGAAAATTCAGGTGAACATTTTACTCCTAGGGAGGTTATAAATTTGATGGTAAAACTTTTATTTATTAATGATTATGAGGCTAAGAATAATTCTGATATAACTAGAAGCATCTATGATCCTACGGCAGGAACCGGAGGGATGTTAAGCGTTTCAGAAGAATATTTAAGAAAATTAAATCCGTTATCTTTTCTAGATATTCATGGACAAGAATTAAATCCTGAGTCTTATGCTATTTGTAAGGCAGACATGCTTCTAAAGGGGAATGATATTACAAATATTACTTTAGGCAATACGATTTCAAATGATAAAAATCCAAATCAAAAATATGATTATATGTTATCTAATCCACCTTTCGGTGTTGATTGGAAGAAAGTCAAGGAATGTGTAATAGAAGAACATAAAGTCAAAGGATTTGAAGGAAGGTTTGGGGCTGGATTGCCAAGAGTAAGTGATGGATCACTTTTATTTTTGATGCACTTAGTTTCTAAAATGAAGCCAATAAATGAAGGAGGGAGCAGAATAGGAATTGTATTAAGTGGTTCTCCTTTATTTACAGGCTCTGCTGGTTCTGGTGAATCAGAGATTAGACGCTACTTATTTGAAAATGATTTAATTGAATGTATTATTTCTTTGCCAATTGATTTGTTTTATAACACAGGTATAAACACTTATATATGGATTATTACTAATAAGAAATTTGATTCAAGGAAAGGCAAGATCCAATTAATAGATGCTAGTAATTTCTGGATAAAAATGCGAAAGAGCTTAGGAAGTAAACGTAAAAAATTATCAGATTTAGATATTATAAATATCATTGATATCCTTAATAATTTTAAGGAGACTGTTGTTGAAGGTAAGTCAGTAAGTAAAATTTATAATAACAATTATTTTGGATATCAAACAATTACTATAGAACACCCTTTACGAGATAATAAAGGAAATATTATTTTAGGGAAAAGAGGTAAATTAAAAGGTAAACCAATCGCTGATATTAAGCTTAGGGATTCTGAAAATATACGTATTACAGAAGATCCTTATCAATACTTCATTAGTGAAATACAACCAAATTTTCCCGATTCATGGATTGATCAAACTAAAATAAAGATTGGTTATGAGATCGCTTTTCAAAAAGAATTTTATGTTTTTAAGAAGCAAAGAAGTTTAGATGAAATTGATGCAGATTTGAAAATTGTTGGCGACGAAATTATTGAAATTATAAGTAATTTATAATTTTGCAATATTTAAATTACTCAAAATATAAAAATTGTAGTATTGGATGGCCTGAGAAAATTCCGTCTCATTGGTTTGTTTATAAGTTAAAAAGAAAAATTCTTTCAAGTAATTCTGGTGAAATTATAAATCGAAAATATTGGGGAGGTTATAAGGAAATCTTGTATACATGTAGAGAAAGTCCAATTTTTAGTGACTATTTAGAATTCCCTGAAGATAAAAGGACACAGCCTGGAGATCTTTTAATAAGTAGGAATGGGATTCCTTATATTCATAGACCTCCCAAAGGATCAATATATACTAATGTTGTACAGAGATTAAAACTTTTAGAGCCTAAAGAGGCTGAATTCCTAGCCTTTGCATTACAAGCATTTTCGAAAAACATTAGATTAGAAGGAGTTTCAATTGATAGCCTTAGTTACCAAAATTGGAAAGAATTACTATTACCCATACCACCATTGCAAGAACAATTAAAAATTACTAGGTTCTTAAAATATCAAATAAATAAAACTAATAAGCTTATAGATAATCAAATTAAAATGATAGATCTACTTAGGGAGAAAAGAGAATTAATAATGCAACAACTTATTACAAAAGGAGTTAGATATAATACTGAAATGAAAGAATCTGGATTTAGTTGGTATGGGGATATACCTACTCACTGGAAGGTATTAAAAGCTAAGTATTGTACAGATGTATTTGTTCCACAAAGAAACAAGCCTGTACTAAATAGTGAATCAAAGGGATATCCTTGGATTACGATGGAATGCATTTCTTCAGGAAAAATTAATGCTAATAATTCCTATGTATCTATGAAGGAAGTTGAAAGTTCTAATATCAGAGTTTTAAAAAAAGGTAGTGTAGTGGTAAGTTGTGTAGGTAGATTGGCTATTGCTTCAATCGTAAAATTCGAGGCAGTAATTAACCAGCAATTTCAAGCTTATATTCCCTCTAAATCTATTGATCCGAGTTATTTAGCTCATCTTATTACAATATCCTCTGATTATTTCAATTCAATATCTACGACTTCTACTATTCCTTATGTAAATCGGTTGGGATTTGAAAACTTTCCAGTTTTAATTCCCCCACGCGAAGAACAGGAAATCATTCTTAGTGAATTAAATTTAAGATTATCCATCATAGAAAAAAGAGAGTTTATATTTAACCGTTCAATATCACTTCTTAAAGAAAGGTTGAAATCATTGATATTCTCTGTTGTTACAGGTCAGATTGATATTAGTAATAGCAGTCTTGTTTAATGGAATTAATGTTAATTGAAATTTAATTTTCTAGGAACTTTTTTAGCTAATAGAGTGAACCTTCTAGATATTAAGAGAAATGGAAATAAGAAATTAGTTCGATAATTAGAACTAAATGTATAAGTGATGAATTTCAACAAGGAATCTGATGGATTTTTAACCTGAGAGCAGATCCAATTTATTGCACTTGCTCCATGTAAAATTTCGCCATCTTTAATTAGAATCGCACCGTTGTCAATATCAAAACCCTTTTCGTAAAAGCTTTTCATTTCCTCAATATGTTCCCTTGCATTTTTAACTTTAAGGTTTGGGAGTGAACTTTTTAATTCAAGTAGTTCCGCAAATTTATTGCAAAACGGACATTCTCCATCATATATAAAAATAAGTTTTGAATTCATTACTGAAAGTATTTCCTAGATTTTAGCGTGACATTCTCTTTATTGCCCTTTCTGGTTTTTTTTTTATTAATCACCTCTGTGGTTATAGTGATGTAAATCAACTTATCTTGAACCTGTTTATATTCTATTCTTTGTAGAAATTCATTATTTTAATATTTTAACTTACTTGGCTCTTGATTCCTATTCTAGTATTATAATATACTTGTTTTTTATTTATGTAGCTACTTAAAATAATTTTGTCTTTCAAAAGAGGGTTTTGGCTTTATGGTCATTGAAGAAATTACATACAAGGACTTAACTAAGTCTGAACTCGAAGATCTTAAGGATTACTATGTAAAGAGTCGTTTGTATGATATGTCGGAAGACGATCTACGTGCATTTGTAAAGACTGTTATTGAAGATCAGGTAAAAGGAACAGTAGGGCATCAGGAAGAAAAGGAGGCTTGGAATGAAATAAAAGACTATTACCAAGAAGAATTTGAGACTATTATTAAGAAGTTCAAGAAGACAAAAAAACTTGAAGATGACAATATGACAATCGAAGAAATCGAATATCAAAAAAGATTAAAACTACTAGAAAAAAGAGATAATTATAGTCCAGATTTAGACATGTGGAAAGATGATTAGATTTTCTGTTGATTTACTAGAATTACTATCTTCTCCTCAAACTAATCTAGATAATATTACATGATTGATTCATATACTTTGCAACAATGCAAAACGGATAAATCAGTCCTTGAGTTAAAAATAAAAAATCTTGAATTTGCAATAAAACAGTCAGAAGAAATGATATCAGAATCTAAATTGGATAGTAATTCCTTAACTTTTCTGAGAAGTAGAATTGCTAATTCTAGGCAAGACCTAGAAATACTGTATTTGATTAAAAATCAAAACTTTAATTAGTTCCTTAAAAAATAAATATTTTTTAGGAATATCTTAGGATCATAAATGAGATTGATTTTTTCTTTTAATCATTGCTTATATGATACCTAAGGCTCCTGCAGTAAAACCAACTGTGCAAAAGAATATAAATTCCAACAAATCTCTACTACCTGGTGGAATTTGATTTAGAGCAACGGAAAATCGTTGAGCCATTTGGACCTTGTACTCGCAGGTCAAATGACGATAATAAAAAATTCTTAAAAACGAGAGCGATAATAGCCGGCTATAGATTTTTTAAAGATAAATAGATTTCAAAATTAATCCTATTATTCGAATTTTCTTAGTCTTTGTTTTTTAAATCAGCTTAAATCTTAGTGATAACAAGCTATTTGGATGAAAAATATAGATTAATCTCCAAAATGATTCATGATTAATTAGCTTTTCATTCTCACTACTTCAGGCAGAGAACACTTTATTGATCGTCCACAGATTGCCTCACAATTGATCCTGATTCAGATCAGGGGCCTCCTTGAGTCACATGCAAAGCTCAGGAAATTTCTTTTTTCTTCACATAAACAAGCTCGATCTCATCAATAAATCCAATTGCAGCAAACCAAATAATTAAGAAGTCTCCTGAAAAGCTGACCATTGTTCGGTAAGTTTGTATACTCCTGCGTTATCAGTACCAAGTCCTGGTTCTCTTTCATGACTCTTTTATCTACTTTCGCAATAGGCGGCTTTAATCCTTCTGCAGCTGCAGCTGGCGTTGCCTCACTAGTCCTTTTTGCCATTGTGGGTGTGATTGCGGGGCCAAATTTGGAGAAATTTGACGTTCAAGACAAGAAGTAAATAAAAATACTTCCTTTTTGTCTCATCTGGCAGAGAAAGTCGAGATCAATTTCTTGGCTCCCTATAAAAGGCTTATTGCCTTTAAAGGATGATTTATTAAGAGACTGATTTTTTCTCTTATTTAAATGGTCAGCATTGATCATTTATTTAGATGTGCCTTCGCGCATTTATTTGCGGATGCTTGGCCTTCCTGGAGATCGTCAAGAATTGCTTTCAAAGCACAGTCACAGAACTCCTCTATAGAGGTTTCTGGGATATTTAATAATGCAGGATTATTTTTTGCTGCGAGATTGCACTCCTTCAATTGATCTTGAGGATAGGCATTAACTTTTGGTAAGCTAACAAGAAAAAATATTAATATACTTATTAAAAAACAAATTAATCGACTCATTGTTCTTGTTGATTAGGCTTACTCATTATCGATAAACTAGAAAAATTATTTGTAAAAGTCTATAGAAATTCTAGATTATAATTATATTTAACAAAAGAGCAATCTTATTTCTAATAAGCCCCTGTTAAATTAGTTTTTTATAATTGATAAGAAATAAGTTTTTAGAAATGTTATTTACATTAAAAGAATTTGAAGCAGATCATTGTTTACCTTAATAGGATTCCTAGCATTAATAATCTTACGAATGTAAAACCTCATTAACTAAAACAAGTTAATGGATAATTGCTAATATCAAATATAGAAGGCAATTATAGATGAGATAGTCAGTCCGACCGAAGTGAACTCTTTCATTTTAAGAAGAGAAGAAATAGTCTATTCCAACAAATGAAATCATGACCAAGCCAACTCTTGTCTTGAATTCCTGATTTCATCAGGATTATTTCTATTGGTAAAATATTTTTTAGACCAATAGAAAATTAAATTTTATTCTATAGTTTAACTTTTACTCCAAATAGCTAGTCCACCACCACGTCCTCTTGCAGAAAGCAATTTTTTTTCCATATCTATATAGATTAGAGCAAAAAATGGCATCAATTTTTCATCGGGTATTTCAAGTGATTTGCTATATAAAATTATATTATTTATTGATACTTCAATTTTTTCAAAATAGAAGTATAAAAGCGGCTGTTTACCTTTTAAATAACCACCACCAACAAATTTGATGGACAATATTTCAAATTGAATTGAATTTTTGATATTAAATTTAATTCCATCATTTGTTTCCTTGTCTTTAATCTCTAAACTTGCTGAGAATAGACGCAGTAAATAACTGGCAATTTTATCTTGTGATATTTCATTTTTCTTCCAAACAGAGATAAACTTCCAAGTACCTATAAGAGAATTGAATTCAATACCACTTCCTTCTTTTTTTGCTAATAGCTCAAGGTCTAAAAGCTTTTCTTGACTGGGAAGCTCTTGTATTCTAACTTTAGGTTTATTTTGGTTGTCTATAGATTTCTTTATTAGAAAAATTGAAAGTACTATAAGAATAACGATTCCATCAATAAAAAGAAAATTTGATATATTCATTTTTTCAAAAGAAAAATCATTGCCTTTATTTTAATTAATTTATGAGAAATGTGTTTTCATTCCCGTCGAATAGAATAAATTGAATTTAAATCAATCTTGATTTAAATTTTAATAATTACAACTATTATATAATCTATGTGCTTTAAGCTGTGATTCAAGTTTTTGGATGTATTTTTCTTTTTCTTCCATTTCGATTTGGGCTGCATTTATTAAATTGAGTGACCATTGCCAATTTCGCTTCTTGCAATGTTCCTTTGCTGAGGCCCAATCCATTTGAAAGTTAAGGTTTGATTTTGTAATACTAATGCTTTTAAATTTTATTTGGAGAATAGTTATCAATTTAAAATAAATTTTGATTAAAAAAATTCTTGTTTTATAAGATTATTTTTAAGTAACCAAGAATTAACAAAAATAATTTTACAGCTCTTTTAGATTAGTCTTAACTAATCCTTTCCTAGGATTAAATAAACCTTTAACTGACTAATTGCTTATGTTTCTTCAATTCAAATTCTTTATGATCAGACTTATCTTTTCTGATATCTTTTTAAGCTATCTCGAGAATATAAAGGAACTTATTCAATTCTTCTCTCAAAAAAATAATTATAATATTTTAATATTGTTGTCATTATCTTTTATCTGTCTAATTTTTCTTTTGATATTACTAAAAAATATGATAAATAATCAGATCCAAAATGAGTTAGATGAATTTTCTCAAAAAGCTAGAATTCCTGATGCATTTAGAAAAAATATAGCTGTAAAAATTAAATTCAAATAAATTATTTATATTTAAAATAATGATATTAATTAGAATAACTAAGGGTAAACAAGCTTAAAAAATTAATTAATAATCAAACCTCATAGGAATTTATTATTACTTAATTTTCCTTGTTCTTTAAATCCTAAGAAGAGAAGTTGTAACGATTAGGTTAAGTATGATTTTTATATTGAGTGAAACATGTTTTTTTTTATAGAGAAACTATTAAAATTAATAATTTCTTTCTATCGCTTTAGTTAATTAATAATTTAGACAGCAGCCAGGAAGTAATTATGAACATTGCGGCTCGACCATGAAAAATCTCTGATCGACACATGCGGGCAAAGATCGACATCATTACCTTGCAGCTTAATCTTGTTATATCTCATAATCTGATAATTGCTATAGGTAATTATCAGCAATTTTAGGCCACTTTTTTTTCATAGTCCTCATTGACTATTCCTTCCATGAGTTCCAGCGCCACATGTTTTGATGATGCTTGACTAGCTTTCCAATACCTTATAAGAATCTGAAGTTCATTTATTCTTTGGTAAGCCGCTTCAATTTTTTGATCGATTGTCATTTTGTGCTTGCTATGTAGAGATGATCTATTAAGGCATCACTAGCTATCTCTAGCAAGGGTAATTGTTAACGAATTGTCTATTTAAGACTATCCCTTTTAAAAATACTCCTTATTGACTATTTAAAACTCTGACGAATATATAATTATGTTCATATTTGAATTGTTATGAATTTATATTAACGATTCTCGCCTTAGGTCTTTATGACTATTGATTTTTATTTTTAATGCCTTATAAATAAAAATCAGTCGATTCTTTTCATATGATTTCTTTTAAATAAATACATTATTTTAACTTTTACTATCTTTAATTATATGGCTTCAAGAGATTTAAAGAGGTTTTTATTTAAGGTCAATCAGCTCCAGAAATTAGTAGATTCATTATATGAAGTTCCTGGAAGGAAGGAATTATTGGAAGCTTGTTCAACTCATGATGAAGTTGTTCATTTGGCGAAGACATGGGGCTTTGATATAGGGCGAAGATGGGGAGAATAAAGATTATGTGAAATGTACTTTCATTTATAAGGTCTTGAAATTCAAAATAGAACGTATTCTTAAGATTGATTTAGAGTCCTATAATCATTTAGAACGATTTAATTATTGCTTCTGATCTCTTCATGATTACTATCACCAATCTAATTTTAAAATCGAAGTTAGTTATTTTTATATTATCTTTTGACTTATATCATCCCATATTGTTAGGACTTAATCCAACAATAAAATTGTTTATAGAGGTAGCATTGCTTATTGGTCCTCTGAGTATTTTTATTCTGATATCTCTTTTAAGGAAGATTGAGAAAGATTATCCAGAACGCATTAGGTGGAAGTAGCTAATGATAATAGTAATATAGTCAGAAATTTATTAGGAAGGTTTTTTATTAGGGTTATCACCCTTATCCAATTAAGCTTGTTTTTTGAAAAACCTCATCTATTTCTGTCATTTCCTTGTCGTCTTCATGGGATGAACATCTATACATTAAATTAATTACTCTATCAATATCAATTCCCCTGTCAGCAACATCTTTCCATAGACGATTTGTCAACTCTTGATCTCCATGTTCAAATTTTGCTTTAACTAATTCACGTACCAGTAGAAAAACAGTTTGTCGATCATTTCGGATCCTTGATTCTTCTATCTCTAATGGATGCTCAAGGTCAGTTTTTAAAGTATTTTTTTGGAATACCATAGGACTAATTTCAAACTAAATTTATTCTTCCTGATATTCTTTACTTTGCAATCAGTACTTATAACGATTTTCTCTTTAATTCCATAGACATGTCATTTTTAGGTTCCATTAGAACCGGAAACATGCATCTCCAACTATTCTGAATTTTTCCATTGCCCCAAGGTTGTCTGCTTTTAAAAGGGTTTTAGTAGACACAGCAGAAGAGAGTTTTAATTTTCTTTGTATACTCTCTAATAATGAGATGGAGTCTGTAGGCTCTTTTTCAGCGTTCATTACAATGTCACTTGCGCATTCCCAACCTTTGCTGGAACTTATTCCTGGCCATACAAGCCAAAGCCCCCCAAAAAGACCAATTAAGCTAAAGAATAAATTTCTAATCATTAGTTCTTTAGAATGTATAGAGATTATAGAGAATTGAATTTCATCAACATTAAACCTCTGACCCAAAGCTTAACTCAAGATTAAAAACTCTTAGCTATATCAAGTTTAGATTACTTAATTAACGAACCCTAGATTTCAATGATAGCTTAAAATTGATAAATCTTCCATTATTTTTAATGGTTTAAGAACTCTACAAATAACTAGACTTCTCATTGTTGTTATAGATTAAAGCTTATCTACAATGACTATTATGCTAAAAAAGATTTTTAAAGTCATTTTCTTTTTTGTTATATCTATAGCTCTGATTGTTCCCATCCTTTTTGGAGGGTCGATTCGAAGTGAAGCTTTGATTAAAGGATGGAACCCTCCAGGAGATGATTCATTATCAGCAGAAGCTAATGGTGATAATCCCCTTGGGATTGTTATTGAACCATCTGAAGATCAAGAAGAGCAAATAAATGAAGATTCTATAAATGGAAGGAAGATTAACAATTATCCGGATTTGGGAAGTGAGCAAGTCTTTCCTTTTGAGCCAGGCCTTGGGAATTCAGCTTTTTAATATATTCTTAAGATAAGAAATATAAGTTGTTGCTTGTTTGCTTTGGCGCTATAAAATTATTTTCGCCAAAATTTGCGACTTTTAATAAGGTCTTCAATATTCGGCCATGCTGCAATTAACTCTTTGATGGCTTTTCTATTTGGCGGATATAAAATACATGAGAAAGCGCTTGCCACATAACAATAAAACCACCAATGACTTATTGCATAAACAGTCGCAAAAGAAAATAGAAAACTTCCCAAAAAGATAATAAATAGTATCCGGTTAAATATTTCTAGAGGGGACTTCCTTAATCTCCTGAAAGGGATGTTTGCTGACTTTTTCCTCTTTTCTTCTTCACTTTGCTCTTGATACCATCTTTCTTCTTCTTTCTCCAGTGTGTCAATTGATTTTTTTAGATTGGCAATTTGCTCTTCTGTGAAATTCTCCAAAGGATCAGAGTCGGAGCCTTTATTAATTGATGACATAGCCTAATTGACTTAGAAATGAAGATGATCTCAACAGCGATATTATAAAGAATTATTCTTTTCCCAAATATTATTTTTTTTCATGAGAAACTTTTGAACTAAGTCAAGGCAGCCTTCTTTTGATTTGTGACTTATTTAACCACAACAAGTTGTCGATGATCTTTTCTTTTGATAGTAAGGTTTTGCTGGATTCGATTCCAATCCTATTGCGACTGTGAATAAAAACAAATATTTTTTTAATACTCTTGTTTTTATTCAAGATCTGAATTTAAATAAGATAGTTGATTTTTTAACATGATTTTTGCATTAGAACCTAGTGAGTTAGGAGTAAGTGGATTCACTATTAATTTGATTCTTATTATATCCATAATTATTTTGTTAGGTTTACCAGCAATCTTTCTTTCTCGTCAGGCAAAAGGTAAGAAAGCCTTTTAAGAAGCTTTCCCAAAAGAGTAGGATATCAAATTACAAGGTGGACATATTAGTTTGATTTCTAGAGCCTACTTTAATTATCTAATGCGCTTTATCCTTATTTATATTTAGATAGTCGATTGAAGTTTATTTAATACAAATCCACTCTTTTATAGTTCTATTTAGGAATGTATGTTCTTTAAGAAAAATCTTAGAAAAAATCTTCATTAACTCAGTTGAATAGAAATCTGGACTGTAATAGAGCATGAAAAATCCTAAGTTCTCTGCACATACCATCATCTATTGGCCTAGTTTTGTCTAGTATTGAAGCAATACAATTCATTTCAAAAGATTCTCTTTTAAGACCTAAAGTATCACATAAAATATTAGATGCAATAGGTGGACGTGCGTCTGACAACATTGCCTCATTGATTAATGTTGTTAGACAATCTTCTAAAAAATCTAATTCTTTGTTACTAAGCTTTTCCTTGCTTATATATTTAGTAATCAGTTCGACTTTATTCATGAAGTGAGTTTTATTGTTGAATAAATTAAAACTTTAGAAATTATAACTAATTTTGGTTTTTGTTAGTAACTTCTACAATGCATTCTTGAAGCTGTTTCCTGAGGATTGCAACATCAATGTTCTTTCCAATTAGTACAATCTTATTTATCTTTTTACGATTTCTATCACTATCATCCATTGTGAATCTTTTCCCGGCTAAATGAAATATATGGGTTATTTCACTTTCATCAAACCAAAGTATTCCTTTTGCTCTATAAACACATGAAGGCATTTGATTGTCTAGGAAATTTTGGAATTTCCTTAAGGAGAAAGGATGATTAGATTGGAATGAAAAAGAGGTGAATCCTTCTATAGATAATTTCTCATGGTCATGGTCATGGTCATGGTCATGGTCATGGTCATGGTCATGGTCATGGTCAGATCTTTTTTTTGCAATCAGATCAGATTGGAACAAGCCAACACTTAATAAAAGTGGCATAGCTACATCTCCCTTAATGCTTCTTAGAATTCTTGGGTTGGGTTTAATTTCTGAAAGCTTTGAGTCAATATATGATAACTTTTCTTTTGAGACTAGATCACATTTATTTACTAACAAAATATCTCCATATATTATTTGAGATCTTGCTACCTGGCTATGAAGAATATCTTCGTCAAAATTTTCCGCATCTATTAATGTAATAATAGAGTCCAATCTTAGACTATCTCTGACACTATTGATTGTTATTGCTACTGGTAAGGGATCTGCTAAACCAGTTGTCTCTACAATTAAATATTCAATATTTTGATTGCTATTTAATATTTTATTTATTGCATCAAGCAATTCACCATTAATTGTGCAACAAATGCATCCATTGGTTAGCTCAATAATATCCTTTCCGGTTTTTACAATTAAATCATTATCTATACCTATCTCGCCAAACTCATTAACTAAAACCGCAGTTTTCAAGCCTTTTTGGTTGGTTAATATATTATTTAATAGTGTTGTTTTGCCAGAGCCAAGAAATCCTGTTAGGATAGTTACAGGAATTCCAAGGCGATTGTCTGTTTTGAAATCGTAATCTATCTCCGCCATATTTAGATAATCCTCATGAGAATTTTTGTTCGTTTCGGTTAAAACTAACTTTTGATTATTAAGTCTTTCAATATTAGCAATTATCAAGCAGAGTATTGCCCCTTGTTAATTATTTTTTTAATATTTGTATAGCTTGTATCCTTTGTCGGCTAATCAAGTTTATTTCTACAACGACTTCTTTTAGGCGTTATTCCTAACTTTTTCTGACTTTGGGATATTTTCTTATAAAAATTACCAATTATCATTAATAAACTCCACAAGAAAGTTTTCACTTAAGTTTGTTTTAATTTGTTTATTAAATTACTCTTACTTTACTTGGTATACCTTTGATCTTCCATTGCACTTCCTTACTGCCCATGAGATTGGAGCTTTTACGCTTTCTTGTTCAACACAAATACTTTGATAATTTGCCCACTTAGCAACAGGCCTTAAAGTCACAGCAATAAAGATAATGCTTAAAGCACATAACATTAGTCCCAGTCCAATGAGAGTTCTTGCCCAATCAAAAATTTTTCTGTCGTTAGTGATAGTCATTGATAATTGTTGGCATAAGCCCAATTAATACAAAGACTATTTTCTAAAGTTGTTTTTGCAACTCTCTTGAATTGAATTTAAATTTATCAAATCTTCTTCATACAATGTTGATGCACACTCTTGATCCAATGAGTGCTTAGGAATAGAAAGGGATTAATTCCATTGATTCATGGTTAGACCTTCCTTTTTGAACTGTCGACTTTTTTCCTATTATGAACTATCAAATGTTGCTCGAATGTCATGCTGCAGGGACAGCAATTGATGAGAATGAGGCAAAGCTGTTAGACGTTGAGCTTTACACACAAATAAAAAGCATTAAGCTGTCTCGTACCCAAGGATGTATTGAAGTCGCTCCAGATCATATATGTAAGGCAGCACTTGTATGTAAAGGAAGCTTTTGGATTACTTGCTTAGCTGCTGTATTAGATCAGGTTAATCCCGTCTCTATAGGAAAAAAAGCTAGAGGTCCAATAGTATTTGATGAGTTGGTTAGTAATGGCTATTTATTTGCCGATTAAGTATTTATTAGACACTTGTATTTATGCCGTACTGATTGGCAATAGCAACTAAATCTTCTACTTCCAGATCCAAGAAATAGCCTTTGATGCACTGGTATGCGTTGAAGCTTTCAAGCTTGCTATGCCCCTTATTCATAGCTCTTGTTATTTGCAGTACTAGTTCTTCTTTGCTCATGCTGTTTCTCCAAATTGATGTTCAAGTCTTTTTCAGCCGTTTTGAATTAACTCATTCCATGTTTGTATGGTTGGCTCTAAAAGCACTTCTCTCAAAGGGTAAAAGCCTTCATCTTTCATCTTGATTCCAGAGGATAACTTATAGAAGCTATTTCTTTATAGCCAATTAATTTCAGCATGATTTGTCCGGAACTATTGATTTGCTATTACGACTGTATGGATATATTTGAATGGTGGTTGTCAATGTTCTTAAGCTACTTAGATTGTTCCGAGTGTTTCTTTTTAAATGATCCTCGTTAAAATCACTAATGCGACAGAAATAGTCGCTTCTAAGACTCACAAGCTTTTTGCAAAGATTACTCCTGAAAAGATTGATGAGAATTTGGTAGAAGCAGAAGTTATTAAGCAAATGGGAGCCGACTTGGCTTCATTTGGTCTTAAAGGTGAAATCTCAATTGTAAAAGGGATTGAGGTTGAGTCGGACAAACTTGTTACTAAGAAAGGTTTTGTTGTCAAAAAAAATCAACATTTTCCTGAGCCTAAAAAAAACGACTTAACTCCATAAGTTATTAATAGAAGGAGATTGACAGAAATTATGTATTTTAACAAGTCTTGTTAAAATAATTTTGAATGGGTAAATTTTAATTTTTCTATTTCTTTTAGGATTATTTATATAACCAATAATATTTTTATATCTTCTGATAATCGAACTCTTTCAATAGTTCTAAATTAATAATCAGCAATGTACTAGCTTCTGTTGCTTCAAGATTAACCAGTGGAGCCATACCATCGTCATGAGCTTGCTTCCATCTGGGTGCGCATAAGCACCAGTGATCGCCGGCCTTAAGCCCAGGAAAATTGCATTCAGGGATAGGTGTCGTCAAGTCGTTACCTTGAGCTTTGCTATAAGAAAGAAATGAATCAGTCATTACAGCACAGATTGTATGCATTCCTAAATCAGTAGGATCTGTCTTACAAGAACCGTCTCTATACCATCCAGTCATTGGATTGCAGTTGCAATTTTTAAGCTCAGTGCCAAGAACATTTTTAAATTCCATATTGACTCTGCTAAATCTATCTTTGAACTTATTTCTATCATATGTAATTGCTGATTAAATGACTTTTTTATGAAGAATTTACTGATCCTATTATCTTGAAGTGGTTACGAAATAATTTAACTAATGAGTAAAGATGACTCTTCTGAAAGATAAGTTTTTTAAAAACTTTACTATTTTTGATTTTTGAATTACTGTAAATTTAGTAAACTAAATTTTTCATGGGGTTTGCAAGGAAGGCTTTTTTGTTTTCGTCTGTGATTCTCTCAACCACAGGATTAATGGGATGTGTTTCTTCTGATTCAGTTTCTAGTTTGCGTTTAAGTGGTGCTGGTGCATCTTTCCCTGCAAAGATTTACACACGTTGGTTCTCTGATCTGGCTAATTCTGACGGAGCAAAGGTTAATTATCAAGCCATTGGTTCGGGATCTGGGCGTAAAGCTTTTATTGATCAAACCGTTGACTTTGGGGCCTCGGATGATCCTATGAAAGAGAGCGATATCGCCAAAGTTACTCGTGGTTTAGTCCAAATTCCTTTAGTGGGAGGGACTATTGCCTTTGGTTATAACAAGCCTGATTGTGATCTTAAGTTGACTCAAAAGCAAGCCGTTCGAGTTGCAATAGGGAAAATTAAAGATTGGAGTGAATTGGGCTGTTCTGCAGGCAAGCTGACATGGGTGCATCGTTCTGATGGTTCAGGAACTACTAAAGCCTTTACCAATTCACTGGAAGCTTTTTCCAGTGAATGGACTTTAGGCTCAGGTAAATCAGTGAAATGGCCTGCTGGTGTAGGTGCTAAAGGGAATGCTGGAGTTGCAGGTGTTATTCGCAATACTTCTGGAGCTATTGGCTATGTAAATCAGTCGTACATAAGAGGTGAAATTAAAGCAGCAGCTTTGCAAAACCTTTCTGGTCAATATATAAAACCAACAACTGAATCAGGTGCTGCCGCTCTAAATGAAATTCGTTTAGATGAAAACTTGGCTGGTACAAATCCTAATCCAAAAGGAAAAGGTGCTTATCCCATTGCTACTTTGACGTGGATTCTCGCTTATGAGACAGGTAATGGCTATAAAACAAAAGGCATTCAAGATGTCTTAAATACTATTCTTAGCGACCAATATCAAGACAAAGCACCAAAACTAGGCTTTGTTCCTCTTAAAGGAAAAATCCTTAACAAGGCTAGAGAAGCTATTAATCGTATTGGCAATTAATCTTTTATTGAATGGAAAGAATTTTTTCTTTTAAGAGGTAATGTTTGGATTAATTATTTCAGGATTTCCTAGGTTGCATAGTCCATCCATAAATTTCTTACTTCATAGTCACCACTCCAATTAAATATTTTTCAACTTTTTCTGTAGTTACTTTTTGTCCATATAGTTTAGGAATAGAACCTTACTTTCTTGTGGAATACTAACTATTAAAGCTGCTAAATTTTTTATAAGAAAACGCATTGGAGCAAAAAATTAATTCCCTTTCAATTTCATTTTTATACTATAGGCTAAATAATATAGCAAATTAATTTGATATATTGAGGGTAGTTTTTTAAATTAAGGTAAAAGGCTTTAGCAATGAAACCTGTCTAAGTTAATTATTTATAAATATAATCTAATTTATTATCTTTCTAAAGTCTCCTAAGTCCTTAGAGAGAATAATTTAAAGAAAGTAATTAGATTTACATCATCTTTATGATGCTTTGCTATTTAATCAGCGTATCCATCGTCATCATCTTCTGATTCAATTCTTTGAGGTGCATTCCCTGCCTGCTTATACCATGGATGAACGAAGGCTTCTGGATCAGAGTAAACCTCGCTTTTTAATTCAGTTAGTAGAGATTCAAGGTCTTGAATAATTCTTTTTAAATTTCCTTTTTCCATTATTTAATTGAGCAAGAATTTTATTATGTCTAGATTATGACTATTTTGGATGACATGGCAATTAGATAAAGGAAACAGTAAGGAAATCAAAAGAAGTGGTTTTTAAGAATCTTATTTTTTTCAGCCATTGTTTGGTTCTTTGTAATTCAAGAAAAAAATATTCAAATGGTTTTGTAACAGAAATAAAAATTTGATGATTTTCTAGAAGCCTAAACTGTTGTCATTTATTTAAATCCTCGATATAAAAGGAAGTACTCATAGTGATTTGTTGAAGGACTTTACTAATCATTTTGAAAAGCAGCATTGCTTTGACTTTTTCTTTTTCTGGGTAGTTGAGTTGAAAAAAATTTACGCTATAAAGTTTTTTTACTTTATCGTTTTCTTCCTTTTTTTCTTGTGTTTTCTTTCTCCGAATGATTTTGTTTTGGCAGACGACTTTGAAACCTACATTAATGAATGGAATAAGAAAAGTGAGTTGGCTACACACTATCTTTTAAAGGCAGAGAAGTTTTTAAAGGAAGGTAATAAATCTAAGGGTTGTTCTAATCAGAAAAAGGCTAGTGAGTATGGAATTAATGCTACAGAATCACTTATCAAAGCTATTAAAATAAATGGCTCGACTGATGGATTAGATGTTTTTGAAAGTGGTTTAAATAAATGGAGAGAGTTGAGAGATTTTTGCGAATAATATACATCTATTTTTCATAAAGAGAAACAATACCAAATAAAATAATGCCTCAATATTATTTATATTAATGAGAGTAACGTCTATTCTTAAAGTATTATTTTACCTATAAAATTATTCCATCGAATCAATAAGTCCTTCTGTTATATATCTTGCCATATTTATAATATGTTTTTCGATCTCTCTTTTTGGTGTATCCCATTTCAATGAAAGATTTTTAGGGATTTTATTTTTATTTGCATAATTGATCATTGTTTCTGCGATCTCAGTCCATTCTTTATTTGTTAGTTCACCAACTGATTGCAAGTCCTTGCTATTTTTCTTACTTAATAATTCTTCTACCCCAATAGTCAGAAACTTTTGACCAATTTCATGTAAGAAGCTGTCCGCATTGCTTCCATCCTTAAAGTCCTTTAGGATTGCACTTAGATCATTTTTCTTGCTTTCGTCGCCTTGCTTTATTGCATTAATGATTTTATAAACATGACTAAACTCTACTGGTTTTTCCATGATACCGTCCTTATGTTATTAGCATAAGTTAATTGTACGAAAAATATAATCCATTCATTCAATTCGAAATATTTAAGAATAATAAAGTTTCATTTGTCTGATGAGTCTTTTTATATGTGGTTTTGATGCGAGAAAAAATCAAGCCATTCATTTTAGAGCCAGCTGTGAGAGAAGGCCTAAATAAATATATTTTTTTGGTGTCGGCAAAAATTTATGAAATTAAATTCACGCTATCAAGTTCTCCTCCATTACTGTGAATTCGAAAACATTGAATTTCAGAAGACCTCTTCTTAGAAGTGCATCTTATATATGAATGTGGGGCAGAGATTGGTAGCTTTGAAGTATTTAATCTGAGCCAACGAGTTCATATACCTCAAACAGGTCAGGGCATTGTTATTTGTAAGGCTCCAGATGAAGTCGCTTTGTTTAAGTACTTCGCTTCAAGACGAGCTATCTTTGGAGTCACGCTCAATATTCAGCCAAAATTTACTTCAGAGAAAGTAGCAATCCTTTTTAACAAGTTGATTTAAAGATTAACTATGCAGTTTTAGCGGTAGCTCTAGTAGCCCTTCTTCTTTTAGCTGGTTTTGGAGATGTTGGAGATACTTTAGTTGCTGCAGCCACTCTTTTTGTAACTGATGATTTGGCTGGAACAGCTTTCTTTGCAGTTGCCTTTTTAACTGCAACGGCCTTAACAGTTGTCTTGGCTGCACGTTTTTTAGCAGGTGCTTTCTTAGCTGTTGTGCTTTTACGTGTGCGATGTGAAAGAACTAATGCCCACTCTTCTGCAGAGATATTCGCAGGCTTATTTCCGTGAACTTCAGAAACCTTTGCTGCCTTCTCAATGTCCTTAATTAGATTTTTCCAAGACGCTGCATAACGCTTATCAGATTGTGATTTAGCACCACTTTCTACAAGAGTTTCTACAACACCTTGTGCCGTTACTTTTTTACGGCGACGATTAAAGATTTCTTTTTGAAGTGTCGCGATCATGGCATCAGCCTTGGCGCTCACTTTAATTGTTAGTTGAGCCATTACGTAGCATTTACCTACCCTTATACACCTAGCACAAATGAGGGATTTTGACTAATTTACGATCTATTTAATTTCTGAGATAATGGTATTTATGCCGTACTGATTGGCAATAGCAACTAAATCTTCTACTTCCAGATCCAAGAAATAGCCTTTGATGCACTGGTATGCGTTGAAGCTTTCAAGCTTGCTATGCCCCTTATGCATAGCTCTTGTTATTTGCAGTACTAGTTCTTCTTTGCTCATGCTGTTTCTCCAAATTGATGTTCAAGTCTTTTCCAGCCGTTTTGAATTAACTCATTCCATGTTTCTATGGTTGGCTCTAAAAGCACTTTTCTTCTATTGATGAACGTGTTGGGAGTGCCTTTTGGAGATACATCCCATTTGTCCATATAGAAGAAAGGAGACCTTTGTAAAGACATTGGATCTTTATGAAAGAGCAATAGCCACTTCCCATTGGGATCAATAAGCCAACCTTCTGG
>CACFBG010000017.1 GCA_902564535.1 uncultured Prochlorococcus sp.
TTTTCAAAGATAATTAAGCTGTTAGGATCAATGCCTGTATATCTAATGAAATATTCTTTCGAGATAGGACTTCCTATCGTATAAAAATATAATTCAATAGATAATTCTTCTAATTTTTTAGAATTTCGATTTAAATATTGAACATATTCAAAATTTTCTAGGTCTCCTATTGATCCCAAAAATATTATTAATTTAAAATTATGAATTCTGGAATAATTTCTATTTGGGAACTCATCTATTATTTTCTTTAAGATCGCCTCTTCATTCATGACTTACACAAAGAGGAAAAAACTATTATTAATATACTCTTAGATCTTAAAATTGCTACTGAGAATTGATTTCAATAACATTTGATCTTGTAGATGCTTTATTGTTAAAGTAGGTGTATTGTTAAATAGTAATGCCATAAATAAATAACTATCATGCAGGAACTAACAAAAGCTATCAACAATCATCTATCTTGTGAATTCCAAGCAAGTCATACCTATTTAGCTATGTCAATTTGGCTTAGGGAGAAAGATTTGGCTGGTTTTTCTACTTATATGCAAACCAAAAGCCAAGAGGAAAGAGGACACGCAGATAGACTTATTGCTTATCTAGTTGACTCAGACGAACAGGTTGAATTGCCAAGTGTCGATGCCCCGCAACGAAGTTGGAATTCGACGCAATCACTATTTGATCAAGTTTATGAAATGGAGCAAGCTGTTACCGCTTCAATTAATAGGATTTACTCTATAGCTGAGCAAGCAGGTGAAAGAAGTGCTACTGCAATGCTTGATTGGTTTGTAGCAGAGCAATTACAAGAAGAAGCAGAAGCAAGGTTTGTTAGGAAAAGACTTCGATTAGCAAGTGATAACAGCGCAGCGTTACTTCTTCTTGATCAGCAATTTTTAGATGGGACAGCCCTAACCACTGTCAAAGGAAGTCCACCTCATTAATTAAAGAGTAAATAGCTTAAAAACGCTTTTAGATTTTTGAGCTAAAAAATTCGTTTTTTTTTGAAAAATATCTGTCAATGAAAATTGCTGATAAAACTATATTTTTAGACTCAAAAAGCTTTTAACCGTCAATGTAGTAACAAATGATACTATAGGAGCTAACTTATGAGACGTCTCCAATAAGCCATGTGAAGACTCTATTCCTTTTGGCCTGACTGAAAATATTTTAATGTGGCCCTTATAAATTTCTAATCTCGTGCAGACCTACGGGAACCCGAACGTCACATATGACTGGTACGCGGGTAATTCAGGGACTGTTAACCGTTCAGGAAAATTCATCGCTGCGCATGCTGCACATGCTGGCTTGATGATGTTCTGGGCTGGTGCATTTACCCTTTTTGAGCTAGCTCGCTATGACTCCTCGTTGCCAATGGGTAACCAGGGTCTGATTTGCTTGCCCCACGTGGCTGGCCTTGGAATCGGAGGAATTGAAAACGGTGTAATTACTGAGCCTTATGGCATGACAGTAATTGCAGTCCTTCACCTCATCTTTTCTGGCGTCTTAGGCGCTGGTGGCCTACTCCATTCAATGAAATATGAAGGAGACCTAGGTGCTTATCCAGAAGGAAGCAGACCTAAGAAGTTTGACTTCGAATGGGATGACCCTAATCGTCTTACTTTTATTCTTGGCCACCACCTTATTTTCCTTGGACTAGGCAACATTCAGTTTGTTGAATGGGCAAGAATCCACGGGATTTACGACGCAGCAATCGGTGCTACCCGTCAGGTTCAATACAACCTTGACTTCGGAATGATCTGGAACCACCAAGGCGACTTCTTAGCAATTAACAGCTTGGAAGATGTTATGGGCGGACATGCATTCCTAGCATTCTTCACAATTATTGGTGGAGCATTCCACATTGCCACTAAGCAATTCGGTGAGTACACCGAATTCAAAGGAAAAGGTTTGCTATCTGCAGAAGCAGTACTTTCTTATTCCTTGGCAGGAGTTGGTTACATGGCTTTCGTTGCAGCATTCTGGTGCTCAACAAACACCACCATCTATCCAGCAGATCTTTATGGCGATGTCCTAAAGCTGCAATTTGATTTTGCGCCGTACTTTATTGATACGGATTCATCTTTAGTAGGTGATGCCCACACAGCAAGAGCATGGCTAGCTAATGTCCATTTCTATCTTGGATTCTTCTATATCCAAGGTCATTTATGGCATGCACTAAGAGCTATGGGATTTGACTTCAGACGTGTTGGCAAAGCCTTTGAAAATATGGAGAGTGCAAAAATCACCTCCGGAGATTAATTAATATCTATTGTCACTAATAGACAATAAATCATTAATTAAATCAGATAAAAATCCCACCTTTTAATTAAGGTGGGATTTTTTTATCAGCTTTTACTCAGTAAAGATATGAATATAGATAATAGATATATTTATTTTCCCTAAAAATTTTTTTTATTGATTAAAAACATAAAACCCAACTTGGATGGATTAAAAATTAAATTTGCATGTGGCCACAATTCGACCAGTCAGGGCAGCAAAACACTGGCTAATATAACAATTTATACAACACGTGCTATCATTTTGCCAGAAGCGTCGCAACAAATAAGTTGCTATTGAGAATCGCTTGCAAAAGAGCTAAGGAAACGTATAGGTTTCCTTTAGTTAAAAAATAAGCTCTCTAATTATTCACCAATGAGCTTCCGTTTCCTCCCTGACGATCCAGTAGCTGCAGTAAGAATGCCTACAGGACAATCTGTTTTAATTGATCCATCTGCAAGATCAGGTGGTGCCTGCTTAGAAGTCTTAGAAGGAGTCGCAAGAGTTTATTGCCCATGTGAAGAAACAGAAGGAATGACACTTGCATTTCTTCAACCAGGAGATCAACTAAGGACTGACAGGCTTTGCAGTGAAGGTGTGTGTGTTGAAGCTTTAACGCCACTTTGTTTCAGGTCAGATGCCGAAGTATCAGATTCTCAAGGCTATGACGCGGTTAATGAATGGACCTTGCAGTTACTACGCATACGACATTTAGGTAGTGCAGAGCAAAGATTGCAAGCTCTTTTTGCCCTTTTGGTTAATAGACTTGGCAGGAGATGTGGTGATTGGTGTCATCTTCCATTCCGCTTAACTCATGAAAGGATTGGGGAACTAATTGGCTCCACAAGAGTTACTTCCACAAGACTTATCTCAAGGCTAAGATCAGCAGAATTATTAAATGTTCCTTCTGGTGAACCTATTCTTCGACTTGCTCCAACCTTGATTGAATCAGCCCCACTTGCTGCTTAGAATTTTTACAAGCTTAATTGGTTGAAGGTTACTATAATTTAATACGAATAGACCCTGGGAACAAAATACCAGTACTACCATCTCTAAATATCAAGTTACACCTTTCGCCTTGGTTAGGTGGATCCTTTAAAGGGTGAAATACTCTTATAAGAAGATCATCAACTAGTATTCTAATTCTCCAAGAATCTCCTAAAAACTCTCTACCTTCTATTATCGCTTTACCAGTATCAGATTTAATAATAATAATAGAGCTTTCATCTACTAATAAATTCAAATCATTCAAATTAGAATAATTATTGTCAATTAATATTGAACCAATAGGAGTTGAGAATTTATTCTGATGATATTTAACTGGTAAAAGATTTCTATGTAGAGCAAAACGACCAACAAAAGACGTTTTAGGAAATTTAATTAAATCACTAGGAGAAGAACACTGATGAATCTGGCCATTATTCATAACAGCAACCTGATCACAAATCGCTAAGGCTTCTTGGGGATCATGTGTAACCAAAATTCCACAAGCATTACATGATGATAAAACAATTTTCAATTCACTACGAAGCTTATAACGTACATCTACATCAAGACTTGAAAAAGGTTCATCGAGAAGTACAAAAGAATTTCCTGGGGCAAGTGCCCTAGCAAGAGCTAAACGTTGTTTTTGACCGCCTGATAGTTCATGAGGGTACCTATATTTAAAATCAGTCAAACCAAGAATATCTAACAACCAATTGGCTCGATAAGATGATAATTGACTAGATAATCCAAAACAAACATTCTTCCAAGCATTTAAATGTGGAAAAAGAGCGTAATCCTGAAATACCATTCCAACTTTACGTTTTTCAGGTGGAATATTTACTTCAGTTGAAGAAACTAATTGAGAATCGATAAAAATAGAACCATCAGTAGGTTGCTCAAATCCGGCAATTAATCTCAATAATGTTGTCTTTCCACAACCTGATGGACCTATAAGACCAACCAATTCTCCTTTCCTCACAGATAAATTAACTGAATTAAGTGAGAATAATTTTTGATTATTCTGATAATAATGATGTGAAAGATCTTTTATTTGTAAAAATTGATTTGTCATAAAATATTTATTTCAAGGGAGTCTCAATAAGACGAGCAGATAATAAAAAATGTCCATGAGGAGGATTCAATAATAGATCTTCCTGTTGTCTAAGTATAGTTAGTTGTCTAGTAACAGTTGATCTGGTTGCCCCTATAAGTTCTGCAATTCGGGCATGACCCAATCCAAAGGGTAAGAAATAACCATCTCCTCTTCTAAATCCAAATCTACTAACAAGCAATTGCAAAAGTGAAACTAATCTTGCTTCTGAGCCAACAGGGTGTCTTACAAGATGCAAATCAAACAACCATTGCGACATCAAATCATGATTAATAGGACATTTACCTAAATAATCCACCTCTACTGAAGCCTCAGTAATAGCCTCTAACAAAAGATTGGAATCATAAGGAAGGGAAATACAATTAATTTCGCAATCACCGCAAAAAGCCAAAGTAATATCTGTAAGACTATTTCCAAAAGAACCAGATATTCTTGCAATACCTTTCAAAAATGAAAGCCTGGCACATTGAAGAGTTTTATTTGGTGCTGACAATAAGAATGTCTGCCCTTCTTTCAAGTGAACTTGTCGAATCAATGCAAAAAACCGAAAATTATTGAAATCGTTTATACATTTTGAGAGGAAATTGGCTCAAGCGTTGAAGTAACAAAAATCATTAATAAACAAAGGGGAAGTAAAATAGGTCTACTAATATCTCCTCAAAACATTTGCTATGACTTAACTAATCAAATATCCTTAAACAATAAAGAACGACAAAGAAACCTCTAGAGTTGAATTCGCTACCAATATAAGCTCATAAAATCACATGACAATGCTGCAATGGTTCATTAAAATGAAACAAATACTACAAAGTGGTGAACCATTTATAATTCGACTGTATTGTTTTCATAAAAATAGTTGCAAGTCAAAGGGATTTGACAATAAAGATGGAAGGCAGCTATAAAAATCTATCTAACAATCCTGAGATCTAATTAAGTTTATATTATATAACATTATTATTTATCTAATATAAAATTAACTAAGAAATTAAACCCAGAAATTGAAAATTAAAATGAAAAAAATTGAAAGAGTAAAAATAATAATCGATAGGTTAGAAAGTTTATACCCTAATCCTGATGTCCCTCTTAATCACATTAATAAATTCACTCTTCTAGTTGCTGTAATACTTAGTGCTCAATCCACTGACAAGAAGGTAAATGAAATCACACCAGAGCTTTTCAGAATTGGCCCTACACCAAAAAAAATGTATGAGTTAGGCCTCAATACAATATATGAAAAAATAAAACAAATTGGTTTGTCTAAACAAAAATCTAAAAACATTTATTCAACATCAGAAATTATAATGAATAAATTTAATTCAAAAGTACCAAATAATTTTGAAGATTTAGAATCCTTACCTGGTGTTGGTCATAAAACTGCAAGTGTTGTTATGGCTCAAGCTTTTGGAAAAGCAACATTTCCAGTAGATACACATATTCATAGATTATCTCAGAGATGGGGGCTAACTTCTGGAATAAATGTTAAACAAACAGAGAATGATCTTAAATTATTATTTCCTATTGAAAAATGGAACAAACTACATTTACAAATAATATTTTACGGTAGAGAATATTGTACGGCCAGAGGATGTGATGGAACAAAATGCTTTATGTGTAGAGAGTTATATCCAAAAAGGATAAAGCCTGTTAAATTAATAAAACCTTAAAATCTATAATATATTGTAGTATTAAGATACTAATTGTTTATCCAGCTGAAAAGATATTGTAAACTTGGTCGCAATATGATGATTTTCTTGCTAAAAATAAGTTAAATAATAAAAATTATGGAAATTGTTATTAGTGGTGCTTCAGGAAAAACAGGTTATAGAGCTGCGGAAGAAGCTCTAAAGAAGGGTCACAAAGTCCATTTACTCCTAAGGAAAACATCTAAAATTCCACCATCTCTGACAAAATGTGAGAAGACATATCTCTCACTTGGTGAAACAAATAAATTAGATGGGGCTATAAAAGGTAAGGATGCTTTAATAATTGCAACCGGAGCAAGACCTTCTGTAGACTTGACAGGACCAGCAAAGATTGATGCATTTGGGGTTAAATCACAAGTAGAAAGTTGCAAAAGAGTTGGTTTAAAAAGAGTAATCTTAGTAAGTTCATTATGTGCAGGTAAATGGTTTCATCCTCTAAATCTTTTTGGCTTAATTCTTGTTTGGAAAAGAATCGGAGAACAATTTCTAGAAAAAAGTTCTTTAGATTGGACAATTATAAGGCCAGGTGGATTAACTGAACAAGAAGATGATCTACAGAACGAGGGTATTATATATTCCTCAGAAAATACTCAAACTGAAGGATCTATTCCAAGAAGACTTGTGGCTAAATCCTGCATAGAGGCACTAAATACTGCGAATTCAATACAAAAAATAGTTGAAATCACAAGCAGCAAAGGTGTTAAAAATAAATCAATGCAAAATCAAATAAATGATTTTGTGCTAAAAAGATCTTAGGATATAGATACACTCCAACAACATATGAATATCAACTCCAAAATAGATGCTTTGCAATTAATGCTAACAGACCTCAGGACTAGAAATGAGACTATAAGACATAAGGCCGCATTTAGAGGGTGCCAACCTGAATTTCAATCTCTAGTAACAAGGTTAATACAACAATTAGAAAATGAACTTTCAGAAGAGAAGCATAGAGATAGATTAACCTAGTTCTAAACATGCCAAACCATACAGTTCTGACATACTAATAGGGGGTTGAGTACCTCTATACATTCTAAAAGTTTCAGACATCCTTTCAAATCCTAGATTATTTAATAATAAGGGAGCAAAAGAGTTTAATTCAGGTACATCAATTAAAACAACACCAGGATGTCTAATTACAAGTTTTCTAATTAAAACTTCTGCAAGTTGTGGAGTATCAGCTAATAAAGGACCAATACGCCAACCTTCTCCACTTTTTAATAAACAAGGACGTATCCTTCCAAATCCGTGGCATAGGCCTTGAGAATCAATCAGTGCTAAAACATTTCCTGCTGGATGGTTAAGCCAATCGGACAGGAAGTGGGGGCGAGGTGAAGCCTCTCTTTTTGCATCATAAGTTTGTACAACACTTCGAGGTATCATTTCCCCTTCTAAGATTTTTATATCTTTTAATGAGATATTATTATCAATTCCCAAAAGATGATCACTACCTTCCCATTTCCATCTAGTAGTTGAAGAAGAAAGCTTGAAACCCCAATTTGTGTAATCTTTTACCCGATCAGGAGCTGCTTCTAAACCAATACATGGTAGATCAGAAAGATGTTTTAATGCGTGTTTCCAAAGTTCTAATCCATAACCTTTTCCTCTAAATTTTTTAACTACCAAAAAAAGTCCAATGAAACCATAAGAGGAATTATATTTGACCCCAGCTATGCAACCAATAGGCTTATTATTTATACAACCAATCCAAAGACCTTGTTGATCAGTATGTTTATAAATTCCAACATCTCCATTACCAGGAGCAAATCCTTCATCCCTTGACCATTGAGTTACGTGATTGATATCAGAGATTTTAAGTGTGCGTATTGTAAGTAGATCATTCATATTTCAGCAGAAAATCTTGGTTAAGTTTATGTGCAATAATATTCAAATTAACAATAAATACTAACTATTAAGTGATTAGAAATATAAATTAATCTGACAAATCATTTAATTTATCACGATAATATAAATTAGGGGCTAAATAAAGAAATAAAAACCACCATAATATAACAATAAAAGCAACAAGAATAGTTAACCATAATACTTTAACAAAGAAAAAAGTTGAAATAATAAGAGTCAATCCAAAAAGAACAATGGTCCATGGTTGACACCATAAAGGCTTGTTTGACCAAAAATTATTATTTAACATAGCAATCTTTTGTAACTAGTAAGAGTAGAAAAAATAGTAAATATCATTCAATCAGTTTATAAAATATAAAGGTAATCAATTATTATCTAATTTACGAACTATGAAAAACATAGAAACAAGAGAGCCTATTAAAATAGCGAACAGAAAAATAGTCAACTTAATTCTTTTGAAAATTAAATATTTAATACACTATCAAATTTTTCATGCATAGCTGGGAAGAAAATATAAAGATTTAGATCGGATGCCTAATTGCCAATAAGAATGGTAAAAATATGAAATTCATGAAGAACCTAAAGTTGAGAAAAATAGCAAACACTCTTACATTAATTCGAATATTTTTAGGACTTCCTATAATTATGCTATTAAGCGCTAAATTCTATTCATTTGCGTGTTTTCTAATAATAATAGGAGGACTTACAGATTTCCTAGATGGAAAATTAGCCAGGAAAGCAGATGGAGGCAATGATCTTGGAGCAACGCTTGATCCACTAGCAGACAAAATTCTGATTTGTGCTCCATTTATATGGTTATCAAGTATAGGCGCACTACCCGCTTGGTCTATTTGGTTATTAGTTTCAAGAGAATTATTGATTTCAGGGTGGCGGGCTAAGAAAGGCAAGAAAGGAGCTGCCTCAAAATTAGGAAAAGTAAAAACAATACTTCAATTTGCAAGCTTATTGCTAATTCTTTGGCCAGAAAGATGGGGTGGGATAATAATAGATAGGATTCATTATTTTGGTTTTATATTATTTTGGGTATCTCTTTTTGTTGCAATTTATTCTGCTTTAAAATATATAGATTTCACTTTAAGTACTGATCGTTAGTAAAATCAGTTTTGATTATTGTCTTAAGAGAATAATCATTTAGGAAGTTATCTTTTAGCCCATCAAGCAAACTAATTTGCGGCGAGAATTCAATTTCAGTTTCCATAAGAGTAATATCAGTATAAAAATTGTTTATTCTTAAAGGAAATAATTTTCTAGATTTTTTATCCAATCGTTCTGGATCAAAGCTTCTGAATTTTAATTCATTTGTATTCTTACCACAAACCAATGCTGAAAGTTCGGCTAAACCCCTAAATGTAACTGCTTTCTTACCAGAACAATTATAAATTTTATTTACACAAATCGAAAGATCTAAACTTTTAATTATAGCATCAGACAAATCATTAACGTGACCTAACTGTGTAATGGTTTCTCCATTATAAGGAATTGGTATTATTTGATCTTGAGTAATTCTATCAAAAAACCATTTTTCTATTGGATTATAATTACCTGCTCCATATATATATGTAGGTCTAAAACTAGTAAATGGAATTTTATTGTTAATTAAATATTTTTCTGTCATAAATTTACCATAATGTCTACTATTAGGGTCAATTGGACTTTGTTCATCTAAAGGCATAAATATCGAATCTTTATAAACTCCCGCAGAACTAATGTAAATAAATCTATGTTTAGGCTTCCCTGAATGAGCTAATAACAACTTTGTATCATCCTCACTTCTTCCAGAACTATCAATAATTACATCGAACGATTTTCCATTCAATGCAGATAGATCGTCTTCATTTTCTCTATCACCTTTTATATGTTCAACATTATCTGGGACAGGTTTATTGCCTCTTGTAAATAAAGTTAGAGTATGTTGCTTAAGAAGCAGTCCCTTAACAATAGCTTTCCCGACAAATCGGGTGCCACCCATAATAAGAATGTTCATAGGTCCAAATAGATATAAAAACTATTGAAGCGTGACATGAGCAGACAAGTCATAATTTCCGAGTCAGGATAGTGTAAACAAAACATTTTTTCATTATGGAAATAATCCCAGCCATAGATATTCTGGATGGGAAGTGCGTGCGCCTAAATCAAGGTGACTACAATAGAGTCACGCTATTTGGTTCAGATCCAGTAAAGCAAGCTCTTGAATGGCAGAAGCTAGGAGCACAAAGATTACACTTAGTTGACTTAGATGCAGCCAGAACAGGTAAACCCATAAATGACTTACTAATCAAAGAAATAACCAATTCACTAAAAATCCCCGTTCAAATCGGAGGAGGAGTTAGGTCATCAACTAGAGCAGAAGATCTTTTTGGCTACGGCATTGATAAAGTTATTATTGGAACACTCGCAATTGAAGACCAAAAGACTGTTAAAGAGCTTGCTAAAAAGTATCCTAAAAAAGTCATTTTAGGTATTGATGCAAAGGATGGGAAAGTAGCTACATCTGGTTGGACAAAGGGAAGTGGTGTTTATGCAACAGAACTTGTAAAGCAATTTTTTGATGTTCAAATAGCTTCAGTAATTACTACAGATATTAATAAGGATGGAACGCTATTAGGGCCTAATATTAATTACCTAAAAGATATGGCAAAAGCAAGTCAATTCGATATAATTGCTTCAGGAGGAGTAGGTAGCATCTCTGATTTATTATCATTAATTCCACTAGAAGATGAAGGTGTTAAAGGAATAATACTTGGCAGAGCACTTTATGATAAGAAGATAGATCTAGTGGAGGCAATAAAGGTTATAGGAGGTAGAAATATTAATGATTCCAAAGTTGAGTATGACTTCTATGCCTAATATAAAAAGGCAAAAATAATTTGAGTTCTAACTTCTATTTACAAATTAGAACTTACATAATAAATATATCCAACTTCAACTAAGAAAATTGATGAGCGAAATGATTTAATCATTCAAAATCAATGAAAAAATTATGAATTCACCATTAATTTTACTAATGGGCTGGAGTTTCTTCATATCTATAGGTATCTTAAAGAAAGCCCTAGGGTGTTGGCATTGTCTGAAGGAACAACTGAAATCCTCTTAATTGCACCCAAATTACTGGGGGAGTCTCTAGCTGTTCAGTTTACTTCTCGTTCCACAAGCTTAAAGATACGTTTAAATAAAGAAAATTTAACCAAGCACCCTTCTCTAATTATATGGTTTTTAGAGAATATTGAACTGGCAAACTCAATTCAAATAGAACTAAGGAAATTAGAAGAGTATTGGAATCCATCTCCTCTTTTACTAATTATACCTGAAAAAATATCACTAAGCACAGATGATTTACTCAATCTTGGGTGCAGAGGATTACTACAAGATCCAGATTTTGAAACATTGTTGGAGACAATTTCAACCATAAAAGATGGTGGTAGGGTTGTAAAAATCAAGGAAAATAAATCAGCTATTAAAACAACCAACCAAACACTAGGATTAGGGCAATGGTTATTGATTAGTGGCCTACAACAAATTAACAATGAAATATGTTCTATTGAGGATCTGATAAATATTAATCAACAAGGAATTATTACTGATATATTTTTAAAGGGTAGAAAAAGAGAACTCAATACAGCTAAATCATTTTTAGTGCTAATATGGGGCCCTCTTGCTTCAAAAGTAGAGCCAAAAAATAATAATTCAATTTTAACCACCAAACAAAAAAAAGGCATTATTGACATAGGAACAAATTTAAATTTAAAGAAAAACGATTCGGAATCCATTTGGCAACTAATAAATAACCAATTAGCTATTGCAATAGATAACAGCATAAATAAACATTCTGAAAACCTACTTTCAATATATGCATTAAAATCTAGTAAAAAAAAGGAGCTATTAAGATCATTACATATTCAGTTAAATAAAGTAATACAAAAACTACAAAAGAATGACCCAACACAAAAAGATTTAAACACTACCTGGGAAACATTACAAGAAGATATTAGGAAAGAAGCATTGAGGAATATGTCAGGAGAATATATTCGAGTTAATTTCAAAGGAAACCCTATTAACTTAATGGAGAAGTTAATAGAAATTTCCAATTTTTCATATGAAGATGAAGAGATTCCAGACCCAAAAATAATGTTAGATACTTTATTGAAGAATAAACCAATAAATATTAATGGTCAATTACTACCTCCTGATGATCCCAGAGCAATTATTCATTTAGAGTTATTATTTAGTAATTGGTTGATTAGAAATTCTGAAATAATATCATCAGAGATCATTAGTGCATGTGCCCTATGGCCTGAAATACGAAATTACTTCCTCACAAGGGATCTAATTTCAACAAGAGAACTAGAAAGACTTAGGAATCAGATTAATAATAGAAATCGTTGGGCAAGTTTTATTGAAAGGCCAATCCAGCTTTATGAAAGCAAAAGACTTCTATATAAATTTAGCGCTAACGGAATTCAATCCGTAGTAATTACCGAGCTAAGAGATGAAGAACTGCGAAACCTCGGATGGTGGCAACAGCAAATAGCCCTAGTAGTTGAAACTAGAGATGCCTTAGCCCCTCAAGCACAAGCATTAGTCAAAAAAATAGGTAGCCTAATGGTTATTCTTCTTACACAAGTACTTGGACGTTCCCTAGGTTTAATAGGAAGAGGTATTGCCCAAGGAATGGGTAGAACTTTGGGTGGAAGCTAAATAAATGCTTTTTAATGCTTCAATGGATAAGTCATAGGACAACTAAACTACTAACAATTTGAATTAAAATGAAAATCACAAAACTCTTTATTATTTTATTAATAATTCTAAGTATAAATGTAAGTCCAGTGTTCAGCGCTAGAAATACCAATAGTTATGATGGCAATATTTTTCCTATATATGCAGGCAATGGATCATTAGTACCTCCATCAACTACTCTTAAAGAATCACTAGAGAATAAAAGAACAAGTGTTCTTGTTTTTTATCTAGATGACAGTGCTAGCAGCAAAGAATTTGCTCCGGTAGTTTCTGGTATTAAATTACTCTGGAGTAGTTCTGTAGATTTAATACCACTTACTACTGATGAACTGCAAAATAAAAATACTGATGATCCTACAAATCCTGCTCATTATTGGCACGGATTTATCCCTCAAGTAGTAGTAATTGATAGTGAAGGAAATGTAATTTTAGATCAAGATGGACAAGTTTCAATAGAATCAATAAATTCAGCCATAACAACCTCGACTGGACTTAAACCTCCATCATTCTCTATTTCTATTAAGAGTTTCAATGAATACAATAGTGAGCCTTCAAAAGATGGTTACACAGATCCCAGGAAATAAAAAAGAAATAAAATTAATTGGTGCAAAAATAAGTATCTTGCTCTAAGATAGTTTTAAAATTATGATTAACCTATCTAAATGACAGTCTCATTAATCATAAAAATATTAGTCGTAATAATTGCTGTTAATTTATGGCTTGAAATCAGACAAAAGCTCAAGCCAGCATCTCCTCTAAAAATAAAACCTTTAACATATAAAGTAGCTGATATTGAAGATCAAATAGAAATAAATTTAACACTTGAATTAAAGAATCCCCATCCAAGGATGGAAGTAATGGTACCAGATTTTAGTGTAGATCCAATCTTAATTGGTGATAAATCCTATACAAATTTAATAGTGAAAACAAAAGTGATTACAGAGCACCCAGACCAAGCTTCAAGAAGTGATAATTATTGGCCTGCTTATATTATTAAAAGTAAATGTAAGACAAAAGTTAACGTCATTTTGAATTTATCATCCGAAAATAATTTATCAGAAATAAATACTCCTCATAATATATGGTTAAATATAAATTGGGTGAATTATGGGCCATTTGGAAGAATTTTAAGAAAAGATGGTCTTCTAATAAATATAAATAAATCCAAGAAAATAAACTACACTCAAGAAAGTTTTATAGAACAAAATAATTCTAAGGTTTTACCAATTAGAACGCATCTACTAGGAATTCTTGATGAGCCAGAAAAAATATGTGAGGACTATGCTGGTTCTCTTATAAGGAAAGGAGATATTCTTACCTTAGGAGAAACACCGTTAGCAATTATGCAAGGTAGATATAAAGACCCTTCATCTATAAATACAGATTTTCTCTCCCGCAACCTTTGTCGGTCTTTTCATCCAACAAGTAGTCTCGCTACTGCCTGTGGTATGCAAGTTTTAATAGATATAATTGGCCCAACAAGAGTTTTACTCTCTTGGTTATTAGCTGCAATACTTAAAGTTTTTAAAATAAAAGGTATCTTTTATAGACTTGCCGGTAAACAAGCCAGACTAATTGATGATATAACCGGAACAACTCCTCCATATGATAAAACTATTGTTTTAGGGCCTATTAATCCTCAAGAAATTTGCAGAAAAATATCAGCTCGACTTAATGTAGATGTTGCTATTGTGGATGTTAATGATTTAGGCAAAGTAAAAATACTGGCATCATCAAATAAAAAAAATAATTCTTTATTGCTTAATGCCTTAGTCAGCAACCCTGCTGGTAATGGGAACGAACAAACTCCTTTGGTATTAGTTAGGCCATCATGATTTTTCAACAACATTATTTATCCTTACTAGATAGATTTAGAGATAGGATTGAGGAAATCTAAAAATCAAAAAAATTACAAAAGCTATGAAGGCCGAGCCCCTTAAGGCTTCTCATATATCAGCGCTTGCTTTAGGCCGTAAATATGAAAGTTTGAGGTGGTTACAGATTATGCTTGGGAAGAGCTTCCTAGCAAATTTAGAAAATACGTTTTCTTTTTTGCTACCTGCGAGGAACCCAACATGTCTAACAATACTAGAAGGAGATGAAATTATTGGATTTACAATATTAAAACCAAAAAATAGAAAAGGTAGCTGCTGGGAGATAGGAGAACCGATGTTGATAAAAACACAAAATAAAGTGACGCATAAAGAACTAATTAAAGAAGTATTCGCAACTGCTTTAGATTTGGTAAATGAAAGATCTCAAAGTTGGATTACAAAAACTAATGTTTCTAACAGTGATCTTATTTCAGCTGTAAGAGAACTTGGCTTTCAACCGTTAAAATCTATTAAATCATGGAAATTTAATGACAAAAAAAATAATAACAAAAACGTATATAACCAAAAACTTAAATTAAAGTTGCCAGAAGAGTTCGAATGGCAACCTATAAAGAGAAGCAATGTACAAGCACTTTGGCCTCTTGAGAAAGGAAGCCAATCTCCATACCTTAGACAAATATTAGATAGGAGTTGGATAGATTTACTTGATCAAAGTCAAAAAAGTTGTGGAATGATCATAAATAATAAGAATAAGGTAGTTGCTATTATTGGTTTAATAGCTAACAATAATCCCATTAATTATGAAGAGTTTGAAATATTAACGAGTAATCTGGCTGATTCAAGAGTGGTTAGATTAATGCCGTATTTACTAAAATATATAAATGCCAAATATCCAAATATTGTAATTGAATGCAATAGTGAAATCAACTATCTAAATGATATATTAGTAAATAATAATTGGACGATATCTGATGAGAAGTTGTTGTTAGGAAGAAGCTTATGGAAGCGGCAAAATAATAAGTCATTTATTAAAGGTGCAAAAAGCCTGGAATCAATGATAAAAAGTCTCAATCCTCAATCACCTCCGCTCCCTACACCTGTTCAAGGAAGAGATCTAAACAATGTCTAAACCTAATCCCCAATCAATATTGTCTTTAGATATAGGCAAAAAACGAGTAGGACTTGCTGGTTGTGATCCTCTAGGCATAACAGTTAAAGTATTACCAGCAATAATAAGAACAAATATAACCAATGAAATCAAAGAATTTAAAAAGCTTTGTCAACAAAGGAATGTTAAGGGTCTAGTAATAGGAATCCCTTTAGATCAAGAAGGAAGAGCAACGCCGCAAGCGATATATTGTCAAAAATATGGTGTAAAAATAGCCCAAGCCCTTGACCTCCCAATTGCATGGGTAAATGAACACAGCAGTACTTGGGCGGCAGAAAAAATTTACAACTTAAAAGGGGATCGTTCAGGGAAGCTTGACAGTGCTGCAGCTCTGTTATTACTAAGACAATGGCTTGAAGAAGGTCCTGCTTTAAAACCGATCAACTCAGCGACCTATTAACTGGGCACGATGAAATGTGATAGTAGATCTGTTGATTAAAAGCAATTACTGTTATGCCATCTCAAGAACAAAATAATAGTGGAGAGGTTCCAAGCGTTTTAGTAAGGGATAGCAGCGGTAGTGCTTTACTCTGTTTCCTCGAACAATTGATCCCAATAAATGGAGAAGAATTTGGGCTACTAACACCTGTAGATACGCCCGTCTCATTATTCAGGCTAAAGGATGAAGGTGATCCAGAGTTAGTAGAGAAAATTAAAAGCAGTGAACCTATTCTTGAAGTTGCGGACATCGTTCTTCAAGAACATGATTTAACACTTGTCAGATCAGCTGTAACGCTTACAGTAACAGGAGAATTAGATGAACCTGACCCAGAGGAACTTGAAGAAGATGATTCTGACGATGATTCAGAAACATACGAACTTTTAGTTAATTTCAGAGTTGAAGAAGAAGAATATGGCTTATACATCCCACTTGATCCATTTTTTGTTGTTGCAAAATTGAATAATGGTCAGGCCACTCTTGTTGAAGGTGAAGAGTTTGACAAAATACAGCCACTAATTGAATTAGAGCTTGAAGAAAAGGAGATCGCAAACGAATGAGCCAACATTGGCTAAAACCAAGATGGGAACCATATAAAAGCATCCCTGAAATACCAATAGGACATTTCCTGGATAGGAATATAAAAGCTTTAATTCTTGATGTAGACAAGACATTGCTAGATAATCATGAGGAAATGCCTCAAATATCTGTTATAAATTGGATAAACAAAGCAAGAAAAGAATTTGATATGCATATCCTCAGTAATAATCCTTCCAAAAAGCGAATTAGTACAATTGCTCACAATTTAAACCTTCCTTATACCTATTTAGCAGCTAAGCCCAGGAGACACTCATTAAAAAAAATTATTACCTCAATAGCTATAAACCCTAATAAAATAGCGTTAATCGGAGATCGTATTTTTACTGATATCTTAGTTGGGAATAGATTAGGAGTTTATACTGTTTTAGTTACACCTATGGGTCCTAATGGTATAAAAATAGAGAATTCAAAAACACAATCTTTAGAAAAAAGCATAGCATATTTACTAGGAGCAAGAAATTAATGGGATTAAATGTTATTAAAATTGGGACAAGTCTTCTAAGGGGAGACAATAACAATTCTACAAAAGAAATAATAGATAAATTTAGTTACTCAATTGCAAAGAGGAAAGAGAAAGGAGATCAAATAGTCCTGGTTTCTAGTGGTGCTGTTGGTCTTGGTTGTTTATGTCTTGATTTAAATAAACGTCCTGAAGATATAGTTTCCCTTCAAGCTGCTGCTGCAGTTGGCCAAGGTCACCTTATGTCTATTTATGAATCGTCTATGGAGAAATATGGTTACCAAGTTGCTCAAGTGCTTCTAACAAGAGCAGAGCTCAGTACAAAGGATTCATATAGAAATGCATCTTTAACTTTAAAAAAACTTTTAGATTGGAATGTTTTACCAATTATTAATGAAAATGATGCTATTTCAACAGAAGAACTTAAATTTGGAGATAATGATACTCTTTCAGCATTAGTAGCTTGTGCATTACAAGCTGATCAATTAATATTATTAACTGATATAGATAGACTTTACTCCTCTGACCCCAAAAAACATTCAGAAGCCGAACCCATAACTGATGTCATAAATCAAAAGCAGATATCTAAATTAAAACAAATTAATTCAGATGCAGGGAATTGGGGTACAGGTGGAATAAATACAAAACTAACTGCAGCAAAAATTGCAACAGCAAGCGGCATAAAAGTACATCTTGCTGACGGTCGAAAACCAATAATCCTCGAAGAAATACTTAAAGGATCAAGAGGAGGAACAGTTTTCCATCCAAGTACTCAACCTATTGGTAGCAAAAAAAGCTGGCTGGCTCATGCCATTAGACCTCTTGGAACAATCTATATTGATGATGGAGCAACTAGTGCTATTCAAAATAAAGGGGCATCATTACTTTTAGTTGGAATCAAAAAAATTGAAGGAAGTTTTTTGTCTAATCATCCTGTAAGAGTGATTAACATGAAAGGAGAAGAGCTAGCAAAAGGCCTTATTTCAATGAGCAGTGAGGAATTAAACCGTGCTTTACTACTTAAGAATAAATCCGAAAGGTCACCTGTCGTAATCCATAGAGATGTATTAGTTTTAACTAGTGAAAACATTAACCAATAAAAAACGTTCTTTGGTGCAACTAATTAATTATGCTTTTCAGTGAAATTATTTCCGCGCTCAAGCAAGGAGGATCTGTCCTAATTAACCATAAAGTTGGACGAAACCCAGACCTTCAGAGTGGTGCCTCTTTAGAAAAAGCTACAGAAGATCAGATAAGCTTCCTCGAATCAGGAAATAGCTTACGGTCAATATTAAATTCTTCAACTCCAGGAGCAATTCTTTTACCTCCCAATGAAGAGTTAATTGAATTAGCAGAAAAGAAAGGAATTAGTTGGGCAAAATTGGAAAATCCAAGATTGGCTTTTGCTGAAGTTCTTGATTTATTATCTCCGCCTAGAAATCAAAAAATAGGTATACATCCAAATGCCTTTATTGGAAATAATGTAGATATAGGGAAAGATGTATATATAGGTCCTAATGTAACGATAGGTGACTTATGTAAAATAGGTAATAATACAATTATTCATTCTGGTGTTGTTTTCTATGAAGAAGTAGAAATTGGTATGAATTGTGAGTTACATGCAAATTGTGTAATACATCGCAACTCTTTAATTGGAGATAATTGTATTATTCATTCAAATGCTGTTATTGGATCTGAAGGTTTTGGATTTGTTCCCACTAAAAATGGCTGGAGGAAAATGCCACAAACTGGAATAACTATACTTGAAAAAAATGTTGAAATAGGAGCAAGTTCAACTGTAGATAGGCCTGCTGTAGGTGAAACAAGAATAAAAGAGGGTACAAAAATAGATAATCTTGTTCAAATTGGACATGGTGTAAAAATTGGAAGGAATTGTGCAATGGCCTCCCAAGTGGGAATAGCTGGTGGAGCAGAAATAGGAGATGGAGTAATACTTGCTGGACAAGTTGGAGTAGGCAATAGAGTAAAAGTTAGCAATGGAGTAATCGCAAGTTCAAAGACTGGAATTCATGCGGATATTCCTCCAAATGAAGTAATAAGTGGTTTTCCAGCGATGTCAAATCGTTTGTGGCTTAAATGTTCAGCGAATTTCAAAAAACTTCCTGAAATAGCTAAGGCTATAAGAAAACTACCAAATTAATTGTTTATTATTTTCGTCTAATTACTTTTTCAATAATGAGAACACATCAAATCGTATTACTTCCTGGAGATGGGATTGGGCCAGAAATCATTTCTGTAGCAAAAGAATTATTAGAAATTGTAAGTGTAAAATTCAATTTTGAATTAAAATTCGTAGAAAAAAAAATTGGTGGGTCTGCCATTGATGCTACTGGGAATCCTTTACCAGAAGATACACTTCAAACATGTAGAGAAAGTGATGCAATACTTTTTGCTGCAATAGGTGACCCTAGATTTGATATTCTTCCTAGGGAGAAAAGGCCTGAAACAGGATTACTTTCTTTAAGGGAAGGTTTAAAATTATTTGCAAATATAAGACCAGTAAAAATAATTCCATCACTTATTGAATCTAGTACCCTGAAAAGGGAAGTCATAGAAAAAGTTGATTTAATTGTAGTAAGAGAACTAACAGGTGGGATTTATTTTGGCAAACCCAAAGGAAGGGTTAAAACTGAAATAGAAGAAAGAGCATTTAATACCATGACTTACTCAAATAAGGAAATAGAACAAATAGCTAGAGTTGCATTTGAACTATCAAATAAAAGAAGAAATAAATTATGTTCTGTCGACAAAGCAAATGTATTAGATGTTAGCCAGCTATGGCGTGAAAGCGTAGATAAAGTATCAAAGGATTATCCAAATATAGAAGTAAATCATTTATACGTTGATAATGCAGCTATGCAATTAATCAAAGATCCATCTCAATTTGATGTGATTCTTACCGGCAATTTGTTTGGAGATATTCTTAGTGATGAAGCAGCAATGATAACTGGATCAATAGGGATGCTTCCTTCTGCCTCCCTAAGCAAAAATGGACCAGGTTTATTCGAACCTGTTCATGGATCTGCTCCTGACATAGCGGGGTTAGATAAAGCTAATCCCCTAGCGATGGTCCTTTCAGCTGCAATGATGCTAAAGATTGGCCTTAAGGAAGTTAAGGCTGCAGAAGCCTTAGAAAAAGTTGTAGACTCAGTTCTAGGAAAAGGTTTCAGCACATCCGATATTGCCTCCAAAGAATCTATTGAAGTTGGCTGCAAAGCCATGGGCAAAGAATTGGTTAAGGAATTAAATGCGATATAAAAACACAAAAAGTACATTTCCCCTTTAATAATTAATCACAAAGACGTGTGACCTGCGAAAATCTTATAACTTTCAAAATTGTCGATGTCTAAACGTCACCCCGTTGTGGCAGTCACAGGCTCCTCAGGAGCTGGAACTTCTACTGTCAAAAGAGCTTTTGAGCATATATTCGCTCGTGAAAACATAGTTCCTGCTGTGGTAGAGGGAGATAGTTATCACCGCTTTGAACGAACTCCAATGAAAGAAGCGATGAATCAAGCTCTAGCCAAAGGAGAAAATTTTTCGCATTTTGGTCCTGAAGCAAATCTATTTGACAAACTTGAAGAACTATTTAAAACCTATGGAGAGAGTGGGAGCGGGAAAAAACGTTATTATCTCCATAGTCCAGAAGAAGCAGAAGAACACAATTCACGATTAGGAACAAATCTAGGACCAGGTCAATTCACTCCTTGGGAAGATATTCCAAGTAATACAGATTTATTGTTCTATGAAGGCCTTCATGGTGGTGTCGAGGGTGATGGATATGACGTCGCCTCATTTGCAGATCTTTTAGTGGGAGTAGTACCTATAACAAATCTTGAATGGATTCAAAAGATCCATCGGGATAATGCAGAAAGAGGTTATTCAGCTGAAACAATAGTTGACACAATTCTAAGGAGAATGCCTGATTATATAAATCACATATGCCCACAGTTTAGTAAAACAGATATAAATTTTCAGAGAGTTCCTACGATTGATACTTCCAATCCTTTCATTTGCAGAAATATTCCGACTCCAGATGAAAGTTTTGTAATCATTCACTTCAGGAAAGGTGCCAGAGAAAAATGGGGTATAGATTTTAGTTATCTATTAGGAATGATTCATGACTCATTCATGTCAAGTCCAACAAGCATTGTAGTTAATGGAGGTAAAATGGGATTTGCAATGGAACTAATCCTGACACCAATAATTCACAAAATGATAGAAGAGAAGAGGAAGGGGAGTTAATTCACTTTTCCTTTCTTTCGAATTGGTATATAATAAGTAAAATTAAATTTTATAGCTATAAATAATCACTCTCCTTCATTTAAACTCAAGGAATCGCATTTCGTAAAATGTGATTCCTTGAGATTTGATTTAATTGATAGTAAAGCCATACTAAAAAAAGCAAGATCAATTTATTTTGAATATTTATCTAACTCACTGGCTTCATTAGAGCCTAGAGGCGTTGTTCTTAATCACAGTAAAGGTTTTGGGAGGGTTGTTTTTTCTTCGACTTTATTACTTCCTTCTGAACAATATATACCTATTGAGTATATAAAGCCAAAGTTACAAAAACGCAATTCAAAAAAATCTTCCAATATCTAATAAATTATTTAAATCAAGCAAATTATGTTCTGTAGTTGACAATGCAAAAATGTATAGTTAAATCATCTTATATAAATTCAATAATATTAATAATCATAATTTTTTCAGCCATATCAAAATCTCCTCATATATTTAATCAAGGACCTAATTTACCAACAATTTTAACTAATTTTATTTTTCTATATTGTTTATATAAAATTTCAATGGAGGACATAATGAGTATGAAAATATCCAATGATTATATTAAGATAGGCTTCTTCTTTGGTTTAGCAATAACAAGTTTGGTATTTATTTATCATGAGTCCTCTGATAAAATTTTAAATAATTTAATAGCTTCTTTATTTGCTTATACATCTTTAATTTTATTAAAATATTTTGGGCAGCTAATTACTAATAAAAATGTACTTGGTTTAGGGGATGCCAAATTAGCTGCTATGGGAGGGACATGGGTTGGAATTCAAGGAATTTATACAGCTTTGTCAGTTGCATTTCTTATGGC
>CACFBG010000018.1 GCA_902564535.1 uncultured Prochlorococcus sp.
CGAGGTAGGCTGGACGCAAGACCCCCTGTCGGGGACAGCGATTTAGGCATATAAGGTTGTTTCTTTGCCGCGCTAGATAGGTTATCTAGCGTACTTAATTAGAATCTCAGCGATCCTGCCGCATCGGACATGTCAGAGGGTTGGAAGACCATCGCTTAAAGCTGCGGCGTCGGTGAATCACGTATCAGTTTTATGTTTTTCGATGGAGTGTTTACCATTGAGATACTGATGGTATTCAGACGATGACTGACTGGAAGAAGAAGCTGAACCTGAATAGTTATGAGTGGTGGAGGAACCATAGAAGAGTTGTGACATTTGGAGGATTCCTAATCTTGTTTGGTGTCTATCTAAGTCCTGTTATTGATAACGCAAGAGAGAAGAAGATCTGTGCTGAAACTATTGCCATGAACAATCAAAAGGCATACGAGAGGGCGTTAATTAAGTTTGATTTGCCGGAGAGAAGTTCATTGGTTGTCTATTGCAATTTCATTAAATGAGCTTCTTCTTACTTCTATTAATGGTTGGTCTATGTGTTCCTGTTGGTGTTGTTAATGCAGGAGATTGGTCATTAGATCTTGGCGATAGTGAGTTTCCATTAACACCTCATGAAGAATTAGAGAAGCAAAAACTAGAGGAAGAAAAGGAGAAGAAAGAGGAATAAAAGGCTCTACCAGGAAGGAGAAAAACTAATATAATTAAATGTCTTGAAGCAAGTAAAAATAATTTAATGCCTAAACACCCTGCAAATCCTAGAAGTGGGACGTCAAACGATGACGAAACAACTTCAAGATAAACTCAAGTCAGTAAAACCTTTAAAACAATAGAAAAACAGGTGTTTATAACCATTGAATCTTGATCCCAGCGATCTAGAACTAACTCAGGAGTCAGAGCACGAACGGTCTAAAAATTAGTGCTTGACTCAAAAGGGGCGACCAAAATCTCGCCCCTTTCTCATTGGCAAAACTTCCAACAGTTCAAAGCCATGATGGGCAAGAACTGAGCACAGCAAAACATAGTGATATAGAGCCTTTCAGCCGAAAGACTAGTTAGGTGCGCTAGACGGAAACGTCACCTAAACGTCACCTAAACGTCACCTAAACGTCACCTAAACGTCACCTAAACGTCACCCGTTACTTTTTTCGATCCGTGAGATCCCAGTCGGGGCGACAGGATTCGAACCTGCGACCTAGTGCTCCCAAAGCACTCACGCTCACTCTCTAAGATTGAATGAGAATTGGGTGACTTCAGTGGTTCTAGAGGGTTTGGAAGAATCTAGTCACTGCAATTGTTTTACGTGTCTCACGTTGTCCAGACTTGTCCAGACAGGATTGCCGCAAATCGTCAGCAAATCGTCAGCCAAATGTTAAAAAACGTCAGCAAAAACATTGCTTGCTGACGTTTTTTTATGTGAACTTCTAATCAGAACTTCTTAGAAACTGAATGTAGTTTTAACTAAGCCACCAGTTACATCATCAGCACCGTCTTTCTCGACTGAGAAGAAAGCAGGAGTAACAGTGATGTTGTCACTAACAGCTATTGAGTAATAGACCTCATAAGCCATAGGGTCGTCATAACCAGAGTCATCTCTATGACCCTCGGCAGTTCCATAGGCGATTCCAAGGTTGTTACCCTCTGCACCTAAGTCACTCCAAACAACACCAATAGACCAGGTGTTCTCATCTTCAATGTTGTTGGTGTCATCTTCTTTGTCAGGAGATTTCCAACCCATTCCAGCATTGAGAGAAATGCCATTGTCTAGGTCGTACTGAGCACTAAGACCCCAGGCGTCAAAATCATTTGCGTCTGCAGTGTCTGTAGTGTTGCCACCATCAGATGTTGTATAAGCAGCAGCAACAGTGAAGTTGTCAGCTACCCATGCCAACTGAGCTGTGATGTCGTCAGAGCCTTGTTCGGTCAAGACTCCTTGAGAAGCATCATTAGCCTCATCAGAAACAAGAACCAAGCTGGCGCTTAGATTGTCATTGGCATATGTAATACCTGCACCTGCACCTTCTGCCAAGCTATAAGCAGCATTAGCACCGGCATAAGTCAATACATCCAAGATTGAATCACTTGGATAGGAGCTAGGCCATACTCCAAGCATGTCGTCTTGACGTACAAGAGCACCAACAGTCGCAGTTAGGGATTCTCCTACTGGGAATTGGTAATAAGCACGATCGATTGTTAGCGAATTTCCAGTGCTGGAAGCAACTTCTAGTGGAGATGCTGCACCATCTGCAAAGGAGAAAGGACCACTACCAAAATTTCCGGAACGAATTCTTGTTTTCAGAAGGTCGTCACCATTAAAACTTGTATTAAGAGCAAGTTTTGTGTCGTAGTTGAAAGTAACAGCTTCTTTGTCTGTTACTCCATCAACTCCACCAACTACAAAAACAGTTGTTCCTGAAAGTTTGGTTGTTGAGGAGAACTGACCAGCTTCGAATTCACCAACGCGAGATTCAAGGCCGTCAATGCGTCCTTTGATAACAGCAAGCTCAGGTCCGAATTCGTTAAGAAGACGACGCTCTTCCTCATTAACTTGAGCAACATTGCCAAGGCAAGAGTTAAGAAGAGCAGCAGCCTCATAGCGAGTGATGCTTCCGCTAGGAGTGCCAGCGACACAACCATGGCGCTCAGCCAAGTTGGTCAAGGCTTGGAAAGCCCAGTCAGAAGGCTGGACGTCAGAAAAATCAGAAATGCTTTCAACTGCAACGCTTTGAGCGGAGTAGTCGTTAACACCATTGATGTTTAGCTCAGCAGCATTTGCAGCCATTGGCGCCAAAAGGCCCAAAGCAGCAGGTGCTACCAGCAATTGCTGGAATAGTTTCATTAGTTCCTCACACAGAAATTGAGATATCTTGATTTTTGACTTTCATCTAAATAAAGTTTGTAGTTATCTTTACTTAAATAATTATTTAAATGTTCTCTTTGCTACAAAAGGCAAACTTCTATCTCATGAAGCTATTTCTTAAATGAATTATTGTTTGATAAAGCATGCAAAATAAAATCTTTTCAGAGTAACGAACGCATAGGGTTAAATAAAAGCTATTAACTGAAAACCTAGTTAGGCGCGCAAGACGGAAACGTCAGCACTCGATTTTCCTAATCCTTGAGATCCCAGTCGGGGCGACAGGATTCGAACCTGCGACCTAGTGCTGCCAAAGCATCTTGATTTTATTTATTTACCTTTTAACAAAATCGGATCAAAAATGTGGATATTGTCTCGTCATTACCATGTGTAGTAAATAATACTTCTCGGACTATTGGGATTCTTTATAATTCTTAACATCCATCAACTAAGGATTTTTCAAATGGAAAAATTAATGACTGAAAAAGCTGAGAAGCTTAACGGTTGGGCAGCAATGCTTGGCTTCGTTGTAGCTGTTGGCACTTATGCAACTACTGGACAAATTATTCCAGGAATTTTCTAGAAATTTGCAAAAAGTAGGCCTGCATGGGGTCAACTAGGCCCCATTTTTTATGGTTTATAAGTTTTTCCTCCCACTCAGGTGAGCCAAACCGAAAATCAATCTTTTCTTGATCAGGTAAAGCTCCTTGTGCTCCCAACGAAATTGCCCCATAAATTCAAGGAGGCTAATTTTCCTCATATATAAATTGGTAGCCAACATCGAAATTAAATAACGAATTAGCCTTGACGCTGTTTATTGCGAGGTTTTTTCTTATTGATTACATATACGCGACCTCTTCTCTTCACAATTTGATCATCGGGATCGATCTTTTTAACTGATGATCTAACTTTCATAGTTTTTCCTTAGCAAGATGCCCTAACAATACATCATAGTGACAATGATTATCGTTTTCATTGCCTGCTACGGTCGTTCTAGTCAGTTGTCCAAGAGCGATTTTTTAGGTTGTGTCTAGGGCAGGAGCACCATTATCCCGCTAAAAACACTGACCGAAAACGTCAGTAAAACGTCAGTAAAACGTCAGCAGAGCTTTTATCTAATCTGTGAGATCCTAGTCGGGGCGACAGGATTCGAACCTGCGACCTAGTGCTCCCAAAGCACCCGCGCTACCAAGCTGCGCCACGCCCCGTATATAGACATCTTAGGCTCGAGAGTGAAATAACCCAAGGGGAAATAGCGTAAATTTTTTATATCTAATTAATTAGGGTTACAAGCCTTCCTTTTTTGTTCTCAACTTTTGCTCTACAATTATTACTATCTAGATTTCTTTTCGAATAAGGATTGCTTCTAGGAAGAAGCTTTTAGCAAGTAAGTAAACATTCTTATATTTTCCTTCTTCCCATTTGTTAAATGAATAGGTTGATAATTAATTAATTAATTTTGTATCCTCCTAATTTTTGAGACAGCTAGAATTTTGTAGCATCAATGCTTCTTGTCGATAGACTTTAAATCTTCCAAAGCAACCTCAACCAAGCTGCTCAAAGCCCAGCAAAAAATTAAAATTAATTGTTTATCGGCATACTAATTAAACCTATTCCTTAATCTCATACTAATTTTTCATTTTTATAATCAAGAATTTTTCTAGCTTTTTATTCTTTTTTTAGTACTTGGAAAAGACATTGCCTTTAGTCCATAGGCTTTTAAATTGTCCCTTACGTCTTAGAAGGATAATTGGAATACCAGCCAAGATCCCAAGTGAAATCAGTGCAATTGAATCAGTAGTAAAGCGTGCTACACCCCATTGAGATGATGCAAGCGCGAAATAAGTTAGGGTCATTGACAGGAACTTAAAGTCAGACCCAAAATAGTACTTTCCCAGTAGTTAATGATTTAATTCTTAGTAAAAATTATTACATCGTTATTTTTTGGGGGGGGGGTAGGCCCGCTTCCTTTTTTTTATCTAATAATTTATATAGTTTGTAGGGATTTTGGAGTACAGTTCATAAAGGCTGAGATTGCTAGCTCAAGCATTGTAATGACCTAGGTTTATTATTTATATAAAAGCCCCTATTTCGTTTTCTCGCTTTAACAATTTTTGATGGAATTAATCATCATCTAATTCCCAGGGATCTAAAAGAGTTCTTGATCCTGGTCCAAAAGAGAAATAAACACCAATACTTGTAAGAGTTATTACCCCTATTAGGATTGCAAGAATCAATGCAGAGGCATTAGAAGCGGTATCCATAGAATTGGCGATCTGGCGGAACAAACATATCTTGTGACATATGATACACTATCAAGGTAGTGAGATACTTGCTTTGGTCTCATGAGACCAAAGCTTTTGATTCATTGGATACCATCTAGCGTCTCAGGAGCCTGCAACATTTCTCCTTCGTTTTGAGGTTGAGGTAGTCCTTGCCTTTGGCAGACCCTTAATTTTTTCTTTGTTAAATCCGTGTGATAAGTCTATGAAAAATTCTGATTATTTGAGTTTTTTAGGCAGAGTTCTTCGATTTTTCGGTGGCTATAAAAATCATAACTATATTAGTAACTCTTCTGACTCTAATCTAAAAAAAAAATATAATAATAATTCTATACAGCCATTAGCTAGTGATTGGCTCCCTTGATTATTCGTATTTTATTTAAAAGTAAATAATCATATCTTATTCATTAATTTATTTTTCTTATAAATAAATATACTCAAATTAATTTGGTTAATTTTTACTATTTTAATTTTGTCTATTTGTATAGATAGCTTCATTTTTTTTAATCGAATCAAGGAAGATATTGTTTATATTTCCTGCTGATAAATTCTTTTTGAAGAGAGAAACTACATAGAGGGAGTTGGTTTCCTGTGAAAATAGCTACTTAGAAGCGTCCTTGGCTTATTGCGAGCTTTTGAATTCGCGTTATTCTTGTAGTACAAATGAACTTGTCCAGTGAGCTTATCTTGTCACCCTCCTTTCCAGGAATTTATGAGCGTTAAGCCAGGAGATCTTGTTGTCGTAGATGAAGATCAATCGATGGAGAATAAGTCAGGCGATAATTGGTGGTTAGGACATGTGATACATGCGGCATGTGGAGCAAGGAATCCTGAGGAAAACAGCCTTTTTCAGGTCGCTGATATTGATACTGGCCGAGTAAAAACTATTAATGCTGATTTAGTGAAAGGAGTTCTTAGGCCTACTGCTTCATCCGCACAAAATTTAGATTGATCCTTGTATAAGGCCTTTGGGAAGAAAAGTTAAACTTTTCTGGAACTCTTTTCAATTCCTATTTAATTAGCTATTACTAAGAGTAGTAAAAATAATCATGTATCAAGATAGACTTCTGTTTGCATTGGCAGGACTTTTATTTTGCCCCTACACTCTGATTTATATATGGACTCTAATTAGAGTGCCTTATAGGGAGAAGATAGTTTAGTTATCTAATCCTTAATTGTTATTAATAATGGATTTTTATGCTGTCTTTCCATTTAAAATATTAAGAACATTTTTAGTTTTATCGAAGGGTAAATTTGATTGCTTATTTGAGAAATAAACTTGTTTCAAGAGCCAATTGCTTAAAGAAGTTGTCCGAATGTCGCAATCTTTTGCAAGTTCTTTTAAATAAGAAATGTTAGCAGCATAGCCATTCTTTTCTATCCAGTTAGCCATGATAGCTATATCATGTTCCAATAAATTCAAAATATTTCGAGGGATCATTAAATATTTTACTCTTTTTCGCTTATCACTTTTTAATGATTGAAGGGTTCGAGCCATTTCATTACCTGTAAGTTCTTCACTAGCAAGATTAAATGATAAACCTTTAAACTTTCTTGAGTTGTGAAAGGCTGTTGAGGCCCATAGACCAATGTCATCTACAGCAATTGTTTGCCATTTAGTATTAGGACTGACTATGCCAGGTAAAAAGTTTTCAGAGATTTTAATTCCAGGTAATTTACTATTAAAATTCTCAAAATAACTGGCTGGCCTTAGAATTGTAGTAATCTCCGATAAATTAGAAGAATAAATATATTTTTCTAATTCCCATTTGGTTAGGAAATGCCCTGGGGCCTCTACCTTTGATGTGGAATTTTTTCCTTTGCAAATAGAGCTAAAAACAAAATGCTTTAGTTCTCCTGAATTACTTATTTCTTTTACTACATTGATTAAATTTAAACCTTGTTTTAGTTCATACGATTTATCCATACCCCAAGGTTTCGTAGGAGTTGTATTTCCGAAAATCCCATAAACTCCTTCAAATGCTTTAAACAAGTCTTTTTCACTAAGTAAATCTCCTTTTATTACTTCGACATTTGGTAAAGAAGCTAGTGCCTGAGAAGTTTGATTTAAGGGATCTCTTGAAATTGCTCTTACCTTAAAAATACCTTTGTTAGATAAATGTCGAATTAAGGCAACTCCTTGACGACTGGTTGCCATGGTTACCGCAATAACAGGGGTTTTACGGGATTGAGACGATATTTGCTTTGTAGAAGTAGGCCCAGACAAGGTTGATTTAAGCTAATAAAAATACATGAAGTATTGTAAAGCATCGGATGCTCGTCCTTCGTTGGGCTTATCTCTTGATAAGCGCTTTGCTTTATGAGACGAAATTCATTTGCGAATTTAAATTAGTTCTTTTTAACCGATAATTGATAAGCAGAGGTTGTTGTTTAATTTCCTAAGGGCTATGTATTCCTGAAATTCTTTTGAATGAAAGGCTTCTTTGGCCGCATGCTTTGACTCAAACTCTACAACTATTCCAAGTTGCCCTCCATCCCACTGGTTTAAATCAGAATCTTGTTTGATCTCTTTAGCAATAATTATTCCACCCACTGATCTCAGCCAGGGGATAATCGTTCTCAAGTATTCCAAGAACAAATCAGTGCTTGGAACTTTGATTTGCTTGATCCAGTAGCCCTTTAGCACGAAATGCAAAGAAAACCTTAAGGATTATGCCATATTGAGCTGAGCGTCTTGAATTCTTTCGTGTCATAGTTGACTTCTTTTCAGGAAAATAAATAAAAATATAGTTGTCTAAATTTAATTATTTTGGAAACTATTCAATATAAAATCCTTGAAGTCTGCCTTCCTGACTTTATTCTACACTTTACTTTTGTTAATTAGACTGAAGTAAAGTATAGGATTTAAAGAAATTATTAGTCTATAGTTAATTGAATAAGCAAGTTTTTTAATGATTGAATCAAATAGTCTTAAAAAGGGACAGAAATTGAAAATTGAGCTAGATCAACTTGAAGACCGACTTTCTCGCAACTTGGTTGAAAAATTGTCTGATGATCCATTTGGGGTTTGGATGGGTGGATATAAGATGGTTGATGGGAATAGTTTTGGATTAGTTCTGGAATTAGCTGATGGCACTACTATGTGGTTCTTTGAGAAGGAATTATCTAATTTAATAGAATAAGGAAGGTATTAATTTTTTTATTCTATTGATCTAAAATATAGGTATTTTAATATTATTAAATTAGAGTTACTTGTTTTTTGCAAATTCCAAAATGAGTGATAGATTTACAACTTTAAAGTATAAATATAATGATGACGATATATGGCGGAAAATTGTTTCGATTTTACCTCGTGAAGTATTAGATGATTTGGATCAATTGAAATTTGAAATTCATCAGCCATATGAAGGCTACAAGGAATATCTAGTTATAGGTAAAACAAACAAAATACTAGCTTCAGCTTCAATATCGGAAATAGTTGATGATTTAGTTTATTGGAGTATTTATAAGGAAATTTAGTTACTCAATTTAATGAAAATATATTATTAATATTAAACAGTTTATATTTTAACTCATCTTTTATCTCTTCTTAGTATCTCTATAGCTGATTCTCTTGAAAGAAGTAGTTCTTGGGTGAGTTGTGCAATTGTTCCATCTCCTAAGCCTTGTGTTTCAAGAGCATCAAATGTTTTTAGGAAAACCTCTTCAATCTTATAGATCAATTCATTTTTGATTTGTCTAACAGCTTTTCTTTGATCTTCTCCATATTTTCTATCCATTAGAAGTTGAATAATTACTCAAGACAGTTTAGATGTATATTTTTTTTATAAGCAGTTTTTTAATTAATTTTCGATTATTTTGTCATTATGAATTTAATTAAATAGGCTTTATGAGAATTTTATATTTTCAATTAGTTAATCGCTTTAAACTCGGACTTGCTCATTAGAGGAAGTTATCATAATGAGCCTAGCCATTAGATCCCTTTATCGTTAAGCGTTTCTAGGGCTTTCAGTGGCTTGAATTTAGCTCTTTTTATTTTCTAAGCTCTTATGAAGATAGGGTTTTTGGTACTTCGGAAGTGGAATTTAGAATATCTATTAAGTAGTTCCGCAAAGTTTTTCGATTCATCACTTTAAGCATTAGAATCAACATTCGGTACTTTTAAGATAATGACGTCGACTGCTTCTAAACCAGCTCTTAGGGTCGATACTCGTGGGAAGAATGAGTTGCCTCCTCATTTAAATGAAAATCTATTAACCCCAAGGTTTTATGTAACTGAGTTCAATAAAGCATCTAAGACCAATCTAGAAGATGCACGAGAAGAGTTTGAGGCAATGTTTAATGAAATGAAAGCAGATTACAACTGCACTCATTTTGATAGAAAAGCCAGCCTTGATCGCTTACAGGAATTACCTCAGAAGGATAAGGAGGTTTACGAAAGTTATCTTGTAAGGTCAGTTGTTTCAGAATTTTCTGGTTTTTTACTTTTTAAAGAAATATCCAATCGCCTTAAGAAAAATGGTAATAAAGATCTTAGTAAATTATTTACTTTCCTTGCTAGAGATGAGGCAAGGCATGCTGGTTTTTTAAGTAGAGCTCTAGTCTCAGAAGGAATAGAAGTTGATTTGCCTCATTTAGGTGGAAAAAGAGCAGCAACTTGGTTCCCCATTAGTTGGGTAATTTATTCAGTGTATTTGTCTGAAAAAATAGGTTATTGGAGATACATATTGATGGATCGACACCTCAAAGCCAATCCAGAAGAAGCATTTGCTCCTTTATTCGACTTTTTTGAGCCTTGGTGTCAGGACGAAAATAGGCACGGTGATTGCTTTACCGTAATGATGAGATGTTGGCCTGGAATTACTGCGGGTTTTAGAGGAAAACTATTAAGTCGCTTTTTCTTATGGAGCGTTTTCTTAACTCATACTCTTACTGTTTGTGAAAGGGGAGATTTCTATGAATTATTAGGAATTGATCCTAAACAATTCGATGAAGAAGTTATTGAGAGAACAAATAATACTTCAAAAAATGCATTCCCATGGGTTTTTAACTTGGAGGACAAGAGATTTTGGGAATTAAGGGAAAAAATAATTCTATCTTTCCGTTCTTTCGTAGAAGCTAAGGGCATAAATAAACCTATTCGCTTGGCAAGATTTGTATCTCTTATTTTCAGGCAATTTGCATTGCCAATGGAAAAGACTAATGCAATAAGATATGATAAACCTGTGGCATTTACAGGTCAGGACCTATTTAATTTTTGGACAGATAAATAAACAACTAAATATCAAAAGGATTACCTGCTTGTGTATCTAAACCTTTGAAATATTTACCAAATTGTTGTTCATAAATATAATCTTCGTCTTGAGTGACACACTCTAAAGGTCCAGTAGCTTTTGCAACACATAAAAGACCATATCCTTTGTCTTTCATTTCTTGAGATAAGCCAATGCAAGCAGTTTGGTCCATATTTCCGGAGATAACCTTGACTGCGCATTCTGAGCAACATCCGTTCCTACATGAAAAAGGCAGCTGATCTCCAATGATCTGTCCATTTTCATCCTTGGACTCAAAATTTCTTAAAATATATTCCCCTTCAGGCACCTGGAACTTATAGGTTTTACCCTCTTGTTTATGATGAATTGTGATTTCATGTAGAGGTTTCATCGGCGCCTCTAGGAAATAGAGAGGAAGTATGTTAGGTAATTCTATATATTATTGGATAAAATGTTGAAGATAATTAATTAGGACTTCTCTTAACGCCAATATCTCTTCTTATAGGGGCTGGTGGAGGGGCACTTGCTATTTCCCATAACTTTTCTTTATCTAAACTAGCCTCTGACCGCTCCCCTCCAAATCGAAGTTTTAACCAAGCTATTGCTAATGATTCTTCAGCTACTACAGCCTCTTGATTGTCTTTGTTTGAGAGATTGAATTCTCTTACTAATTCAGGTGATAGGTACCACATGGGGTAGTCTTTGCCTCTTCTATCTCTTCTTTCGTGAAAGGACTCACGCAACTGGCCATCTCCACTTAGTTGACCTAATGGTGCGACTAGGACAGAGACAGTTTGAGGCTCTGACATCGAAAAGGTTTTAATTAAGACTTGATACCACTATACTCAAAAGCAAGAAAAGACTTTCTTTCAATATTTATTTTTTAAAATATAATTGATTGCTTCCAGATAAAGGAATTATTGTATATGGTAAATAATACTTTTCCACCAGCGGACTGTAATCTTTAAACCTAACTCTATTTGATTCTAATAATGAATGATTTTAAATTTAAGAAGTTAGATAATATAGAGAAAAATATTAAAAAAAAAAGAAGTTATTTTTCAAAAGGCTTTAGCCACAAAACTTTTATTGTAAAGGTTATGATATTAATTCCAATTCTTGTAACTACATTAGGAATTATAATTCTAAATGGTGGTCTAAATATATTCTTTATTTTGGCAAATATATTTTATTTTATTATCTTCGTATTAATTGGCATTATAATTTATTCTTTCATGCATTCGTAACCTTCAGACTTTAATATTTTAGTCACTTTTACTTTTGACACAAGTCCAGCGATTATCAAAATTCCAAACAGGTTTATATATTTCATTTGATATTTTCTTTCCTGCTTTTTTGCATAGATCTAAAGAATCCATTGGAATAGCATGCAACGATGGACTGGTAATTCCACTTACTGCTGGTTTTCCTCCTGGCCCTTGTCTGTAACTTCCTATGACAAGCCAATAATCTTTGGCAAAAGCTCCATTTTGAAATAAAACGATGAATGTAAACGTGGATAAGAGGATAGAGATTTTTCTCATGATTAAATTTTCTTCTTGAAATTCTCTAAAGTCTTAAAAGGGTTCTTAATTTCTTTACCCTCAATAAGGAAAACCGCCTGTCTAAATGCCCATGTTCCAATCAAAACGATAAGAACTACCTGAGTAAATTTAGAAATGAAAGTTAAAAACTCCATTCTTTAATACAATGCTCTTTATCATGCTACTCTAAGTTCCGTATATAATTCAGATTAATTATTTTGCTTAATTAAAATTCTACTAAGTATCGATAGCTAACTTTGATTGAGTAATATAGAAAGTGTCGCAAATTGTTCTTTGTAAATTATAATTGATTTTAGATCTTTAAATCCTTTGTTTTTTAATAAATCAACGAAAGTAGTATCAAGACCTAAAGAATTTATCAACTTATCGTTCCCTTTAGAGTCATTAAATAATGGAGCCAGTTTAATGGTTAAATTTTCATATATTTCATAGTCTTCTTTGTTCATAAATAAGCTACCGTCACTTGCCTTGAAGGTCTCTTTCTTTTTAATTAAGGTTAGAGATATTATAATAAATAATATAACAGCAACGATAGTTACATACAGGAACACGCTCTGACCTGAGCTAAGTCCATTGATTGTATTAAACATCTTTCTTAGCCTATTGAAAGGTGAATCCCTATCTTAGGCTATTTGTTACTGATATTAAAATTTAGTTAAAAAACAAAAATACTTTTATCTTAAAAATAATTGAATTTTAAAAATATAATTATAAATAGCTTGAGAATACCTAATTTTATGATAGCTCTAGAATCCATTTAATTACAAGGCTTCATAATTCTCTTTTTTAATTCATTGCTATTTAGTGCTCTTCCTTCTTGCGAAAAGCTATTGTTTGCTTTAAGTTTAAATAAAGTTTGCCTAAGTTCCGATGCTGCTTCTAATGAATATAGGCCTAAGACACCTTTCCTCCACTGCAAAGACCAGCCTGTTGAGCAGGATACTAAAAACCTAGGATAAGTTTCTAGATTTATCAAATCAACTCTTGGGTTAAGTAATAATAAACCTATAATTAAGAATAGAATGTTTGTTGGTTTCATATGTGAAAACTTGCAGATTAAGGATTTAGTGCTTTAAATATTACCTTATGATTAATCATTTATGGAATTTATTTTTTATAAGCTGAATTCAATTAAACTTAGATTAATTAACGATCACAGAACTCATAATTTGTTGCTTTATAAAATATTCTGTCATGGTTTATTTTTTTCTCTCTATCCTTTTTAGTTCTTAAATGCGACAAAAGAAAATTTCGTTTTTTCAGTCAAGGGACTTTAAGCCTTTTACAGACCCTGCTGAGTATTACCTATCCTCAACTAAAAACTAAGTAAGCATTAAGATACTCCTTAGTTTTTTGCCATAAGAATTGAGTATTAGTTACGAGAGCGCTATTAATAGAAACGCGTTTCTATTAATAGGAGGAAACATACTAGCCCTTCTGAGTCTGCACGGAGGGGCTTTTTATTTGCCAATAAATTTATGAGCACTTTTCATTAAGGCTGATGTCGATATAGCTTCATTTGCTATTAGGTAGTGAGAAAAGGTATTTAATAGATAAAGATAGAATTTCTTCAATTCAAATTATGTTTCACTCAGAATGGACTGCTCCACTAGGTCTCTCAGCGCCTGTTTGGGGCGTTTTAGGAGTTTTAGCTTATTTGCTTTTTTGGAATTTGGCAGCAAGGATTGATAAGGGGCAATGGGACAAGGGCCAATGGAAGTAAATGCTTCAAAAGCAATAGGATTTTAAGCAGGAAAGAGTTTTTAGGCTTTTAGATAAATATCAATGCTTATTCTCATTGTGATATTAATTATGCAGTTTTATTATTGGATTATTTTAAATGGACTTAAATAACATGGATCAATTATATTTATTAGGAATTTTTATTAGTATTACCCCATTAATCCTAATTATATTTTTGAGTAACCGAAAAAATAACTAATACCAAGTTAGGTCTAAGTTAAAGACAATTATTTTGTATGAAATGTTAACTTGCTTCTCTTACTAAGAATTAATATTCAAAAATGACTATTGCAGGATAAGTTGGTAACATTATATACTCTTTAAGGTTTTGTATTCCGCTTGAGAGCTCTCCTGTTGCCATCTCCTCTTGATTGAGATTAAAATCTGAATAATTCAAAAAATAGCATTTATTGCTTATATGTTTAAATTCATTATTTCATATTCTGAAATGGGCATGACTCCAGCCTATGTAGTTTTGATAATTTTATTTGGAAGTTTTTTTTTGATTTCTTTTTACTTAGGTTCTAAGAATGGAGATGCAAAAGGTGTTATGAATTGGATGCTTAAGAAGCCAGATGATTGGATTGGGAATAAAAAATGATTTATAGACTTTTTCAGATAATATTAATTAATCAAGTAATTTAATTTTCTAAAAATACACATTTTTTTCCACTTTTCTATTTGTAGCAGGTAAAACTTGTAAATGTCCCAAAAAAATTGTTATAGTTATAAAAAATCAAGGGAACATGAATCTAAGAGAATCAATCACTGCACATTCTTATCCAGTACTGGCAGCTATTAGTTCTATAAGCTTAATTATAATTGCTATATCATTGATTCCTATCGCTAAGTGGTCAAGATCTCAAAACGACTGCATAGAAAGAACATTCCGGACTGCTGGCACTAATAATGCTGGCATCCCTACGAAAGTCTGGAGTTGCAATGGTGGAGGTAATTAGCACAGCCCTTTAAAAGAAACAAGGTAAAATAATTAATAAAATATTTGAATCGTAGTAAGTAAGCCCCATGATGTGTTTATATTTGCTAATATTGGCTTCTTTAAAATTTCAAAGTGTTGCCTCCATTTAGCATTTACTACGAAGCTTATCTAGGCCTTGCACTAATTACTATTGGTGTTTTAAACGAAATGCGTGCAAGTATTCCTAAAGTTCAACAAAGTAAGGATAATTAAAAAACATCTAAATTCCTTTCAATAGATTATTATTGTCAATGCTGATTAAAATTATAAATTAACTAGTTTTTTGCTTGACTATTTTCATCTAAATGAATAAATTAAAATTATCTAGATTGTTTTAATGGAATTATCTTCATTTTTATTTTGGGTGTCTATACCTTTTGTCTTGGTGACAATTTATTTTGGAACCAGAAATGGTTATTATGATACAGACTCATATGAGGGTGATGGATGCGCTCATGATGTACAAAGATGATAACAATAATTTCTAACAAAAATTTATAAATAAATTACTATTCAATAGTGATTTATTTAACTTTTTATAGTTCCTTTTTAAGTTAGATAATCAACTAATTATTATAAGAGTTATCCTGATTGTATAAGTTTATATTTGGCATATTTATGGAAATAGGGACGCCAGCATTCTCTTTGGCTATTGTAATTCTTGTTGTTTTGATATCCCTGACTGGATTTGGAATTTATGTGTCCTTTGGACCACCAGCTAACACTCTAGAAGAACCCTGGGATCGTCAAGAAGATTAGCCTAGCAAGGCTTAGTGTAGTTTCAAATTATGAATTACTGAACTTAGATTGGAATATTATTTTTAATTTTGTTGCTTGAAATTTTAGCCTCCATCTACCTGACATCCAAGCATTGCACCTCCAAAGGCACCAGCTGGTATGGCCCACCATCTATCCTTTCCTCTTGAGCTACTTGTTGCTAATCCTGCTCCAAGGATTCCTCCAATTAAAGACCCTTCAGAGCAATCATTATTGTCTATTTTATTTTGAGAATGTATATGCTTTGAGTTAATGGAAGCTTTCCCCTCACATGGGACTTCTATTTGCTCATCCCAGCTTTTAACATATCCTGGGGAATTTTGATCACCAGGAATATATTCTTCTCTGTACTCATTTCTTATGCAAGTTCTTGAGGTCGAGTAGCCAGGTTGAAATTCACCGGCAAAAGCACCTTGAGTTAAGGCAAGAAAAAAGACAGCCAAAAAAGTTGGTTTCATAGTCAATAATACTCAATTACTATTAGCTTTTTGGGAGTTACTAATAGTCATATCTAGGTTAAAACTATTCTGCGCTAGAAGGCGTAATTTTTAAACATTTTGATGCATATCACTATGCATTAAACTATTCTTATTCTTCTTTCATTGAACATATATATATTTATCTACCCTTTAACTATTATTTAAAGGAATTATATAGGATTTTTACTTATAATTTTTCTATGATTTATGCTTATTAGGCTAGACAATAAAACGAGAGTTCCGCCAATTACTGTTTCTAAATTAATCCTTTCTGAGAATATGAAAAATCCCCATATGCTTGCGAACAATACCTGAACATAATTAATAGTGCAAGCTTTTGCTGCAGGTAATAACGTAAGTCCTTTAGTTATTTTAACTTGACCTATTTGTGTAAATAGGCCTATGCCTATTATCCAAGCAAAATCACTATAGCTAGGAACTATATAATTATTTAGTATTAAAGGAGCTGTTAAGAAGGTGGACACAAGTGGAAAATAGAAAACAATTACTAGTCCATTCTCCTCTTTTGACAAGATTCTTACGCAAATATATGCTAATGATGTTAGTATTGCTCCTGATAATGCTAAAAGTACTTCTATTGATGAATATTTATAACTAGCATTATTACTCCACTCTGGGTTTACAACAAAACAAATTCCAAGCCACCCTATTATTAATGCTAAAAAGATTTTCTTATTGATTTTTTCCTTTAATAATATCCAGGCTCCTAAAGTAGTAAATGTTGGATATGTATATTGAATAATTGTTGCTGAAGCTATTGGTAAACTTCCTAGGGCCCTGAAAACACAATATAAAGCTAGAGTACCCAATAAACCTCTAGCAATAAGAAGACTTTTATTTATTCCCCATGGATTTATTTTGTTTATTTTTAATTGTAAGCTAGTAATCAATAAGCAAAGTATACCTCTGAAAAATACTATTTCTATTATTGGAATCTTTGTGGCTAATTTCTTTACACAAATACTCATTAGGCTAAAGGCTAATGCACTAATAAATAGAGCAAATTGTCCCTCTTTTTCTAAACTGATTCTATTTGCGGTCAAAGAATTTGATTTGGGTTCCTTTTGTACGATATTTCTCATTAATTCTGAATAGTCACAGGTTTGTTAGAAGAATTGTTTTATATTGCGTTAAAATTTTAAATATTCCGAATTTTATTTCTATTGGAATCAGAATAAAAATATGGCATCACCTCGACTTCATCCTCGCACTATAGAAGCTGTTAAAGATCGAGCAGATATTGTAGACGTTGTAGGAGAACACGTTGTTTTAAAAAAGAAGGGTAAGGAGTTTGTTGGAATCTGTCCTTTTCATGATGACACCAAGCCTTCTATGACAGTTTCTCCTGTTAAGCAGTTTTACTACTGTTTTTCCTGTGGAGCAGGTGGAAATTCTATTAAATTTTTAATGGAATTTCAAAGGCAGAGTTTTGGAGAAGTTGTTCTTGATCTTGCCAGGAAATATCAGTTACCCATAGAAACAATAGATGGGCCACAGCAAGAGCGTTTAAAACAGCAGCTTTCTCGCAGGGAACAATTATATCGTGTACTTTCTTTGGCTTCTGGTTGGTTCCGCTCACGATTGCATTCGTCTGAAGGATTGCAAGCTCTTAATTATTTAATAAAGAAACGTAAGCTAATTGAATCAAATTTAAACAATTTTGAATTGGGATATTCTCCAGATAAATGGGACGGATTACTTGAATATTTGCGTAAAGTCGAGAATATATCTGTTGACTTAATTGAAGCAGCTGGATTAATTGTAGCTCGAAAAGGAGGAGATGGTTTTTATGATCGCTTTAGGAATCGTTTAATGGTTCCTATTCATGATAGGCAGGGACGTGTTATAGCTTTTGGAGGAAGAAGTCTTGATGGAGCAGAGCCTAAATATCTTAATTCGCCAGAAACAGAAATCTTTGATAAAGGTAAAACCCTTTTTGGATTAGATAAAGCAGATAAATACATTCGCAAGGAAGATAGGGCTGTTGTTGTAGAGGGTTACTTTGATGTTATTGCACTTCATTCTGCCGGGATACAGAATGTTGTTGCATCTTTAGGTACGGCGCTTAATAATCAACAAATAACACAGTTATGTCGCTGTACTGATCGTAAGCGAATTGTACTCAATTTCGACGCAGATAATGCTGGGATACGTGCTGCTAATCGAGCGATAGGTGAGGTTGAGCAACTTGCAATGCAGGGTCAAGTTGAATTACGAGTGTTGCATCTCCCATTTTGTAAGGACCCTGATGAGTTTTTGCAAAATCATGATCCAAGTGAGTATAAGGTCCTTCTAGATAAATCCCCTCTTTGGCTTGATTGGCAAATAGATCAAGTCCTCCTAGATCTTGACTTAAGCAAAGCAGATCATTTTCAAATAGCAGTAAGTGGTTTAGTTGAATTACTTGGGAAACTTCCTCCTTCTGCAATTCGTACTCATTACCTACAGCAAGTAGCTGAACGGCTTAGTGGTGGACATGGAAGGCTAACTTTACAACTTGAGGAAGATCTTCGAAAACAAGTTAAAGGACAACGTTGGCATGGACGATCAAGTCGTTATGAGAAGCCTGGAGAAGCAAGTCTCAGAGAAAAAAGTGAAGCGCAAATCCTTTGTTTATATATTCATTGTCCTATGCATAGATGTGAAATTAGAAAAGAACTTAGGAAACGTGATCTGGAAGATTTTGCTATTTCTCATCATCGTTTAATTTGGGCAACTATTAATGAATTAGAAGAGACTATTTTAGGTATTGATGTTATTGAATCAATTAATTTGGGTGGCGATTTAGTAGATCAACTAAGTTCCATTGATCTACCACGATTGTTGGCTGATCAAATTATACTCGATGAATCTAATAATATTTCTTCCCGATTAACTCCTTTATTAGAACTAAATGATGTTCAGAAAGCAGCAATGCTCCAACCTATTCTTCAATTAAGAGGAGTGTCTTCCTTGCTTGAGCGCCAGAAATCACTAAAACGTTGTAGACATCTACTAGATGCTTGGGGAGGCCAAAGACTTCAGACACTCGAAAGGTGTATTTCATCTTTAATTGATGAAGAGAGAAGCCATCCAGAACAATCATTTGATATGGAAAAAAGAATTGATGAAATGTTTAGCGAATTAAATAGTGATGCATTACGTTTTCAGGAGCTTTATTATACTGAACGCAAACATATATCATACTTGGATCAACAGCGTTGTTCTGGTTTTATTGATGGTAAAGTTATTTCTGCTTAAAGTATTATTATCAATCTTATAATCAAAAGTTCTAAACCTTTTTAATTAAATAATCAATGAAGAATTTTCGCCCTTTCGACTTTTCCTCTTATGATGTCGTTAATTATCTTTTGCCTCAATTTATTGAGCGGTTAGGTGTTGTTAAGTCTAAATATGCTTTTAATCAGGCATTCGATATGCAACGTATGAATGGTAATGAATCAACCCTTCCTGTGCTTCTTACCGAAACTTGTGGTCTTGCATTAGCAAGCAGTGATTCATTGTATTCACAAACAGGAATCCTTTGTAGTCAGAAAGACCTTATATTGCTTGTAAGCATTAAAAATAGGATTTTTCAAGTTATTCATGGTATTTGAATTCATATGTTCTATGCCTTGACGATCGGGATCTTTTCAATTCGTGTCGTAGAAGACGGCCCTAAAGATTCTTGACGCATTTTCCATTGTTGATTGACTCCACATATCGCCCAACTAATAGAGCCTTGTCCATAGTTGCAGTTAATCTTATCGATTACTTGCATGAGGCGCTTTTTCTTTTCGCTTTCTTGATCGCTATAACTCACTAAAAGATGCTTTTGTAAATGTTCTATGTCTTGGAGGTTTTGAAATATGACGCCTGCTTTCATTAAAGGTGTATGTGCTTTAAATATTTGTTCGGTTAGAGTTAGAGATGCTTTTAAAAGATCTGTGGTGTCATTACTTGCTATGTCTAGAT
>CACFBG010000019.1 GCA_902564535.1 uncultured Prochlorococcus sp.
AAGCCATTACTTCGTTTTCTTATTAAAATTGGCTATCCAGGAATTGCAATGGAGTTACTTAGAATTCCTTTGAATCGGATAGGAGTTAGAGCTCTTTACAAAGAAGCTTCTTTAATTGGCAAGAACTGCCAATGATTTGATAAATTATATAGGTTCAAAAAAATCCGCACACTTGCCTGTTTCGGGTTATCTGAGTAAGTGAACCAAGTTCTTCGGTGATCACTCTTTGTACCTGGCAAGTGGAGGCAAACCCGAAACCCTAAAACAATGGCAGTTGTAACTCTCTCCGAGATGATGGAGGCTGGTGCTCACTTTGGGCATCAGACAAGAAGATGGAATCCAAAGATGTCTCGCTATATCTATAGCGCAAGAAATGGCGTCCATATAATCGACCTAGTGAAAACCGCTGTTTGTATGAATAATGCATACAAATGGACTAGATCAGCAGCTAGAAGTGGAAAAAGATTTTTATTTGTCGGGACTAAAAAGCAAGCATCAGAAGTTGTTGCAATGGAAGCAACTAGATGTGGCGCTTCTTATGTAAATCAACGTTGGTTGGGAGGGATGCTTACTAATTGGACAACGATGAAAGCAAGAATTGATCGTTTGAAAGATCTTGAGCGAATGGAGTCTAGTGGAGCAATTGCTATGCGTCCCAAAAAGGAAGCTGCTGTACTAAGAAGAGAGCTAGAGAGATTACAGAAATATTTGGGAGGGCTAAAAGGTATGCGACGTCTGCCAGATGTGGTTGTATTGGTTGATCAAAGAAGAGAATCTAATGCTGTTTTGGAAGCTAGGAAATTGGATATCACATTAGTATCTATGCTTGATACTAATTGCGACCCGGATTTATGTGAAGTGCCCATTCCTTGTAATGATGATGCAGTTCGTTCTGTTCAATTAGTCCTTGGTCGTTTGGCAGATGCTATTAATGAAGGTAGACATGGTTCTAATGAAAATAGGGGGAGAGAATGATTTGATTTCATTAAATTTTGAATTCTCTTTTTAACTTCTTCCACTACATTGATTTCGTAGCTTCTTGGAAGAAATTCCATATATCCCCTACAACTCTTTAATTAACATGCCGGAAGTCTCAGCCAAACTTGTTAAGGAACTCCGTGACAAGACAGGAGCAGGAATGATGGATTGCAAGAAAGCTCTTGCGGAAACAGATGGAGATTCAGAAAAAGCAATTGAGTGGTTGAGACAAAAAGGGATTGCAAGTGCAGAAAAAAAATCAGGCAGAGTTGCAGCTGAAGGCGCTGTTGGAAGCTATATACATACAGGCTCAAGAGTTGGAGTACTTTTGGAATTAAACTGTGAAACAGATTTTGTTGCTAGAGGAGAATTATTTCAAGGACTTCTTCATGACATCTCTATGCAAGTAGCTGCTTGTCCAAATGTGGAATATGTAAATGTTTCTGATATTCCTAAAGATATAGTAGATAAAGAGAAGGCTATAGAAATGGGAAGAGATGATCTGAGTAGTAAGCCTGAACAAATAAAGGAGAAGATTGTCGAAGGAAGAATTGGTAAACGCTTGAAAGAATTAGCTTTAATGGAACAACCTTTTATTAAAGATAGTTCTTTAACAGTAGAAGATTTGGTAAAGCAAGTTGCTGGTCAGATTGGAGAGAATTTACAGGTAAGAAGATTTACTCGCTATACTTTAGGTGAGGGTATAGAAGTTAAAAGCGAAGATTTTGCTAGTGAAGTAGCATCAATGATGGGACCTCAAACTTGAGAATTGAGGAGAATAATTTGAAAGATTATTCACCTACTAAGCAATTAAGTCTACTTAAATTGCAGTGCAATAGACTCTCACCTGAAATATATAAGAACCATGCTTTATATATACAAATTATTAGAAAAATTCTTAAAGGGATCGTTAGAGATGTGGTTTTCACTATTTATATTGATAGCATAGAGTTAGATAATCAATATTCACGCAATTTTTCCAAGGAATCATTACAAAAAAAGATAGATGATTTAATAGATAAAACTAATTCGATGTTGACAATCGAGCATCTTCTTGATTTATCAAGGCAAATTGAAGAAGAGTTGAAATTAAATCAAGAGAAAGCAAGAAATCAAATCATTACAGCTATCGATGAGGCCAAGACAAAAAAGCAACCAATTGAAGAATCAGTAGAATTAACTATTAATCCTCCTATCCAAAATCAGGAAGGAATTAATGAATGGTTGCCAGATGATTTTCAGCAACGAACTCTTTTTGATGATGAATCTGAAAAATTTGATCAACCTGAATTTATAAATGAAAAACTTGATGAAAACATCCCTGCTGAATTATCAGCAGACCAAGGAAGTGATAGTAGAAATTACCTTTTTACAGCAAACTCTCAAAAAGATATTTTTAGATCTATTTTTTTAATGGCTTCAGAAGCTTTCTCAAAAGATAAAGATCATAATAATATCTCATCAGATGAGAAAGAAGTTTCAAATAAAATGGATAAACAAGATAAAAACTTTTTGCCGGATAATCCTAAACAACTTATTAAATGGTCAAATTCTATTGATCAAGCTTTAAATAGAAGACTGATTAATCTATCTCATGCAATTAATATTGAACTATTAAGATCCGGTATCCTAAATACTTTATTACCTTTGAATTTATTAGAAGCAGTAGCGAAAGGACAAATAGAAACTCTTTATTCTAATCCTAATCTTTTAAAAATTAGAATTCCCCTACAAGGTTCAATAATAGATGAAGGAATGGAACTCTCATGTGTACTGCTAAGACCATCTGAATTCGAATTTGAAAACCTAGCATTAAGACGTTGTCGTTTATTAATTAAGCAAAACAAAGTTTTATTAAATAAAATGCTTAAACAATATACTCATTGGCAAGGAAGATTAATTACTAAGGATGAGCAGAAGAAATGGTGGCAGAATCCTTAGATAAAGATAATTGTAGGGGTGAAAATTCTAGTACTACTGATTATGGTAAATATAAGGATTTTAAAAAATGGACTACAAGAATACAACTTTCACTTCTAATAGAAGCAGAAAATAATTTTTCTAATATAAAAGGTAAAGAAAGAATCTTTAATGAATTTTTAAGAGATGAATTTAAATTCATTTCCTCTAGAAATATTTCTCAAGAAATTAAATCGGAGTCAGAATCTTTTTCTGAGCAATTTAATCAATATCCAGATATTTCTCTTCCAAAGAGGAGGAGACTAGTAGTTTCAGCAAGACAGTTTATTCATGCTCTTAGTAAGAAACTTGAACCTAAGGGAGTCGAAACTGTTAGAAAGATTAAATTGAAGTCGCAAGACAATGGGATATCAATTAATCAACTATCGAAAAAAATTGATAAGAATATAACCCTTAAAAGTCCTCTTAGTTTGATTAAAGGGATTGGACCAAAGATAATCGAAAGACTAGGGGGTATGGGTATATTTTTGATATCTGATCTTCTAGAGCATTATCCAAGAGATTACGTTGATTACTCAGCACTAAAAAGAATTGATGAATTGGTTGAAGGGGAGACAGCAACCGTCGTTGCGACTGTGCGTAGAAGTAGTGGTTTTATTAGTCCTAAAAATACCAATTTAGCGATACTTGAACTTCAACTTTTTGATATAACTGGTCGTCTAAAGGTTACAAGGTTTTTAGCAGGTAGACGTTTTAGCAATAAGGCTTATTTACATTCTCAGATTCGCTTATTCCCTTCAGGAACTATTGTTGCGGTAAGTGGATTAGTTAAAAAGGGAAAATATGGAAAGGTTTTAAATGATCCTCTCATTGAGATAATGCAGAATAAAAATTCAGTTCTTAATTCAAAGAAGATAGGACAATTACTTCCAGTTTATTCTTTGACTGAAGGCATAACAGCAGATCGTTTTCGTGAATTTATTATCAATGTATTACCCTTCACATACTTGGTTCATGAATCTCTTGATGCTTCGAGAAGAAATGCTCTTGGACTAATTAGTAAGCAAGAGGCATTGATTGCAATTCATCGGCCAATTGACCAGATGGGCTTGCAAAAGGCTAGGAGAAGAATTGTATTTGAGGAGTTTTTAGTATTACAATTAGGTCTGCTTAGAAGACGTTCAAAGATCAAGTCATGTTTGGCACCAGTTTTAGATCTATCAAAACAAAAAGATAATTTAGTTAGTAAGTTCTTTGAATTATTACCTTTCTCACTTACTCAATCTCAACGCAGGGTCATATCAGAAATACAAAATGATATTTCGTGTTCAAAACCAATGGCAAGATTATTACAAGGTGACGTAGGGAGTGGAAAGACTGTAGTTGCATTAGCTGCATTAATGCATGTAGTCGATTCAGGTTTTCAAGGTGCTTTAATGGCGCCTACTGAAGTGCTAGCAGAACAACATTATCGAAATTTTTGCAAATGGTTACCATACCTTCATGTAAATGTAGAGTTACTAACAGGTTCTACTACTAAAAGTAGACGTACTAAGTTACTTAATGATTTGGCAAATGGGTCTTTACAGTTACTTGTTGGAACTCATGCATTGATTGAAGATCCAGTCTCTTTCCTTCGTTTGGGACTTGTAGTAGTTGATGAACAACATCGTTTTGGTGTTAAGCAGAGGAATCGTCTTTTAAGTAAAGGGTTCCAACCTCATTTGTTGGCTATGACGGCTACTCCAATACCTAGGACATTAGCCCTTTCAATATATGGAGATTTAGATGTCAGTCAAATAGATGAACTCCCCCCAGGACGAACTCCTGTGAAAACAATTCTATTAAGTGGTTCAGAAAGACGAAAGGCATATCAACTTATTAAAGAAAAAGTCCTTAAGGGACAGCGAGCTTACGTAGTTTTACCTTTAGTTGAAGAATCTGAAAAATTAGATTTGCGTTCTGCGGTAGAGGTACATAAATTTTTATCAAATGAGATTTTCCCTGACTTTAAAGTCGGCCTTTTGCATGGTCGAATGAATAGCCTAGATAAACAAAGTATTATTTGTGAATTTGCAGAAGGAGAGTGTCAAATTTTAGTTTCAACTACTGTTGTGGAGGTAGGCGTAGATGTCCCAGAAGCAACTGTAATGGTTATAGATAATGCAGACAGATTTGGTTTGGCTCAATTACATCAATTGAGAGGAAGGGTTGGGAGAGGCTCCAATCAATCTTATTGTTTACTGATAAATGAAAATAAAAATCCTTTAGCAAACCAACGTTTAGAGGTTCTTGTAAGTTCTAATGATGGGTTTGAAATTTCAGAAATTGATCTTCGCTTACGAGGACCTGGGCAAGTACTAGGAACAAGGCAATCAGGTTTACCTGATTTAGCCTTAGCTAGTCTTGCAGATGATAGTGAAATTCTTGTGGAAGCACGTAAAGAAGCAAAGCTCATTTTAGAAAATGATCCTGAGTTGGCTCACCATAAGGTCTTGAAAATATTGTTAGAAGAGCAGAGACAGAATTTAAGTAGTAATGGAAACTTAAATTAAATTTTCCACAATTCAAATGATCATGCTGGTTAAATAGGACTTATAAAAGTTTTCAACATACTTAAATTAGAGAAATTATTATTTTTAGTTTGGAAAGAATCCAAATAAATAATTGTTTTGATGCTTTCAAAACCAATAGATAGATCGATTATTCGATATTGTCCTTTTTTGTTGATATTTTTCCTTTTATTAGTTACAAAAGATAGTCTTATGATTTAATTAAGATTGATTGCAACCAAAATTATCCCTGTGAAAAAGAACCCTAATTTTTTGGAAGCTTAAGATTAATAAGTGAATAGACCTTGGGCTAAATTCAGAATTGATGAATGCGGAGAGTCTCTTAAGAGCTTGCCTGAAAAAATTTTTTGCATAGAGCCACATCCATATATGTCTATTGGAGCTCCATACGGAAAAGGTGCTAATCCTTGGAGGCTTAGATCAGGGTTGATTCCTCGTTTGATAATTGCTCAAAATAATTTACAAAAAGAATTTCCTGATTTTCGTTTGGCTGTATTTGATGCTTGGAGACCAATTAAAGTTCAATCTTTTATGGTTAATTATTCTATTGCTGAGGAATGCAAAAGAAGAGGATTAAATAATCTAGGACTTGAAGAACAAGAGGAAATAGAATCTATACGAAAAAATGTTTTCAGATTTTGGGCCCCGCCAAGTTTAGATCCTTTAACACCTCCCCCTCATAGTACTGGCGGTGCAATTGACCTTACTCTTTATCATGTAAACGGGAATGAAATTGATATGGGTGGAAACATTGATGAGATCAGTGAAATCTCTTCTCCCACTTATTATGAGAATGAAGTTGTTTTGAATACTTTTCCTAGAGCTCGTCTATTTAATGAAAGACGTATGCTTCTTGCAAAAGTTATGACTAGTGTAGGATTTGTTCAACATCCAAATGAATGGTGGCATTTTAGTTATGGAGATCAATTATGGGCTTGGAAGAAACATTCTTTATTTGCAATTTATGGAGGAGTCGATTTCATTTGAGAGTAATTTATTGACAGCAGGCTCACCTAATTCTCTTACATGTTCCCCTAAACTTGATTTGCAACCAGAATTTTTCCAATTAATTAATAAGGGTTCTAATGTTTGTTCAAGTTGAGAAATAGGCATTTTCTGTAGATATGGTTTTGCTAATTCTTTTAGATCAGGAGTTCCACCTAACCATAGTTGATATTGATTTAGACCACTACCTACAAGAGCTAATTCGGCCATATAGGGTCTTGCACAACCGTTTGGACAACCTGTGATTCGAATAAGGATTGATTGTTCAATCCCTAGTCGATTTAATTGATTATCTATCCTTTTCAATATTTCTGGCAGTGTCCTTTCTGCTTCGGTCATTGCTAAGCCACATAGTGGAAGTGCAGGGCAAGCTAGTGCATGTCTTTCTAATTTCTTTGGAGCGTTAGGATTTTTTATGCCGAGCTTTAATAATTCTTCTTTTACACTTTTCCTTTGAATAGTTCCTATATTACAAAGAAGAAGGTCTTGATTAGGAGTTAATCTAACTTCAAGCTTGAAGGTATCTATTATTTTTCTAATTCCATTTTTGAATTTTCCAGATAAACGACCTGATAAGAGTGGGATACCTACAAACCATATCCCTTTACTCTGCTGATGCCAACCTAGATAATCTTCTAGTTTATATTTTGGTTCTTTTTTAAGTTCCTTTATTGGTTTAGGAAAATAATTCTTAGTTAGTTTATCCTTAAACCATAATACTCCTAGATCGTTTAAAATATATTTTAAACGAGCATGTCTTCTTGTTTTGCGATCGCCGTAATCTCTTTGCAATGCCAATATTGATTGAACTAACTCTAAAATATTCTCTGCATCTACATAGCCAAGTGGGTCTGCTGTCTTCGCAAAAGTTGTTTCTAGGTTATGTGTTCTTCCCATACCACCACCAACATATACATTGCAACCTTTTAATTCTCCATTGCTCTTAGTAAATGCAACCAATCCAATATCATTTGTTAGTAGATCAACTGAGTTATCACCAGGAACAGTTACTGCACATTTAAATTTTCTTGGCATATAAGTTGAACCATATAATGGTTCTTTATGATCGCCACTAAATAAACTTTTCTTTAATTGTTTTTTTCTTTCTTGAATTACATTATTTGTTGGTTTAATTCTATAACTTAATTCACCATCAACCCAAAGATCTAAATAAGTTTCTTCAGCTCCTATGGGAGAAAGTAAGTCGGCTATTTCTTGAGCTAATTTTCGAGCAGCAGGATATCCACCCTTTTCATATGGAGCGGCTGGCGCCATTACATTTCTATTGATATCTCCACAAGCACCAAGAGTAGAGCCCATTGATCTTATAATTGTGCCAATTACTTCCTTTAAGTTCTCTTTTCGAATTCCATGCATTTGAAAACATTGACGCACTGTTGCTCTTAAGGTTCCATTACCAAGATCATCAGAAAGATCGTCTAAAGCTGCAAATAATGAACCTGGTACATAACCTCCTGGATTCCTTAATCTCAACATCATTTGCCAATCTTTTCCTATTCCGCCCTTTTTTCTAAATTCTCTATCATCTTGTTGATAACTTCCATGAAACTTTAATAATTGAACTGCGTCGTTTGTAAAATGATCACTTTCATTAATTAATTCTGTTCCAAGAGGCTGTTTTAAATATTTGCTATCGTTTTTAAATTGTTCAAATTTTGTTCTTTCTGCTTTAGTTGCAATACAAGGAGAAAGTTCCTTGATTTTTTCTCCTATTGGTTTTTTATTCTTATTATATTCTAAACTTTGATTATAAGAAAAGAGTGCGTCAATAGCTTCAAGGCTAAAACCTGCATCTTTTAAATCTTTTTCTAATTTAATTTCTTGTCCATTTTCGGTCATTACTTGCTCTGTTTTTGATTCGAAGTTTTGTTGTAAGTTTTTTTGATTTAAATGATTGATTTCTTTTAGTTTGTCTTCAAATCTTTTTTTTATTTCAGACTCTGCTTTGGGAGCATTTAATAAGGCCTCGGCCTTGGTTTTGCCGATTTTTTTTACAACATCACATGTGCCAAGAGCTTCTCTAAGACGCCCTCTTGGCACAACTACTCTTATGTAGTAACCAGATCTACCTGGAATTTTTGTTATCTTAGCCAATGGTACCAACAATGGTACCAACAGTTTAGTGCTTGTTCCCTTTTCTTCCTAAAACGGTTTTTTGACTGGTTTTACGGAAATGTTTGTTGTCCCAAGGGATATGGGCTAAACAGTAAATTTTGAGGATGTGTTCTTGTAATAAAACTTACATCATCTATAGGCATTATTATTTAATAAAGTTAGTTTGCTCTTAAGTATCCTGTTCTGTGTCAAATTTTCTACTTGAGATTGGGACAGAAGAATTGCCCGCTGATTTTTCAAATTTGGTCATTGACCAGTTGGAAAAGATTGTATTGAGAGACTTGAAAGATCGAAGGCTTACTCATGGCAATATTTTTTCTACAAGTACACCTAGAAGAATAGTTTTGACAATTGAAGATCTTGCAGAGAAAGGGGAAGATTTAGAAGAAGAAAGAAAAGGACCTCCTGCAGATAAGGCTTTTCATAATGGTTCTCCTACTGTTGCTGCAATAGGCTTTGCTAAACGCTTAGGTCTAGATATTAATAATTTAAAGATCAAAGATACTTCTAAAGGACCATTTGTTTTTGGAAAATCTATTGCAAAGGGAGAATCAGCTTTAAATTTACTAATAGATTTAATTCCTATATGGATAACAAGTCTTCAAGGTAGACGATTTATGAGATGGGGGAATGATGAAAGAAAATTCTCACGTCCTATAAGGTGGATAGTCTCATTGTTGGACGAGAAGATAGTACCAGTGGTTTTAAAAGATGCAGACCCTATCGTAAATTCCGGAAATCTAAGTAGAGGTCATAGACTTTACTCTCAATCAGTTTTGATAAATTCAGCCAAGGAATATTTTTCAATTTTAGAAAAAGTAGGAGTTATAGCTAAACGAGAGAAGAGACTTTATATTATTAGTAGTTTAATAGAACAATCTGCTTTAAAACTAAATGCAAGAGCAGATTTATCAGATGAACTATTAAATGAATTAGTTGATTTAGTTGAATTGCCATCAATTATAGAAGGTAATATTGATATATCTTTTCTTGAATTGCCAGCAGAAGTCCTTAGTACGGTTATGAAAGTTCATCAAAGGTATGTTCCTTTATATAAGAAGGAATATACCTTTGATAAGCTTTCATTGGACTCTAAAAATACTTTACTTCCTAACTTTTTGTGTATATGTAATAGTTTAGATAATTCAAAAGAATTAGTCAGATTAGGTAATGAAAGGGTTTTAAGAGCAAGGTTATCTGATGCAGAGTTCTTCCTTAATATGGATTTGTCGACTCCTAGTTCTGAAAGGTTGAAGCAACTTAAAAAAGTTATTTTTGCAGAAGGTCTTGGAACTTTATATGACAGAGTGAATCGTATTACATGGATATCAAAATTATTAGTTAAGTATTTTAAATTTGGTAATAAAGAAGTCGAATCTACTATTCAAGCCGCAAAATTATCGAAACATGATTTGGTAACACAAATGGTAGGGGAATTCCCTGAATTACAAGGTGTTATGGGAGGTAAATACCTTTTATATGAGGGTGAAGATTATGAAACTTCTTTAGGTGTTTTCGAGCAATATTTACCTAAATATGCTGGGGGAAAAATACCATCTACTGATATTGGTTGTGCCTTGTCTATCGCTGATAAGTTTGAGCTTATAATAAGTATTTTTTATAAAGGAGAAAGGCCATCTGGCTCTTCTGATCCTTATGCTTTAAGAAGAGCTGGAAATGGGATTTTACAAATTATTTGGTCCAGGGATTGGACATTTGATATCAATAACCTTATAAGTGAATCTATTAAATATTGGTGTGAGGTATTACCAGAGATCAACTGCGACCAAACTTTATTGAAGAATGAAATTGCAGAATTCTTTATCCAAAGAATAATAAGTCTTCTATTGGAGGATATGAAGATAGATTCAGATCTTGTTCAAGCAATTGTAGGGAATAAAATAATGCAATATAGGACCCTTTCTGATCCTTATGATGCTTTACTAAGAGCTAGATTACTTTCTTCAATGAGAGAGGAAGGTAAATTATTGGATTTGCAAAGAGTTTTTAATAGAGTATATAAGCTTTCTGAAAAAGGAAATTTATCAAACAATATATTAACCCCAGATGATGTTATCAAAACATCATTATTTGAGAGTAATAGTGAGAATAAATTATTAGAGATGTTGAAAGTAATTGAACCTATAGCAAAGGAACATACATATGGAAGGTATAACGAATTAGCGGAAAAGTTGTTTTTAGCCTCTAAGGACCTAGAAGAGTTTTTTGATGGAGAGAATAGTGTTATGGTTATGGTTGATGATAATGAAATTAGAACAAATAGACTTAACTTATTAAGTATATTAAGAAATCAGGCTTATGAATTGGCTGATTTTAGTAGGATTAATGGGTGATTTATTTAGATATTTTTTGAATTTATTTTTTATTTAAGCACTAGGAACATTGGAGTTATCTTCTGTTTTTATTGGGGTCTCATTAGATTCTTGGCTAGATGAAGTAATGCTATTTTCAACTAATCTTTTCTTCCCTAGTTTTATTTTGCCATCTTTTTGACTGGCATCTAGCATTTTATTTATGGCTTCTTCTGTTCTTACTGCACTTGGTACAGGTTTATATGTTTCAGGAATTAAGGCTCTTCCTCTTATCCATGACCCCAACGTAAGCATAGTTAGTTTTATTTGTTGCCATGGTTTCATGGGCACCACACGTTTATATAAGTAACTATCAAAGGTTAATCTTTGTACATCTTTATCATCACACATTTCCACAAAGGCTTCTCTTGCAGAATCATTTCTATAAAAGATATTTTGCAGTATTTCAAGGACCTTATAAGTAGTTCCATATTGTTTGTCCCATTTCGCTAGATACTTCTTTAGATCCTTTTCTGTAGGAATTGATTTGCCATTCTGGCTATCTTCAACTATTTGTTCTGCGCACATCCTTCCACTTTTTGCTGCGAAATAAATACCTTCACCGGAACTTTTTGTTACATATCCTGCTGCGTCACCCACAAGAGCCATTCTCCCTACAACTCTTCTTGGACGTGGATGCTCTGGTATGGGATGTGCTTCTAATTTAATAACTTCACCCTTTATGAGCCTTTTCTGTGCTCTTGTACGAATACCTTTTTGAAGACTATTGATTAATTTCTGGTTCACTTGCATTGTACCTGTCCCGACAGCTACATGGTCATATTTAGGAAATACCCAACCATAGAAGTCTGGAGAAACATCAGTCCCTACATACATCTCTGCAAGGCTTTCGTAGTATTCCATCTCTTCTGGTGGCAATTTAATTCTTTCTTGTACTGCAATAGCAACGTTGTAGTCCCCAGCATCCATTGCTTTGGCCACTCGACTATTAGCACCATCTGCTCCAATTATTAGATCTACTTCTAAGCTCTTTGACTCTCCAGTGGGATTGCCATCTGAATACTCTGAGTAGGTAAGTCCATATGGACCTTGTTTATCAGCTCCTGTATCTATCTTTGTTACTAAACCATTAACTAGGTTGGCACCTAATTTCGCAGCTCTATCTCGCATAAAAGCGTCCATAACCTCTCTTCTGCACATCCCTATATATTCTTTTTGATCATCCAGTTTGATATCAACTTCTCTATTTGAAGGAGAGATCATCCTCATGTTTCTAACCTTTCGATCGATTATCGAGTCAGGTAAATCAAATTCTGCAACCATACATAGAGGAATTGCACCACCACATGGCTTGGCATTATCTAATTTCCTTTCGAATAGCCAAGTCTTAATGCCAGCTTTGGCAAGGATTTCGGCAGCGCATGATCCACTAGGACCACCTCCGATAACCGCAACACGCAACATTTTGGGGACTTTTATGATTAGTTTATTCGAAAACTAACATTGCCACACGACTTCTAGTGGGATTAAAGGTGGTAGACCGTTACGATCGAAACAACATTTGCTTTGATTCTGTGGCCCCAAAAGGCGCCGCTGGATGGAAAATAGGCGACGATATCCCTGTCGCTCAAAGGTCTAGACCTGCTAATGCCAGGGTTGGAGCTGGATGGAAACCTTTTGCTTTAATTTCTTCATTTATTTTTTTTCTTACATTTTTATTACTTCGTTACACACCTCTTAGTAGTTATTTTCTGAAATCAACATCTGCGCCTTCTTACATTGAATCTGAATTGATAGATGGACGATTGCTAGGACATTTCCCTTATCAGGAGGCTCGACAGGAGGATCTTGTATCTGTATATCCTGGCCTAGAACTTGATAGAGATACTTTTAATTCATTAGAAGCGATGAGAATCGCTGCTAAGCGTGATGGTATTAATTTAATTTATCTCAGTGGATTTAGGTCGCATAAATTACAAGAAGAAATTTTCTTCGATCTCAAATCAATTCGCAACCAAACGGCAAAAGAAAGGGCACGTGTATCTGCACCACCAGGTTACTCAGAACATAGTACTGGCTACGCCATCGATTTAGGCGATGGTAATAGAAGAGAGACTGATTTCACTGTTGCTTTTGCAAATACTCAAGCATTCAAATGGCTTCAAAGGAATGCAGCCAAATATCATTTCATTATGTCTTTCCCTGAATCAAATCGTCAGGGGGTTTCTTATGAACCGTGGCATTGGAGATTTGAAGGCTCAGCTGAAGCCCTAAGAGAATTTGAGGCGGCCAGGAGATTTATAGAACAAAACTAAGGCCATTAAATTTTGTTTGTCAAATAACCCAGATCTTTTAGGAAATAACTGGTTTCTCTAATTTAAAATTTCAAAAATATCACTTGCTGGGATAGCCTGCTGCATCAGCGCCTTAAGGTGTTTGTTTTTTTCATCCATACATCGCCAAATGAGTAACAAGGTAAAAGCCATTCGGAATATTGCAATCATTGCTCATGTTGATCATGGGAAAACCACACTTGTTGATGCATTATTAACTCAATCAGGAATTTTTAGAGAGAACGAAGAAGTACCGACTTGTGTTATGGATTCAAATGATCTGGAAAGAGAAAGAGGAATTACTATATTATCAAAGAATACAGCTGTAACATATAAAGATACCCGTATCAATATTGTTGATACACCTGGACATGCAGACTTCGGTGGAGAAGTAGAAAGAGTCTTAGGGATGGTAGATGGATGCTTATTAATTGTCGATGCAAATGAGGGTCCTATGCCTCAAACTCGTTTTGTTCTCAAGAAAGCATTAGAACAAGGACTTAGACCTATAGTTTTTGTTAATAAGATAGATAGAGCTCGAGTTGAACCTGAGATAGCAGTAGACAAAGTACTTGATCTTTTTTTAGAACTAGGAGCTGATGATGATCAATGTGATTTCCCTTATCTTTTTGGAAGTGGTTTAGGAGGCTTTGCTACTGCTGACCTGAAAAATAAAAGTGATAATATGACCCCTCTTTTAGATTCGATTTTGCGGCATGTTCCTCCACCGGTAGGGGATGAAAAAAAACCATTACAATTACAAGTTACTTCTTTAGATTATTCGGATTTCCTTGGGAGAATTGTTATTGGTAGAGTTCATAATGGAACAATTTTAAACGGTCAAAATGCATCTTTAATAAAAGAAGATTCTAGTGTGAAAAAGGGAAGGGTTAGCAAGCTTCTTGGTTTCCAAGGTTTAAAAAGAATAGAAATAGAGAGTGCCTCTGCAGGTGATATTGTTGCAATGGCGGGGTTTGATGAAGTGAATATTGGTGAAACTATTGCTTGTCCTGATGAACCGAAAGCTTTGCCTCTAATTAAGGTAGATGAACCTACTTTGCAGATGACTTTTGTTGTAAATGATTCTCCTTTTGCAGGCAAGGAAGGTAAATTCGTTACTAGTCGTCAGTTAAGAGATCGTCTTAAGAAAGAATTACTTACCAATGTAGCTTTAAGAGTTGATGAGACAGATTCACCTGATCGTTTTGCAGTTAGTGGAAGGGGAGAACTTCATTTAGGAATATTGATTGAAACAATGAGACGAGAAGGTTATGAATTCCAAGTTTCTCAACCACAAGTGATTTTTAGGAATATTGAAGGTATTAATTGTGAGCCAGTAGAGACACTCGTAATGGATGTACCTGAAGAGGCAGTTGGTTCATGTATTGAAAAGCTTGGAGTTAGAAAAGGAGAAATGCAGAATATGGAAACAAGTAATGATGGGCGAACTCAGCTGGAGTTTATTGTTCCTTCTAGGGGATTAATTGGATTCCGCGGAGAATTTATTCGTGCTACTCGGGGTGAAGGTATCTTAAGTCATTCATTCTTTGAGTATCGACCTATGGGAGGAGAGTTTGCTCCTAGAAGGAATGGAGTATTAATTGCGTATGAAGAAGGTACGGCAACTTTTTATGCTTTGAAAAATGCAGAGGACCGAGGTCAGTTTTTTGTTTCTCCTGGGACCAAAGTTTATAAAGGTATGATTATTGGTGAAAATAATAGGCCCCAGGATCTTGAGTTAAATATATGTAAAACTAAGCAATTAACAAATATGCGATCAGCGGGAGCTGAAGAACTAGATACTTTGCAATCTCCTTTAGAGATAACTCTTGAAAGGGGTCTTGAATATATTGGACCTGATGAGATGTTAGAAGTCACTCCTGAATCTATAAGGCTTCGTAAACTTATTACTAAGAAAAGTACTAAGAAAAAATGAATAATGAAATTCTAGATGTTTCAAATACTTTATTAGATCCTAGATTTAAGGAAGGGTTGGAACTTTTTAATAGTAGTAATTGGTATAAGGCTCATGATGTTTTCGAAGAGCTTTGGCATGAAACAATTGGACCTGAGAGAACTACTTTGCAGGGGATACTACAAGTTGCAGTAGCCCAAGTTCATTTGGAATCTGGTAATTTAAATGGCGCAACTATTCTTTATGGAGAAGGTTTAGGCAGACTGCGAAAATCTGGCAATCCAGATCTTGGATTAGATATCCAAGGTTTTTGTAGCTGTTTGGAAGTTAGACTGAAGGCTTTACAATGTAATGAAGCAGTTAACCACTTAGATATTCCCTACCTAAAATTAAAGTCATAATCTAATGAGTTTATTGTTGCAAAATATAGTTTTAAATATTGGAGGGAGACCTTTACTTAAAGACATTTCATTGACAATGAATCCAGGGCAAGTTGTTGGACTCCTTGGCCCTAATGGTGCGGGTAAGACAACAACATTTAATCTTATAATAGGTTTTCTTAAGCCTGATTTGGGAAATATTTTATTAGAAAAAAAAGAAATAAATCATCTGCCCATGCCACAAAGAGCAAGATTAGGTGTTGGTTATCTTCCTCAAGAGCCAAGTATTTTTCGTCAACTTACTGTTAGAGAAAACCTTGACCTCGCTCTCATTCAAAGTAATTCTTCTAAAGCCTTATGTAGGGTAAGAAGAGAGCAGTTGATTGATGATTTTCATTTACAGCCCTTTATCGATAGAAAAGGTTATCAACTTTCAGGAGGAGAAAGAAGACGTTGCGAAATTGCTAGAGCTTTAGCAGTTGGTTCCGAAGGTCCAAGATATTTATTGCTTGATGAACCATTTGCAGGAATTGATCCAATAGCTGTCTCTGATTTACAAGATTTAATTCAAAAACTTAAGAGGAGAGGTATGGGTATTCTTATTACTGATCATAATGTACGTGAAACTCTTTCGATTACTGATTATTCTTATATTTTGAATGATGGCATGATTCTTGCTTTTGGTCCATCTAATGAAGTATCGGAAAATCCTAATGTTATACGTTATTACTTGGGAGAGGGTTTTCGACTTTGAATAATTATTTCTCTAAATTCTTTTCATATATTTATTCTTTTTACTTAAAATATGAGCGTTTTTTTATTCAGAAATGGACCAAGATCCCACTTATTGATAGATGGCTCCTGAATGAGATTATCCCCCCTTTAATCTTTTCTATTGCAGCTTTTACTGTTGTTTCTCTTTCAGTAGGAGTAATGTTTGAGCTGGTTAGAAAAATAGTTGAATCAGGTCTTCCTTTCTTTATAGCTTTACAGGTCTTGTTATTTAGACTGCCTGGTTTCTTGGTGATTTCTTTCCCAATGGCAACCTTAATGGCAACTCTTCTAGCCTATAGTAGGTTGTCAGCCAATAGTGAATTAAAGGGACTAAGAAGTCTTGGTGTCACAACAAAGAGAATAATAGCACCAGCTATATGCCTGTCACTTTTAATGACAATAATAACATTTATGTTTAATGATTTTATAGTACCTAAATCAAATATTTATGCAGATACAACTCTCAACAAAGCTCTTGG
>CACFBG010000020.1 GCA_902564535.1 uncultured Prochlorococcus sp.
CCTTTTATGAACTAGTTTTAGTAAATTTGATTCTTGTGGAAAGAGTCAAAATATTTGTTGAAAAAAAACTGATTCCAACAGATTTTCGTTTTTCTGTGGAAAAGTTGAACTTATATTTTGGCTTTTCAGGAGTTTTTCAGATGTTTTTTATATCATTTTCCCCAGTCAGAAAAAATATTGGTTTTCATAAATTCATAGCTTTTACTATGTTTGATACTTCTGGTTCTAATTGGTTATGAAAAATGGCATCATTATTTTTAAGAGCACAATCAGGATCTTTTAAACCATTACCAGTTAAAACACAGACGATTTTTGAATTTTCAGGTACTTCATCTTTTCTTTTTAATAAACCAGCAACTGAAGCTGCACTTGCTGGTTCACAAAAAATCCCTTCTTCCTTACCTAAGATTTTATAAGCCTCAATAATTTCTTCGTCTGATACATCCATAAATGAACCATTACTTTCATTTTTAGCTTTTATAGCTTTTTCTTTATTAACTGGATTTCCTATTCTTATAGCAGTGGCAATTGTATTAGGATTTTCTATCCTTTTATTTAAAATTAAAGGAGCAGATCCGCTAGCTTGAAAACCCATCATTCTAGGCAAAATTTTCGATTGATTTGCTTCAAAATATTCTTTAAAACCCATCCAATATGCAGAGATATTTCCTGCATTTCCCATCGGGATGCATAACCAATCAGGAGCTTCTCCAAGAAAATCTATTATTTCAAAAGCGGCTGTTTTTTGACCGTGAAGTCTATATGGGTTAGTGGAATTAACTAAAGTTATAGGATATTTATTAGATATTTCTTGAACAATTTCAAGTGCTTTATCAAAATTTCCTTTAATCGATAATACTTCTGCTCCATACACTAAAGCTTGAGCTAATTTTCCATGTGCTACATATCCATCTGGAATTAATACAAAGGATTTCATCCCTCCTCTGCTTGCATATGCAGCAGCAGCAGCAGAGGTGTTGCCTGTGCTGGCGCATATAACAGCTTCACATCCTTTTTCTTTTGCTTTGCTCATTGCCATTGTCATACCTCTGTCTTTAAAAGATCCAGTTGGATTTAAACCGTCATATTTCACATATACTTCTACTTTTTTGTTAATTCGTTTTGAGATAGATTTAATTGGAATTAAAGGAGTTGATCCTTCCTGAAGGCTTATGACAGGTGTTTTATCTGAGACTGGCAGCCATTCTCTATAAGCTTCTATGAGCCCAGGCCAGTTTTTTTGAGTTACTTTTTTGGAAAAGGATCTTTTAAATTTTTTGAGAAGAGACACGTTTAAATCCCTGTTGTCTTATAAATCTAAGTCTTCACGGTTCCATTTTTTAAATTTTCTAGTGGTGAATTTGAGAAGAACTCTATTAATTCAGAAATAGATTCAACTTTTTTTATTACTTTAAATAAACCTGGTACATTTACAGCTATTATTTTATTTGGATATGATTTTAAAAAAAGAATTAAATTAATCTCACCATTTCCTTCATCAAGTCCTTTTATTACAGCGGATCTTATAGCAGGAATACTAATAGATTCTTTCTGAAGTCTTAATGGATATATAATTTTTGCTGTTCGCTTAATAAGAACTTCTCCTATTTTTGTATACATCAATTTACTGGTCAAAACAATGGGAAGTTCAATTTTTTGAGTTAATATTTTTGATATTTTATTTGGGTCTTCATTGCTTGCTCTAGCAAGATCACCTAGTATTCCTTTCACATCTTTACCTTTGCTTAATAATTCTATATTTTTGACTGTTACATTTCTTCTGAATAGACCACTAACAAATGCAACCTCTTCAGCTGCTTTCACTGAATATCCTGTAGATAATAAAATTGTTGTAAATAAAGAACTTAGTATTTTTTTTGAATTCATTATGACTTTGCTCCTGCAGTATATTTTATCAAACGTACTAATCCTTTTTCCGCAACACCTTTAGCAACTTCGTAGCTCATTTTTCTAGCATTTTGCTCTTTAATTATTTTAGGAAGTTTTTTTATAATTAAATTGGTATTTAAGTTTGGAATTTTTTTTGCAATGGTTATTATTTGTTTAATCGGTTTAATTTGAATGAAATTTTTCATTTCATTCTTAGTTATTACTTTTTTAATTTTAAATTTATATTTAATTGACTTTAAAATTTCCCATCCTATTGAGTCAATTTTATTTATACTAGAGTCTACTATTTGTTTTCTTAATATAAAACCTTTAGCAGAGAAAATAAATTCTAATGATTGATCTATTATTGAATCTAAATTGAATTCCTTTTGCGATCCTGCACTTAATAAGAGTCCTTCTAGTCTTTCCCAACTCAATATATCTCCTTCGAATATCATTTCTTTTAGACTATTGCGTAATTGGGGATTAGGATCTTCTATTAACCGTTTGGCAAAATATGGATAAGCTGCGCCAAGAATTTTAAATTTTGGGTCAACACTTAAAGCAATACCTTCTAATGTAACTAATGATCTAATTATTAATGCATAATATGGAGGAACTCTAAAAGGAAATTTATACATTACACCAGATAAATCATCTGTCACACTCTTAAAATCCATACTGTTAACGCCTGTTGTTAATGCTTGTGAAAAGACTTTTTCAAATGCTGGTACTATTGGCTCTAAATTAACATTTTCAGCAAGAAAACCAAGGCTTACAAAATCTTTTGAAAGTTTCTGAAAACTTCTATTAACTAGGTGAACAACTGCTTGAATTAGACCAGTTCTTGATTCAATTGAAACTTCACTCATCATTCCAAAGTCTAAATAACATAAGCGTCCATCAGGAAGAGCTAATAAATTTCCTGGATGTGGATCAGCATGAAAGAATCCATGCTCTAATAATTGTTGAAGGCTACAATTAACGCCAATATCTATCATTTCGTCAGGATTTATTCCCATTTTTTTAACAGCATTTAAATCCGTTAGCTTTACACCATCTATCCATTCCATTGTTAATACTCTTCTACTAGTCGCTTCTTTATATATTCTCGGGACAGCTATACTTTTATTGTGCTCATGTAATTTTTTAAATTTCTCAGCATTATTTGCTTCATTCAAGTAATCCATTTCTTCAAAAACTCGTTTACCTAATTCATCTATTAATGCAACTAAATCACTTCTAATTAGAGATACATTTTGATTAAGCCAAAAAGCTATATTCCTTACAATATATAGATCTAAAGTGATTTGTTCTCGCAGACCGGGTCTTTGTACTTTAACTGCAACTTTTTGTCCATTTAGTAAATAACCTTGGTGGACTTGTCCTAATGATGCGGCTGATATTGGATTTTTATCTAGACTTTTAAAAATTTTTTTTATTGGAGCCTTTAAATCTTGTTCTATGCAAGCCATTGCAAGATCACTTTCAAAACCAGGAAGCTGGTCTTGGAGTTGAGCTAATTCTTCTAAAACTATTTGAGGAATAATATCTGGTCTAGTTGAAAGAGCCTGACCAGCTTTGATAAAGGCTGGACCTAGTTGGACTAATAAGTCGGAAAATTCTTTGGCTCGTAATTTAGCTTTTTTTGAATCTTTTAGAATTCCAAATAATTTATCAAAAGCTACTCCCAATAAAAACAGTCCTATTGGCACAAGAGTTTGAAATACTCTTTTGATTAGTCGTTCTGGATTGCCTGTATATATTTTTCTTATTGTTACAGGGTCGTATTCCAAAAGCCCTGCGGCTTCAATGAAATCCCCAAGATCTTTGTCAATTTTTGGGAAGTTATCATTAGAACCCCCTTCAAAATTGCTTTTGGTTTCGCTAGCGTTCATTTGTCTAATATTATTACTGTGCTGGTTGGATTGCGACTCCAGAATATTGCCCTTATCAAAACCCTTGATTTGGCTTTTGATAAGGGCTTAACTGTTTTAACTGGAGAGACAGGTGCAGGTAAGTCTATTCTTTTAGATGCTTTAGATGCTTTGTTCGGTGGTAATACTTTGAACTTAGCTTCAAAGCTTTTGCGTTCAGGGTCTGACTTTGCGCAAGTAGAAGCAACTTTTCTTATTAATAAAAAAGTTGAAAAGTGGATGGAAAATAATCAAATAGACACAATACAAGATGAGCTTATTATCAGTAGGGAGTGGAAGTTCAAGGAAAACAAATGGATTAGTCGATCTAGAATAAATGGCATTATTGTTAATAAGCAGCAAATAAATTCTTTAAGGCCATTAATGATAGATCTTACGATTCAGGGAGGTCCCCAAAGATTTTCCTCTTCATCTGAACAACTGTCTATAATTGATCAATATGGTTATAAGTCTATAAACCCTGTTTTACTAAAGGTTAAAGAAAAATGGCAGGAATGGATTTATGCATCAAGGTTATTACAAGAAGCTCTTTTACAAAAAGAAGAGATTACTAGAAGATTAGAAGAATCAAAGATGATTTTTAATGATCTTGATTCTGCTTCACTATTAGATCCAGAAGAAGATATTAAATTAAAAAATGAGCAAGATCGATTGGTTCATGGAGTGCGATTAGAGGAAAGCTCTGTAAAAATTCTAGGTTTGATTAAAGAGGGATCAGAAAATCAATTTTCACTTTATGATTTGATCAGCTTAGTTATACAAGAATTAAAAATAATGAATCAATACGATAAATCTACAAAAGAAATTTTAGAAAAAGCAATTGACATCTATCAGCCAATTCAGGATTTAATTTCTCAAGTAGAGGAATATGTTTATACTTTGGAATCAGATTCAGAAAGGTTAGATGAATTACAAGAAAGATTAAATAAATTACAAAGATTACAAAAAATACATAATTTAAAATTACCTCAATTAATTAATTTAAGAGATACTTTATTTAAAACAGTTTTCGACGATAACCCTGATAACCACATAAAAAAATTACATAATAATGAAGAAGTTCTTAGGTTAGAAAGAGATTCTTTGAATAAGAATTTGACATCATTAAGATGCAAAATTGCTCGAGAATTAGAAGAAAAACTAGTTGCAAATCTTTCTCCTATGGGCCTTTCTAATGCTTTATTTAAAGTTCAAGTAGATCCTTCCGAGCCCAGTCATAAAGGAGCAGATTCTGTAAAATTGATGTTTTCTGCAAATCCAGGAGAACCTTTAGCTTTACTTGCTGACACTGCTTCAGGCGGAGAAATGTCTAGATTTATTTTGGCTTTAAAAGCCACCATTTCTCAAAAGGAAACCCCCTCTACTATGTTATTTGATGAAATAGATTCAGGGGTTAGTGGACGGATTAGTTCAGCTATAGCATCTGTACTTAAGGATTTATCTAGATCTCAACAAGTTTTTTGTGTTACTCACCAGCCTTTAGTTGCTGCTGCTGCTGATCATCATTTTTCAGTTCATAAATCAGTTAATGATGGAAGAACGACTTCTTCAGTACGTATTCTTTGTAGTTTGAGTGATCGTCAAAAGGAACTTGCTGAGCTTGCAGGAGGAAATTCTAGAGAAGCGGAAAATTATGCAGCAAGTTTGCTGGAACATCACGCTGCTTGATTTTGCTCTTTTTTACTAGAATTTAGAGTCTTGTAAAAATCCCTTATGGGACGTACACCGAAGTCCATAAAATCAACAGTGGAAAACGATAGCCACTCAACGAAAGATTCTTTAGAGGAATTCATAAGAATCAGAGGAGCGCGTCAACACAATTTAAAAAATTTAGACTTATCAATTCCAAGAAATGAATTAATTGTATTTACTGGAGTTAGTGGTAGTGGTAAGAGTTCTTTAGCTTTTGATACCATTTTTGCTGAAGGTCAAAGAAGGTATGTTGAAAGTCTTTCGGCTTATGCTCGCCAGTTTTTAGGACAAGTAGATAAACCAGATGTAGATGCTATAGAGGGATTATCTCCTGCTATCTCAATTGATCAGAAATCAACAAGTCATAATCCTCGATCTACGGTTGGGACGGTAACGGAAGTTCAAGATTATCTTCGTCTTCTTTTTGGTAGAGCAGGAGAACCACATTGCCCACAATGTGACCGAAAAATAAGGCCTCAGACCATTGATGAAATGGTTGATCAAATATTGACCCTTCCAGAAGGTACTCGTTATCAGATATTGGCTCCTGTTGTAAGAGGTAAAAAAGGTACACATGCAAAATTATTAAGTGGTTTAGCTTCAGAAGGATTTGCAAGAGTAAGAATTAATAAAGAAGTAATAGATTTGTCTGACAATATTGAGTTAGATAAAAATCAGATACATACAATTGAAGTTGTTGTAGATCGTTTAATTGCTAGAGAGGGGATTCAGGAGCGCTTAACCGATTCTTTACGTACTGCCTTAAAGCGAGGAGATGGATTGGCCTCTGTTGAGGTAGTACCGAAAAAAAATGAAGAATTACCAGAAGGGATTGAAAGAGAAAGACTTTATTCCGAAAATTTTGCTTGTCCTATTCATGGTTCCGTAATAGAAGAATTATCTCCTAGATTATTTTCATTTAATAGTCCATATGGCGCATGTCCTGATTGTCATGGAATAGGACATTTGCGTAAATTTACTTTAGAAAGAGTTATCCCAGAGCCTTCTTTACCTGTATATGCAGCTGTCGCTCCTTGGAGTGAGAAGGAAAATTCTTATTATTTTTCTTTGCTTTATTCAGTTGGTGAAGCATTTGGATTTGAAATTAAAACTCCTTGGAAGAATTTGACGATTGCTCAACAAGAAATTTTACTTTATGGTAGTAAAGAACCAATTTTAATTCAGGCAGATAGCCGATATAAAAAAACTTCTAGTTTTACTAGACCTTTTGAAGGAATAATTCCAATTTTAGAAAGGCAATTTAATGATGCTAGTGGTGAAAGTGTGCGTCAAAAATTAGAAAAATATTTGGAATTAGTTCCTTGTTCTTCTTGTTCAGGCAAAAGATTAAGACCTGAAGCTTTAGCAGTAAAATTAGGACCATATAATATTACTGAATTAACATCTATTAGTGTTGCTGAAACTTTGCAACTTATAGAGAAATTAATGGGTTTAGATAATAAGAAAGAGGAAGACTCTTTGCTGACTCCTCGTCAAATAAAAATAGGTGATTTGGTCTTAAAAGAAATTCGCTTACGTTTGCGCTTTTTATTAGATGTTGGCTTGGATTATTTAACTTTAGATAGACCTGCAATGACATTGTCAGGTGGAGAAGCACAACGTATTCGCCTTGCAACCCAAATCGGAGCTGGTTTAACAGGTGTTTTATATGTTTTAGATGAACCAAGTATAGGCTTACATCAGAGAGATAATAATCGTTTGCTGTCGACTCTTAAGCGACTAAGAGATCTTGGAAATACTTTAGTTGTTGTTGAACATGATGAAGAAACTATTCGAGCCGCAGACTATATTGTTGATATAGGTCCAGGAGCAGGAGTTCATGGTGGTGAAATTGTCGCAAAAGGTTCTTTTGACGATTTATTATCAGCTAAAAAATCTTTAACAGGTGCATATTTAAGTGGAAGGAAAAAAATTCCTACTCCTATAGAAAGAAGGCAAGGTGGTAATAGGACATTAAAGCTAATAAATTGTAATCTTAATAATTTAAAGAATTTAAATGTAGATTTTCCTTTAGGCAGGTTAATTTCTGTGACCGGTGTAAGTGGAAGTGGTAAAAGTACTTTAATAAATGAATTACTTCATCCTGCTTTAAATCATAGTTTAGGTTTAAAAGTTCCATTTCCAAAAGGCCTTGGAGAACTCAAAGGAAATAAAGCTATTGATAAAGTAATAGTTATTGATCAATCTCCAATAGGAAGAACCCCAAGATCAAATCCTGCTACTTATACAGGAGCTTTTGATCCAATTAGACAAATATTTGCAGCTTCAATAGAAGCTAAGGCTAGAGGATATCAAGTTGGACAATTTAGTTTTAATGTCAAAGGAGGTAGATGTGAAGCTTGTAAAGGTCAAGGTGTAAATGTAATAGAAATGAATTTTTTACCTGATGTTTATGTTCAATGTGATATATGCAAAGGAGCAAGATTTAATAGAGAAACATTACAGGTCCGATATAAGGGGTACTCCATTTCTGATGTTTTGGAAATGACTGTCGAGCAAGCCGCTGATGTTTTTACGGCCATTCCTCAAGCTGCTGATCGCTTAAGAACATTAGTTGATGTAGGACTTGGCTACATAAAGTTAGGCCAACCTGCTCCAACTTTGTCTGGAGGAGAGGCTCAAAGAGTAAAACTTGCCACTGAATTATCACGAAGAGCTACTGGGAAAACGCTTTATTTAATCGATGAACCCACTACTGGATTAAGTTTTTATGACGTACATAAACTTATGGATGTTATTCAGCGATTGGTTGATAAGGGAAATTCAATAATAGTAATTGAGCATAATCTTGACGTAATTCGATCTTCAGATTGGATTATTGATTTAGGACCTGAAGGCGGAGATAAAGGAGGAGAGATTTTGGTTACTGGTACTCCGGAAGAAGTTGCAAAGCATCCAACTAGCTATACAGCTCATTATTTAAAAGAAGCTTTGGGAGGTTAATAAATTTTTTACATTCCAATAAAAACCTATTTTCATCATTTTTATGATGATTTTCTTTGCATTTCTCCATAATTTAAAATTCATATTTTCTTTGGATTCTCTGTCATCGCTTGTTTTTGCAATGGTTTTTGCTTGTAGATTTTAGATTGCATTATTTTCATCAGCCTTTCTTTAGATTTATTTGTTCAAAAATCAACTAAATCTCATCAACTCCTTTAAGGAGGTTCTAAAGATGGGATTAAAACTCCTTCACTTGAGCTTGCATGGATTGATTCGTTCTCACGACCTTGAGTTGGGTCGAGATGCGGATACTGGTGGACAGACTCTCTATGTACTTGAACTTGTTAAAGGTCTTGCAGAAAGACCAGAAGTAGAAGAAGTACAACTTGTCACACGTTTGATTCAAGATCGCAAAGTTTCTGCAGATTATTCTCAACGAATAGAAACCATTTCGAATGGAGCTTCTATTGTTCGTATTCCGTTTGGCCCTAAGCGTTATTTGAGAAAGGAACTTTTGTGGCCTTACTTAGATGATTTAGCTGATAATTTGGTTGCTAAGCTTCTAGAGGATAAAAGGCGACCTGATTGGATTCATGCCCATTATGCAGATGCTGGTTATGTTGCTTCTTTAGTTAGCAGACGTTTAAATATACCTTTGGTTTTTACAGGACATTCTTTAGGAAGAGAGAAACAAAGGAGATTACTTGCCGCTGGTATAGATCATGAACAGATTGAACAAAGTTATTCTATTAGTAGAAGAATAGATGCTGAAGAATTAACGTTAGCCCATTCAAATTTAGTAATTACTAGTACCCGACAAGAAATAGATCAGCAATATGGACGCTATGGAAATTTTGTAGAAAAACTTGCTAATGTAGTTCCTCCTGGTGTTGATTTAAATCGTTTTCATTCTAAAAAATCAAATAAAGAAACTAACTTTATAGATAATTTACTTTCACCATTTTTAAGAGATGTTGACTTACCTCCGTTTTTAATTATTTCGCGAGCAGTAAGAAGAAAAAATATTCCAGCAATGGTCGAAGCATTTGGTCGTTCTTCTGTTTTACGCAAACGTCATAATTTGATCTTAGTTCTTGGTAGTAGGGATGATACAAGACAATTAGATAAGCAGCAAAAAGATGTTTTTCATCAAATTTTTGAATTAGTAGATCGATATGATCTTTATGGAAAAGTTGCCTATCCTAAAAAACATAAAAGGGATCAAATACCATCTATATATAGATGGGCAGCAAATAAACAAGGCTTATTTGTTAATCCAGCTTTAACTGAACCCTTTGGATTAACTTTACTAGAAGCGGCTGCCTGTGGTTTGCCTGTTGTGGCTACTGATGATGGTGGCCCTAGGGATATTTTGTCTCGTTGTAATAATGGTTTATTAGCTGACATGACTGATCTTGAATCCTTGCAAGATGCTCTTGAACAGGCTAGTTCTAATGATGAACAATGGAGAAAGTGGAGTGATAATGGTATAGAAGCAGTCAGTAGGCATTTCAGTTGGAATGCACATGTATGTAATTACTTAGCTCTTATGCAGAAGCATGTCGAATCTGTAAAAGCTGATAACTTAAAAATTCCATTTAATAACCATAAAAACATTAATCCATTTTCAGAAAGACTATTATTATTTGACTTAGATAGTGGATTAAATTTGTCAGAAGATAAGAGTTTTAGTGCATTTAGGAGTGCATTCTTGGATTCTAAAAATAATCATCCAAATCGTTTAGGAGTTTTAACTGGAAGATCCATAAAAGCTGCTCGCTATTGTTATCAAGAATTGTATTTGCCACAGCCTGTTGTATGGATTTGTAGAGCTGGGACTGAAATTTTTTATAATTTAGATCAAAATAGTGATTCTCTATGGACTAAATTAATAGCTAAGGACTGGAATCGAGATGGAGTTAAATTTGCTTTATCTGCTTTAGAGAAACATTTGGTTTTGCAGGATGATGAACAACAAAGTTCTTATAAAGTAAGTTACTTATTAAAAGAACCAGGCGAGGCGATTCTTCCTTTAATTAGAAAGCGTCTAAGACAACAAGGCCTGGCCGCCCTTCCTTATTTGAGATGTCATTGGTATTTAGATGTTGTTCCGCTTAGAGCTTCAAGAGCAGAAGCTATTAGATATTTATCTCTAAGATGGGGTTTGGCATTGAAAGATTTATATATAGTTGCAAGTCAACAAGGTGATGCTGAGCTTATTAAAGGATTAACTTCAGTGATGGTTCCTATGGATCATGATCAATGCCTTGAAGGATTTAGATCACATCAAAGAGTTTTCTTTGCCTCTAGACCACAAAATGGCTTGGTCGATGGATTAAAGCATTATCGTTTTTTTGCAAATAAATAAATTAAATTTATTGTTGGATCATTTTTATGCAGTCTGCAGTTTGATTCGCTAATAAATTAGCTTCTTCAATATTTCCTCCTAAAGCAAGAGCAACTCCCATTCTTCTACCTTTTCTTGCATTTTGCTTCCCAAAAATTAATAATTTAGTATCTTGTGTTGATAAAGCATTATTTATTCCCAGATATCCAATATTAGTATAGTCATTATCAGATAAAATAACTCTACTAGCTCCAGGTTTTTCTACAATTATATTAGGAATAGGGATTCCTAATATTGCTCTTAAATGCAATTCAAATTCATTAATATTTTGACTTATTAATGTAACGAGTCCAGTATCATGTGGGCGCGGAGATAGTTCAGAAAAGATTACTTCATTATTTTTGATAAAAAATTCTACTCCAAATAATCCTATTCCGCCTAGATTATTGACTACGATTGAAGCCATCTTTTCGGCTTCTTCTAGGCTTTCCTTATTGATATTAGCTGGTTGCCAACTTGATTGGTAATCACCATTTGACTGATAATGTCCTATTGGTGGGCAAAAGATGATCGAACCATCTTTTTGACGAATAGTTAACAATGTGATCTCAGAATCAAAGTTAATAAACTCTTCTATGATGATTTTTTTTGATTCACCTCTTGATCCTGAAATTGCATATTCCCAAGCTTTATTTAGATCTTCTTTCTTTTTAACCAAACTTTGCCCTTTTCCTGATGAACTCATCACAGGTTTGATTAAAAGAGGGAATCCCAAATGAATGGATTGTTCTTCTAGCTCTTTTAAATTTTCTGCATAAGCGAATTTAGCTGTTTTTAAATTTAATTCTTTATTTGCCAAATTTCTAATTCTATCTCTATTCATAGTGATTGATGTTGCCCTAGCATTTGGAATTACAACAATTCCATTTTTTTCGATTTCTTGTAAAGCATCCACTGCTAATGCTTCAATTTCTGGAATTATTAAATCAGGTTTATGTTTTAAAATTTTTGTTTTTAATTCTTGAGGATTACACATATTAAATACCTCACAAATATCTGAAACTTGCATTGCAGGTGCATTTTCGTAACGATCACATGCAATCACATTGCAACCTAGTCTTTTAGCTGCAATTGCAAATTCTTTGCCTAATTCACCACTACCAAGCAACATTAAAGTTTGTGGAAAAGTAATCATAATAAAAAAGAAGTTGTAAGTTAGAAGAATTATTTAATCCTCATCAGGAATTAATTTTAACTGTTTAAAAGGTGCTTCTTCACTTATGAATCCCCAATCTTTAAATATTGATGAATCACTATGGGTTATCAATTGTTGTTTTCTTGTGTTTTTTAGAGTAAATCCTTCTTGAGCCATTCTCCTCATTAACTTTGCAGATTCTTCAAAACGTGATGCCATAGCTTCCAAACTTTTACAATCGCTTGTAAGCCCAGTTTCTTTCCAAGTGAAGTAACTCATGGTTTTATCATCCTTAGGTTGGAGAGAGTAGCAATCCAACGCCCACAAAACACCCACTTATAATCCAAAAGCTTACAACAATAATATTTTCATTGACTCCTGCGATTTCGTAGTGATGATGTAGGGGTGTCATTAGGAAGAGACGTTTTCCAGTGCCTTGATATTTTTTTGTCAATTTGAATATAGAGACTTGGAAAATCACTGATAACGATTCAAGTACAAATATCCCACCCATTATGAATAATGACCAAAGACTGTTTGTCATTAAAGCGATGCTTGTTAAGGCTCCTCCCATGGCTAATGAGCCTGTATCACCCATAAAAATTCTTGCAGGGTTTTTATTATGAATTAGAAAACCAAGCCAGCTGCCGGCCATTGCATTACATAGAACTGACATTAAATAACTTTCATTATCTCCTCTTAGCATTAGTTCTATGGCCATTCCTGAGAAAACTAATGCGCCACAACCACTTGCTAACCCATCTAATCCATCTGTCAGATTGGTTGAATTACTTTCAGCAAGAAAAACAAATATTGATATTGGTATTATAAAAATACCAACATACAATTGAAATCCCATCGGCAAATTAATTTTTGAATCTAACCAATTATTGGAATATGTATAAATTAGAAATATTGTTGAGGCAGATGCTTGTAGAAATATTTTAGCATTAGGAGATAAACCATTATTTGTTTTTTCAGATAAACTTCTCCAGTCATCTAAAGCTCCTATAAACATAAATCCTAATGTTATTAAACTAATTGCTAGTATCTTCCAATTATATGAATTATAGATAGATAATAAATTGCCTATTAAGAGTGCTATAGGGACAATAACTAATCCTCCCATTGTTGCAGTACCTGCTTTCTTGTAATGAGCTTTTGGACCTTCTAATCTTATTATTTGCTTAACTTTAAGTAGATTTAATTTAGGTATAAAGATATGAGTACAAAAAGAACAAATTATAATTGAAGAAATAAGTGGAAGAGATAATAGGAATTTGCTTGAACTTTGCCTATCTATTATAATATTTATTAAAATAATAATAGATATCAAAATACCGGTAGATATTGATCCTTGCTTTAAATAAGATTTTAATTTCACTTAAAAATTATTTATAAAGACAACATTGCTAATGCATATTATGCCGTACTTTTTAAGCCTTGCTTGAAGAATACTATTCTTCCCAGTTTTCTTCAGATTGTTCATCATCAGCTTTATAGTCTTCTTTTTCACCCATTAAAGCTGAAAGCTCTTCTTCTTCAACTGTGCTGACTTCTTGAGAATCGGAATCGTCGTCAGATACAAGTCTTCCAGTAGCTTCTAGCCAAGACAGCAAATCTGGCTCTTCTCGTAACGGCAAAACAGGTGCAGGCTCTTCTCTTCCATATCGAGTAAGTGCTGGGTTGATCCCATCAAGTGCACTTAGGTTGACCTTGCTGAGGTCGCTCATCATTCATTCATAAACCAACCATTAAAATAATGCATTATGAGTTTTTTTACCGCTTTTTTGTCTAAGACGTCTTTGATTATTTTTACTATTCTGCTTTCTTTGGTAGTTAGCATTGGCTTGCGCTTCTTAGGAATTCAGCATCCAGAACCTTTTATGGCATCCAGCACCTCTTTGGGCCTGCTTTTAGGGCTTCCTGTTGTCTTTGTAGCTTTATCTGCTTTTGTGTTGGGATTTAAAGAAATTTGAAAATCTCTTTTTTGCATCATTATTCGGATTAACTAATTTCTATTAGTGATTACATCAATTTTTTTAAGAAGAAAAAAAGGACATGATTATCATTTAATCTAAATCTATATTATTTTTATGTTGTGACTGATTTATTTATATATGGGTTCACTTCTAATGCAGATGCAGTTGATTTTTCCATATTAGGTAAAGGTATCGATATTTGGCTTATTTATACTCTCATATTTTTTGCTTTTACTTCAATAGCTTTTGTTGGGACTTGGCTTTGGGGTTTAATTTTTAATGAAATAACCGATAAGCCTCTCGAATAATTATATTTCTTGCTTTTCTTCAAATTCTTCCCATTAAAAAACCGATCCTTATAATTTATAAGGATCGGTTTTTTGAAAGAATTTTGAAGTCTTAATCTCTTGAAGACACCTGGGGCCATTGCTTTAGGTGTTGGGTTGTTTTTCTAAAGGGGCACCTAGGACGATGCAGAGAAAAGCCGACTGGTTTGACGCACAAGTTTGTCTTACCAGACGAGTAACCCTCAATTAGTTGAAGACTGTTGGAGCAGGGCTTCGTTAGCAGACTTCTAAATCTGCTCAGGTGGCGTGTCGTCCATGGACGCCTCCGTAACTCGATGATTTAAGGATGGACCTGATTTATGTTTAATGCAATCAGTCATTACACGCATTGCTTAATTTTCTGATTTGGAGGATATTGGAAATGATGTGCTTTGCATGTATTTAAATAATTGGATTTCTTTTCAAGGGATTCTTTAATTTGTTTGGATATTGGTTTATGAGTAATTACTACTGTTAGAATCACTCATTTTGTTGGTTTAAATTCTTTTTATTACTATTCAATCGTTTTCTATAGAGCCTTAATATACATAGATTAATGAACCAACATTTTAAAAGGGGCTCAATTGATGATGAATGTGAAGAAAGTAGTTCTTGCGTATTCAGGAGGCGTAGACACCAGTGTTTGTATCCCTTATTTAAAGGAAGAATGCGGAATAAGTGAGGTTATAGCTTTTGCAGCTGATCTTGGACAAGGTGATGAATTGGACCAAATTCGCGATAAAGCTATTAAAGCTGGTGCCAGCAAAGCATTAGTTGGCGATTTGGTGAGGCCTTTTATCGAAGAATTTGCTTTTCCTGCAATTAGAGCAAATGCTCTTTATGAAGGTAAATATCCTTTATCTACTGCTTTAGCAAGACCTTTAATAGCTAAACGTTTAGTAGAAGTTGCTAAGGATTTTGGTGCTGATGCAGTTGCTCATGGTTGTACTGGTAAAGGTAATGATCAAGTTCGTTTTGATGTGGCGATTGCTTCTTTGGCTCCACATTTAAAGGTTTTAACACCTGCAAGAACATGGGGAATGAGTAGAGAAGAGACTATTGCTTATGGAGAAAAATATGGAATACCTGCGCCAGTGAATAAAAAATCACCATATTCAATTGATTTAAATTTATTAGGAAGAAGTGTTGAAGCAGGTTTACTTGAAGATCCAATGGTGGTTCCTAATGAAGAGGTTTATGCAATGACTTCTTCTATTCAAAATTCTCCTAATGAATTTGAAGATATTGAGATTGCTTTTGAAGGCGGTAATCCTGTTTCAATTAATGGAT
>CACFBG010000021.1 GCA_902564535.1 uncultured Prochlorococcus sp.
GGACTTGGATGGTCACTATTCAGAGTCAATCAACTTCCTGAAGCAATCGATGCCTTCCAAAAATCACTTGCAATAAAAGAAAATTGGAGTTCATACAAAGGTCTTGGTTCAGCACTTCACAATAGCGACCAATTCAAAGAAGCAATTGATGTTTTTAAAAAGTCACTTGATCTTAAGGCAGACTGGAACTCATACCGTGGCCTTGGATCGGCACTATTCAATACAAACAGGTTTCAAGAAGCAATTGATGCTTTTAAAAAATCACTTCAACTTAAAGATCATTGGGATACATACTATGGACTTGGATTAGCTCTATTTAATTTAAATGAATACTCTCAAGCTATACATGCCTTCGAAAAGTCACTTTTAATTAAAAAGAAAAGACAAACATTCGAAAAATTAGGGGAAACTTTCTCAAAGTTAGGTAAGCATGAAATAGCGATTAAGAATATTAAGAATTCTTTACTCTTTGATGAACTTATTATTGGCAGAGAAGATAAAATAGACATTAACAATGCTTTACAAAAGTTACATTATAGTAATGATATTCTTCATTGGTATTTAATTAATCGTTGTTCATTCCCCGCCCCTGATTGCATTAAATATGAAACTATTATCAGACATTCAATACAAAATAGCACATGGATTGAAACTGGTACACATATGGGGAAGAGCACAAGATTACTTGCTAATCTATTTCCTTTAGTTTATACAATTGAGCCTAGTTCGAGATTTACTGAAATTTTCAAATCTCATCCTAAGCAAATAAAAAATGTAATTCTTCACGAGGGTACTTCTGAAGAATTTCTAGATAGAATTTGCATTTCAGTTAAAGGTAATATTTGCTTTTGGTTAGATGGGCACTTTTCAGGAGGGCAGACATTTCAAGGAGAATGTAATTCCCCAATTAAATTTGAACTGATGACAATTTCTAAACATATATCAAAGTTTGACCAAATAGTTGTTCTTATAGATGATGTTCGAGAATCATACTACAATCCTCAAGAGTATCCACCTCCTGAATATTATGTAAATTGGGCTTTAAATAATAATTTAAATTGGATTATAGAAAACGATATTTTTGTAGCAAAATCAAAATCCTTGGTCTTTTACCCATAAAGATACGCATTAGTTACTACTTTAAGGCCAATACATATCATCCTCTTGAAATATAAATATGATTTATATAAATAAATTCAATAAAGTTGAATGCATAAATTTTATGCTTAATCATTAAAAATATAACCAAAAAGATACTATCTATTTAAAACGAAAATATTAATTATATTTATCTTTATTGTTTATCAGTTCTTCGGCTTTTTTTAGCATGCTTTTATAGTTCTTCCATCCACCAATAGACTTTCTATTGATTGGCAAACGAGCTTCTACATTACTTCTAGTAGAAATAAATCGAGAGTTCAACTCAGGAGATAAATAAGAATTATTCCATTCCCAACCCAACCATGAGATCAAAGATGGTATCTCCTTCTGTGGTTGCTTAACAAGTAAATCATAATTTAATTCATATATTTTAAATGGATATTGCTTTTTGTATTCATTCATTATATTATCTTGATCCAAATATACTTCTGCACAATCAATTAAAGAAGATGCGTATTTATTACCCTTAGCAAAATGAGCACGGTATATGGATAAAATATTATCTAAAGGAGTTCTAAAACAATGAATTATTTTTGCCCCTGGAATACATTGACTAATTAATCCAACATATTGGTAATTATATAGCATTTTATCTGTTACAATAATTGATTCTTTATTATCAAAATTTATCCTTTTAGCGTATAATTCAAAAAAGTATTGTTTATCATTATTTCGCTTACTTTTCTTCCACTCCAAAAAAGCTTCCTCCAAATAATTCACCTCTCCTAAAGCCTTAACCAGAGGATTCATACTAACTATTGATTCTATTAAGGTTGAACCAGACCTTGGCATTCCAACAATAAAAATGTGACTAGTCAAAGCCATATCTATCTTAATATTACTTGTAATCCGTAAAGAGTCCTTATATATTCGTTGGGTATCTATGATGATATTTCTTGCATCTGATGGATAAAGAGTTATTTTAAGTTTGTTAGCTTTCTCAAGGTATTCAGAACTTTTTTTAAACCTTTTTTCTTTATGTTTTATATTTGCTCTAGCAAAATAAATATCAATTATTTCTTTTTTAACTTTATTCAGCAGAATCTTGTCAGAGAATAGATGGTCTCTCCAATTGTTATTACTTGAAATATTACTAAGTGTAGAAAGAAGATAATATGATTTTACATGTTCAGGATTAATTTTTATTGCACGAAGGAAAGATAGCTCTGCTTCTTTAAAGAAGCCTTGATCAATAAATATGCTTCCTAAACTGCAATGAGGATCAGCCAATTTAGGATTCAATTTTATTGCTTTAAGTGTAGATATTTCAGCTTCTTTTATTCTTCCTTGATTTTTCAAAACTATTCCCATATTATAATATGCAATTGCATTATTAGGATCCAATTTAATTGCCTTTAACATAGATTTTTCGGCTTCATATAGGTCTCCATGATCAATCAAAATAATTCCTAGATTAATATGAGCATCTACCAATTTAGGGTTTAATCTAATTGCTTTTAGTGTAGAAATCTCAGCTTTTTCAACATCGCCTTTTATTAAAAATATTCTACCTAGATCAACATGAATATTTGCAAAGTTTGGATTAAGTTTAATTATTTTATGTGCATAAAATTCTGCATCCTTAATCTTTCTAAGTTCAATCAATATACAAACTAAATTAGAATAGGCATAAGGAAAATTAGGCTTCAATTTTATTGCTTTACGAATATAAAATTCGGCATCTTTCAAATATCCTTGATCTCGCAATAAGTTACCCAAATTGCAATAAGCATCTGGACTATTTGGATATAATTGTATGGATTTTTTATATAATTTTATTGCTTTATCTACTTCACCTTTTCCTTTGCAGATTATCCCATAATTAGATAGCACTCCAGGATGAGAAAAACCTTTATCAAGGAACTGCTTATAGGCTATTTCTGCCTCTTGAATTTTTCCCTGCGAATGATAATTAAATCCTTCTGATAATAATTTTTGGAATAATAAATTATTAGATTTGTTTCCCACAGTGTTCTTCTAGTGTTTTCTATGAGCAGTAAGCTCATAATTAAAGGGAAAATCTGTTCCCCTACAGATTCTAGTCCAGATCAATAGAACAAGAAATCCTTCTAAATTCAAAAAATACTACACAAAAGAAGTTCCAATACTTTTCAGAGGTTCATTAAAAGATCAAATGAAATTCCTAGAACCAACTGAAAGTTATTTTGAGTCTTTTCTCTTGTTTATTCCTTGAGCTCAAAAGCGGAAACAACTTCAGGCTAGACAAGCGAGACTCGAGTGAGACACCTATCTCTTAGGCTCTATTGGCAAAAGTGGCATGTTTGATTGTATTATCATTGGTCTGTATAAAGACTTCCCCAAAGGGGCCTAGGGTCATATGGCAAAAAAAGGTACCAGGATAGTTGTCACCTTAGAGTGCACTGAATGTCGTTCCGCTCCCAATTCAGAGAAACGTTCTCCTGGAGTGTCAAGATACACGACAGAAAAGAATCGAAGGAACACAACTGAAAGGTTGGAGCTTAAAAAGTTCTGCCCACAACTAAATAAAATGACTATCCACAAAGAAATCAAATAATTTTTTTTGGTTTCAAAACAGGTGTTTATCACTATTGAATTTTCTTAGCAACGATCTAAGACTTATTCGGGAGTCAAAGCACGTAGGTTAAAGAATAAGTGCTTGACTCAAAGGGGGCATACTAAATCTCGCCCCTTCTTATTAGGAGGTTGGTTTTTATTATGTTTCCTATTAGGACATAGCAGAAAAATAAATCGATAAACCAAACATAGTTTTCATATTAAACAATTTGAACTGATTAGAAAACGTTTAATTGAATATGCCACTATTTAATCTAAATGCCCTAATATTTAGTCTAAATAAAATACAAGACCATCAAAAATAATGGCTAACAAACTTGATTAAGCTAAAATCTATTGATTATAAAATTTTTGAATATAATCCAAAACAGAACTCTCGAACAATTTTTCTGTTTTAATGAATCTCCCACACCAACGATAGTTTTTTTGGTCTAATAGCTTATAAATAAAAGTAACAGGATGAACCAATGTTTTGGTTTGCAGGCAAGTAGTAAAAGAAGAAGGAATTTGATTATTTTCTAATAAAGATGTTACAAGATTATTATCATCATACTCAAGAAAGCCTCTATCAATAGATTCCTTTATCAAAACATCCATAGCTGACCCATCAATGCAGTCTGCTTGATTATGGACATTTAATTTATTTATCTTTAGGATATTAGGTAAACCACATGAGGAAAGGTAGTAACTTTGTAAGTCTATTAAATCATGCTGATTATTTGAGTCAATTAGAATATCAATACAAGGAGTCGAAGTTATAGAGGCTCTCCAGTTAGGGTTATCTAAAAGATCATAGCAAGTTCTATAAATAGTATTATCTAACAATTGAACATGCTGTTCAATTTGAGAATAGATTTGATCAAAATCATGATTATCAGTCCATTCGTTTTGAAAATGTGACCTTATTCTATCTATTGGATTTCGATAGATTGCAACCCTTAAAGGCTTTATTCCAGTGAAATCTTTTAATGAATTATAAATGTCTTGATGATCAACACCATGAGTACGAAAAAAACTAAATCTCGGTTCTTCTATATTTAGATTATTTGCAACTAAGGATTCAATTAAAGCTTCTCTATAGGAAATATTTGGTGTATTATAACTTCCAATAAATGTTTTAAACTCTTTCAATACAAATTCTGCGCTCCAAGATCTAATTAAATTCTTGATTTGCCAAGATTCGATACATGCCCAAATTGGATTAGCGAAATTAACCCCAGCAGTCTTTGGGATATGAGCAAAGAGAAGGTTTTTTCCATTTAAATCATCTTTGGTTATATAAGAAGGTATAAAGGTTATCCATTTAGGCAAATGAGGAACGAATGAAGAATTTCTGCGTTCTATTGTTGGTATCACATTTTGTTTAATTTTATTGGTATTAAAAACAATAGGTTGATATTTAAAATGAAACGAATACGTTAATCTTGCTTTATCTAATCGATTAACTCTTGCATATAAAGATCCTAATAATAAATATAATTCTTCGTCATCAGGTTCACAAAGGATTGCTTTTTTGCAATTCTCAATAGCCTCATTAAACCTAAAAGAATCTCTACAAGCAATAGAAATTTTATATAATGATTTTGAATTGTTCTCATTAAACTTTAAATCTTTTTTAAAAAGCATGATATAAGTCTTAATTAGGATCTAAAGGCCTGAAATTACTTTCTTGTACTGCCAAATTAGGAATAACCTATTACTCAAGTCACAAACTAAAGCCAAATTTATCATACCTAATATTTATCCTTACACCAGAAAAGCTGATGTTTCCTAAATTTAATCTAGTTCAATATCCTAAATATTCCTCCAATCGATGCTTAGTATGAAGTTCTGGTAATTCCTTTAACTTCATGTGAGTTACAGGAATGCAAGATTACCCTTTAAGTAATGAATCAATAGCACTTCCTTCCTACAACTTCGGCTTATTTTTTTGGTTTCCCCTATCCAGATAAGGTTACCACTGGTTCTTACTGCAACTAACTAAAGAAAAAATTTTCTTAAATCCACCGTATTTCCACAAGAGTAAGAAGTTCTTCAGCTTAATTGCAAATCCTGGAACTTAAAAATACAGAGAGGGTCGAATCTGGGTAATTTCCTAGAACTAAGTCAAAAAATAACTGAACAAGTTTTAATATAAATGAGGAAATATCCCAAAGATTTAATGCTTCTAAAACGGTGTTTAAATAACCCTACTTTCAAAGTAGTTAAGGAGTTAAATTTATTCTTTTATTTTTAATTAGAGATCGAAACTTTCTTTTTAATCAATCCAGTAATAATAGCAAGTCCAAACATACCAACCATTGCTATTACAATGTATACCGAATCAGCCAATCCAGCCCCTATTGCTACGGCGACCGCGTCAAAGATCACAAGGCAAAGCAGCAAAGCAGAAGTAAATAGACTCCATCGCGTTCCACCTAATCCTAGGCCGTAACTTAGGAAATCAAAAAGTCCGGTCATTAGAACTCCTGTCATTAGGAAAAAATTTCCTTCAAGTTGATTTTGATTGAAGCTTTCAATTCTCTTCATTGCTTTGCTTCCAACCAAGCGCCGCACAGGTTCACGTCCAAAATTTCTAGCTATCAAAAATGCCACTTGGCAAGATATATAGTCAGCCAAAAAGATTGTTATATAAGCAGTCTTGAAATCCAATACGCTCCCAGCAAGAATTGCATATGGGAGATTTGATATAACAGGGAAGATAGTACTAATACCTCTAAGAATAAATATTCCTAAAGGCGCCCATATACCCATCCCAACAACAATCTGATTAATCTGTTCTTTCCATTCGACTACAATAAAGTAATAAAAGAGAACAGCAGCTAGCACGCAAATGGATATAGCAAGGAACTTCTGTAACTTCTTCATTTTCGAATATCTCGATGAATTTTCATATTTAGCTCTATGAGGTTTACGAGCAGGATTAGTAGAACTTTTAATTTAACCTTGATTAAGCTAGCAGTTCATAGAAACTTATCCTTAACAAGCTCAAGACTAATCAAACTTCCTAATATCCCATCAACAGAGGAACTCCATCAACAACACATTTGTTCTAAAGTTGACCTATCGTAAACACTTTGAAATAACAGCTCACGCTTCAAACAACAGTTATTACAAAATATCCACCTGAAAGCTTCACCTCAAGATAACTTCTGACTATTTAATAAAACGGAGAGGGTGGTAGTCGATTTGTCTTTAGGAGGGATGGTGAGGGAACGAAGAGGAACAATAATTAGAAATCGGGTAAAAAATCCAACAACATATCCAACAACATTTTTGCTCTGCCATTAAAGTCCAATCTCGATCAAGAGAATCAAAGTCATAGTAATGGTTTCAAAGAAATCCAACAACACTCAAATGTATCCAACAACATTTCTAAAAATCCAACAACTTTTTGAGTTTCCAAGAAAGCAATTTCAAGTTCGTGCTATCTCAAGAAGATCTGTTGTAGCAGTGAATTCAACTATCTATTCAACAAAAAATACTATTCATCTTTCTAAAAATTAAACAAATAATAACTACTTTTTACTTTTCTTGATTTAATTCCATTTAAAATTCAGGTACAACCTCCTTAAAATACCTTTTATATTTTATTTTATACATTATCCAAGGAGGATCATATTCCTCTGGAATTAATAAACTACCTTCAAATGTAGAAACCTCAGTTTCAAGAAAATAGTTTGAATCAATACTTTTAGAACAACTTTGCTCTGATTCACTCCAATCAGAATAGAATTTTATATCCCATGATTTTCCTGATTTATCAGAAACTGATGCAGGTTGATAGTATAAACCTCTACTGAAAGTAACTTTCTTATCTCCGCATAGATAAATAGCACCTCTTCCAGGATTTTGATTTGGATTAGTTTGACATTTATGCTCAACGTCATTCCAATAAAAAGTATATTCTCCATGTCCACGATCCATTACTAAATTCTTACCAGGAAAATCCTTTTTGCACTTATAACCCGATAGAAGTAATGAAAGAGTAAATAATGATATTCCCTTCAAAATTTTATTTTTCATAATTTTGATCATTTACCAATCAATACGGAGAGGGTGGGATTCGAACCCACGGATGGTTTTACCCATCAAACGATTTCGAATCGTTCGCTTTCAACCACTCAGCCACCTCTCCTGGGAAAGAGTGATAAATTAATATAGGTAAATTTTCCTAAAAGCAATCAAATAAAATATTTTTTTCTTATTTTAAAACTAATTAATCAATAATGACTTTTGATTAAAGTAAAAACTATTGCCAACCTGCCTTAGTCATAAGACGTATAGCCTTCGCATTTTGATCTCCTAACTCACTTATCTTTACTCCATCAGGCCTAAAGGCTCCAAATACTTTTACTTCATTGGAATTGTTATAGCCTTTTAAAGGATGTTCAAATGTAGGCCCAGCGAGACCTTTGCTCCCGTTAGGTGATGCAAGATATTCTAATAAAGTAATAGCTTCCTTCTTGTTTTTAGCATATTTAGCCAAGCCTCCCGCACTAACATTTACATGAGCAGGATCAGGAGTTACTACAACTACTTTTTTAGCTAATGAACGATCTTGAGATCCATTTACTCCTGCCAACATTCTTGCAACATAATAATGATTCACAATAGCTATTCCACATTTACCTTGTGCCACAGCCCTTGTAAGACCTATATCACCAGGGAAATAAGGTTTGGAAACATTTTGAATCATTCCTTTTAACCATTTTTTTGTTTTAGCTTCACCTCTAAGAATTAATTGGTTAGCAACTAATGACTGATTATATGGACTATTTCGTTTGCGAAGGCAAACTTTGCCTCTAAGAGAGGGCTTTGCAAGATCTGCATATGTTTTTATTTCGTCAAGGTTAACTTTTTCTGGATTAGCTACTAAAACCCTTACTCGTCTTGTTAATGCATACCATCTTCCTTTTGGATCACGATAATCTTGTGGGACCTCTTTATCTAAAAGATTAGACCGATAAGACTGCAATAATCCTGATTTTGCGGCATTACTAATTCTTGCAGCATCAACAAGAAGAATAATGTCAGCATTTGAGTTTGAGCCTTCTCTTTTCAATCTCTCAACCAAAGAGATGCCTGTTGCTTCAATTAGTCTGACCCTAATACCAGTTTCTTTAGAAAATTTCTTATAAACCTGTCTATCAGTGTTGTAATGCCTTCCAGAATATATTCGAACTTCTTTGGAATAGCCTTGTCCTGAATGCAACAATATTCCACCAAGAGCCAAAGTCAAAGCTAAAGAGGATGCTTTGGATTTCCTAAATAGATTCATTAATTAACCAATTGGATATCACTGTTATTACGTTATCCAGAACAAAGCCGAAATTCAGTTTATGAAACTTTTTTTACTTAAATAAGTAGCAAAAGCGTTATTTTTCCGGTCATAATAATTAAAGCATAATAATTTATCGCAAAATAATGGAATTACTCATTCACCGCCTATTAAAAGAAGAAATCGCAAGAAACATCTATACAGAATTAACTAAAGATGATTGTATTTGGAAGGATGGGAGAGCTACAGCAGGGTCATATGCTTCGCATGTGAAGAATAATTTACAATTAGACAAAAGCTCAAAAAAAGCAAAGGATTTCATTCAAAGAATTATTGAGGAGATAACTGCAAATCAACTGATTAAAAGTTTCTCGCTGCCATACAAAGTTCATGGTTTGAGGTTTGCCAAGACAGGCGAGGGGCAAGGTTATGGCATGCATGTAGACAACGCATTTATGAGTTCTGGAAGGAGTGATCTTTCTTTTACAATCTTCTTGAACGACCCTACTTCTTATGAGGGAGGAGAACTTTGCATTCAATCTTTGCAAGATAACCAAATAATCAAACTTAAAGCTGGAGAAATAGTTATATACCCCAGCACTAGTCTCCATTCAGTAGAGAAAGTCACTAAAGGCGAAAGAGTTGTCTGTGTTGGATGGATTCAAAGTTATATCTCAAGCAATGAAGACAGGAACTTACTTTTCGGCCTTGATGCTGGGGCGAAAGGATTGCTCGCTGAGAATGGTCGTTCAGATCAGCTTGATCTAGTTTTTCAGGCCTACAACAATTTATTGAGAAGACTAGGGGGTTAAGCTGAGGCAAAAACTGTTACATCAAATAGCAACATTTATCGTTTTAAAAAACCCCGTTAAGGGCAAGATAAATCTATTGAGACCTACTATCGCATGGGAAAGAAATCACCAGTAGCAGTTTTTCTTGCTGCCTCGACCATTCTTGCAACTAGCTCAATTCCTCAGTTGGCAAATGCAGGAGAGAAAAAAATGGGGGGGCTAAAAGAATGGACTACTGATCAAGCTGTAGATGCAGAAAGCACACTTGATGAAGCAGCTAAAAAAGCAGCTAAAAAGGCTAAGAAAAATAATGTTTGCATCCCTATTGGCGAAGGAGAAAATTGCTGGTAGAAAAAAATCAAACTTAAATGAAGATTAAAAAATAAGTTAGGATTTAAAATTTATTAAATGTTTTTAGAGAGAATTCTATAGGCAAAAATCAATTTTTTTTATTCAATTTTAATTACATAAAAAAATCCCCTCTAACAAATAGAGGGGATTTCATTAGATCAATTTAATGATCTCCTTTACTTAAATCAGAACTTGAATGTTGTCTGAATTAAGCCACCAAATACGTCATCGCTATTGTCTGAGGCCCCATCATAGGTATCCTCACCGCCAAATAACGCTGGTGTAACAGTGATGTTGTCAGACACCTTGAAGTCGTAGTAGATCTCCCAAACAAAGTTGTCATCTGCAGGGTCATCAGCACCGCCAACGATGTCGCTAGCGTATTGACGCTGACCAAAAGCAGCTCCAAGTCGGTTGCCTTCTACGAAAGCATCTTTCCAAGTCAAGCCAACCATCCACTGAGCAGTCTCCTCAACAGAACCGGTTGCTCCATCATCGTCAATATTAGCTATATCATAGCCAAATTGAATAGAAGGAATAGCACCAGTTTCTTCAGGCTGCCAATAAGCTCTTAGGCCATAAGCAGTTGTATTGCCGGTGCGAGATTTACCCTTTTCAGTTGAGTAATAGTCAGTCCAAACTTTGCAGCTGTCTGCGCCATCAACTTTGGTGCAATTGTTTAGTGAAACAGCACCCATAACTTTCCAACGTGCAGAGCCATACTCCACTTGAGTCAGCCACTTGGACTGTGCATCAGTAAATAGAGCACCACCTGTTTCGTTGTCAGCACTAGTAGCTCCTTTCGAAGCATAGTTTGTGCTTACTGCAAATCTTGCCTCAGAAGGATCTGCCTTGGACTGAATCCAAGCTGCACCGAAACCACCGTCAGTACTAGAACCATAAGCAGCGCCATTACCACCCAAAGCGAAAGCCTTTAGTACAGGCTTATAGATGGATGGAGCACTCGCCAACATGTAGTAGTTCTCAATTCTTGGGCCAACCCAGAACTTAAGGTTGTCTCCAACAGGGAATTGATACCAAATTTTGTCAACCTTAAGCGTATTGCTATTTGAGTTAGCTGCTGCTAGGTAAGAGTTGTTTGTCTTGCTGGAGAAAGGAGTCGCAAAATTACCAGTCTTGATTCTTGTATAAAGAAGGTCTCTACCATTGAAACTGGTATCGAGATTCAAGGTGGTTGAATACTGGAAAACAACTGCTTCGTTGTCACCACCGCCACTCTTATCGGATTCCATGCCTCCGACAACGAATACGGTTTTACCCCTTAATTTGGTAGTTGTTGAAAACTGACCAGCTTCGAATTCGCCTACGCGAGCTTCAAGGCCGTCAATACGTCCTTTGATAACAGCAAGCTCAGGACCGAACTCGTTGATAAGACGACGCTCTTCCTCGTTAACCTGGGCAACATTGCCAAGGCAAGAGTTAAGTAGAGCAGCAGCTTCGTAGCGAGTCATGCTTCCTTGAGGAGCAGAAGCTACGCAACCATGGTTCTCAGCCAAGTTGGTCAAGGCCTGATAAGCCCAGTCAGAAGGCTGGATATCAGAGAAGTCAGAGATGTTCTCAACTTCAACGCTTTGAGCGGAGTAGTCGGATACACCATTGATGTTTAGCTCAGCAGCATTTGCAGCCATTGGTGCCAAAAGACCCAAAGCAGCAGGTGCTACCAGCAATTGCTGGAATAGTTTCATTAGTTCCTCACACAATATGCGCTATGCGCATTATTATGTTGCCATTTCAAGTGAAAGAAGCATCCTGCAAAGTGCCTTTTTTTACATTGTCATCTGCTCTTTCTCGTGAGAATTCGAATTATTTCATCAAAAGGAATTGAAGCATCAAAGTTCAGGTTGTCTAGATTTGAAAGGACTAACCAGATGTAGATCTTATATTTTTTCTAGATCATTAAAAGTTTTTCACTTACATGCCATAGTCTTTCTCGTTGCTCTGAGTTAAAAGCCGTTGGTGTGATTCTAGATTTCTTAGGAATTCCCCTGAAATTAAAGTAGGGAGCAAATTGTTCCCCTCCTTCAACAAACGGAAAGGTTGCAGCCATTAATTGTGGCAAAGCTCCCATCCTTGCGCTCTGAAAAAATGGATCCATTAGTTTATAAGCGAAACTTTCTTGCCAAGAACCATTTAAATTTGCCGACCTAAGTTGTAAATTTGTTTTTGCTAAGCCAGGATGAGCCAAAAGGGATAAAGGTCTATTTTCTCTTCCTTTTAATTTAATATCTAATTGAAGAGCAAACATTACATTGGCTAGTTTACTTTGAGAGTAAGAAGCCCATCGATCATATTTTCTCTCACCTTGTAGATCATCCCAATTAATTTTAGCAAAAAACTGCACTGCAGATGTAACAGTAACGATTCTAGATGATTTCGTTTCTTTTATTAAAGGTAATAGTTTTTGAGTTAATGCCATATGAGCAAGATGATTTACAGCAAATTGTATTTCATATCCTTGTGAACTAAGTATTCTTGGGGGTGCCATTATTCCTGCATTATTTATCAATAAATCTAAACGCTCATATTTTCTTAAAATATCATTAGCGACTTGATTTACTTTATTCAAATCCGCTAAATCTAACTCTTGTAATTCAATAGAACCCTGACCAATAGTAGAAAAAAGTTTTTTTCGAGCCTCCTCTCCCTTCGCCATTGAGCGACAGCACATGATAACTGTTGCCCCTTTATGGAGAAGAACCTTAGCCGTCTCAAAACCTAAACCACTATTTGCTCCAGTAATTAAAGCTATTCGTCCTTTCTGACTTGGAATGTCCTTAGTGTTCCAACTCATAAGAGAAGTTCAAATCAAATTAATTTTAATCAATTGCTTTGAGGCTAAAAAAATCAGTGGAAATCAAAAGTACCATTTACTTATAATGAAGCTATTTTATTGAAAACATTAAACTAATGTCTAAAGTTTCTTCTAAAAAAGCAAAATCCTGTGTTGGCAAGAAAAGAATAATGTTTGCATATGGGTTTATTCAATTGGGAGCCAATCTGCTTTCAGCTATAGCACTTACAATGATTTCAATAGGTTTCTTTTCCGTTAGGAATCAATCAATAATCTTTAATGAATGTATTCAAGAGCAAAAAGATTTACAAAAATCTACCTCAGACGCATTGAGATTCTGCAATGGCAGCAATTGATCTTAAAGAATAATCATTTATACTTTTAATTATAATAAATAGCTTAAATAAGCTATTTGAGAGACATAAAAAAAGAAGGTATTAGATCAAGCTAATACCTTCTGGCCTGGAGTGATAATTTCTGAAGTTTTATCTATTTCCCAAAATTATCATTAGCCCAAGGATCAATTCTTTTAGAGTCATCAGAGTAATAAAAGAATTGAGACATCCCAAAAACTGCTCCCAACCCACAAAGAGCTGCCCCAATCTGGAAACCTCCTGAAGGTTTAATCAGACCAAGATCTGAAGGATGTGGAAGCTGAGTAGCAAAATCAAGAATGTGTGAAAAATCAATCATTGAATTGAAATAGGAAGTTTTGCCTATAGGTAATTCAGGGAGTCAATTTACAAGACACCTGTTCACTGATAATACATTGATATAAGTGGATCAAAGAAAAAAAACCAAGTTCTCATAAAATCTTGTGAATTTTATACATTCGTTGAAACCATCGAAGCTTTAGAAGGAATCGACTTCAAGCCTCATCAAAATTGAACTGAACCTCCTTTTGAAAATTCAAAAAAGGATTAGGAGAAAAAATCACTGATTCATAATTATTCCGACGTCTTTTTTTAATTCATCCTAAAAAAAGTTCTAACCAATCATTTCTTGTTGTAAAAATCCCTTCTACCACAGTCAATATGAGAATTTGCTGAAATCTTTCTTCTCAGTCCCAAACAAGCAATAAACCTTGTTTGGGACTGGCTTTTCTAGCTCTCAGGAGTCAAATGCAAGCAGAAAATATTTGACAACTAAATAAAGACCTTTAACTATTCCGGGCATATGAATTGAGAGGCTTGTAGGGTTCACATGGTATTGCGCCTTTTTCGCTTAAAAAATTATGCAGACCTACGGAAACCCGGACGTCACCTATGGGTGGTGGGCTGGTAATGCTGGGGTCACCAACCGCTCAGGCAAATTCATTGCAGCTCATGCCGCTCATACAGGCCTGATTGCTTTCGCGGCTGGTGGGAGCACCCTTTGGGAACTTGCACGCTTTGATCCCTCTATCCCAATGGGGCACCAGAGTTCGATCTTCCTTGCCCATTTAGCTTCTATCGGTATTGGATTCG
>CACFBG010000022.1 GCA_902564535.1 uncultured Prochlorococcus sp.
TAGTATCATCCTCAACAATTGTATTAAAGTTTTGTTTTGATGGCGATATACTTTCTGTTGGTTTATTATTTTCACTTGCAATTAAACTTGTTTGTCTTGATGAATTATCAACTTTCTGTATAAATAGATAGTTCTTGTCAAAGACCCAACTCTCTTGACTGAATTTTATTTCAGATAAACCTGAAAAGAATGGAACTGCGAAAAGGATTCCGTAAGCACCTTTTTGTAAAAGTCTTGTAGAAAAGTGGTATTTGAATTTAGTCATAGATATTAGTAAGTAATCTAAGAGCCTCCAAAGACTGTTAACTTTACTTGTAGTAGCGGGGTTTTGGTAACACTGCTTGGATGCGGCTTAAAATTTTCTCGTAAGATTCAACCACAAATCCAAGATCATTACGGAATCTATCCTTATCTAGTATCCGATCCTGTATATCGTCAATTCTTTGATCCCAAATCCTGCAGTTGTCGGGACTTATTTCGTCTGCAACCACAATATTTCCAGAAGCAGTGAGACCCATTTCTAACTTGAAATCAACCAATTTCAAGTCAATTTCATTGAAAAATTCTTCTAATATTGAATTAACTTCAAAAGCAATGCTTTTTATTTGCACAATCTGATTATGTGAAGCCAAATCAAACAATTTTAATCTTTCCTCACTTAAAAAAGGATCATTAAGTTTATCATCTTTATAATAAAAGTCTAACAAGGGGGGCTCAATAATTGTTCCTGGCTTGATGTGGGATTCTCTGCATAGTGATCCATAAGCAGTATTTCTTAAAACAATTTCTAACGGGATTACATTCACCTTATGTGCATACATCCATCTATCAGATGCCAAACAAATATAATGTGTTTCAATTCCTTTAGATTCAAGTAATTCAAAAATGTAAGCAGATATTTGACAATTCAAAAAACCTTTACCATCAAGCTGACTTTTCTTTTTGGCATTAAAAGCAGTGGCGTCATCTTTGAAATTCACAAGGACTTGGTCAAATTTGTTACAGGCATAGATCTTTTTTGCCTTACCCTCATAAATAAGATTTCCGTGTACAGGTTCCATTGGATTGAGATTGTAAGGATTGACGAGCTATGGAGTCCTATCAAATCCTTTTGAAATTCTTCTACAATCTAAGCAAAAAAACTCTTTATTCAAATTAAATGCATAATGAAGAACTAAACCCAATAAGTTCTGCGATGGTTAGCCAGGCATAAAAAAAACTAAAGCCAAAAGTAAGAAAAGATCTATTCTTCTCTCGTCAACAAAACCTCGTTCTAAATAAGAGAAAGATTCTCCCGTGCAACAAAACACCAACCATACAACAAAAAATTTACCTTCTCTAAGGAAGGTTCTTGTAATAGGGAATGGAGGAAGGGAGAATGCCCTTGCATGGGCCATAAGAAAGTGTCCTGGGATCGAGGAAGTAACAGTAACTCCTGGAAATGGTGGAACAGAAGACCTAAAAGGATGTAATCGTCTGAATATTCCTACAACAAAACACTTAGATCTGATTGATTATTGTCTCAACAACAAAATTGACTTAATTGTTGTTGGTCCTGAAGCACCCTTAGCAGAAGGAATTGCAGATACTCTCAGAGAGCACGGGTTAGTTGTATTTGGCCCTGGAGCTAATGGAGCAAAACTTGAAGCAAGTAAAAAATGGTCTAAATCCTTAATGAAAGAAGCTGGAATCCCAACTGCTAATCATTGGAATGCTCAAAATAAAAAGGAAGCACTAGAAATTCTTGAAAGGATCAAACTTCCTCTTGTAGTTAAAGCCGATGGTCTTGCGGCAGGGAAAGGAGTAACTGTACCTAATTCAATAGATGAAACAGTAATCGCAATTAAAGAGTCTTTTGAAGGCAAATTTGGTTCAGCTGGGAATCAAATTGTTCTAGAAGAAAAACTAGAAGGACCAGAAGTTTCTATTTTCGCTTTAAGCGATGGAAATAATTTCATTCTTCTCCCTCCTGCACAAGACCACAAACGTTTAAAGGAAGGGGATCTAGGACCTAATACTGGAGGAATGGGCGCTTATTCCCCCACACTTTTAATTTCACAAAAAGATCTTGATGAAATCAGTGATTTGGTTATAAAGCCAACCTTAGAGGCACTTAACAATAAAAATATTGATTATCGAGGGGTTATTTATGCAGGTTTAATGCTTACAAGCCAAGGTCCCAAAGTAATAGAGTTTAATTGTAGATTTGGGGATCCAGAATGTCAGGCTCTTATGCCTTTAATGGGACCAGAATTTGCTCAACTTTTATTTGCTTGTGCGCTTGGATCTATATCAATGGCACCGACTTTATCTGTATCTAAGAACTGCAGTGCCTGCGTTGTTGCAGCCGCCAGTGGTTACCCAGAGGACCCAAGGAAAGGAGATTTAATAAAAATATTTCTCGAAGAAAATTCTTCCTTAAGAGTCTTTCAGGCTGGGACTGAACTAGATAGCCAAGGCAACCTTCTTACAAATGGTGGGAGAGTCCTTTCAGTTGTAGGAGAAGGAGAAAACTTTGATAAAGCTTTTAAAAGGGTATATGCAGGTATTAAACAAATTGACTTCCCAGGAATTAACTATCGCAAGGATATTGGCCATCAGGTGCGTAAGTCCTAATGTATCAACAAGGGTCTTGCCCTAATGACTAAACCTAATTCTCCTTTAACAAAACAATCATCTTTAGGGCAAGAAGATCTGCTTCCTGAAGAGAGCCAAAATTGGCTTGAGAAGATAAATCTTTGGTGGGCTGAATTTAGCTTGCAAACGAAATTATTAGCCATTACAACCCTGGTAGTTAGCCTCATGATGAGCGGCATCACATTCTTTGTCCTAAATGGAATTCAAAGAGATGCTGGCATGAACGATACAAGATATGCTCGAGATTTAGGTCTTTTACTTTCAGGAAATGTCACTGAATTAGTAGCCAACGGTAAAGACAAAGAACTTGCGAATGTCGCCGAAAAGTTCTGGAGATCAAGCAGAAGCCTGAGATATATTTTCTTCACTGATCCAAAAGGGTTTATCTCGCTAGGAATTCCTGTTAGCGCAACTCCGCCTGTAGTTGATAGCGAGTTTCAGTTATCTAGAAGGCTTCAACTTCCTAGTGAATTAAAAAAGCGTCCTCAAAATCCTTTAGTTAGGCAACATTCAACTCCTAAAGGTCAAGTTACAGATGTTTTTGTACCTTTAATCTGGAAAGGCAATTATTTAGGCGTTCTAGCTTTAGGCGTATATCCAAATGCAGAAGCATTAGCAAGTGCTGCTTTATCAAGAGAAGTCACCGTTGCTGTTTTTATATCTATTTGGGTATTAGTGATCCTTGGTGCTGTATTCAATGCTTTGACAATTACTCGGCCTGTAAAAGAACTTTTGAGAGGAGTAAGGGAAATTGCGGGAGGAAATTTCCGATCACGAATATCTTTACCAATGAGAGGCGAGCTTGGTGAGCTTCTTAATGGATTCAATGCTATGGCTTCTCAATTAGAAGAATATGATGCTGCAAATATTGAAGAGCTAACTGCCGCGCAAGTTAAACAACAATCTTTAATTGCAACAATGGCAGATGGAGCGATACTTCTTGACGAGAAAGGAAACATTGTTCTTGCTAATCCAACTGCAAAAAGATTATTTCGGTGGGAGGGTAGGAATTTAGAAGGCCAAGAACTTTTAAGTGAATTGCCTGAAATCCTCGCAAATGAATTACATTCACCAATCGATTCTTTATTAAACAATATTGGTGAAAATAATGATTTGCGCTGTAATTTCGGGGAACCTGCAAGAACCCTAAGAATCGTTCTTCAATCAGTCAGAGACTCCTCTGGAGAAAGCCTCAAGGGTATAGCAGTAACTGTTCAAGATTTGACAAGAGAAGTTGAACTTAATGCTGCACAAAGTAGATTTATCAGCAATGTTTCACATGAACTAAGGACACCACTATTCAACATAAAAAGTTACGTTGAAACTTTATATGATCTTAATGAACAACTTTCTGAAGATGAAAAGAAAGAATTTTTAGGTGTAGCAAATGCAGAAACTGATCGTCTAACCAGACTAGTCAATGACGTCCTAGATCTTTCAAGACTTGAATCTGGCAGATCAGTCAAATTCTCACCAATAGATCTGCATGCAGCAATGGAAAATATTCTAAAAAATTATAAATTAAATGCAGAGGAAAAGCAGGTATATCTAATATTAGATATGGATGAAAGCCTCCCTAAAATTCTTGGGAACTGGGATTTATTACTTCAGGTTTTGGATAATTTAGTTGGGAATGCTCTTAAATTCAGCAATGAAGGTGGGAAGCTAATCCTCAGAGCATATACATGGCCTGATAGCTGCAGTGCATCACCAATTGATCACAACCTCTCTGCACCTCATTGTGAACTAATGACACCTCTCCCAAGATTAAGGATAGAAATTGCCGATACAGGTTGCGGGATCTCACAAGAAGATCAACAAAGAATTTTTGATCGTTTTTATAGAGTAGAGAATGCAGTCCATACTGAAGTCGGGACTGGTCTAGGCTTATCAATAGTTAGAGGGATCATAGAAAAACATGGGGGGAAAATTGAAATGGCCAGTGAAAAGGATTTAGGTACAACTTTTTGGTTTGACCTTCCTCTTGAGCAAGCAGATGCAGACGAAGTTCTCCTCCAAGCAGAAAGGAATGCAAACATAAGTCTTATTAATTCCAGATAATTAGGAAACTAAAATCTTATTTTTTCTTATCTTTCGTTTTGAATACGCCTGTCAATTCATTCCTATCTTCAATATTTATCCGATGAGGAGCTCCACTAAAAATCTGTTCAAAGTTAGAAAAAGAATCCTTAATTTCAGGCCCTTCTCCAGTAATAATAAACTCTCTAATTCTCTTATCATGCCAAGAACCCCTCATTTTAAATACATTTACAGCCCTAGCCATTTCCCCCCTTATCTCAACATACTGAAGGAGTAAAATAGTATCAGTAATTGTTGATATATGAGAATCTGTAATTGAATGACTACCCATAAACTCTTCAGCTGTATTAGTGAAAAATCCAGCTATTTCTTCTTGCTTAGCATAACCTGTAACACCTATAACAAATTGACGAAAGGCATTTAAACTAACTCCCCTAGCCAATGCAGAAAGAGAATCTATTGCCAGTCTTGAAGGTTTAAATTGCCCTATTTCTGTTTTTATTATTTGCAGATGATCTTCTAAGCCTGTTGATTCAGGATACGCACATATTATCTTCAATAAACCATCACTTTCCATTCTTTCAAAATCAATCCCCCAACTAGTAGCATTGCGAAGTAGTTGAGCTCGTGATTCCTCATAAGCAAAAAGTATTGCTTTCTCTTTATTGTTATATGCATCTTCAATAAATTTGGATACAAGCATAGTTTTACCAGTACCTGTTGCACCAGTAGCAAGAATAATTGAGTCTTGAAAGAATCCGCCGCCACACATTTCATCAAGATCGGGAACCCCTGAACTGATACGAACATTTGAAGATCTCTGTGTTAAACGCATGGCACCTAACGGGAAAACACTTATTCCATGAGCTCCCATAGTGAAAGGAAATTCACCTTTCATATGAGTAGTACCTCTAAGCTTCAAAATCTCAACCGTTCTCCTTCTTTTTTCGGCTTCAAGTACATTCCTAAGAATGACAACATTATCTGAAACAAATTCTTCTACTCCATATCTAGCAATTGGCCCATATTCATCAATTCTTTCAGTAGTCATAACAGTTGTAACCCCTATCTCTTTTAAACGTGCTATCAAACGAAAAATTTCTCTTCTAACAACATATATTGCATCATATTGCTGAAAAACAGCTGTTATAGAATCAATAGCAACTCTTTTTGCTTTGTATTTTCTAATTGCATAGCTGATTCTCTCTATTAAACCGGATAAGTCAAAACTTCCTGCCACATCTTGTCCATCAGGATCTGGGGAAGCATCTAAAATAAAAAGTTTATTTTGATCGATAAATCCTTGTAAATCCCAGCCAAAACTCGCAGCATTCCTAATTATGTCTAACGGTGATTCTTCAAAAGTAACGAAAATTCCAGGCTCATCAAAATGACAAATACCATGATGAAGATATTGCAATGAAAAGACTGTCTTACCAGTTCCCGAAGTTCCACTAACAAGAGTGCTTCTTCCAGTTGGGAGGCCTCCTTGACAAACATCATCAAATCCCTCGATACCAGTTGGGAGTTTCTGGACTTTCATCTTTTGTGCTTTAGAAGTACCAGCGTTAGAAGACTGCATAAAATCTATGTTCTATTAAAAAAATAGATGCAAATCAATGTTTAGACATCAACTAAACAGGGTGCCTTAAGAATCTCCCTATGTAATGTCCTCATCTCCCGACGAATTCTCCTTGGCAGAGTCTTGTAATTCGTCATATAACAAATCAAGACCTATTAGAACTCTTTCCCTATCCGATAGATCTCCGATAATCCTTCTAACAGGAGGTGGAAGGATTTTCGCCAAAGTAGGAGTGGCTAAAATTTTGTCTTCTTCTGCCAATTGTGGGTTTTTAAGCACATCTATTACCTTTAAGGCATATACACCTCGAAATTCTGTTTCAAGAATATTTCTCAAAGTTTTCAATGCCCTCATGGAGTTTGGGGTGTTTCCTGCCACATAAAGCTTGAGGATATAAGTTTTTCTAGGGCTCATAATAAAAACCTCATAAAGAGATGGGTTAGGAATTTATTTCATAGTCTTGACTAAAGGGAGCACAAACACTGAATATGTTTGTTTGTCTTTCGATTACGTTTCAGGCCAAAATCTGATTCATAAAATTCAAAGAGATTTTTATTCTCTTTTTTTGCTCCCTGAATCAAGCCTGATCGTGTCACAGGATCTATGGCTCCCAAAAAAACATCTACCAAGGAAGAAACCTCCAGCAGTTATGCGATAGTTGAGGCTTCAGGACAGCAATTTTGGTTTCAACCAAATAGATATTATGACCTTGACAGAATCAAGGCTGAAGCAAATGAAACTATAACCATTGATAAAGTTCTATTAATAAGTGATGGTAAAAAAGCAACTCTAGGCAAACCTTACGTCAAAGGGGCATCAGTTAAGTTAAAGGTTCTTGAGCATAGAAGAGGAAAGAAAATACTTGTATATAAAATGCGTCCAAAGAAGAAAACACGTCGTAAAAATGGACATCGTCAGGACCTTACAAGAGTAATGGTTGAGGAGATATCATTAGGTGACAAACCTAAGAAAACAGCAAAGGCTTCTGATCCTGAATAAAAGCCTTTTAAATTGTAAATTCACTACTATCAAAATTCTTACTTCTCATGGCTCATAAAAAAGGAACTGGTTCTACAAGAAACGGAAGAGATTCTAATTCCAAAAGGCTTGGAGTTAAAGCCTATGGAGGGACAAAAGTATCAGCAGGTTCAATTCTAATTCGACAAAGAGGGACATCTGTATTGCCTGGAGTCAATGTTGGGCAAGGGAAGGACGACACCCTTTTTTCACTGATAGATGGAACTGTTCACTTTGAAAGCATTCGTAGAGGCTTACGCAATAGAAAAAGAATTAACGTTAGTCCTTTAGTCTAAATCTTTTACTAGGCCTATAAGCCCTAGTAGTTATAAGGAATGGGTGAAATACTTCTATAAAGTTCTCTTGAATAGTGCTGAAAAATTTATTAATCATAGAAGGATCATCGAAATGAAAAGGATATTCTCCTTTAAATCCTTTAAAAAAATACCAATTTAGTAAAGCAATTGACTTGGGGTTTAAATGTTTAAGGAAACAAATTAATTGAGCAGAAGGGTCAGGAATATGTTCCAGCACATCTAGACAGATCAATGTATCAAATGAATTCTCTTCTGTGCTTTCTAAATCCCTATATACTGAAATTTTTTCTTCTAATCCTAGTGAATGAGCTCTCTGACTAACAAATTCTCTGTTATGAGGATTCAAGTCAACAAAAAAAACATGTTTTACTTTTGACAGTGCCGCTGCAGCCAATGCATGAGTACCTATACCACCTCCAAAATCCAAAACATTTCCTTGAGCAAACATTTCTTGAAGCCTGAGTGTATCTGCTATGTAATCGCTACTACTCAAATGCCATGCTCCTAATTCTATTAAATGGGCAGTCCCAACCTCTTTTTCATAAAAGCTAGTAGCCCTGTTAGGGTCTAAAGAACCTGGATGTAGAGAAGCCAGATCTTCGGAACTACTTGGTAAAAGGTCCTCAACCTTTTGAATTGTTGTCCCTAAGTAATTTGCAAGATGTGCTTTAAGGTCAAATCCTGTTTTCAGGAAAAAGTCTACATCTAGATTATTTTTACTCCCCATGTTTGAAGGCTCTGGCAATATCAACTTATAGCTTCAAAAGAAACTTACAAGTTAAGTCAGCAATCAAATGTCTAAAGAAAGTAAAAATCAATTAAATGACAAACCTTTTGGTTTTTTAGTTTTAGATAAGCCATCTGGGATAACTTCCCATGATTGCGTTCAAAGGATCAGGAAGCTCTTTGGAATGAAACGTGTTGGGCATGGTGGGACACTTGACCCAGCCGTAACAGGTGTCTTGCCGATAGCGTTAGGGAATGCCACAAGACTGTTTCCATATTTACAAGGGTCCAAAACTTACACTGGGGAGATATTGCTAGGTACTAACACATCAACTGATGATCTCTCTGGTGAAGTAATAACTCAAGGAAAAGTCCCTGCACTTAATTCATATGAATTAGAGAATCACTTAAATAATTTTCGAGGCTCTATTAAGCAAGTCCCCCCCCAAGTCTCTAGCATAAATATCAATGGAGAACGTGCCTATAAAAGGTATAGGAGAGGTGAAATAATAGAAATGCCATATAGATGTGTTGAGATTTATGATCTCAAATTAATAAATTGGAACCCAAATCTAAAAACGGTAGAATTTATCATTGAATGTTCATCTGGCACATATATCCGTTCTATCGCTCGAGATTTAGGGCAAAAAATTGGATGTGGGGGCTGCTTAGCAAGCCTTCGAAGAAATAAAGCATTAGGTTTCAATGAAGCGCAAGCGATTACATTAACCGATAAAGATGTAGAAAATTATTATCAAAATAAAATACCAACTCTAATCAATCCAATTGAAGTATTAAAGCACTTACCTGTTTTAAACTTATTATCAGAAAAGGAAGTCCTCTTTTGGAGAACTGGTAGAAGCATTGTCTTAAATAATTCAAGGCTAAGCTTTATTCCTTCAGAGTTAACCTTAGATCATTCAAAGTATATAAATGTAGCCGTAAAGTCAGAAGGAAATCTTGTAGGGATTGGAATATGGGATAAACTTACAAGTTTAAAGCCAAAAGTTGTGTTCAATCCCAAGGGCTAATTTAGCTTTAGCCCTTAAATTAAGATATCAAAATCTATTATCACCTTAAAAAAGATTTTCATCCGCCCAAATATAAACTTTAGGATGCAATCGTAACCAACTAGCAGGTAGACGAGGTGAGCAAGAAGAATTAAGTAAATCTTCAAATATTTTTATTTTCTCAGAGCCAGTTACTATTAAATGTATTTCATCTGAGGCTAAAATTTCTTTAAGGCCTAGTGTAATAGCACTCTTAGGGACACTTTTAATATCATTATCAAAAGCAAATGCATTTTGCCTACGAGTCGATAATGACAATGTTTCAACTCGACAAGAACATTTAAAAGAACAAGGTGGTTCGTTAAAACCAACATGGCCATTAGATCCTAGTCCTAATATTTGCAATCCAATTCCACCGCTTTTTTCAATATCTTTTGAATACTCAAAGGCTTCATCCTGAGGTTTTTTGGCCAAAGAATCTGGGATACGTATTTTATCAAAATCCAATCCAATCGGATCGCCAAAATGTTTTCTCATATAATTTTTAAAGCTTCCTTTATGCTCATCTGACAAACCAACATATTCATCTAAATTAAAACTAGTCCAGCCATCTAAAAGTTTTTTCAAATTAGCAGTTGGCCAGGAAAGTAGTCTTTCGACCAATGATTTATAAATAGGTATCATTGTTCTACCTGTTGCCAATCCTATTGGTTTAGGAACTGTTTCTAATAATCTTTTTTTTAGGAAAAGTTCTAAATAATCAACAAAATGTTCAGTCAATTCATTCGGACTGTTTCCAGTAATTATATTTTTAGGGAATTCCACTGAAAAATTCATGCAAAGTAGCTGTCTATCATTTCAGATAAATCTGATAATCAACAAAGAATAACTTAAAACTCAAGGAAATCCAAATCATTTACTTCTATCTATAGGTTTTAATATTTATTTTATTATAATAATGTGAAAGTATTTTTCGGTATTTAGCTCCTTCATTTGCCATCTCATAAGCCCCCCACTGACTCATTCCCACTCCATGCCCAGCGCCAAAACCACTAATAAATAAGGTTGTATTTTTATTGGCAGATTCTTTAGGCAATGGTGGCAATTTATTTAAAGCTAACGAATCATCTTTTGATTTTATTGATGGAAGTGATAATAATATATTATTTGGGTCTGGAGGAGCTTTTAAGAAAGGCAATTTTTTACTAAAATACTTTTCTCCACCTGTAGACCAATCTCTCCAAAAGCCAAAAGATCTTCTCATTACTTCAGAAGGAAATTTATATCCTAATTTTAAATCTAAAGCTGATGATTTAATTTCATTCAAATAAGAATCTATAAAAGGGTTATTGGGAACAAACTGAAATCTGAATAGAGTACTTTTTAATTTTAATCGTCTTCTAATCTGTTTACCATTTAATTTCATTAATCCTCCAGGACCTTCTAAACTTGCCTGAAGAACTCTTCCAGTAGAACTAACTTTTATTAGATTGATTTTATTTAATCCCTTAATCTCAGGGAATGCTCTCTTTAATTGCTTCTCACTAAAACGAATTTCCCATTGATAATTAGGACAAGACTTATCAAAGTCCTTAACACTAACTAAATAAGGCAATTGATTTTTCCAAACTGCGCCACTAAATTCTGTCAATCCACCAGAACAACTGTGAAAGACAGCATTAATTAATCGGCCCTTTTGAGTCATTACTATATTTCGAGTATTCCTAACTGCTCTAGAAGTACTTGGAGTTTCGGCCTCTAATCCAAGGTAAACCTGACTAGCTTCATTCGATGTGATGTCATATAAAATTTGTTTCCTTAATTTTCTTTGCCTAAGAGCATAAGTCCTAGCAGCAACCGCCTGTGCTTCCAAGGCAGGTAAAGGCCAGTTCTTTGGCATCTCTCCACCTACAACACTCGCTATATATTTTTCAAGCCCTAAGTGATTAACTACTAAAATTTTGTTGTTAAAACTTGAATGAATTCTTAATTCTCCCCTGTATCTTCGACCACCAAACCAAACGCCTCTAGAATCATTGCTAGATATCCTTAATTTAGCTTGTCTTGGTAAAATTGTTGTCTGATATCTCTCTCCATTTAAAAAGACTTTTAGTCCCCTATCTACCTTAAGGATTCTTATACGTTTAATTCTTTTTCTTGAGAACCCTGCACCATTAAGAAAAAGAGATTTTGACGAATCTCCTCTAACTCTAATATCAGAACCTTCATGCAATAAAACCCTTACAAGAGCTCCTCTAGCCGCCTCTACGTAGACAATAGGCATAAAAGTGCTAACTGTTGTTGCACCAAAAATCCCTAAAAACAATGTTCTTACTAGGCGAAGCACTGTTAGCAATCCGATGGCAATTATTTAATACCCTAGTTTGCACGAAGACAAGAAATGATTAAAAGGGCAAACTAGACAACAAGCATTCTTCCTAAGAGCAAAAGACCTTGCAGGTCACTTTCCTTGGTACCAGTTCAGGCGTTCCGACTCGTTCTCGCAATGTTTCTGCAGTTGCCCTCAGATTGCCCCAGCGATCTGAGTTGTGGTTATTTGACTGTGGAGAAGGAACGCAACACCAATTTCTTAAAAGCGAATTACGTCTATCTCAACTTCGAAGAATATTTGTTAGCCATATGCACGGTGATCATATCTTTGGGCTGCCAGGATTACTTGCCAGTCTTGGACTAGCAGGTAACAGTTCAGGCTTAGATTTATACGGGCCTGATCCTTTAGAGAATTTTCTTCATGGAGCTTTCAAAAGCAGCTCCAGTCGGGTGGGATATCCAATTAAAATTAATCGTGTTAAACATCACGCTGAAGAGAAATCAATTTTATTTGAAGATAAGGATATTGTTGTAACTTGTGTTCCTCTAAAACACAGAATCCCTTCTTATGCTTATAGGATTGAAGAAAAAACAAAGCCTGGGAAATTTAATGTTAATTTAGCTCAGGAGCTAAACATTCCGCCTGGTCCAATATATTCTGATTTAAAGAATGGTAAAAAGATAAAATTAGAAGATGGGAGGGTACTTAATGGTAAAGATTTCTGTGGTCCAGACATCCCTGGTAAAAGTATGGTTTATTGCACAGATACTGTCTTTACTGAAAATGCTATTGAAATTTCTCGTGATGCAGATCTTTTAATACATGAAGCTACTTTCTCACATTCAGATGCTGAATTAGCTTATGAGAGAGGACATTCAACTAGCACAATGGCAGCCCAAACTGCTGTTGAAGCAGGCGTTGGTCAACTTGTGTTGACTCATATCAGCCCTAGATATGCTCCAGGTAATCAATCAAGCCCTAACGATTTGCTAAAGGAAGCTCAAACTATCTTCCCAAATACAATACTTGCAAAAGACTTTTTAGAATTAAAAATACAAAAATAAAATAAATTATTCCTAACCCAAATAATTAATTTGGTGAGATATTAGATTCAACTCTCGATCTTGGATGTCTGCTATACCACCATTCCTGCATCTCCGGGGTAAATCTTCTTGCAAATAAAGTCAAAACTGTCCGAATGGGCTTCGATCCAGGCTGAAGAAGCTCTACTGAATAAGAAGGGCATCTTCGAGCTGCGATATCAGGCACATATCTAGGCCCTATTCTCCTCCAACTCGGCTCCTTGCTCCTCCAAGCAATCCTTGAACAAGGCCAAGGTAATTCTTCTCTATCAAAAAGCCTGCAACAAGGGCCTAAAACTCTAAAACTGAACTGACCCCCTTCACTTGGATGAATAGACCCATGCTTAAGGGTTGCATCAAAAACTTTCTTTGTTGAAGCTACTGAATTCACAAGTTTTAAATCGTGCTCAATTCGTATTGAACAACCTTATGAGAGAGTGGCTGATAAGACGAACGATTGCAACCCCTTTTAGCAAAAAAATTTTCAATAGAGATCTTCTTCTGCATTAATTGAAATCACACAATCTGAAGTTGGATAGGCCACACAAATCAAAACAAAACCTTTATCGATCTGATCATCA
>CACFBG010000023.1 GCA_902564535.1 uncultured Prochlorococcus sp.
TTCTTTTTGACAAGCCAAATCAAAAAGATATGAGAACCGCGCTAGAGCATTTTGGAGTCTCTTCTAATGAATTAGGTGATATATGGCTTTGCAATGATCGAAGTGCTGAATCCGTTTGCTCTAACGATGCAGCAAAATACTTAGATGGTAAAGAAGGAAAAATTCGAGATGTTTCCTTTACTTGTGAAACGCTGAAACTTATTGATCTAAGGCTGCCTATTCAAAGAAAAGAAAAATCGATTACTACTATTGAAGCTTCTCTAAGAATTGACGCTATTGCTTCCGCTGGTTTTGGACTCTCCAGATCAAAGATTGTCAAACAAATCAAAGCAGGGCATATGAGACTGAATTGGCAAGCCATCTATCAAGCCAGTCATTCTTTAAGAAAGGGGGATACCCTTCAACTGGAAGGGAAAGGTCACTTAGAAATTATTGCCATGCAATTAACAAAAAGACAAAGGTGGCGAGTGGAATTACTGCGAAAATAACGATTGAACTACTTAAGCTGCTAATTTCAGTAATCTTTAAAGCAACAAAACCAAATCTGTTGCTTCTCAAGGGCGATTAGCTCAGAGGTAGAGCACTACCTTGACACGGTAGGAGTCACTGGTTCGATTCCAGTATCGCCCATTCACAATTTCACAGCAGAATTTCATTGAAAGCAAAAGTCATTGTTATTGGGCTGGGGCGCTCAGGGATTGGAGCAGCAAAACTATTAAATTATGAAGGATATAAGACTATGATTTTTGAGGAAAAGAAAAACGGTACATATCAAGACTTAGCAAAAAAAATTATTAATGAAGGCATTGAAGTAAAGCTAGGCAAATCTCTTGAAATTAGTAGTTTCGAAGAATTTATACCAAACATTTCAGAAATCATAATTAGTCCTAGTATTCCTTGGGACCATCCAACTCTAGAAATACTACGAAGTAAAGAAATTAGAATAGAAAGTGAAGTTAATTTTGCATGGAAAAGAATAAATCACATCCCATGGTTTGGTATTACAGGAACAAATGGCAAAACCACAGTAACCTATCTACTAAATCATATTTTAAATAATAACGGGTTAGTTGCTCCTATGGGAGGCAATATGGGCCTTTCTGCTACTTCAATCGTCCTTGATATAAAACAAGGCCGGATAAAAAATCCTGATTACTTAATAATGGAACTAAGTAGTTATCAAATAGAATCATCCCCTGATATAAATCCTTACATAGGAATATGGACTAGCTTTACTCCTGACCATCTAGAAAGGCATAAATCCATTGAAAATTATAGATCTATAAAAAAGAGTTTATTGGACAGATCAAATATAAGAATTTTCAATGGTGACGATGTTGAACTAAATAAAAATAGATCTTATTTAGGGGAAGGGATATGGATAAGCTGCAGGAACAACAGCAATAATAATTACTGGATAAATGATATGGGTTACATAGTTGAAGAAGGTATGGAACTGTTCAATTCATCCATAATTAAAATACCAGGAGAACATAATATACAAAACACTTTGATGGCTACTGCTGCTGCAAGGAAAGTAGGCCTTTCATCTGATCAAATTAAATCCAGCATTATTTCTTTCAAAGGAGTGCCACATAGATTAGAAAAAATTCTTGAAAAAGATGAATTAACTATAATAAATGATAGCAAGGCGACAAACTATGACGCAGCTATAACGGGATTAAGGGCCATACAATCCCCCAGTATTGTGATAGCTGGAGGGAGACTAAAAAAAGGGGATCCTAAAAATTGGGTCCAACAAATCAAGAAGAGTGCTATTGCAATAATTTTAATTGGAGAAAGTGCATTCGAACTAAAAGGGCATCTAAAAAGATCTAACTATAAAGGCACTTTATTAACATGCGAGAAACTTGAAGAAGCAATCCATTTTGCTCTTGATATAGAAAAACAATATAAACCAAAAAGCATTATTCTTTCACCTGCTGCATCAAGTTTTGATCAATATAAAAATTTCGAAGAAAGAGGAGATCGTTTTCGTGAAATTATTGTTCAAAAATTCATGTCGTCGAATTAATAAATATATTACGAATTCAACAAGGGCCAAGGTCGGTCATTACCCCACTAAGGGGTATGGCAAAAAAAACTATATCAAAGCTAAATTATCTTTAGAGATAAAAAGTCTATTTTGAGCAACTTCGATCCCTCTGAATTATCATTAAGCTATAAAGAACTTCATAAGCTATTAGATAATGCGCCCAAAGAGAAAGGCCTTCCTTCAGACCCTGAGAATAAAGATAAGCTAAGTAAAGAATTCTTGAATGAATTATTAATTAAATGGACATCTATTAGCGAAGAGTTACTTAAAGAATTAAAGCAAAAAGATAGCAAAGCACTAACAAATAGTAATCCAAAATCATTAATGGCACTCGGTGCTTTAGAGTCGCATCTATTCCTTGCCATTCAAGCAAAAGAAGCTTCCGGGTTAATTTAATTAATTCAAGGATACAAAAAGATTCTCTTAAATCATTCCCTATATAAAAACAAAATCAATTTAAAAGTACTTCTGATTAGGTTTGGAACTATTTAAGTGCTTTTTCTCATAGACAATCACTCTAAGCAGAGCTAGAAAAAAATTAGTCCTATTTTAATTTTGAGCTTCTAAATAGTTAAGCTCAGATTCTTCGAAAAGGAGGCCCTATGCATTTCCCATACAATCAATTCTCAGTTGACGCATTTATCCCAACAATAATAGGTGGAACTCTTGCATTCCTTGCCATTCTAGGTATTCGTGAGCTCCTAAAAGAAACATCAGCAGCTTTTAGAAAGAGAGTAAAGGCTTAATTAAAAAATATTATTCTATTCCTCCACCTAAAAAGGATAATCGATCATGAAAAAAGGAGATTCACGAATCGAAAAGAGGCTAAGTTGCCAAATACCCAGGAAGGGAAAAGCTCTAGAAGCCTTATTGAGCCTAGCTTGGAAGAAGAATAAAAAACATCGACCAAAATGGCTTGTAGAAGAATTAGAATCTATTTTATAAAATAAATAAATCTGTAATCAGTTCATGTAATTGAAAAACAATCAATTCCTTATTGTTTGAAAAATTGGCTGCAAAGTCCCTCCGCCTCCTTCGTCATCATCTTCATTGTCATCGAATAAAGAAACAGCAAGAAGAAGCAAAGATACTGGTAGATATAGGAACAAGATACTTAACTGCAACCCACTTAAGACTGGCTGCAAGGCGCTCCATACAGACCAAATTGACCACAAAGCCACAAAAGTAAGGAAGCACACTTTGAGCTTGCCTGACCCTCTCATATCAAGGCCTAAGAAAATTTCAATAATGATCGCAAAAAAAGTGCCAGAATATGTCCTAGCTTAATCTAATTAAACATTGATTGTCAGCTAAAAGTTCATTAGGTCGATTCAATCCAAAGACTAGAACATGGGAAAGCAACTTTTTGTACAAAAAACTCCTAGGACATAATCTTGACTTTTATTAATTTCAATACAAGTTAAATTTTAAGCAATGTAATGGCTTCTTTTTAATTATTCTTGTTGTTGATATTTATTGAAAGTAAATATCAACCTAGTCAAAACATTCCTTAACATTAATACAGGCAAGATCTCAATTAAAAACTAGAAGTTAAGCATCATTTTCCTTGTCTAAGCTAAAAATATAGTAAATATAATAACAAACGCCACCAAGGAGTATGGCGACCATGATATTTACGCTATGAACAATTTCCTGTGCAGCAGGCATTGAAAAGGAAAAGTCTTAGCGAAGTATATCCTTAATTATGTACACTGACAAAAGCTCATCGAATAAAATTATTTATTTCGGAAGGTTTATGCCTATTAAAGGTGCTAAAAAATTAACTATTGCTGGAATAAATAAAAGCACAGTAATTAATCTAACTGCGTGAAGGGCAGCCACTGCAGCACCAACTCCGAATTCAGCACCTACAAGAGTCATTCCGATTGTTCCTCCTGGCGCGGAACCTAACAAGGCGATGACTGGGTCAACTCCAAAAAATCTACTTATCAAAAATCCAACTATTATTCCGGTAATTAAAAGGCTAATAGTTATGAGCAAAGCAGGTTTCCAGAGAGCTTGAATCTCACCTAAAGTTTCTCGATTAATACCTGTTCCTATAACAGTACCAACACCTATACCAAGTGCTGTTTTAGTCCCTATTGGCCAGGATGCTACATCTATTTGCCCGCTAATGCTTAAAAAACCTGCTCCAAGTATCGCTCCTAAAAGTGGGCCTGCTGGGACACCAGTCAAAAGCATTAATCCTCCTAAAACTGTTCCGCCAAGGAGATATAAAAGCAAGGACAATAATGATGACATTTCTAATAGGTTCTCTTATTAGAAATTAATTCACTCCATTCTAAAAAACATTATCTATACGAATTCTCCAAAATAATTTAATTCTCTTCTATCAAAGCACCTTCATATTATCTTTCCATCGCCTATGCTATAAATCGAAGATAAGGGAGCAATCAAACAAAGTTTTGAGAGAAAGAATAATTGAAAGAAATCCATAAAATCATTTATTCAAAAGCAAATAATCAGATTAAACATATAGGGCATTACTTTTCTTCTTCCCTAGATCTTCATGACAATAAAAAACCCCGTTAGATTCAATAACGGGGCCAATGAAGAAGCAATAAAAACTGAATAGTATCAGTCTTATTCTTTAATGGAATTAAGCAGCAGCCTCGCCACTTAGATTAGCGATTGCTTGAGTTACACGCCTAAAGTCAACCCCTTGTGCACGTAATGCATGCCAAAGATGTCCCTGAAGGCAGAAGAAAGCAAAGTAGTATTGAACATTTACTAGTGCGGCTCTAGTTGTGTGCCCAAAGAAGTACTTGCAATCAGAAACATCACCAGTATCAGCCCAGTAAGGAGATATTCCAAATTTTAAGGCTAATGGTTCTCCATACCACTCAGGTGGATAAACAGTAGTGTTACCAGCTGCCCAGAAAGCGGCAACTAGTCCCATCAAAAATAAGCCAGCTAAGGAGAAAGAAAGAACTGCTTCTGCAGAAAGTAAACCATCGCCTTTGAATTTTGTGTATTCACCAATTTGGCGCGTGGCAATGTGCCATGCTCCTCCAGAAATTTCTAAGAAAGCTAAGAAAGCATGGCCTTCCATAACTTCCTCAAGACTATCTATAGATAGGAAATCAAATTGATGACTAAAAATTCGGCCAAAATCGCCATAACCAGGGAAGACTTGCCGAACCTCCCCAATAGCAGGATCATAGATTCCATGCCATCTTGCCCATTCAACAAACCAAATTGAAGCAACTCCAAGGAAAATCAAATGATGGCCAAGGATAAAGGTCAAGTTGTCAGGGTTGTCCCATTCGAGCTTAAACTTATCTACTCGTCCTATTGGACCACCCTTGAGATCTGGGTCAAATACCAAGTTGTGAAGTAGAGCAGCCCCTCCATAAACCAAGGAGAAGATGAGGTGAAAAATGGCGATTGTTGACACGCCTGCTCCTGTCCAAACACCAGCCTCATCAAAGCCAATGCCTAAAGAAGCCAAATGGGAGAGGTATATCGAACTCTGATGCCCCATGGGAACAGAGGGATCAAAACGTGCAAGTTCCCATAGGCAGCTTGCACCTGTCGCGAAACAAATAATTCCTGTATGCCCGACATGCGAACCAATAAATCGGCCTGCACGGTTGGTCACCACAGAATTACCAACCCACCACCCGTAGGTGACGTCTGGGTTTCCGTAGGTCTGCATGATTGTTGAGTAATGAAGGCACAATACCCAGGAACATTACAAGCCGATTACTTGATATGCCAGGAATAGTTAAAGGTCTTTATATTGACTAAAAATATTGGAGTCAGAAGGTCTCCTCGAATTACTTTTTTAAGATCCAAACCCAATTTCATCCAAAGATCAAAATAAGAGTAGTAATTAATAAAATCAAAAAGGACAAAGAAGCCTATTAAATAAATGGCTAATGATTTTTTTTAACTTAAGAGAAAAATTAATGTTGAAATTCCTTAAAGTTAAAAAAAAAATTCTTAAGTTGATATTAAAGAGAATTATTTATAATTGAGATCTTTTTAGGAGCAATGTTATGTCAAGTATTAGTCTTCAGCAGACTCAAACTGGCGCAATAGTCTAAAGCCTTTACGAACAACCAAAATAATTCCATAAATTCCAAATCCAATTGGCAGCACTATTAAAGGATTAATGCTTTGAGACATTTCCTTGGTCCCTGAAGCATAGTCATATCCATGACAAGGGGCTAAAAACATGAAACTTCCAAATATCAAAGCCCATCCGATCAAGGAAAGGAGACCATCTTTTGCCTTGCCTTCATAAAATCTATCTAGCCCTAAACCCCAACCGACAGATAAAACTGCAAGTCGAGTGATTGCTTTTTTCTCATCTTTTCTAAACATTGAAAAACATACTCGGGTTATGACAGTTAGTTATACACAGAAATTCTCCAAACCGGGACCATATGACTTTAAGACTTAACAAGTCTGTTATAGCATTTAAGGACTTGATTAATAGCAATTTATTCATTTCAGAATTAGCACCAAAATCTCATAGCGAATATTGAACACAAAAAATAATTAAAGCTAGAAATTAAAAATTTCTAGCAATGAAGCAGAAATCATTTTTTTAAAAATGATTTCTGCTTCTTAATAGTCGAGATAATTTGACATTGACCTCCAACTTCAAAGGTATTAATACAATTCATACACAGTCCTAAGTCTATTATGAAATGGTATTCGCTTACCAATTAGAAAACTTCTCTACCCACCTTAAATATTGTGGCCTTATATAAGTCCAACAACAAAAACGAACCTGGAGAAAACACTCGAGCAATCCATCACGGGAAAAGCTTCGCAGAAGGCACTGGCTGCGTTATGCCCCCCATTTTTCAAACTTCTACTTTTGAGCATGGAAATATTGAAGGTTTTGATTACACTCGTTCAGGAAATCCAAATTTCAAGATTCTAGAAAAAGTTTTGATTTCCTTAGAGGGTTGCAAATATGGAACCGTTTTTAGCTCAGGAGTTAGTGCAATAACTGCGATTGCAGCTTCTTTAACAAATCAAGATGTTATCTTGTGTGAAGAGAATCTTTACGGATGCACAATAAGGTTATTTGAGAAAATATTTAAAAATTATGGACTTGAAATAATTTCAATAGATTTCACCAAGACAAGCAATATTGATAAAATAAGTGAACTAAAGCCTTCAATGATTTGGCTTGAAAGTCCTACCAATCCTCTTCTTAAGATAATTGATATTAAATCTATCTGTGGCAAAGCGAAACAAGATAATATTCCTGTCGTAGTAGACAACACTTTTTCAACATGCCTATTACAAAGACCTTTAGACCTAGGGGCAACTATATCCTTACTAAGTACAACAAAGTATATTAATGGGCACTCTGATGCACTAGGAGGTGCTGTTTTAACAAATGATAAAAATTGGCAAGATAGAATGATTTTCTCTCAAAAATCACTAGGATTACAACCTTCACCATTCGATTGTTGGTTAATAACTAGAGGAGTTAAGACTCTAAAACTACGTTTAAAGCAACAAGTAAAAAATGCTAGTGAAATAGCTGATTTTTTAGCATTAAATCCTTTAATTGATTCGGTCCGTTATCCATTCCGATCAGATCACCCTCAATTTCATCTTGCAAAAGATCAAATGAAAGCAGGAGGTGCAATGATCACCGCAAATATTAAAGGTGATCTTGAGCAAACTTTTTTATTTTGCAAAAACCTCAAATATTTCACAATGGCAGAAAGCTTAGGGGGAATAGAGAGCCTAATATGTCATCCTTCAACAATGACACATGCCTCAATTAGTTCCAACAGAAAAGCAAAGCTTGGAATAGGAGATAATCTTATAAGATTTTCAATTGGTTGCGAAGATTTTGTTGATTTAAAAGATGATATCCAGCAATCTCTAAATCAACTTCTGTGAATCAAATCGACCTACTCCTGAGACCTTATTGGGAAGAAAAAGACCTAGGGAAAGCTATTCCTCCCAGTCAGCATGCCCTATCTGTAGCCCTACCAAGATGGCAAGATGTTGTGGCCTATGAAGAGAAAGAACCTAAATGCATGAAGGCCCTAAAATCTATTTATCCAAGGTTTGGATTGAATCCTCTTATTCAAAAGGTTGCTAACAAAGCTATTACAAGACTAAAAGATAATGATTTCACAGCATGGCCATATTCAAACTTACTTTGTGCTCAAAAAGCCGAAGATTTTTGCAAGAAAAATTCTATTAATAGTGAAACACTTATAATTGATATTTTAGGATTAAAGTGTTTAGCAGTAGATAAATTTGCCACTCCATTTGCTAAATCTTTTTGGCAACATACTGGGCTTGGTGCATCTTCTCGTGAAGCGGCAATTGCCCTTAATTTAGAAGTTAATCCATCTAGCCTAAATGCCAAGCTAGCTAGAGATGTCATTAAAGAACGATTAAGTAACCTTTATTGCTGTGAAAAAAGCTCAATTTTCTTATACCCATCTGGGATGGCTGCATTAGCAAATGCCCTAGAAATTATAAATAAATCTATCCCAAATCGCCCCACTGTTCAAATAGGATTTCCTTATGTAGATGTCCTAAAATTACCTCAAGTAATTTTTAATGGTGGTCTTCTCTTACAAGAAAAAAACTTGGAATCTTTAGAAAAGAAAATCGATAATTATAATCCTTCTGCATTAATAATCGAAGTTCCAAGCAACCCAATGTTGCAATGTGTAGATCTAATTAACATTGCAAAAATTGCCCATAAGAAAGGCATTCCAATTATTGCAGATGACACAATAGGATCGGCAGGAAATGTCAATTTATTACCCCATGCAGATCTGATTTTCAGCTCTCTAACAAAAAGCTTTGCTGGCAGAGGAGATGTTATGGCAGGTTCTCTTGTTATCAGTCCAGATTCTGTATGGGGGAAAGAGTTTGCTGAAATACTTATATCTACAACTACACCTCCACTTTCAGATGCTGATTCAATAGAGCTCGAGAAAGCAAGTCGAGATATTAATGAGAGGCTTCCAAAACTTAATGAAGCATCTTTAGCATTAAAGCGTCGCTTAGAAAAACATCCCCTTATAAAGGAAGTTTTCTATCCTGAGCGATGTAAATATTTTCAAGAATTAATGAAGCCTAAGGCAGGTTTTGGATGCCTTTTATCTTTTGAATTAGTGGAAGGACTAGAAAAATCAAAAAGGGTTTATGACGCACTACAAGTATGCAAAGGACCTAGTTTTGGTACAAATTTTACTTTAGTCTCACCTTATGTTCTGCTAGCACATTACAAAGAATTGAACTGGGCTGAGAAATGTGGGGTTCCACCTCATTTATTGAGAGTATCTGTAGGCTTAGAAGAGGAAAATGAACTATGGGCAAGATTCACTAAAGCTTTAGTCGCATAAAATTTTGCTTAAACTAAGCGCACATAGCTATTAATTTCTTATTATCAATAAGCATTCTAAAATGGCTTGTATTCCTTTTGGATTAATAGCCTTACTAAATTAAATTCAAAGCATGCCAAGGATTTACGAAGACAATAGTCTTGCCATCGGGAACACCCCTTTAGTAAAGCTTCACTCTGTCACAAAGAACTCAAAGGCTACAGTCTTAGCAAAAATCGAAGGCCGTAACCCTGCATACAGCGTAAAATGCAGGATTGGCGCAAACATGATATGGGATGCTGAAAAAAGGGGCGTTCTAACAAAAGAGAAAACAATAGTTGAGCCAACTTCTGGCAATACTGGAATTGCCCTTGCTTTTACGGCTGCATCAAGAGGTTACAAACTTATTCTTACGATGCCTGAATCAATGTCGTTAGAGCGGCGAAGAGTAATGGCTGTTTTAGGCGCAGAATTAATACTTACTGAAGCTGCGAAAGGAATGCCTGGAGCTATATCTAAAGCAAAAGAAATAGCCGAGAGCAATCCAGAAAAATACTTCATGCCTGGTCAATTTGAAAATCCAGCCAACCCTGAAATTCATTTCAAAACCACAGGTCCAGAAATTTGGAATGATTGTGATGGAGCAATTGATGTCCTTGTAGCAGGTGTTGGAACAGGAGGAACGATCACAGGTGTTTCAAGGTATATAAAACAACATCAAAAAAAATCAATTCTCTCAGTTGCAGTAGAACCAAGTCATAGCCCAGTCATCACTCAAACATTGAATGGAGAAGCTATTAAACCAGGACCTCATAAAATTCAAGGAATAGGGGCCGGCTTTATTCCTAAAAATTTAGACCTTTCAGTTGTCGATAGAGTTGAGCAAGTATCCAATGAAGAATCTATAGCTATGGCGCTTAAGCTTGCTCAAGAAGAAGGGTTACTTGTAGGTATTTCCTGTGGAGCCGCAGCTGTTGCTGCTCTTCGATTAGCAGAACAAGAAGAATTTGCAGGGAAAAATATAGTTGTAATTCTTCCCGACTTAGCTGAAAGATATCTTTCTTCAGTAATGTTTGAAGAAGTCCCTACAGGGATAATTCAGCAACCTTGATCACCAAAGCATTTAGCTTCTTTCAAAACAACTTCTGGTGATATCCACATTGCATCACCATAAGAGAAGAAACGATAATCAAGGTTGATAGCTTCTTTGTACAAGTTTAATAATTTTTCTCTTCCAATTAAAGCACTAACTAATAATAATAATGAGCTCTTTGGCAAATGTAGGTTCGTCAACAATCCATCTATAAGTTTAAACCTATATCCAGGTTTAATTACAAGATTTACCATACCTTTAAAAGGTGAAAGTTCACCTTTTAAAGCCTGAATTGCACCTTCAATAGCCCTTACACTAGTAGTGCCAACTGCGATGATTCTCCCCCCTCGTGCACGACATCTACAAATAGCCTCAACAACTTCTTTGCTAATTTCTACCCACTCACTATGAAGAGTTAAATCATTAAGAGATTCATTCTCCAAAGGTTTAAAAGTACCTAAACCAATATGCAAAGTAATCTCAGCTTTTTCGATTCCCTTATTACTTAAAGCTAGAAGTAATTCATTACTAAGGTGAAGTCCTGCTGTAGGTGCAGCTATCGCTCCAGGCTTAAGTGCATAACTAGTTTGATATTTTTTCTCATTTTCCCGATCATGCCTTTTTATATAAGGAGGCAAAGGAACTTCTCCAAAAATCTCTAATAGTTCTTGCATATTTTCTATATTGCAAAAGTAAGTAGGAAACTCAATCAAACGTCCTCCTGTTATTTGATCATCGGCTAGAACTTTCAAATATATTGTTTTCTGCTCTTTTGCTTCTAGGAATAAACTGTCTCCAGGACGCATCCTTTTACCTGGTTTGGCTAAGCACAACCACTTTCCTTCTCCTCGTGGTTCAAGTAATAATAATTCCCCCTTTCCCCCTCCAGGCCTTGTAACTTTAAGTCTAGCCTTAATTACCTTAGTATTATTTATTATAATTAGATCACCAGGTTGTAACTCATCTTGCCAGTTCCATACAGTGGTATGTCTAGGGGCTTTTTGACCATCCCCTGGAACTATTAAAAGCCTTGACTTATGTCTAGGATAAGCAGGTTCTTGTGCTATGTATGACTGATCAAGTTTATAATCATAAGAACTAAGTAAAGAGTCTTTATAGTCAGCCACTCTAATCACAAAAGAATCTGTTTATAGAAAATATTGTAGAAATGATCTCCTATTCAGGAAGCCAATTGCTCAGGATTTGTTTCAATAAGCCGTGCCAAATCTTTTAAGAAAGCTGCTCCATCTGCACCATAAATAATTCTATGGTCAGCAGTCAGATTAACTTGCATCTGACGCTTCACTGCAATAGATCCATCTTGCATAGCAATGACATTAGGCTGAGAAGCCGCGACCGCCAATATTGCTCCCGTTCCTGGTGGGAGGATTGCATCAAATCTATCAACTCCAAACATTCCTAAATTAGAAAGAGTAAAAGTGCCCGAAGAGTATTCATTGGGCTGCAATTGCTTACTTCTAGAACGCTTAACCAAATCCGCCCATTGTTTTGACAACTTATAGAGATCTGTTTTATCAGCATCTTGAAGGACAGGGGTAATCAATCCTCCTTCTTCCATTGCGACAGCAACGGCAACATTAATACCTGATGGATAAGACATTTTTCCATCTATATATGCAGCATTTACTTGTGGATGACGCGCTAAAGTTGTTGCAACAGCTTTAACAAGTAAAGCTGTCATGGTAATGCCTTTAGGCTTTACTTCTTTATAAAAAGTATCAAACTTATCTG
>CACFBG010000024.1 GCA_902564535.1 uncultured Prochlorococcus sp.
AAAACCTCAAAGGCAACTGCGAATTACCGGCTCTAGTTTGAATTGAGATTTTGAAAAAAACGATTGACTGAAAAAACCCCCGGTCAACTTTTGGTCTCCCATCATGGTAATGCGCTGTATTTCCAATCAACATGAAGCCAAAACTCAACTGAAGAGGCTTTCTCAGAGAACCATGGGTATTTCCCAAGAGAATGCTGAAAAGACCGTTAATGAAATCTTGTCAGCTATTCAGGAAGAAGGGGATAAGGCATTAGTTCGCTTTACAGAAAAATTTGATGGTTTCAATCCTCTTCCAATAAAAGTGGGCAAGGAAGAAATTATTAATGCATGGGAACAAACTCCTCCGTCTTTAAAAAAAGCTCTTGAATTAGCTCATCAAAGGATTTATAACTTTCATCAAAAACAAAAACCCGTAGATTTATCAATTAAAGGTGAGCATGGAGAATTAATCTCACGGCGATGGCGTCCCGTGCAAAAAGCAGGTATTTACATTCCAGGCGGCAGAGCTTCCTACCCAAGCACAGTTTTAATGAATTCAATCCCTGCCCAAGTAGCTGGAGTTAATGAGATAATAATGGTTTCTCCAGCAGGCAAGGATAAAAAAATCAATGCAACCGTTTTAGCTGCAGCTTACTTATCTGGGGTTAACCAAATTTTTCGAATAGGTGGAGCTCAAGCAATTGGAGCATTAGCTTTTGGCACAGAAACGATTCCAATGGTTGATGTCATTTCAGGACCAGGAAATTTATATGTAACACTTGCGAAGAAAGCCGTTTACGGAAAGGTTGGCATTGATTCTTTAGCTGGACCAAGTGAAGTCTTAATCATTGCTGACAAAACCGCAAAACTTGAACAAGTCGCAGCAGATCTTCTCGCTCAAGCTGAACATGACCCTTTAGCTGCTGCGATACTGTTAACAACTGAGGAAGATCTGGCAAAGAACTTATCTAAGGAACTCTTTCGCCAATTACAAAATCATCCTCGGAAAGAAATCTGCCAGAGTTCTTTGAAAGATTGGGGTTTAATTGTAACTTGCAAAAATATAAATGATTGCATTGAGTTAAGTGATCAATTTGCACCAGAGCATCTAGAATTACTGACCGAGAATCCAAGAGAACTGGCGAAAAATATAAACAATGCAGGTGCCATTTTTCTAGGTGCATGGACACCTGAAGCTGTAGGTGATTATTTAGCAGGACCTAATCATACGCTTCCGACATCAGGCACAGCGAGATTCAGTAGTGCGTTAGGAGTAGAAACATTTATGAAAAATAGCTCTGTTATCGAATTCAACAAAACAGCCTTAATTAATACTTCTAATGAAATAAAAGAACTAGCAAATAGTGAAGGATTATATAGCCACGCAGAATCTGTAAGGATTAGATTAAGAAAAGAATCAATTTGATCCTTTTCTTAAAGATTGAACACTTGCCACATTATTTTCCACCTTGCCTACCAAAACTTCATTAGTAAGATCAACAAATAATCCGTTTTCTAAAACTCCTGGTATGTTATTTATTTCTTTCTCTAATGATTGAGGATGTTTAATACCATTTTTCATTTTTATATCCAGTACTAAATTTCCCTGATCTGTAACAACCGGTCCTGCCTTAAACTTTGCCATTCTCAATTCTCCGGTTCCTCCTAATTCATACAAAATCCCTTTTACTTGCTTCCACGCTGAGGGCAAGACTTCTACAGGCAAAAGAAAATCTAGATTCAGTGTCTCAACGATTTTAGTTTTATCAACAACAACAACAAATCGTTCAGCCTTAGCAGCTACGAGCTTCTCTTGAACGTGACAAGCACCACCTCCTTTAATCAACTGAAACTGAGGATCAACCTCGTCAGCTCCATCAATAGCTAAATCAATATGATCAATTGAATTAAGATTTTGCAATGGAATTCCTAATTCAGAAGCCAAAACTTCTGATTGAAAAGAAGTGGTAACTCCTACAATTTTTTCTAACTCGCCAGAAGATATTTTTTTTCCCAATTCCTTAATCATTAAGGCTGCAGTGGAACCAGATCCAAGGCCAACAACCATTCCATTTTGGATTTGCTTCACAGCCGCTTCAGCAACGGCTTGTTTCATTTGATTTTGAGAGTCCACCATTTTTAATAGAAGGTTCGCAAAACAGTAGCAAAACCTTAATTTAAAACTGGCAAGGCTTCAGGCTTGATAGATAGATTAATCTCTCTGCCATTACGTAAAACTCTAATTAGCAAGGTAGTCCCAATTTCTGCTTTATCAACCTGATCTAGCAAAATCTGAGGGTCCGATATTAAAACATTTTCAAACTCGATGACGAGATCTCCTCTTCTTAAACCTGCTGAATCAGCTGGGCTATCTGGCAGCACTGATTGAACTAAAGCACCCGATCTCTCAGGTAATTGAATCAAAGAATTAGGATCCTTATTATGTTCTTTAGCAATTCTAGAAGTTAGAGCAACTAATTGGACTCCTAAATAAGGATGCACCACTTCTCCTTTTTCTAACAGCTGATCAGATACTCTTCGAGCCAGATTTATAGGAATTGCAAAGCCCAAACCTGCACCAGGACCAGATCTAACAAGTGTATTTATCCCAATTACTTCTCCTTTACTATTAACTAAGGGTCCTCCTGAATTTCCTGGATTAATTGCAGCATCTGTCTGAATCAAATCCAAACGTTTGTCAGAAAAACCAAGGCTACTAATACTTCTATGAAGACTACTTACTATTCCAAGAGTGACTGTTCTTTCAAGCCCATAGGGAGTTCCTAAAGCAATTGCCCAATCTCCAACTTCGAGCAATTCTGAATCCCCGAGCGGCGCCAGCTGATCTTTGGAAAACCCATCTAACTTGACCAAGGCTAAATCTGTAACAGGATCAGTTCCAACAACTCTTCCATCCAATTGTTCTCCGTTGGAAAGCGTCACAATTACTTGATCGACCCTTTCGACAACATGAGCATTTGTCAAAATTAAACCTTCTTTATCTATTAAGACTCCAGAGCCCTGACCTCTTTCTCTCTCAGGTCCTACCCCTGACTCGCCTAATAAATCCCTTAATAAAGGATCTATCAAAGTTGGGTCAAATTGCTGTCTTTCAACAGCTCTTTCAGTATCAATTCTGACGACTGAAGGTGCAACCTTTTGAACAGCCTGAGCAACAAAGCTGTGACTTCCTTCTCCATTTAATTCAGAGATGGCAGAAACAGATTTAGGCGAAAATCCAAATATTAGAAAAATTATTAATGAAGAAAATGCCAACAGGCTTCTCAGCAATCTGAACACCTGTTTCTCCCAACTCTTAATTTCCACAATATAGAGCTCCATCTAATGAAAGAAGTAATCAAATTGCCAGTCTGAAGATTAAGGATGAATCAAGTCATGCTTGAGCTAAATGTCCTGATCAAATAATTAAAGAAGAAAAAGTTAGATCTCCAATTTGATACAAAATTAATCTCAATCGCTTAGAATTACTTTTGCCTGGCGGTCATCTCCTCCTGGAGACAGGTCAATTCAGATACCGGTCGGGCTAGAAGTCCGATCAAGTTATCACCCCTTGAGAAAGTCTAACCTCCTGGAAATTGAGAACCTAGCCACTGAGACTGCTACTCATCATGGCTTTGAACTTTGCTCTATTCAATGGCTAACTCATTTAGTGCCTATGACCATGCAGGTCAATATCAGACATAAAAATGGCGAAGATGTTTCTCTAGACGATTGTTCTCTTTTTAGTGGTTTTATGAGTGAAGTACTCGAGTCTTCCAACCTTCTAGATCAAAATTACATTCTTGAAGTTAGTAGCCCAGGGATAGGAGATCAGTTGACTAATGATCGGGATTTCGAAACCTTTAAAGGGTTCCCAGTCAAAATCACAGTAAAAAATGAATCAAACAATGAATTTCATCACGAGGGTCTATTGCTTAAACACTCTATTGAAAATGTACATCTCAACATAAAAGGGAAAATTACCCGAATCCCGCGAAAAGAAGTTATAGGAGTTCGACTCACCAACCCGGCGAGTTAACTAAATAAGTTCTATTCTAGTTTTTTCAATTCAACATTATTCTTTGAAACTCCATCATCGATGGCATTAGTTCTACTCCCTGGCCTCAACAACCTTATTGAAGATATAAGTGAGGAGAAAAAACTCCCCACTCAAGTAGTCGAGGCTGCCTTAAGGGAAGCTCTTCTCAAAGGATATGAAAGATATAGGAGAACTCTTTATATCGGTATCAGTGAAGACCCTTTTGAAGAAGAATACTTTAGTAATTTTGATGTAGGACTTGAACTCGATGAAGAAGGCTATAGAGTTTTAGCGAGTAAAATCATTGTGGAAGAAGTTGAGAGTGAAGATCACCAAATTGCTCTCAATGAAGTAATGCAAGTAGCAGAAGATGCTCAGATTGGTGACACTGTTGTTTTGGATGTAACCCCTGAGAAAGAAGACTTTGGGAGGATGGCAGCTGCCACTACCAAGCAAGTTTTAGCCCAAAAGCTTCGGGATCAACAAAGGAGAATGATCCAAGAAGAATTTGCAGATTTAGAAGACCCTGTTCTTACTGCAAGAGTTATTCGATTTGAAAGGCAATCAATAATTATGGCTGTAAGTTCGGGCTTAGGTCGACCAGAAGTAGAAGCTGAATTACCTAGGAGGGATCAACTTCCAAATGACAACTATCGTGCAAATGCAACTTTTAAAGTCTTTCTAAAAGAAGTAAGCGAAATCCCAAGAAGAGGCCCTCAACTATTTGTAAGTAGATCTAATGCAGGATTAGTTGTTTATCTATTTGAGAATGAAGTTCCTGAAATCCAAGAAGGATCTGTAAAAATTGTTGCTGTTGCAAGAGAAGCAAATCCTCCATCTCGCTCAGTTGGCCCAAGGACCAAAGTCGCAGTTGATAGCATAGAAAGAGAAGTAGACCCTGTAGGTGCTTGTATCGGAGCTCGAGGTTCGAGGATTCAACAAGTGGTCAATGAACTTAGAGGAGAAAAAATAGATGTCATTAGATGGTCACAGGATCCTTCTCAATACATATGCAACTCTTTAAGCCCAGCAAGAGTAGAAATGGTTAGATTAGTTGATGCTGAAGGACAACATGCTCACGTACTTGTGCCTCCTGATCAACTGAGTTTGGCTATAGGTCGTGAAGGACAAAATGTAAGGCTTGCTGCAAGACTAACGGGTTGGAAGATCGATATTAAAAACTCTCAGGAATATGACCAAGCTGCAGAAGATGAATTAGTTGCAGAGTTAATAGAACAAAGAGAAGAAGAAGAAGCACTTCAAAGAGAAGCCGAACAAAGATTGGCAGCTGAACAAGCTGCAAGAGCAGAAGAAGATGCAAGACTCAGAGAGCTATATCCCTTACCTGAAGATGAAGAAGAAAATGAGACTGACTTTCTTTCCGAAGAATCTGAATCTATAAAACAAGAAGAGAAAGATTTATCCTCAAATGAATCTGACTCCACAATTGAAGAAGACTCAATACAAGAGGATGGAACCCGGTGAATCAGCGTCCCGTCTTGCGCCAATGCGTTGCTTGCAAAAAATTGTTGAATCGACAGCAACTTTTCAAAGTAACTCGAGACAAGCAAGAGGGAATAGTTCTTGATATTGGAATGGGTAGGTCAGCCTATTTATGTCCAAACGAGAACTGTATTAATGAGTCATGGCGCCGAAAACGTCTGCAAAAAACCCTGCGATGTCAGGTGCCAAACAGCATTATAGAAGTGCTGCTCAAGCGGATAAAAGAAAGCAATTTTCCTGCCGCTGAGGCAAAATAAAAAATGGCTCCTTATATCTATTGGAGTCCCAGGCAGAACCTGCCAGGATAGTCAGGAGATCTTAATGACAAGCAGCGGCAAGATCAGAATTTATGAACTTTCCAGGGATCTCAACCTGGAAAATAAGGATGTGCTTGACGCAGCCCAAAAGCTTTCTATTGCGGCAAAAAGCCATAGCAGTTCTATTAGCGATGCAGATGCAAAGCTAATAACTGATCATCTAAAAAAAGGTAAAGAGGGAAATACAACTAAAAACAAACCTCAGTCGAGCAAAGAAATACTCTCTGTAAAAAAAGCACCTATAACTCCTAAGAAAAGTGCTCCTGTCGCAAAATCTGCCTCCCCTAAGAATTCATCTCTTCAAGAAAAGCCAAGCAAGCCTATAAAACCCTCTCTTCCCAATAGGCCAAAAGAACAAATCTCAGTACCACCTGCTTCTCCTAAGACACAACATGCATCTAGTAGTAACAATAAAAATTTAACAAAAACTCCTCCCACTATTACCACCAAAGCTATCAATCCGCCTATTAATAAGCCCTCGCCACCAGCTAGACCAAAAACTCCAGAATTATCATCAAAAGACTCAGTTCGCCCATTAAGACCAAATTCATTAAATAAGAATCCTGTAGAGAGCCAATCTAATAATTCGAATATTAAAAGGCCAATAAAAGCTAAAGCCACTCCTCCACAAATAGTCTCAAAACCAATTACACCTCCCTCTCAGGCAAGAATATCCCCACCTAATCAAAGATCTTCAACGCTAACAAATAAGAAACAAAATAAGCCTGAATTAGTTGGGAGGCCTCAACCCAAGCGTCCAACAGCACCACCTCCTAGGCCAGAAATCCAAAGACAGGATCGTAGAAGAAATTTAGGCAATCCAAGATCAATAAATGGACCCAACCAAAGAAACAATAATCATAAAAGGCCTGGATTATCTCAAAGGCCAAACTCGCCGAGTGAACAAGGCAGCAACTCAAAACAACAGCAAGGTAGATCAAAAGGCAACACTCTTGAATTAGTTGGGAAACCAATAAGAAGAGATAAATCAAATAATCCACCACCTCCCAATAGAGCAGGAGGCAATCGTCAGGGGTCTCAAAACAGGCCAAATATGCCCTCAGGGATGAGAAGGCCTGTTGCTCCAGGAGAGCTAATGCAGCTCCAAAAGCCAACTGGACGTCCTACTGCTCCTCCTCCAAGACGTGTTGACAGCAGTCAAACTGGAAATAAGAAAGAAGGTTCTGATAAATCTAAATCTCCAAACGCTCCAGTAAGGCCTCCCAACGCAGCACCTCCTAAGAGACCATCTCATAGGCCTGGGACTGGGGCCCCAGGGGCCAAAAGGCCTGGCAGACCAGATTGGGATGATAGTGCAAAATTAGATGCATTAAGGAACAAATCACCCCAAAAACAAAGACAAAAAGTTCATATCATTGGAGAGAATGATGATGCCCTTACTACACAAACAAGTGGATTTGCAGGCGAGAAGCAAGCATTAGTTCTTTCTGCAAGTCTTGCAAGACCGTCCAAGCCTAAGTCTTCCCAAAAAGCTGCTGCAAAGCCAATTGCAGCAATGCGCAAACGAAAAAAAGAAACTACTCGTCAAAGACAAAAAAGACGGGCAATGGAACTGCGTGCTGCTAGGGAAGCCAAACAAATAAGACCTGAGATGATTATTGTTCCTGAGTCAAATCTCACGGTTCAAGAATTAGCTGACATGCTTAGCGTGGAAAGCTCTGAGATTATTAAATCTCTATTTTTCAAAGGAATAACTGCAACTGTTACTCAATCATTAGATCTAACAACTATTGAAACTGTTGCTGAGGAATTTGGAGTCCCTGTTCTTCAAGATGATATCGAAGAAGCTGCTAAGAAAACCGTTGAAATGATTGAAGAAGAAGATCTTGCTCACCTTATTCGTAGACCTCCAGTCGTGACAGTTATGGGCCATGTTGACCATGGCAAAACCAGTCTTCTTGATGCCATTCGCAAGGCTCGGGTAGCTGCTGGAGAAGCAGGGGGAATCACACAACATATAGGCGCTTATCAAGTTGAAATCAAACACAATAAAGATAAAAAGAAACTCACATTTTTAGACACTCCAGGTCATGAAGCATTTACTGCCATGAGAGCTAGAGGAACCAAGGTTACTGATGTCGCTGTTTTAGTAGTTGCTGCTGATGATGGAGTTCGTCCACAAACTCTTGAGGCTATTAGTCATGCTCGAGCAGCGGAAGTCCCAATTGTTGTTGCCATAAATAAAATTGATAAGGAGGGAGCGTCCTCTGATCGAGTTAAACAAGAACTGTCTGATCAAAGTCTTCTTGCAGAAGATTGGGGTGGCGATGTGGTTATGGTTCCTGTCAGTGCAATCAAAGGTGAAAATATTGACAAACTTCTTGAAATGATTCTTCTAGTTAGCGAAGTGGAAGACTTACAAGCAAATCCAAATCGACTCGCTAAAGGTACAGTCGTGGAAGCGCATTTGGACAAGGCAAAAGGACCTGTTGCAACTCTCCTTATTCAAAATGGAACTCTCCGAACTGGTGATGTCCTTGCAGCAGGGCCTGTACTAGGGAAGATAAGAGCAATGGTTAACGACAATAGGTCTCGCCTAAAAGAAGCAGGTCCTTCTTGCGCTGTTGAGGCGCTTGGATTTAGCGAAGTTCCTACAGCAGGAGACGAATTCGAGGTTTATCCCGACGAAAAGTCTGCAAGAGCAGTGGTAGGGGAAAGAGCTTCAGATGCTCGAGCATCTCGCCTCGCTCAACAAATGGCTTCAAGAAGGGTTTCTCTCACAGCGATTTCAGGACAAGCAAGTGAAGGAGACCTTAAAGAATTAAATCTTATTCTAAAAGCTGATGTTCAAGGTAGTGTAGAAGCCATACTTGGATCATTAGAGCAACTTCCTAAAGATGAAGTTCAAGTTAGGGTATTACTTTCCGCTCCAGGAGAAATTTCTGAAACAGATGTAGATCTTGCAGCTGCTTCTGGTGCAGTAATTGTTGGCTTTAACACCTCTATGGCATCTGGAGCAAAACGTGCCGCAGATGCCAATGGTGTAGATGTTCGAGAATATGAAGTTATTTACAAATTATTAGAAGATATTCAATTAGCGATGGAAGGTCTTCTGGAGCCTGAAATGATAGAAGAGGTTCTAGGTGAGGCACAAGTTAGAGCAATATTTAGTATTGGCAAGAGTGCAGTTGCTGGTTGCTACATCACTAATGGAAAATTACAAAGGAATTGCAAAGTTAGAGTAAAAAGAGAAAATCAAATTGTCTTTGAAGGAGATCTAGATTCATTAAAGAGAAACAAAGATGACGTCAAAGAAGTTGCGACTGGTTTTGAGTGCGGAATCGGTTGTGATAGATTTGCAAACTGGCAAGAAGGGGATTTAATTTCTGGTTATAAATTTGTTACTCAACGCAGAAAATTAACATCCTAAAATAATATCTAGCTTTTCCCTAAATATTATTTTTATTGCGGTCTACCCAAACCAATCCTCCAAAAACTAAAACTGCAGAGATTTGTACTAAGAGATCAGACTTGGGAACTTCTGTGCCTGCAAGAATTTTTGTTCCCATAATAAAAATCCCAAGACTAGAGGAAATCAAAAAAAGAAGCCACAGAGTTCTTCTAAGACCTTTCCATGGATTTTGGGATTCTTTTAAAAGCTTTTCCCTTAGCTGAGGATTTAATTTTGAATCGTTTTTAGAGGAACTCATTCAACCTCTTAAAATCATAAATTATAATGTTAGTTTTTCTTATCTGCCGGTGTAGCTCAGGGGTAGAGCAACTGATTCGTAATCAGTAGGTCACAGGTTCAAATCCA
>CACFBG010000025.1 GCA_902564535.1 uncultured Prochlorococcus sp.
CACATTTCCAGTGGCATAATAGATATAATTACATTTTTTGAGAGCCAATTTGCTCCGCTAAATGTAAGAAAATAATCCCGAGATCCATTGGCATGACTGAGGTTATGAACTACTGGCTAATGAAAAGCAAGCCTGATGCTGATTTTTGAACCTATAACTACGATCTAAGCGAAATCCTTAAAAATCCTATTCCAACTTTATTCTAACTGTCACATAGGTAAAAAGGCCTAGATTTCTGCGGTCAATCCATTAGATAGCGAGCCAAGCTCAGAGCAATACAAAGACCAATCCCTACGTTCCAAATCAAAGCTTGATTTCTTAGAAGCCAACGCATCATTTAGTAAATCAGGATCCCTCAGGTCAAGGGTTTATTCAAACTAGAGAAATGGTGAAAGTGGAAGCAGAAAAACCAGGATTTAAGAATGAAAATGGTTACCATTACCATTTTCTGGTATTTTCATAGGGCGATTGTCATTGTCCAAAGAATGAGTCAGACATGGCTGATCTCGGGTTCGCCAGGCTGCGGCAAAACCAGCTGGATACTCAAAACAATGCAAAGTCATCAAGGCAAATGCGGATATTTGCGACTAGATGGCTATTCCTCTGACGGGCTAGAGCAGGTATCTGACTCAGGAATCGATAAGGCATTTCTCAAGGATCAATTCCCTGAACTAATAAATCTATCGGATTCCCATCATGTCTCCAGATCGCAACAAGGCGACCTCCTCACATTGATTGAGCTTCCCCAGTTCCAAGCTCCTCAGCATGCAGGCCTAACGGGTATCGATCCTCGCGTCAAAAATCAGCTTGAAACCTTGCAACTTCATCCTGATAGGCATCTCCACTTTGGTCGGGATCCTGAATTGCCAAACAAAGACACATTGGAATTCAAAAAACTTGAATCCTTCAGCCTCAGTCTTAATACCAGCGTCTGGGATCCACCCAGCCTGAATACCTTTTGGTTCGAGCTAGTGAACGGAGCATATGGCGACGTCTATCGAGCTAAGGGCTTGATGAACTTGCCAGATGGGCGCTCTATGTTCTTCAACTGGATCGTGAGTCAAGAAAGCTCACAGTTCCTTCCACTTGAAGAAATTTCAGCTCCAAATGGCAGGCCTGCCAGCTTGTCTGAGCTTGTCGTGCAAGGAAAACATCTTGACGGTTTACGTATTCAATCAACGATCGACCTCTGCCTACTAAACGATGCCGTACTTGAGATGCATCAAATGCCTCTTAGGGATCGACAAAAAGAAGCTATTCCCTCAACTTAATCGCCATGAATCACGCAATTATCTCCTGTCTCCACGCCAATCTCCCTGCAACGGAAGCTGTCTTGAATGACATTGATAGGCAAGGGATTGACACCATTACCTGTCTTGGTGATCTAGTGGGCTATGGCCCCCAGCCCAACGAAGTAGTTGAGCTGATACGAAAGCGTGACATCGCTACCTGCCAGGGCTGCTGGGATGAAGATATCATCGATGGTCTTAATGCCTGCGAGTGCAGCTACCCTTCTCAGCTAGCAGAAAGACGTGGGCACCTAGCCCACCAATGGACAGATGATCAGCTAACGGACGAAAACAAAAGTTTTTTGGCCAGCCTCCCAACCTCATTACGTCGTGATCGACTCCTCTTCGTGCATGGCAGTCCCAACAGTCAGCATGAGTATCTTCTGCCAGACATGGATGCATTTGCGGCTCTCGAGCGAGTAGACACAGCGGGGGCCGATATTCTATTTTGCGGGCATACCCACCAGCCTTATGTACGTGAATTGAGAGATGGATCTATTCGTGTGCGTTTACAAAATGCTGACCATGACTGCGATCAGGGTGAAGAACTGACCCTGCCGATGCGCAAAATCGTCAATGCTGGATCAGTGGGCGAGCCACGTCATGGAAGTACCAATGCCACCTATGTAATACACAACGATGCAACTGATGAAGTTGAGATAAAAGAGGTGCCCTATGACGTTGGTCGAACCTGTCAAGCGATTGTCGAGGCGGGGCTACCGAAAGTCTTCGCATGGCGACTGAGTCATGGTTTTGAATTCGCCGAACAAGCCGAAGATGCAAGTCATGTGTGTGAAAGATGATTGAAAGGTGGGCACTAGTAAGTGGTCTACTCGGAGATCTCGAGACCTATGACCTAATTCAACGGGATCTAAAGAAGACTCGTGGAGTTACATCCTTATTTATCCTTGGAGACCTAATCGGACCCAAACGCAACTGTGACGCATTGTTGGATCGACTAAAAAATCCCCATCGCAGCGATTTAAAACCAGATTGCATCTATGGCTGGTGGGAAGAGCAACTACTTGCAGAGCGTGGGTTTCGTGGTGAACGCAAAGCTGATGCTCTGCGGCTCAGCCAAGGAGAAGATGCAGTCAGCGCACTGCTAAATACGGTTAATCCTTCCCACCTGAACTGGCTGGCATCACTGCAATTTGGCTTCATTGAACTTGACTGTGCACTCATCCATGGGAGCTCTTCAGACGTGGGTGACAACCTCACATCTGAAACGTCTCCACTGATCCTCCTTGATCGACTCACCCGTCTCAATGTGAACAGACTGTTCACAGCACGCAGTACTAAACAATTTCATCTTGAACTGACAGGAGGAGGGATCAACTCACAAGTAAAGGATCTGAACGGTAAACGTGAACAACAACAGGAAGTTCCCAAGCGAAGCGTGATTGGCATTGGAGCAGGTGCGCATTACACCATTTATGACGTTGGCAGTGATAAAACGCACTTTCTGACCGCCAGCAGTCAAACCAACACCAAAGGAATGGGATTCGTCTAAAGACCTTCCGTATATCCCCATACTCTTCACAGCTTTTCTGAGGCACAATAAAGTCAGCTTTAAAGCCTGCTGAGTCGAGTTATTCTAACTTTATTCTAACTGTCACAATTTCCCTGAGAACCCTTGGAGCAACTACATTATGACCGAATGTAACTGGTGGCTAATGAAAAGCGAGCCCGATGCTTACAGCATCGACCAACTCGAAGAAGATAGATCAACATTATGGGATGGAATTCGAAACTATCAAGCACGAAATTTCATGAGAAAGATGAAAAAGAAAGACAAAGCATTTTTCTATCATTCAAATTGTAAATTGCCGTGTATTTGCGGACTTATGAAAATCGAAGAAACTCATATTATTGACCCAACACAATTTGACAAGAATTCAAAATATTTTGACCCAAAATCAAATAAAAGTAACCCTAGATGGGACTGCGTTAAAGTAAGTTTTGCAGAGAAATTTCACAAAGAATTAAGCCTTCAACAATTAAAGGGTTTATATACAGGAGAACAATTAATAATAGTCAAAAAAGGAAATAGATTATCTATAACTCCAGTTAATCAAATAATTGCAAAAGACATTCTTAAGAAAGTCAATTCAAATTTTTAATTTTCAGATGAATTATTTATCAATTGCTTCGAGTTAAACATATTGCCAATGTATAAACGAGTGATCAACCTTGAAGTTTTTGCATTCTGTACCAGGAAGCCCGCTATTGCAGCATGAATCAACCTGTACTGATCCCAATTGGGATATCGCTCAATAAAAGTAATCATTGATAACCGAAGGTCCTCAGGCACCTCTAATCGAAAGCTTACTAGCTGATTAGATTGATCATTTTGACTTGCTTCTTGAACAATGCTCTGCGTGACTTGCTCCAAAGCAACATCATGCGAAAAAGAATTTTGTCCATCAATTTGTCCTTCAAGAATCATCATTGAAACCAGATATGACAACTAGTTCCTCATAAGTAAGGCAAATCGTCAACCTCTTCAAAAAAAACATTTTCTCAAGCCGTCTTAATTCCAGAATCCAATGTTTTCTAGACTTTTAAATAATTTTTACTTAACCCTTTAGCGACTAAAAGCCAAAAGTCAATCAGGAGAAGGAGTGATCACACCTTTTCCACAAATAGAAGCAAATGAAGGGCTGCTCTGCTTATGTATGTGGAAAAACTGTGGAGTTCTGCTTCATAAAAGGAGGAAAATCAACGAATCTTCAATGATAAGTCTTACTAATCATTGAAAGGATTCCCACATTGTTCTCATTCCATTTACGAAATCCTTTGCATTTGAACTTGGCCATGACACCTCTATATCTCTAAAACAAGTTTTTTTAGATTGAAATAAGACATGAAGACTCCATTTGGATTTATCACCTTCTAAACATCCCCAGCAAAAATCTCTTTCTAATTCTATGGATATTGATTCTTCTTCCATCAATTGACTCTTAATTTGATTATGTTCTTCTAAAAGGTCTAAAACTAATTGAACAAAGCATTTCCACTCTAATTCAGTTAACTCAAACGCCCAATCTTGGCCTCCTATAAGGATTGGGAAATCTTTTCGAGAAGGGTCCCAAGCAACTCGCCACCCAGAGCCTTCTTCCTGAAGCACTTAAATTATCCAGGAAGCAAATCTGGTTGATCTTGCTCATCACTTAATTCAACTATTGCCCTTTGAACTGGCTTTACACTTGATTCTTCCAAAAGTCCATCAAAATCATCGAAACGTCGTTGCTTTGCTCTAAAAGCAATTCTCACAGTAGTCAAATATCTATTGGTGGAGTGGCGAATTAGACTTTCGCCTCTCTTGGCCAGATCTTTCGGGTCCAAACTAGAACTAATCACTAAATAGGAAATGGATTTAAACCATTCTAAGCCAAGGAAGAAATAATCAGAACTAAATATGAACTTAAACATAAAGGTTCTTGTCAGTTTGAATTTCTATGGAATATTTACAGTCTGGGAAATCAGATGAATAGAAAATAATGTTCCTTGATAACTGAAGTAATGCAATAGGCTCTTGCAAGTACTTTGCAAGTGGGAGGACTAACTCCAAATGTCTAAAATCTAGGCACTCAATACAAATTGTTCCCATTACTCGGGTCATCTTTGTTGCCACAAGTGGAGCTAACGAAGCTTGAACAGTAAATTCTTCCCTATAAAAAGAAAAAATAAGGGTTTTTAATCTATCCATAATCAATACTTCTTCTAATCTCATATTGCACAACGAAATGCCCCATTCAGGAATATGTCCATAGATGAAGCAGAAAAACTTCATAACACCCAACAAGTAGGAACTCTGGCTATAGACCTTGGGAATTGGACTACGGTTGTTGCTTTTCAAGGAGAAAGCGATGATTCTCCAACACTTTTAGACCTCCCTCCAATTACTCGAATCAAAGGTGAAATACCTAGTTTAATATGGCAGTCATCTACTGAAACGAAATTATTTGTTGGCAATCAAGTCTTGCAACTAGGGCTAAAAGCTGACGAAAATTCTTTTTTATGTATTGATTTCAAACGTTGGATAGGAAGTCCTTTAGCCGATAATTTTTATAGTGGCATGATTTCTCCTGAAAAAGCTGGAGAATTGTTACTTAAGAAGATATGGGAAGTAATTCCTTTAAATCTAAAAATAAGAAGATTGGTATTAACAGCACCAGTCAACACATATAGAGCATATAGAGCTTGGCTTCAAAAAGCATGTTTAGATATGGAAGTGGATGAAATAGCTTTAGTTGATGAACCTACAGCTGCTGCTATGGGAGCTGGAGTTCCTCCAGGATCAAAACTTCTCGTAATCGATATTGGAGGTAGCACAATTGATTTATCCTTAGTAGCTCTTGAAGGAGGAGAAGGGAAAGCAGAACCAGTTGCACAATTAATGAGATTTGGAGGAGAAGATCTAGAAGGGAAAAGCAAGCAAATCCTACGATGCGCCAAAGTATTAGGAAAAGCTGGGTTGAGATTAGGAGGCAGAGATTTAGATAGATGGATAGTAAATTATTTACACCCTAAGGAAAAACTCACTGAAGATCTTCTAAATACTGCGGAAAAACTTAAATGTCGTTTAAGTGAAGATAAACTTTCTGATTCAGAATATCTAACAGAGGAACACAGATCATCAGAAATTTTGAATTCGTTAGAACTTAGGCTAAATAAAACTCAATTTGAGGAACTTCTTTTAGAAAAAGGTTTTATCTCAAGTATAAAAAGTCTTTTAGACAAAACTCTTGCAGGAGCAAGAGCAAATAAATGTTCCCTAAATGATTTAACAGGCGTAGTAGCAGTTGGAGGTGGAACAAGAATTCCTTTATTTAAAAAATGGCTACTCAAAGAAATAACTCCTATCCCATTACTCACACCACCTCCAATTGAAGCCGTAGCGAAAGGAGCTTTAAGTCTTACACCTGGAGTCAAGTTAAAAGACGTTTTACAAAAAGGTGTATCTCTTAGGTGCTGGGATGAAGCTAGGAAAAAACATTTTTGGCACCCACTATTCCTTGCTGGACAACCCTGGCCGACGGTAAAAGGATTGGAAATAATTCTTGCATCAAGCTATTTCAACCAAACTGAACTAGAAATTGTAATTGGTGAGCCTGAGATAGAAGGATCTCAGGAAATTATTTATGAAAAAGGAATCCCTATAATTAAAGAAGGAGTTGCAGAGGAGAAGGTGATAGCCTGGTCAGATCCTCCAACTCAAATCCAATTAAGTCCACCTGGAGAGGCTGGTCAAGACTGTCTAAAACTTACTTTTGGTGTAGATGAAAAATCACAACTTACTATGGAAGGAATAGATATAAGGACTAAAGAAGAACTCAAAAAGATTTCATTAGGAAGTGTTAGATAACTATTAGGAGAAGACTCCTTTAATTTTTATCTTTAACAAGAAAGATTCCCTCTTCTCCATCTATATCTAATAATCTTAGTTCAATTGATTCACTTTTTCGTGTAGGAACTTCACGTCCACAGAAATCAGGTTGGATAGGAAATTCTCTATGGCCGCGATCTACCATGACTAACAATGACACTCTTTTAGGTCTACCCCAAGTCTGAATAGCTTCTAAAGCAGCCCGTATTGTTCTTCCTGTATAAATCACATCATCAACTAATACAACTTCTCTACCCTCTAAAGAAGATGGTAGAGAAGTTGGTTCAACAAGACGAGCTCCAACTCTTGGTAAATCATCTCTATAAAAAGTTGGATCAAGAGTTCCTTGGTCCACATTATTACCAGTGATGCTCTCAATCTGTTTTGCCAGAACTTTAGAAAGATGAACTCCTCTAGTAGGAATTCCAATTAAAAAAAGGCTTTCAGCATCAGTTACCCTCTCAAGAAGCTGAGAGGCTAGACGAGCAAAAGTTTTTCCAAGTTCATGTCCTGAAAGAATTTCAACCCTTTCATATCTTTTAGGCTGGTTCATAGAGACATAACTTAAGAACCGATTTTATTCAGGAATAGCTAAGAAGCATATTGAAATCAATACATAAAACCTGACGTAACTCATTACAAAGGCAATCCATGACCTTTGAGGAAGTAATTTGATAGTTAGCCAATCCATAAGAAGACATTAGTCAGGTCAGATATGACCCAAAAAAGATCCAAATCCCCTACAAATTCTGGCCGAGTTGCGCCGGTAGTACTGGCAATACTTGATGGATGGGGACACCGAGAAGAGAAAGCACATAATGCGGTTAAGAATGCCAGTACTCCGATAATGGATGCACTATGGGAGGCATATCCTCATACGCTCATTGAAGCAAGCGGTGAACACGTCGGTCTTCCAGACAACCAAATGGGCAACTCAGAGGTTGGGCATTTAACAATTGGAGCAGGAAGAATCTTTCAACAAGAATTAGTCCGAATTAGTAATACTGTCAAAAAAAGAAAGCTAGATAAGAATCCCGCATTAATTAAGTTAGGGGAAAATCTAAAGACATCAAATGGCACTCTTCATTTGATTGGACTTTGCTCTGATGGTGGGGTTCATAGTCATGTAGATCATTTGTGTGGACTTATTGATTGGGCTGCATCAGCAGGTATTGAGAAATTGGCTGTTCATGCTTTTACTGATGGGAGAGACACTCCTGCCCAAAGTGCTATCAAATATTTGAATCAAGTACAAACCTCTATAAATTCTAATGGGATCGGAGAAATAGCCAGTCTCTGCGGGAGGTACTGGGCAATGGATAGAGATAACAGATGGGAAAGGACCTCTAAAGCTTATGAATTATTGACTAATCCACAAATTGCAACCAATGCTCAATCTCTTGAAGAGATTCTTCAAGCCAGTTATAAAAAAGGAATTACTGATGAATTTTTAGAACCTGTTCGTCTTAGCTCTAGTTATTTAAAAGAAGGGGATTCAATGCTTATGTTTAATTTCAGACCAGATAGAGCAAGACAAATCATAAAATCCTTTGCTCTAAATGATTTTGATGGTTTCCAAAGAAAACACTCTCCAACCATTGATGTTGTAACTTTTACTCAATATGAGATGGGCTTACCTGTCCAAGTTGCCTTCCCTCCAGAATCTTTAGATCACTTGCTCGGACAAGTAGTAGCAGAGAATGGTCTTAAGCAATACAGAACAGCTGAAACAGAAAAATACCCTCATGTAACATATTTCTTAAACGGTGGAATAGAAAAACCACTCCCTGGAGAAGAAAGACACTTGGTGCCTTCTCCGCGAGTAGCAACCTATGATCTCCAACCCGAAATGTCTGCCGAAGAACTAACCAATAGTTGCATTAAAGCTATTGAAAAAGGCATTTATTCATTAGTAGTTATTAACTTCGCAAATCCAGATATGGTTGGTCATACAGGAATAATGGAAGCAGCTATTGCTGCAATAGAAAAAGTTGACTATTGCGTTGGCCAGCTAGTTAACTCTGTTGGGAAAATGAGTGGAACAATTCTAATAACTGCTGATCATGGAAATGCTGAGTTAATGCAAGGTGAGGATGGAACTCCTTGGACTGCACACACAACCAATCCAGTTCCCGTAGTGTTAATAGAAGGTGAAAGACGAAAATTAAATAATCATGGCAATTCAATCGTCCTAAGAAGTGGTGGAGGTTTATCAGATCTTGCTCCTACTCTTCTTCACTTATTGGAGTTGCCTAAACCCAATGAAATGACTGGGCAATCTTTAATTGAGAAAATTAATACTCCAGCCTTTCCCTCAAGACTTCCTCAACCTGTTTAAGAGTTTTATAATGCTATTAATAGGAAAAAACTAATCACTCAAAATTTAATCTATAAAAATCATGCTTATCACTATTCTCTCCTGGACTTGGGTTGGATTTGGTTTACTTCTAATTCTGCTAGTTTTATTACATAGCCCCAAAGGAGATGGCATGGGTGGAATTGCTGCTAGTGGTAGTTCTATGTTTACCAGTGCAAGCAGCGCCGAAGCTTCTTTAAATAGAGCAACATGGACATGCCTATCAATCTTTCTAAGCCTTGCGGTAATACTTAGTGCAGGCTGGTTGAAATAAATAAAGTGCAAATATAACCTTTAAGAATTCATAGAATAATTTAATCTAAGAAAAAGGAATTATTAAT
>CACFBG010000026.1 GCA_902564535.1 uncultured Prochlorococcus sp.
TGCCTCCTCCTGCTCCAGGAGCTGCAGCCTCTTTCTTCTCAGGCAAATCTGCAACTATACATTCTGTTGTTAGCACCATTCCTGCAATAGAAGATGCATTTTGCAATCCAGAACGTGTAACTTTTGCAGGGTCTACAATACCTGCTGCCAACATATCTACATATTCCCCTGTAGCAGCATTATAGCCATCAGTTATAGGCTTGCTTTTTACATTTTCTGCTACAACAGCTCCATTTGCTCCTGCATTTTCAGCAATTCGCATCAATGGTGAGGTCAAAGCAGCTTCAACAATATTTGCCCCTATCAACTCTTCTCCATCAAGAGAAGAAGAAGACCATTTTTGAAGTTCAGGAGCCAAATGAGCCAAAGTTGTTCCACCGCCTGGAACAATGCCTTCTTCTACTGCAGCCTTAGTAGCATTAATTGCATCTTCAAGTCTGAGTTTTTTATCCTTCATCTCTGTTTCAGTAGCAGCTCCAACTTTTACTACTGCAACTCCCCCAGCCAACTTAGCTAGTCGTTCTTGCAATTTCTCTTTGTCATATGTTGATTCAGTTTCATCCATTTGCTTTTTAATTTGTTCACATCGAGCCTTTACAGCCTCTTCATTCCCTTCAGCAACAATAGTGCTTGTATCTTTATTGATAGTCACTCTTCTTGCCGTTCCTAACATTTCTAACTTTGCATTTTCCAACTTAAGCCCAGCATCTTCTGTAATTAGTTGTCCATTAGTTAATACAGCCATATCTTCAAGCATGGCTTTTCTTCTATCCCCAAACCCAGGAGCTTTAACAGCCGCTACGTTTAGTACACCTCTAAGACGATTGACAACTAAAGTTGCTAAAGCTTCTTTCTCTATATCCTCAGCAATAATTAAAAGAGGCTTACCAGTTCTTGCAATTTGTTCAAGCACTGGAACAAGATCTTGAACTAAACCTATTTTCTTGTCAGTTAATAAGATATAAGGCTCGTCAAGAACTGCTTCCATTCTTTCGGTATCAGTAGCAAAGTAAGGAGAGATATAACCTTTGTCAAACCTCATACCTTCAGTAACTTCAAGCTCAGTTGTCATTGATTTACCTTCTTCCAATGAAATCACTCCTTCCTTCCCAACTTTATCCATTGCATTTGCAATCATTTGACCTACTTCTTCATCATTTCCAGCTGCAATAGTTCCGCACTGCGCAATAGCATTACTATCACTTATTGGCTTTGAATTCTCTTGGATTTTTGTAACCAAGAAATCTGTAGCTTTATCAATACCCTTTTTAAGAGTTATTGCATTAGCACCAGCAGCAACATTCCTTAATCCTGCTTTTACCATTGCATGGGCAAGAACAGTAGCGGTTGTTGTGCCATCGCCAGCTGCATCATTAGTCTTGGATGCAGCCTGTCTTATAAGAGCCACACCAGTATTTTCAATGTGATCCTCTAGTTCGATCTCTTTAGCAATAGTCACTCCATCATTAATAATTTGTGGAGCTCCGAACTTTTTCTCAAGAACTACATTGCGACCTTTAGGCCCAAGAGTTACGGCCACAGATTCGGCCAAAATGTCAATGCCTCGCTCAAGTGCGCGACGGGCTTGCTCGTTGTAAATGATGCGCTTTGCCATGATCGGCGTTGTCCTGGTAAGGGAAAATTTTTGGGAAAGGGTCAGGTATGAAAAACCTGAAATGAAAGATTTAGTTGACTACGGCCAAGATGTCTTTTTCAGACAAAAGGACGTACTCATCTCCGCCAAGCTTGATATCAGTGCCGGCGTATTTGCTGTAAAGAACTTTGTCACCAACACCTATTTCAGGTGACTGGCGAGAACCATCATCATTGCGTTTGCCAGGACCAACCTGAGCAACTTCGCCAACTTGAGGTTTTTCTTTAGCAGTGTCGGGGAGAAGTATTCCCCCGGCTGTTTTTTCCTCAGATTCAGAGACTTTGACGAAAACTCTGTCCCCGAGAGGTTTAACGGTTGAAACGCTGAGAGAAACAGCTGCCATGGAATGGAATACAAAAGCAACAAAAAGGCGAATAAACGCCATTAATTGGACCGAGCTAGCACTCTGAACCAATGAGTGCCAACTTATTCCCAGGAAGCGCATATCGACCACTGGTCAGCTGTGCGGTTGACCGAACACTGTTCATAGTTACCTGCTTAGTGGTAAGGTTGCGCCGCTTTGGAATGGCATGCGCTTTTAAGCGCAATCCATCATTTTTTTGCTTTCTTATGGCCGCTGCTGCTACTGCCTCAGGCACCAAGGGAATTGTTAAACAGGTAATTGGGCCTGTCCTTGACGTTGAATTTCCCGCTGGCAAGCTACCTAAAATCCTTAATGCTCTTCGAATAGAGTCGAAGAATCCTGCAGGACAAGATGTAGCTCTCACTGCAGAAGTTCAACAATTACTTGGAGACCATCGAGTTAGGGCTGTAGCAATGAGCGGCACTGATGGTCTTGTAAGAGGAATGGAAGCTCTAGATACAGGAGCTCCTATCTCCGTGCCTGTAGGAGAAGCCACTCTCGGAAGGATCTTTAATGTTCTTGGCGAGCCTGTAGATGAACAAGGTCCAGTTAAAACCTCTACTACAGCTCCTATTCATAGATCAGCTCCAAAACTGACAGACCTAGAAACCAAACCAAAAGTTTTCGAAACTGGAATCAAAGTTATTGATCTTTTGGCCCCTTACAGGCAAGGTGGAAAAGTAGGCCTTTTTGGTGGAGCAGGAGTTGGAAAAACTGTTTTAATTCAAGAACTTATCAATAACATTGCAAAAGAACACGGGGGAGTTTCAGTATTTGGTGGAGTAGGGGAAAGAACTCGTGAAGGAAATGATTTGTATGAAGAATTTAAAGAATCAGGAGTGATCAATCCAGATGATTTAACTAAGTCAAAAGTGGCTCTTTGCTTCGGGCAAATGAATGAACCTCCAGGAGCAAGAATGCGAGTGGGCTTATCAGCCTTAACTATGGCTGAACATTTTAGAGACGTTAACAAGCAAGATGTTCTTCTATTTGTAGATAATATCTTTAGATTTGTGCAAGCAGGATCTGAAGTGTCCGCACTGCTTGGAAGAATGCCTTCTGCAGTTGGATATCAACCAACTCTTGGGACAGATGTTGGAGAATTACAGGAAAGAATTACATCAACTCTTGAAGGATCTATCACTTCAATCCAAGCGGTTTATGTCCCTGCTGATGATTTAACTGACCCTGCACCTGCGACCACTTTTGCTCACTTGGATGCAACTACTGTTCTAGCAAGAGCATTGGCAGCCAAAGGTATCTACCCTGCTGTTGATCCACTTGACTCAACCAGCACAATGCTTCAGCCTTCAGTGGTTGGAGACGAGCACTACAAAACTGCTAGAGCTGTTCAGTCAACCCTACAAAGATACAAAGAGCTTCAAGATATTATTGCTATTCTTGGATTAGACGAACTTTCCGAAGAAGACAGAAGAACAGTTGATAGAGCAAGAAAGATTGAGAAGTTCCTTTCTCAGCCTTTCTTTGTGGCAGAGATCTTTACAGGTATGTCTGGAAAGTATGTAAAGCTAGATGAAACTATCAATGGCTTCAACATGATTCTTTCTGGAGAACTTGATCATCTTCCTGAACAAGCTTTCTATCTTGTTGGCAATATTGAAGAGGTAAAAGCAAAAGCAGAAAAAATCGCTGCTGATGCAAAGAGTTAATCAATCAGAAATTGGTTGGTTAAAAATCTCCCTCTATCTTTTTCTTCATGAAAAACACATTGTCCCACCTACGCAACACCCTCTAAAATGTCCCTCACCCTAAGAGTGCTGGCACCAGACCAGAGTGTGTTTGATGGCACTGTTGAAGAAGTAATTCTTCCAAGCACAACTGGATTGTTAGGAATATTACCAGGCCACATATCAATGGTTACAGCTCTAGATACAGGCGTTTTAAGGGCTTTAATCGATGGCAATTGGAATTCAATTGCATTGATGGGAGGCTTTGCAGAAGTCGAATCTAATGATGTGACTGTTCTGGTTAATTCTGCTGAACTCGGTTCCAAAATTGATCCTTCTTCAGCTGAAAAAGACTTAGAACAAGCTTCTGCGAAACTAAGTCAATTAGCATCCGAACCCAATTCTCCAGAAAAGATCAAAGCTCAACAACAAGTAAACAGAGCAAGAGCAAGGCTTCAAGCCTCCAGCAGTAACTCTTAAATATAATTTAGTGGGGTTAAACTTACTTTTAGATAGTGCTGATATAAAAGATTGGGAACATTGGAATCAATTTGGCATTTTCCAAGGGATAACAACAAACCCAACTTTATTAAAACAAGCCGGGCAAAGATGTCACCTATCTAATCTTTCAATCCTGGCTCGAAAAGCAGAGGATTTAGGGTACAAAGAAATACATTTACAAGCATGGGGGGAAACTGCAAAACATTTAATTAAAACAGGCCTTGAGATCGCTAGTCTGAAGAATAATAATCTTATGATTTACGTAAAATTACCCGTAACTGACATAGGGACCCAAGCCGCTAAGGAAATTCTATCTCATAACATTCCTGTCACTCTAACTGCTTGCTATGAAATAAAACAGACATTAATTGCCGCTTCTTTAGGTGCTAATTATATTGCTCCATATATTGGAAGAATGAACAAAAAAAATAATAAAGGAGAAGTTGATGTAATATCTATGCAAAAAACCTTAAGCGGGCTAAATAGCAGCACTAAATTATTAGTAGCTAGTATAAAAAATGTCAATGAAATAATAAATCTTTCAACAAATAAAATAAATACATTTACTATTAACTCACAAATAGCTCATGACTTATTCAATGCTAAAGATACAATCTTTGACGCTAAAAGATTTGCTGAAGATTCAAATTTTTAAACTATGATTAAGCCGTTCCACAAAAAGTAACATCAGGAAATTTTAATTTAGCCTCCTCAAGAGTTTTTCCTTTACCTTCTTCTTGCCAATAATTAATAACCTCAGTCGCTTTGTTCAATACTTCAACTCTCTCATTATCAGTTATCCAGCTCTTCCCTTCCAATTCACTTTTGAGAGTTTCCCAAGCATCTTCTCTAGGCCAAAAGAAATAAGCAGTCAAGGGGCTAGGTCCACCCCCAACAATCTGATCCACGGCTAAAGCAACATTGTCAGGGAGCCAAAGGATTTTCAGAAGGAAGCGCCCTTCGTCAGCCTTGGGCGTATGCCCAGAGGGAACTCCATCAGCATCAATGGTGGCCGAAGCCAATGCTGCATTTGCTCCTATCCCTAACATGCCTGGACGGCTGGTCTTGGCCTCTGAAACGGCTTGCTGAGCCTCTTCGGGCTGAGCTTTGTCGTCTTTGCGGATAGGGTCATTCGCATTCTCTTGATCCAATGCAGCACCTTCGGAACCCTTCATGGTCTTAATAAACTAAGCGACTAAACAAGCAACTAACCTAACAGCTCTAGCACTTTTCTAGGTCTTTAAACTTGAAAGGAATTCTTCTATTTGATATTGACGGTGTCATTCGGGACGTAACAGGCAGTTATCGCCTTGCGATTCAGAAAACCGTTGAGCATTTCACGGGATGGGAGCCAAGTCTTCAAACAATTGACAAACTCAAAGAAGAAGGGAATTGGAACAATGACTGGCAAGCAAGCCTAGAATTAGTAAAAAGACATCAAGAGCAAAAACTTGAGCCCCCTGAGAACAGTCCAGATTATGAAAATTTAATAAAAGTTTTTAGCAATTTCTACTTTGGTGGAGATCCAAATGGAGACCCAAACAATTGGACAGGATTCATCAAAAATGAGCCTTTATTAGTCAACAATGATCTATTCAATCAATTAAGTTTTTCAGATATTAAATGGGGCTTTGTGAGCGGGGCAGAAAAGTCATCTGCCAGATTCGTACTTAAGGACAGGTTAGGTCTTAAGCATTGTCCTTTAATAGCGATGGGTGATGCTCCAGAAAAACCTAATCCAGAAGGATTAATTCAAATTGCAGAAAAAATATCAGGGAACAAACTAGGGAAAGGTAATCCTCCTATAGCATACGTAGGAGATACGATTGCAGATATATTGACAATTAAGAATGCCGAAAAGTTAATCCCATCTCAAAGATTTATAAGTATTGCTATAGCTCCTCCTCATTTACAAGGCGAATCAAAATACAATTATCGTATAAAGTATGAAAGTATCCTAAGAAGATCTGGCGCAGACATTATCCTTATCGATATTAAAAATATAATGACCGAATTCAAAAAATATCTTTAATAAACAAACTAAATTCTTAAACTTATAATAATTATTTATCTAAGTAAAATAATTTAATAGGAACTAGGAACACTGTATTTCATCAATTTCTTTAAGAGCTAATGAACTTAGGACTTCATATCCCTTATCAGAGATCAAGACATCGTCCTCAATTCTTATTCCAATTCCTTTCCATTCCAAATCAATGTCAGGCTGTCCTTTTGGCACAGGAATACGGTCGCTAATATAAATTCCTGGTTCAACTGTCAAAACCATTCCTTGTTCAAGCTTGACTGGATACTCGCCTAAACGATAAGCACCTACATCGTGAACATCTAGTCCCAGCCAATGTCCTGTTCTATGCATATATAAGTGCCTATAAGAACCTTCTTCAATAATTGAGTCAACTTTTCCTTTTAATAATCTCAAATCAACAAGTCCTTCAACTAAAACTTTTAATGCAGAGGAATGAATTCCTTCTGCAGTTTGACCTGGAACAATCGAATTTATTGCTTCCTTTTGAGCAGCTAAAACAATTTCATATATTGCTTTTTGTTGTTCTGTAAACTTTCCATTAATCGGAAAAGTTCTTGTTATGTCACCATTGTAATAATCTATCAATGAGCATCCCGCATCTATCAACACTAGATCGCCTGAATTCAATTCTGATTGATTGGATGTGTAATGAAGAACACATGCATTATCTCCTCCAGCGACAATTGAGCCATAAGCAGGACCTCTAGTGCCTTGATCTAAAAAATATTTTTCAATAATCGCTTGGATTTCACGTTCAGACATACCAGGCTTAAGCATGCTTCGAGCAAGTTCATGAGCTTTTGCCGATATCGTTACCGCTTCTTTAATTCTTTGTATCTCTTCATTTTCTTTTTTTAATCTCAATTGATGAAGTATTGGACAGGGTGGGAAAAGCTGCATTGCTGTTTCCCCTGTCCTTTGTGACCTGTCAAGTTGTTCAGATAAAGCCTTTAAAATCAAAGGCTCTACATGTAGATGTTTACCTAATCGAAACGCAAGGCCTTCTGCCCCAATCAAATAATTTCCTAGAAGATTAGGGAATTCTTCGATGGAGTGAGCAATATCTGCACCAAAAGACTCAATCGCACCTTCAAGCCCATATCTAAACCCTTGCCAAACCTCTGCCTCTTTTTCCTTGGGCAAAACAAATAATATATATTTTTCACCTATAGGTTTGTGCGGTAAAAATAATGCAATGGCATTTGGTTCATCAAATCCAGTTAGATACCAAAAATCACTATGCTGTCTAAATGCATGTTCACAATCAGAATGATGAGTCATTAATGTTGCTGCAGGTATAATTGCAGCATTTCTCCCCAATTTTGAGAAGAAAAGATCTCGTCTATTCGAAAAAGTTTGAGAATTAATCACAACTAGAGCTAATCATTTTCAACAAAGAGCTTTCTTAAAAAAAAATCAAGAGCGCCCTTACAAACATTCTCTCCAAAAGACATGGCCGAACAAGTCATATGACGAGTGCTGGACATTCTCAAATGGAATAGAGATTATTAATTCAAACTCATTCTTTCTATGAAGTATTGAACCAATAGCATTTCTTAAATTTGCTTCCGTTTTCAAGTCTTTGCAGAAATTGACTATCTTGCCTAAAACAGTTGAATACATGAAGCTATCTTCAAAAAACCTTCAAGCAGCTCAAACCTTTTAACGAATGAGTTCTGACTTTTTT
>CACFBG010000027.1 GCA_902564535.1 uncultured Prochlorococcus sp.
GTCTGGGTTATCCCATTCAAGCTTAAATCTTGCAGCTTGACGATGTTCTGGTCGTCCTTCTGCAAAAAGTCCTGAACTGTTTTGAGTATCTTCACTAAAGATAAGAGAGTGAAGGACTGCAGCACCCGCATAAACCATCGAACCAATCAAATGAAAGATTGCGACATCTGCAACATGTGCTCCGGTCCAAACTCCTGCCTCATCAAATCCAATGCCAATAGACGCTAAATGGGCAAGGAAGATAGAGCTCTGATGCCCCATAGGAATGGAGGGGTCAAAGCGAGCCAGCTCCCAAAGAGTACTGGCGCCAGCGGCGAAAGCAATTATTCCTGTATGCCCAACATGTGAACCAATGAATCGGCTTGACTTGTTGGTCACTACAGAATTACCAACCCACCACCCGTAGGAGACGTCTGGGTTTCCGTAGGTCTGCATAAATAAGTAGAGTTAAAAGCTAAATACGCAGTGAAGATTACAATCATCTGTATTGATATGCTCAGAATAGTTAAAGGTCTTTATTTAGTTGAATTATTTCTCATAAAGATTTTTCAAGCGAAAACCAATAAACCTAGCTTTTGCAAGGGGTTTGATAGATTCGGAGCTCAACTGCAATAAAAGTGTTTTGTGATGATTCTTTCTTTTAAGAAGCTTACCCCTCAGAGAAAGGTCTCTTTTTCTTTCGCCAAGTCCCCATTACATAGATTTGGTTTCAAGTTTGCCAACTTATTCTCTAACTCTTTGAAAGCAATGTAATATCGTTCCACAGGTGTTCCGTATATTGACTGCCTGGATTAGCCAATAAGCAAAACTTTCCATCTCAACTCAATGATTGATTTTTCTCACCTTCTTGATTTTGCAACCCAGCTCCCTCATCCCTCAGATATTGGGCTGGTTAAGCCTTCTGGTGGCTTCAATTTCATTGCAGCTGCCTTTGGTCTATTAGCACTTGTTCAAGTGAGCCAATTCATCTATTACGGTCTTGATAAAAACGATCCTTCTCAAAATTGAACTTCAAGAGAACACAGTCCACCAAAACCAAAACAATTTAAAAACTTTTTAAATTGCTATTAATTATGAGGCAGGGTATCTTTACTTGCCTCATTTTTTTTTGATTAATATAATCTTTATTCTCAAGATATTTGTTAAATTCAAGATTAATATTTATCTCACTACAAGGCTGAAATTTCACAAATAGTAAATATTTTTTGAGTTAAAATATAAATTTATAAATATTGCAAGTAATTCAATATTTATAAATGATTTATCTAGAGAAAAGCTTTGCTTTTTAAGGCAATCCTAATATAGAAATTTGCAGTTTGGGAGTTAGCAATAAATGGGTGTTATAAAAAACTTTCAAATGATTTTCACGACACATTTTTATTATTTCTCCAATTAATTATCTTAAATAGATCTTGAAATTTACTCTTAATCCCTAAAAGAATCACAACTCATAAGTAGCTCTATGAAGAATAGCTTCACATCGGCTTACCTGAAATAAATAGATGCACCGCTGGGACATATTTATATAGAAGGAATAATATTAAAACAAGAAAATTAGCACCTATTACCACTGCTCCAGTTATTTGGGCATCCCTACTGGTCGTATAGTCCCATTTAGGCTCTTCATCGGTTTCATTTTCATTTGACAACTCCTTAGGATCTACCATTTTTGATTTTTGAATCTATTAATAAATAGCATTGAAGCTGAAAAAAACTCAAAAAGGTCACAAACATTCTTTAGTTCATACAAATCCCAACAGAACGACAAAAAGATTAGTTGTATTCTCCAGGGACATCGTTTTTACGGACCGTTACCTTACCAACCTTTTTCCCTGAGAATCGCAACAGTTCATCACCCGAAAACTCATAGCCAAGCTTCAGAGCAATTTGCGCTACATCATCAGCGGTAGAAGAAGACAAAACTTCTGATTTGAGAGCAGCATCCCCCTGCATTTTCTTCAGGAAAGCTTTTAGTTGATCAACACTCATTTTAAGATTATAGCACAATTAATTTTCAATTTATTTGATTAGTCGTCAATCTATATGATAAATCATCGATTCTTTTCTGATTAACTCCATTATCTCCAATTCCTACTCTTGACTCTGATCTAACCTGTATTTCACTTGTTTCTGGTAGTACTTTCACCAAAAGATCATCAGTATATCTCCTCCATTTGGTTTGTGCTTCTGCATGAATATAAGAATCATTTTGCTCAACAATCTTTGTTCTTGGAGTATTAGATATCGCCTTGACCACCTTCTCAAATGAATCTTCCACATCTTTTACTTTCCAAGTCTCACGGACACAATGAGTTACCACAATACATTCCGGCAGCTCATTTAACTGAGAATCAACCAATGAAAAACTATTGTTTGTTGAAGCAAGTAACACTGTGAAGCAGATTATCAAAATTTTATCCATGATTTCTCGTTATTAATGATGATGAAGTCTAGACAAGAGAATAGCTCAATAAAAGCTTGATAAAGCTACCCTCTCAAGCAAATATTTCCTAAAGCAGTATTGAAATAAAGATTCTTCAATAGTCAAAAAGCACTAACTAACCCTTATCCTCTATTTTTTGAATGATCAATTCAAGCTTTTCAACGACGGCTCTTAATTCTGAAGGCTTAGGGATTTGATCCTCATAGGTTATCCCAGCCTGCATTGACATTAAGTCAGCTCTAAGAGTATTGAGTTTTGCCGCTAATTCCTCTTTATGCTTAACAAGCATAAAAATGATAAGTAAGTTAACTTACATAAAGTAAAGGAAATTCCTGAATTGTCAAATCCGATACATTCGCTATATACGGTATTAGGCCTTCTTTATGAGAACTAGTAGCAAAAACCAACTAATGAACTAATAGTTTCAATAAAACTCTCTATCTCTCTATAAGCAATGAAGTCTTTTTCCTTTTCGCAAACCTCAATAAAGGAGAGAATAAAAAAGTTATGATTTGATCCCTTGATAAGCAGGAATCATCTTCCCACCTCCTTGATCGTCATCGTCATCAAAACCTCTTGATAAGAGTTCAATAATCACTAATGCTGTTATCGGGTAAAAGCACCAAAGGAAGGCCTTCCAAACTGGAAAACTTTCTACTGCAACCTGAAGTTCTCCCATACCAAAAAGAAATTTGGTAAACCTTAAATGATTTTTCTGAGAATTGTGTGGCGGTTTATACCCCTAATTCATCAAGACTGAAAGATTATCTAGTTTAAAGGGAATTAATAGCCGATCCCTTTACTCTGCTAAAATTTCTATTGATTCATTGTAATCGAAAATTATATTCTTCGAATATCACCAACATTTTACATATTTTAATCCAGCAAAGAAAATGGCTTGAATATAGAATTGAAATATATTAGTTAGGAAAAAGGAAATCATAGTTTATTTAGTTTAATTTAAGTAACTTCTAGTATGTATTTAAAATATTTTTGCTTGGCAAATATTATGAATCAATGCCAAAAGTAATTTGAGATTTCAATATCTTAAGTTGGATCGCAACTAAGGTTTTCAATTATTGAGCAAACAAGGTAGGTTTTTAAGCAATCATAGGAATGCCCTTTCTAAAATCACTGTAAACCTCTAAGGATAAACAAATTACTCATTCTCTAATTCTCAAAGATTCGTCAGTTCCAAGAACTATTTTTTACGAATTGGCTACTACTGCAATTAAAAATCTCCCCGAATATGAACTTACCAATGGTGAAATCTTAATCCCAAATGAAGATACTGCCGAAGAAACAAATTGGCCCAGATTTGGCAACCCAAAAAGTGCTTATATAAGACCTCTTCCATCAATCAATGAGGAAGAAAAAATCTCATTTAAGGTCCCTTTACGAACTTCTAAATACATACAAGAAGTTGCTAATTATGCAGGGGAGCATAAAGATAAAACGGTCTTAATGCTAAATATGAGCACAAATAGGAAACTTGCTTTAGGTTTTTGTCATAGGTCCAATGTAATCATTGCAGATGGGTCTCTTGCCCAACATGAAAGACAAATAAATAAGAACACTATTTCTCTCCCAGCCCTTCCTATGACAAGAGCTAATCTATCACCTATTCAAGCGAGTAAGCGTTCTATTCTTGCATCATTCCAAGGTCAAATGTCACATGCTTGTAGAGCAGAATTACTTAAACTTAATAACAATAAAGATCTAATAATTAAAATAACTAACGGGTCCAATTACTCAGGGTTAATTGATGCAACAGAAGGCTTACAAGATCAAAGCTATACAAATCTTCTTGACAATTCTAGATTTGGCATTGTAGCGCGAGGTGATGCTCTTTTTTCTTATCGACTACTGGAAACAATATCTAGAGGAGCTATTCCAATAATAATTTCAGATGGATGGGTGCTTCCTTTTGATCGCACAATAAATTGGGATAATTGCTCACTTCGCTTTCATCAGGAAGCTATAGAAGATATTCCATTTATAGTGGAAAAGATGGAAGAAAAACGCTTAATAGAACTTCAAGAAAAATCCATAAGAAATTACAAACTTTTTTTTCAAGACATCAATGCAATAATGAGAACCATGCTAAATGAAGCCTTTAAGATCAAAAACCTTAGTGATTATAAAAATGCAAACCATGAATTTCCCCTCTAGGGTTTAATAGCATTAGGATTATATTTATATAAATCAGTGGCCAAAATTATTTATATAATAAGGTGAAATAGGCCCAGTCATTCACTTCAAAAGCAAGATAATATTATAGATTATATGATTTATTATGTTTCTCAAACCATATCAATTATGGTGATGAGGATCAACTTTTCAAGGCATATTTTTAAGTATAAAAAGCTATAAGCAGCTAGGCTTTCAATTAAAATTCTCTTCCTAAAGCAATAAGAATTTACTTTGACTTATATCACTAGCTTTTTAGAGTCCTAGATTGATCCTCAAAAATCTCAATCCAATCAAGAATGATGAGTACACCATAGAGCACATGTTGTAGTGACTACTGCAATAACAACACCTCCCCATTTAATAAGCTTCTGAGGGGCATTAAAAGTTGTCCCAACAAGAATGGCTGAAAGATTTACAATTATCAACTGATCAGCGGAAAGATTCGTTCCAAAAGCTCCTGTAGTTGCCAAGAAGTTCATGATGAGAAGAAGAACATAATTATGAACTTAACTCAAAAAGGTTTTCCCTAAACATGAAAGCCTTCTCAAGTGATTTTTTGATTACCTTGAGAATTTCCTATTCGACAAGCTATTTGAATCATTCCTCCATCTAAGCAACGACCAAGCCTTATAGCAGTAGCCTTCTCAAGCCTAGAAAATTCCCATTGATGATTGGTTACCCAATCCATCTCTTCTTTGGTTATTACACCAGTAGAAATAGATCTAAGGAAAAGTTCACCTAAAGTCATGAGTCTTGATAAAAACAGTTAAAGGAAAGCCTTCAGGTGCAGAACTGAAGGCCATGCCCTTTAAGGACAGCCGACTGATCCCCATCACCCGGCCAACGACAAAACACTAAACATTGTCAAGGGATGACTACAGTTTCATAACACTATATATAGATTTCACTTAACTGAACTTTATGTTTGCACACCATTAGTAGTACAAGTCAATATTTTTGAGAGTCCTAAAAAGTCCTAATCTAAAATTAATGGCTTATTTTTGGCAAAGATTTTTCTCCTAATACTCTTGTCATGCAACTCTCCTTCAAGCTATGAATTTGTCTATAAACTCGATAAAACACTATTAATAGATCCATATAAGTTTTGAAGAAGCTTTCAAAACCATTCATCCTTTTAGGAAGTGATCCAAATAAAACCAAAGAAATTGACCTAAAATAAAATCAACTTTTTTAAGAAGATGAGAGAAGAAACAAAGGCTAAAAACCTTCTAAATCAAGGTGGAAAATGGGGAGCAATAATTGGCACAACTTGGATTGTTCTGAATATTGTCGTGCCTTTAGCACTATTACGTATCCCAGGAGTGCAAAAATACATAACGGCCTTAGGAGATAAGCTCAACTTTAATTTTCCAGGAATAGGATAGATAACTTTGCTTTTTCTTATTTATTGCCCTAAGAAGGGTTATAAATACAAGTAATCATTAAATCTTTTAAACTTTTTTATGAACACTTCAATTAATAATCAGCTTTAGCTGCAAAGAAAGATGTGATTAAAAAACTTCAAAAAAAAAAAAAAAAGCCCTGATTAACAGGGCCCAAAGAAATCTATTTAGGAATTTTAGAGGTAAGAACTATTTGGAATACCTCTTACCTCGATAAGTTAAATCCGGATGAAGATCCTTTTCAGCAGAAGCCCTACATGAGTTGTAGTGCTCGCGTCGATAAGTAAGCTCTACACACTCTTTTGGAGTGGATGGCTTTTTGTGCTGGACATAAGTATGCCCACGATAAGTAAGTGTGCTCATAATTCAGAGTCCGATCTAATCGTCCAGGTCCCCGTTCCATGGCCTGGCTCGAACTGCGCCCTGTGTAACAGGGTGAACGTTTTGTAGCGGTTGCTACAAAAACATTATGCACCTTTTTGGAAAGATGCGATGTTCATCCGAATACAAAAAGCAACTCCCGCCCCCTAATGTTGCGAAAAGCTTCTGCTACACAGTTCAAAACCTAATTGAAGCCTAAAACCTTTAACAAAATCAAACTCTCTAATCTTTTCAGATTAATTGATTTTACTGATTTCTCGAATTTCAACAAGAAAGATTTAGATCCATTGAATTTGATCAAGGAATTCAATCAAGAAGCACGGTTACTAAATAATTAAATCGAGGCATTTATCAAATCTTTCTATTAGAGTAGATACGCTTAAGAAAAATAGAAATGGTAAATAATGAAATCAAAATGGTGAGCAATGTCTCTCAAATATTTATAAGTGAATCTAATTCCCCTCTATCACCATTAATAAAAGAAGCAATCCAAACAGTTAAAATGTGCTTTAACAATTGCAAATATACTTTATACAATAAAGATACACTTTATGATCTTATAAAGGAGGGAATTGGTGAAGAAGCATTAACTGCATATAAAAATTTAAATGCATATGCATGCAAGGCTGATTTGGGTCGATATTGTATCGCCTATCTAATTGGAGGATGGTATGTTGATATTAGTATTAAAATTCTAAAGACGGTAGCTTTTGGAAAGGAAGTTGACTTTTTAGGTTTTATAGATCAAGGATCTGGTGCTTTTATGCCATATTCTTTATCTTATCCTGTTCAATGCTCACTTTTCTATAGCAAGCCAGGTAGCCCTATTTTCGCAAAAGCCATTGAATTAGTCATAGAAAATTGTAAAACAAAAAACTATGGGACATCTCCCCTTTGTATTAGTGGACCTGGTGTTCTAGGAAGGGCTTTAGCTCATGTAGGACAGAAGGAAAAGCATATTCTTGGACATTTCATAGCTTTAACTCCTAATCACATTCAAAAAAACCGCTCATATGTTTTACCTAATGGTGAGATTCTTGCTATTCATAAGGACACATGGTTCCCCAAATGTGAATCTGGTGATATAGCTTCTTTAGGTGCATTGGGCACAAATGATTACTACAAAATGTGTGAATCTAGAAGTATATATAAATAATTGATGCTCCTAATTTGCAATCTGATATGAAGGTGAGATCTAGTTTCAAAGCGTGTGAGATCAATAAAATACTGAAGATAGACTCTCAGCATTGCTATAAGCTTAAGATTGGCAAAGAAATTTAAGCGTAAAAAAATCTGATTCTATGGCTACATATCGCCCACCTTCCAATAATCAACTGGGTGATCAGCTATCTTTGAGCCCTTCGGGTAAGGAAGTCCCAACAGCTGTCTC
>CACFBG010000028.1 GCA_902564535.1 uncultured Prochlorococcus sp.
CTGAAATGTACAAAAATTTAAAAAGAAAAATCATAATGACACCTATCGGTTATTTCGCTTCATCTCCTAGCACTGTAATGACATTTGCTTGCAATTCAGAAACGCTAAAAAGAAGCAAGAGTATTTTTTTAAATAAACATTTAACTGGTAAATCATTATTTGTTCCTAAAGATCATTATCTTTTCTCTAAATTAAATTCCCAAGGATATAGTCTTGGAACACCATTACCTGGCAGATCAACTCATTGTGAAAGGGAAGCTCTATCACCATTTATAGACTGGGAAGCTTATATTAAAGAATTAAGTGAATAAGAGTCCAACTAGATTTAAAAAAACAGAGAAGCAGATAAATATCCTCAGAAATTATTTATTTTTCCTTGATTGGTATCGCAGCATTGCTTCTAAATGCTGAACTCTCTTCTCAAGCTCTTCCACTCTTTTGGTTAGTTCATCCATTGGTTATAAAAATCAGCCTAAATACTATTCAAAGGCTTAGGTTTCTGCTTCGAATTCTTTTGATGACTAAATCAACCAGCTTTTTCTTGAGATTGAGGATATAACTAGCTTTTAGGTATAAGGTATATGTTTCATTTCAAGGGGTTTGGGCGAAAAAGGGCGGTTTGAATAAAGTTTGAATAAACCCTCGATCTCTGGGGTTCATAGATTTTCTAGTTACCAAAACGATAATGCTTTCGAACTGCCTTATGCACTTCCCATGTACAAGACATCCCCTGAGGGAAGATAACTAGATCACCTACCCCAAACCTGACAGGATCCCCTCCATCAGGGGTAACAGTCACATCGCCTTCTAGTACTAAGCAAGTTTCCTTGTCGCTATATGTCCAAGGGAATGTACTTGACTCACAAGTCCAGATTGGCCAGTGCTTTATTCCTAGCTCGTTGATTGTGCTTTCAGGGCAGGGAGATGTGACTGAGATTGCCAATTAATTATCGAGAGCTTAATTCCTTTCTAGCTGTTTTTAGCAGCGCGTTTTTGCATTGTATTTAGGCTGATTTTTATGCCCAATGGAAGAACTAACCAAAAGAGTGGAAGAGCTTGAGAAGAGAGTCCAGCATCTAGAAGCAAAGCTGCGATTCCAAGCAAGGAAAAGCAAATAAGTTCAGTTGTCATTTCTATCCAATGCAATCTTCATCTTTAGGTAATTGGAGCCAGCCGCTTGTCCATTGTGAATGGGTCTTTAGTTCATCCCACGAAACTCGAATAAGAATCTCTTTGTTGTTGACGGGAAAAAGCTCGACCCATCGTTGATCTTTTTTCCCTCCATATTGCTTGACTTCAAAATGTCGATAGCCTTCTCTTTTGAAAGTTGATGTCCAGGCTTGGTTGGGGGGGCCATCTCATCCTCTTACTTTTACTAATAACCCATCACGAGGAGATGGACTGGGAATCTGCCGCAGGGTGAAGTCTTGATCCGGGATGACTTCAAGTTGCAATTTACGAAATAACCCAACCACCATCAGTCGAATCTCAAGTTCAGCTAACGATTTGCCAAGGCATACACGTTCGCCTCCACCGAAAGGCATCAGGCTTAAAGAACATTCATTCTTTAAATGACGTTGTGGTCTAAAGATATCTAGATCACCAATCCCATGACGGTTAGAAGCAATTAAAGCTACTTGCACTACACGGTTATTAGGAACGACAATGTCATCTAAGATCAAGGATTTTTTGGTGCGGCGAAAAAAACCACCTACTGGTGGAGTGAATCGCATTACTTCTTTTACGAGAGCATCGAGTCTTTGCGCATTGGTAGGGGCGTAAGCCATAGTCGCCTGTTCAGCAGTTGGAGGCCAATCCAGAGTATCGATTTCTTTACGAAGCCATGTTTCCAATTGTGGATTTAGAAGTAATTCCCGCATTAAGCAGCTCAACGCAGAAGCGGTGGTTTCATATCCAGCAAATAACAGTAGAAGTAGTTGTTCTCCCAAATCTTCATCTGCGAAAGGAATACCTGCTTCATCAAGACCCCCTGCAAGTAAATCCAAGCCACCTTTGCTATTGATAGGTTGGTTAACTATTTCTTGAAGTTTTTCAATTAAACGTTTTCTTGCCTTGAGAGCTTTGGCAAAGGGACTGCCTGGAAGAGCGAGGGGAATTGAGAAGAGAGCCTTGGTCCAGATTTCGAAATCAGAAAATAACTTGTCACGATCATTACCCTCCAGTCCAAGAACAGTTGTCGCGATAACAGAGAACGCGAAACGTCGCATTCTCTCAGCCAAAGGGAGAGGCGCTTTTGCGGCTTTTAGTTCTTCGCCGAGCTCATCAATTAAATTGATAATGCCAGGGCTATAGCGTTGAAGTGCTGAAGATGAGAATAACTGGGCTACTACCCTCCTCCTTGCTTTATGAGATGCCCCATTGCGGTTTGCGAGTGAATGGCTACCTAAAAGTTGTTGAACACTCTCAGGCCACCAACCTTCGATCGCCTCCGGTTGAGATAATAAATCAGCAATAGCTTTGCTCCCCTGAATGAACACCATTGGCTGACCAAGCATTGATGTCTCAAAGACATTTCCCAGACGATCAAATCGCCTTTGAGCGAAGCTAGGATCGCGGGAAAATGCTAGTGCCTCAAGAATTCCAGTGAGGGCACCTGTAGTTGGCAAAGGGCGCAATTTAGACATAGCCATCTTGGTTGTATTTATAATTCATTAGCGAGTTTTCATCTTGTCTTTTTTCTCTTCTTGATTTGCAAGAGGCATTTCTTCTTCCATTTTACCCATTCATCAATCAGTACTTGTTAAACAAGCATGGTTGGTATTTAGTTGGCATTTATTTTTGCATTTCTTTGAGATCCCAGTCCACCACTCAAGTGCCGCTTTCCATTAGTCAGCTAGTTGATTTCCTGTCCTGCCATGAGTTCTCAGCGATATTGCGATGTGTGGATGTCTTAAAATTCTCACCCTCATTTCTTTATTCTATTTCAATCAAGTTTCTATTACTAATAGCTAGCAAGTCATATTTTTCTTTTCTCCATGTCTCACGTCTCATGCCTCATGAGATAGTAAAGATAATGAAAAACTGTTTTTACTCTTTGAGACTTCTTGCTAGTTAACTAGAAATGAATATAGGAGTCTGAGCTCGTTGGTTAAAAAATAAGAGCTGGACTCAAAGGGTGATGCTGCAATACGTCCCCCTTTTTTCATGCTTAAAAATTACTTTTTCGACTTGTTTAAATACGTCTATGTTAAATCAAGAAAAATGGGGCCTTTTTTGGCCCCATTAGGAAGTCATTAGTGATCCCCATCACTCAGCTAGTTGAAAGGATTAAGCCTTAACAGCGCACTTTTTAGTTGCTTCAGCAGGAAGTTCGGTTTTTTTTTCTGCTGGTGCTAATGCTTTGAGTTCTTCTTGAAGCTCATGCTCTCGTGCATCAATAATTTTGATGCGTGATTGATAGTTCTCCTCCAACCTTTTGCGGGAAGCCTCCAGATCATCGAGCGCCTCTTGCCGTTGTTTACGCTTGATTTCTTCAAGTTGACTGTCAGAGACTACATAAACCGTCCTCATTGGAGAAAAGAATGAGTCAGCAAGTATTGAGTCGAATAAGGATGTGTACATGATTTTTGTGCAGGAACACCATTACTTTGCCTTTATTTTCTGTAATGACTAATGTTGCAAACCGAAGAAATTGATTCGGTAAATATCACTTAATTCGGTTAATAACACCTTGGCTGAGAAGAACCGTAAAGCCTAAATACTTAAGTAAAAACCGTAGACGCAATTCACTTAAATATGTTAGAAATGAATTGTCCGAATAGGAGGATTATGAAACTAAGAACTCCTTTAACTATCATTGCCAATCCGCTGAAAGATATTGTTCGTATCCATGATTTTTCTTACAAGTTGCCAAACCAAAAGCGAAGTGATTTCTGGCGACAAGAATGTAAACTTCATCCCACAAAATCTACATGTAAAGTCTACGAAGTGTAGACAAGATTCTTCTTCGCTATTTAGGAGGGTTGCATACAGAAGCTACACATGTGCATTCTGGAAAAACTCTTAGAACCGATGCCCCTGTTGACCATGCAGGCAAAGGAGAAAATTTTGCACCTACTGATTTATTGGCTACAGCGTTAGGAACTTGTTTCCTAACTGTGATGGGAATTTCTGCCAAAGATAAAGGTTGGAAATTAGATGAGATAAAAGTTGAAATTGATAAGAAGATGACAACTAAGGGGCTTCGTAAGATTGAATCTTTATCCCTTCAAATTGATATGCCATCGGATTTAAAAGCTGATCAATTACAAGTACTTAAAAATGCCATGAAGGATTGTCCAGTGCTTAGAAATTTAAATGATTCCATCAAAATAAAAGTTAATTGGAATCAATTGAAAAAGAATAAAAAGACGTCTTTGAATTTTCTTCCTATTAAGGTCTTTCGTGAAACTCCTCAAGTCAAGTTCTTCGATGCAGGAGTTAAGGACTCCAATGGATCTGATGTGGTAATTCATCATGGAGCTGCAATCTCTCCTCCTAATGACAATGAATTTGAACAGTATTACGTTCATCGCCATCAAACAGATCACAACTTGGTCTTAGAGGGAAAGCGTACCTTTACCTTGCTCAATCCTGATTGGGAAGAGCCTCATCATGTGATTTACCTCAATCAAGAAATGGGTGCCCTCCAAATACCTCCTGGTACTTATCACCAATCTGTTTCAGGGTTAGAGGGCAGCATGGTATTAAATCAAGCGCTAAGAGATAGCGATTTTGATCCAAGCAAGGAATTCATTCCTGTTAGCTTGCGAGATAGAGGTGATTTGCGAAAAGCAAAAGAAGCCGACCCTGTTTTTTGGATATGGGATGACGGAAAAATCAGACGGTTGAAATTAGGTCTAGTTTCTAGTGAGCACAAAATTAATCACGATTTAATTTTCAAGAGACTAAAGCACATTATTCAGGAGGATTCTCAGACAACTTCTAAAGCTTGAATAGAAATTACTGATCTCAATAAAGTAATTGCTGATGCTGTTTGCAATGTCCCATATCTTGATAAGGCCTTTTCATCTAGTACTTATTTGGATGAATAACGAAAGTTTTTAAACGAATCCCTTCCCTTGAAGGATTAGCTTTCCGTTTTATCTGCAATCAGATGATTGATTAGTTGCCTTCTCTCCGATGAATGTATTCAGATTTTCTGGTGGTAACCAACTTATATTAGCCCCATTCTTAAAGGCAAAGCGTAGGAATTCCGCTGCGTATTGGACTCGGAGTCGTCGGCTTGTTGAGCCAGGCTCTCCTCCATAATGTTCAACAAGGGCTTTTAAAACTGAGTATCCATTTGATACAGAAGTTTCGCCAGTAAGGATAAGCAATGTACGGGCAATAGGAGTGCGGTAGTTGCGGTTCCAAACTCGTGATCCTTTCTTCCCATTACTGGTTTTATGTGATTTGAATGTTCTAGCTAGTTGTTTCCACTCGAGTGAAGCATTGAATCCAGATTCGTTATTTTCTTTCACTAGCTCATATGCTTCAGCTAAACCCTTCCCTTGAGATTGCATTATTCGCGAAATGTCTTTGGAGATTTTCAATATCCATCTAGCACTTGTTCCTACCCATGGAACAAAATTTTGATCGCTCTTGACCTTTGGCCTAAGAACAATGCTGGTTCGAACTCCATCCTCAAAACGAACTGTCAGCTGAACCTTTTGAACAAGACCTTTCCCTATGCCGCGGACCATCCATCCCTCGCCACATTCCTGTCGAATTTCTTCGCGCAGTGAGGTGATCCATTTCGAAGGTTTATCGGTCATTATTTTTTATTGAATACAAGACAGGAGAAGTGGTAGGTCTTTTATCATCTATTCAACCTTTCTGCATAGTCTCTTAAAACCTCTGCCATTTTGTTGGTGCTATTCCCTGCTGATATTCCTACATAAATCAAAGAACTTGTCTAGAAACTTATTCATAGGTATTGCTTCCTTTTCTTTAGTTGTTTAGAGCATAAAAGTGTGAACGGATTTTGCGAATTCCTTGTAATCGCTTTCAATTGACAAAATGCACTAGTTCATTGGCTAGTAATTAATCTAAGTTATATCAGGGAATTTTAGCGTAAGTGGGCATTTTGGTTAAGGTTTGAGCAAACTCTTTTTATCTATTTCTAAAGCCTGCATGAACAAATCCCTATTCAGGGCAAGATCTTATATATTTAGATCTTTTTGTATTGCCTCTGTAGGGATTGCCCAAACTTCGTCATTAATATTTTGTCCTAACCATTCCTTGTATTCATGGAAAATGCAACGTCGATCAGAAGGTTCTTCTAATGCTTCTATTCTTGATACAGCATTTTTAAGAGCTATCTTCAAGGTCTCTTTTAGTTGTGAATCAGAATCCATTAATTAATGAACTTATCCTCTATTAGATACATAATTAAGGATTTCAATTTTGGAATGGGGGCAAATACTCTTTATGAGCAAATAAATATTCTTTAGCTTTGTTTTTTAGCAAGCTCCCCGTAAGTTAGAAAGTCAGCTGTGCCAGACGATATCAGAGGAAGTGATTAGGGCTGATTCCAACCTTTCAGCAGATCCATTCCTACTTTTCATAAAGTGTGTGTGATAGCAAGGTGTTTCGCTTTCATCTAAATAATACGAGATGTCATTCGCATGTTGAAGGTTTGCTTTGACGTGCTTGCTTCAGAGCACCTCTATGCTTCTTGGCAGTAACTCGACGTTTTTGTGATGCACGAGTTGGTTTAGTTACTTTCCTTGCTTTAGGAGGAGGTTTTAAACCCTCTCGCAAAAGCTCTGCCAAACGAGCAATGGCTAATTGTCTGTTCTGGTATTGGGAGCGGTTTTCCGAAGCAACTACATTTAGGCAACCATTGACACAACGATTCTCAAGTCGTACAAGCAACCTCTTTTTGTGAAAAGGGCCAAATACAGATGAACGCTTTATATCGAAAACAAGCTCAACTCGGCTGTCAGTTGTATTGACGCCTTGTCCTCCAGGACCTGAGGATTTAGAAAAGCGCCATTTCAGTTCTTTGGAAGGAATAACCAAACTAGAATTGATAGTTAAATCCATTTAGCGCAAAATACTTTTATAGTTTGGCTTGCTAATTCAGATTTGCGCTAAGGGCTCTCAAAAAATTAAGCAAGTTGGGGAGTCTTTAAAGGGAGAGAGACACAGGGATCACTTCACGCTGAAGATTAGGCAATAAAGCTCATCCTTAATATTTTATTTTATATTTAACGTTTATTTAATGAGGCCCTTTCCTTTTGGAGGCTTGTCTTTAAAAAGCTTACCCCAACTTTACTCCAACTCTCAGATCCATTGTTAGCACTGTTTTCTCAAGGAATTCATTGCGTAGCAAGTAG
>CACFBG010000029.1 GCA_902564535.1 uncultured Prochlorococcus sp.
GAAAGCCTAAAAGCTACTTATACAATCTAATTCATAAAAGTTTAGAATCAAAAGCAAACCCAAAAAACCCAAAATTATGATCATTAGGATAAAAATACTTACAACAAGCATTGCCGCTGGCGCATTACTTTTACTAGCTATATGTCTTGGTTCTCAAAATCTAAATGATAGATATTCAATTAATTTTGGGCTAAATAAAACAGCTCCATTGCCTATTGGATTTATTGTAGGGGTATCATTAATTACAGGTATTCTTACTGGAGGAAGTCTTACGGCATTACTTATTCAAGATCAAGCAGAAGAATAACCTTATAACAAATAGAGTCATTCCTTGATATCTTCAAGTGATATTAATCTGCCCTCAAGTATCAACCTTGTAATACCACGAGCGATCAGGTAAGGCCTACAAATCTCAAACAAATTTGCATCCGGTATTTTAATAACTCTTTGGTTTCTTGCACAATTTCTCTTTGCAGAGCGTTGATTTTCAAATAAACAAATCAAATACTTACCTTTGTCATCTTCCTGACCAATACCTAATTCAGGAAATTCACTAAGAGTGCGTAAATCAAGCTCTACAGATCTATCTACAACAAGATAAACTGATTCTGGGAAAAGATCTTTTGAGAAGGGGAGGCATTCACCACTTCTTTTATCTAAAAGATCAAAATCACCTAATAAAGGGACAACCTCATGAAAATCTTCAGCTTCAGATTTTTCTATTAACTTGTCATCTAAATATTGATTTTCTTCTATGGAAATGCAGTCATCATAAGAATCTTGATTATTATCGATCTCTTTGGAATCAGATTCTTTATCTAAAGAGAAATCTCTTGATTCAAGTTTGTCTAATCCTTTATCAATCGGCCTAATATTCTCCGAAGGATCACGTGAATTTTCTCTTTTAGCAATCGAATGGTGATTAACCTGAGATCCTTTCCCTTTTGATCGAGCTTGCTTAAGCGCGTTATATTCTTCAATAGGCAATAAAGCTTTTACAGTTCTGCTTACGGTGTTTGGACTGCATCCATACATCTTTGCCAAACTTGAGGTGGATTGTCCCTCTCGGTAACCCTCCACAAGTTGCTTTTTCTGAATAGCGGACAATCTGCTAGGCACTATGTGATGCAATTTCACATCACCCAACAATAGTTGACCCATGTGCCAAAAAAATGTCCCATGAAACAATGCTCCCTTAGCTCAGCTGGATAGAGCAGCTGCCTTCTAAGCAGCCGGTCGTTGGTTCGAATCCAACAGGGGGCGTAAACCATTTAAGAAGCAATCAATTAGGTTCCCAGAAAATCTCTTAAAATCAGTTAATTGGAAGTTTCCAAATCAATGCTATCCATTCTGCAAACAATGTTGTTTAATAGATCATATGAATAAACCAATTAAAAGGCTCTCAAAAATCACTTCAAACAAAAAATTTGAGGAGATTGACCACAGACTTGCTTGTGGATGGCATACCGAAATCGACCCAAGCGGACAAAGGAAGCGATTCTTAAGAGCAATTGCAAAGGACGCTGAGAAAGCTATTTAGCATTTTCAATATAATTTTCACCTTAATAGGAAACACTTCTAATTTAGATATAATTTTAATTTCTAAAGAGAATGCTTGCAAAATTTAAGTAATATCAGTAATTCTAAAGTAAATCAATAAATCTAATTATCAATATAGTTTTAAATTATAAAAATTAAAGTGTTTAGTATTAATTTTTCTCTGATTTACTATTAATTATCAAGTTTAAAACAATAAAGAGCATGGTTATTTATCATGATAATTCTTAAAATTATAAAAATCGAACTAACAAGCTAATTAGAGAAGGCAAATACTGGTATTAATTTTTCATTTCATACAAAATATGGAGCCTGAAGGAGCTTGTAAATATAAAAAGCGTCTATTTTGCCAAGATAAAGGATTGTGACTGCAGGCCCCTTTCAATCAAGTTTGTAACGATATCGACCAAAACCTGTTCAGGATTTTGCATACCTGGGTTATTAATAGGTATATCAAGACCAATCACACCCTTTTGTAATGATTTTCGCGACTCCAACCTTCGCAACCATTGCTTTTGGAGGATTTAACCCTCTCGCCGCAGTAGCAGGAGCCATCATCCTTTTCCAAATCTCGCAAATCTTCTACTATGGACTTCCTCAGAATGAGCCTCAAAGTGGATGGGGCCTCGATTCACAAGCAGAAACATTCAGTTATAGATGGAAACAATTTATAGGAGTTCAAATTGTTACAGTCATCATTGCTACATCTGTAATGTTTGCTGGTCCTGAACTTATATTTTTCCCATTCCAGTCAGTAGGTTGAATTTAAGGTTTCTATTTACCTTAATTTTAAACTGTAATTTTATAGAAAATAGGGATTATCTAAAATCAATCGAAGCAAAATCAACCTTGCTTTAGTTAATAAATTTTAAAATTTAATTATCTCATGTACCATTTACTTAATAAATTATATTTATTGTCTATAGCTTTTGGAGAGCTAGAAATATCCAAAACATTTTTGTGGATAATTATTGGGCTAACAGTATTTACATTTTTAGCTGTAGGGATAAGCTCATTTAAGTTGGTTCAATCAATAACAGAAGATAAGGAGAAGTAAACCTCTTTATTCTTAGCAGGCATACTTACAAAAAGATTCAAAAACCATCTAACATCTCAAATAATTTTGTTAGCCTCCAAATTGAATTTAATTCTTACTTTAAAGGAATACCAGCTTCTAAAAGTTGCTCAATATAGGGTTCAAGCTTGTCAGCATAGATTTTCCAATTATCAACAGAATTATAATTAATAGGTTCTCTAACCTGTTTATAGCTTGCTGTTTTAACTAATATTTTAGAATCCTCTGGTGATAACATTTTTGGATTCCATTTTATTCCGCAAAATTTTGCTAGTCTATTCGTAGCTTCAAAGGTATTAAAAACCAAATCTTCATATCTACAAGTATAAATCCTTGTTCTTAATTTACTATCCCAAAAATTCATCAAATTATTATAAGAAATATATACTTTAACCAAGTCAGTAAGATTTAAACTATAGCTATGTCCTTTTTCAAATCTACTTTTCCAAGCAGAAAGTATCTGATCTAATGGATTTCTTTTAACATGCACAATCTTAGCTTCTGGCCATACTCTTGATATTAGACCAGCTAGATAAAAATTATTTAATGTCTTATCCACTACAATTCCATCAACTAAGCCTATTTCATTTCGATATAATTTTTTTAATAACTCTGCTTGTAAGTAGTAATCATTAAAGTTAAATTTACTCTTCTCAAGAAGATTTAAAATATCAATTTCATGAACAACCTTAGGAAGTGCGCCTGATTCTCCAAAGCAACTTACATTGGGTGCCATGCTCAATATAGTTTCAACTAAGGTAGAGCCACACCTTGGTAAACCTATTATGAATACTAAGTCATAACCTTCAGAAGATCCTAATACATAATTTGGGCATCGATTCAGAGATTCAAATAGTTTCTGATGCAATTTTGCCTGCCCAACATATATTTTTGCGTCTGTATTGAATAAGCAAAGTCCTAACTTCCTTTGTTTGTTAGCCTTTTCATAAAATTCAAAAGCCTCCTTATATCTTTTTTGTTTTTCTCTAACTTTAGCGATAGCAAAATATAAATAAGAAATCTGATCTGCCGACTTATTATTTAATTCTTTAAGGCATTGATCTAATCTTTTTAAGATAAATTGGTCTTTGGTTAAGTCAGCTTGTTGACTTAACCAAAATAAAGCCTCAAAATTAGATGGTTCATTCTCTATAATCTCTCGTAATATATTATTCGAATTAAAAATATCCCCTTTTTCTCGATAATTCTTTGACAAGGAAAATAGGTCTTTCATTGCTATGAATATTTCATCAATAAAGTTTATGACCTTAATCTAAGCATACATTAGCAGAGCAAATTATGCAGAATATATCAATAAATCAAGAATATTTATACTTTTTATTTGTCAAATACATGGATAATGCTATAAACACAATGATAGATCTATTAAAATCTATTAAAAATGTTTTTAATTAACAAGAAGAAAATCCTAAAGCAACAGATTATTGATACCTTAAATAAAATGAATGCTTCTGGGATCAATCAAGGTTCCTCAGGGAACATATCAGTGAGATATAAAGATGGTATGTTAATTACTCCAAGCTCAATTGCATATGAAAATTTGAAACAATCAGATATTTTGTATAAAGATCTCTATAGCAAGAAGATTGAATCTGGATCACATCAGAAGAACATTATTCCATCTAGTGAATGGAAACTTCATGCTGAGATTTTAAAAAGCCGCAATGAAATCAATGCAGTTTTGCATTGCCATTCAATTTATGCAACTGCATTAGCATGTCATCATCGAAGTATTCCAAGCTTTCATTACATGACGGCTGTAGCAGGAGGCGCAAATATTAGATGTAGTGAATATGCCACTTTTGGTACAGAAGATCTTGCTATCAATGCTATAAAAGCCTTAAAAAATAGATCTGCTTGCCTACTTGCAAACCACGGTCAAATCTCAATTGGATTAAATATTAGAGAGGCCTTTGATTTAGCTATTGAAGTTGAAACTCTTTCGAAAATTTATCTTAAATCTTTTCAGTTAGGAGAGCCAAAACATTTAGGTCCCTCAGAAATGAAGAAAATTACAATGAAGTTCAAAAGCATGGAGTATTAATTAGCAAAAAATTAATTATATTAAATTATCTACCAACATTGTAAACAAAATCCTGAAAAGAAGGGACATAAAAGTAAAGAATTACTGCTATAACTAAAAAAACATTCAAACCAATAACTAGAAATCCAAGGATTACTCTCTGACGCTTCCCAGGGAGCTGATATTTCCAGCCTCCTGGCAATTTAAGCAAGACCTCACCTTCTGTTGAGGTCTTCTGATCTTTCTTTTTAACCTTGTTATTCACTTTGGTTGTGTTTTTTTCATTAAATGAATCCTGATTTGATTTTCCACTATCACCTGATTCTTTGTTAGGTTTTGCCATCAGCTAAAATTAACTCCAATTCAATAAGAATTTCATTAAATACAGTACCTAAGTTTTATAGAAAGAAGATAAAAACTTAATAAGTTTTACAAAGCTACAAAAATCCGAAGCCAAGCTGTGATGAAAAAGGACAAATTTAGATCCAATGAAATCAAAATCGGTATTATTTATAATTAATTTTGGCTATAAAAATAATTAATTCGGCTTACAAATGTTATCTAAGGATGACAACCTTTTCCTAAGATGTTTTACATTCCCATCTCTTAACAAGAGCCTTATCATATCTGAGCCTAAGCCTAAAGCATGAGTTTGACAGCGATAATTATTACGATCAGAAGCATCTCTCTGCAATAATTCTAAGTACTTTAAAGCTATTAAACAATCCCTAGTATTCTTCGTTTGATAACATTTTAATGTGAAGTAGTTTAAATTGGGATATTCTTTAGAAATGACTTTAGAAGATTGTCCCAAATGAATTGAAGATATTAAAGTGATCAGTAAAATTACTTTATAGTTTAAATATCTCATGAAAATATTTTACCTTATTCTTCATTAAATAATGAAGCTAAAGGCTTCTTTCCTTTCCTTAATTCAACAAGTAGTTCTTTCGCCGAAAGCTTTGAACCTAAGGGTAATAATCCAAGGCTTCCAGCAAATGAACCTATAAGAATAGATGGGTCTACGCCATTATCTTGTAAGTCTTTTACTCCAATAGCACCATGCCTTTTCGACAATTTGACTCCAGTCTTATCACATAAAATAGGTGCATATTGATATTTAGCAGGCTTTTGACTCAATGCTTTAGTTAAGGCCAACTGAGCAGAATAGGCTACTTTTAAATCTTCACCACGAACTACTTCTGTTATACCCATCGTCAATTCATCGACAACAGTTGCCAAATGATAAGCCAGAAATCCATCTGAGCGTCTAAGAACTATATCTCCACATTTATTTGCAAATTCTTCTTGGACTTTTAATCTTAAACTAGGCAAGTTCTTTTCATACCATCCCCAAGGCAATTTAAGCTTTCTACAAGTGCCAGGATAAATAGTTATCTTCCTATCCGGATCAAAATTTCTTAATACCTTTTTCCGACTACATCTGCATGCATAAAGCTTACCTTGCCTTCGCAAAGCGGACAAAGTCAATCTATATAAGCCTCTTCTATTACTTTGAAAAATCAAAGGCCCATCCCAATTAAGCCCTAGCCAAAGAAGATCTCTTTGAAAACTTTCAACGGCACCAGGAAAATTCCTTGGAGTATCAAGGTCGTCTATACGCAACAACCAAACTCCCTTAGCTAATCGAGCTCTAAGCCATGAAACAAGAGCTGTTCGAAGATTGCCAAGATGTAATGGACCTGTAGGAGAAGGAGCATATCTGCCCCTATAGCACTCTTGGCGAAGCTTGTTGCCTTCCTCTAATTGAGTAGACAAATAATCATTGAGAGCCAAAGTAACGCAGGCTTCAAAGGTTCAAAGGTTCAAAGAATAAAAAAGGACAAGCAACTAAAAAAGTCGCTTGTCCAAAAATGATTGTTTGAATTCAGCCTTGAACTCTATCTTTAAACATTTTCCCAGCTGTGAAAGCAGGAACTCGTTTTGCAGGGATTTTAATTTTCTCGCCGGTCTTTGGATTAAGACCTTGACGGGCTGAGCGATTACGTGGTTCAAAAGAACCAAAACCAAGGATAGAAACCTTTTTGCCCTCCACCACAGAATCAATGATGGTGTCTATAGCGGCATCTACGACAAGGGAAACATCTGTCTTAGTGAGCTCAGTACGAGCAGCAACTAAGTTAACAAGATCAGCTTTGTTCATTGGAAATGTGATGAAGAAGCGGAAGATTTAGGAACATTTCCACAAAAAGGGATTGTCAATAAATTCTCCAAGCGCGCTAATCGTATGGAGCCTTGGCCTTCAATGCAACCGAAAGAGGCTGTGGCGCAACGCTTTATACATCAAAGATTGAGTTGATCTTTTATTTGGGCTAGATCTTCAAAGATTCCCAAGGCATAAGCCACTCTGAAGGTAATGCACCCAAAGTAATAGCAGAAGCCAGTGCTGGATTGGAATTTGGAGGTATCCACTTTAGTAATTTTTCCAAGCTTTTTTGCTGTCTGGTCCAATGAAAAGTTCTTCGATGACGGACAATGCCTAAAGATTTAGAATTTAAGGGAATTAGCAAACGTCCGCAGAACAGGACATTTCTAGGTTGAGGAGCATACAAAACACAGCTGCCAGGAGTAGGTCCAGGAGTCCACAACAGGCAAATTCCTGAAGAAGTTTGATGATGTTTTTCAAAAGTATCTAGATT
>CACFBG010000030.1 GCA_902564535.1 uncultured Prochlorococcus sp.
TTAACATATGTTTGAATTCGAGTTTAATTTTGATTTGAATATTAAATTAACTTATCCAATAATTTTTGTAATCTCATTAGTATTAACTTTTTATGGAAAATAATTCTTTTCAATAATCTTGTTTTAAAGATTTGATTTCAGCTTTCATTTGCTTTTCTTTTTCAGCTTGCCTTTTGTCATGAAGTTTTCTGCCTTTGCCTAGTCCGATAGTTAGTTTAATCCAGGACCCTTTCAAATGAAGATTTAGTGGAATCAATGTGAGACCTTTTTTGTCTAATTGACTTTTTAATTTATTGATTTCTTTCTTATGTGCTAGTAGCGTGCGAGTCCTAAGAGGTTCATGATTGAAGTATGAACCTGCATGACTATGTGGAGATATATGGACATTATGTAGTTGAATTTCTCCTTTTCTTATAAGGCAAAAGCCGTCTCTTAAATTTGCTTGTCCTGCTCTTATGGATTTGACTTCAGTGCCTAAGAGTTCAATACCAGTTTCTAGTGTTTCTAGTATTTCGTATTGGTGTCGAGCAAAACGATTATCTGCTAATAAGCGATTTGCGGCTAGCCTTGATTTTGGCTTGTTTTTGTTCGTGCTTGTTTTTTTCATCTATTTGAATTGATATTCCGACCTTATCCAAGTGTCGTTACTCTTGCTACATGGCTATTGTCTCTTCAAATGTCGATGGAGCTGATGTGCTCTCGACAAAAACAAAAGATAGGGTCGTTGACCCCTCTGCTTCTTCTGAGGAGTCTCTATTATCTCAACAAGATAATTTACGGCCAAAATCTTTAAAGGATTACATAGGTCAAAAAGATCTAAAACAAGTTCTTGGGATTGCAATTAGGGCAGCTATTCAAAGAGAAGAAGCCCTGGATCACATTTTGTTATATGGACCACCTGGATTAGGGAAAACAACCATGGCATTGGTCCTAGCTGAAGAATTGGGTGTGAAATGTAGAGTTACTAGTGCGCCTGCAATCGAAAGACCTAGAGACATAATTGGAATTTTGGTTAACTTGCAACCTCGGGAAGTACTTTTTGTGGATGAAATTCATCGATTAACAAGAGTTGCAGAAGAACTTCTTTATCCTGCGATGGAGGATAAAAAAATAGATATCACAGTTGGGAAAGGAGCTGGAGCAAGGACTCGCTCTATAGAATTGCCACCTTTTACTCTTGTTGGAGCTACCACGCGAGCAGGCTCTCTTGGCTCGCCTCTTCGGGATCGTTTTGGATTAACTCAACGTTTGGACTTTTATTCTTTAGATGATCTTGTCTCAATAGTTCAAAGAACCGCAAGATTATTAGAACTGAATTTGTCAAAGGACGCATCCATTGAAATTGCTGGCAGATGTAGAGGCACTCCTCGAATAGCTAATAGATTATTAAAGCGAGTCAGAGATGTTGCAACAGTAAGAGGCAAATTAGATTTAATTGATCAGAAATTGGCTCATGATGCACTTAATTTGCATCAAGTTGATAACAAGGGTTTAGATACAATTGACCGACGTTTTTTGGAAGTAATAATAGACAATTATAATGGAGGGCCAGTTGGTATTGAAACTCTTGCGGCTGCTTTAGGTGAGGACTCTACAACTCTTGAAACTGTAATAGAGCCGTTCCTTTTGCAGTTAGCTTTTTTGAAGAGAACACCAAGAGGAAGGGTAGTAACAAAATCAGCTCTTATCCATTTAGGAAAGAACTAATTAATAATGAAGAATTTTAGTAATTACTTCCATAAGATATTAGTTTTTATATGTTTACTTTTTCTTCTCATTTATATTGATAAACCAATTCAAGTGATGGCTAGTCAATCAATTTCTAGAAATTTTGATCAAGCATTGAAGGCTACTAAACAAGGAGATTTTAATAAAGCTATAAAAATTTGGGATCACATTTTGGAGAAATATCCTCAAAATGCTGCTGCTTGGAGTAATAGAGGTAACGTTCGTTTGGCGATGGGTGATCCTGAAGGCGCAATATTCGATCAAAATAAAGCTTTAGAACTTGCCCCTCAAGAATTAAATTCTTATTTGAATCGAGGGGTAGCTCAGGAAGCTTTGAATAACTGGGAAGAGGCAAAAAATGATTACCAATCCATTCTGTTGATTGATCCAGATAATTCTTCTGCTCTTTATAATTTAGGAAATATTCAAGGATTACAAGGTAATTGGAAGGAAGCATCTATTCTTTGCAATCAAGCAGCCTCGATTAAGCCTGATTTTGCTATGGCTAGATCTTGCAATGCATTAGCTATTTACCAACTTGGAGATTTTGAAAAGGCCGAAGCAGAATTGCGCAAATTAATCAGACGCTATCCAATGTTTGCTGATGCAAGATCTGCACTGAGTGCTCTTCTTTGGCGAAAGGGCTTTATTGGTGAGGCTGAAAGCAATTGGGCTGCCGCATCAGGATTAGACAATAGATATAGCAATATTGATTGGCTTCTTAACATAAGAAGATGGCCACCTATCCCAACCCAAGACCTTATGAATTTTCTTTCTTTAGACAGGTCTTGAATCCTTAGTTATGTCATCTGATAATTATTTACTTGAAATTCTTCCAGATTTAATCTCTTTGAGAAGGCATTTACATTCTCATCCTGAGTTAAGTGGACAAGAGCATCAAACTGCTGCTTTGATTGCAGGAGAACTGCGAAAGTGTGGATGGAGAGTCAAAGAGGCAGTTGGTAGGACTGGCGTTTTGGCTGACTTAGGTCCATCAGAAGGACCTATAGTTGGTTTAAGAGTGGATATGGATGCTTTACCAATAGAAGAAAGGACAGGTTTGAAATATTCATCATTAAGAGAAGGTGTAATGCACGCATGTGGTCATGATCTTCATATATGCATTGCTCTTGGGGTTGCTAAATTGATTGCAAATGAAAAGAACCTTAAATGTGGAGTGAGGTTATTGTTTCAACCGGCAGAAGAAATTGCTGAAGGTGCGAGATGGATGCTTCAAGATGGAGCTACACACGGATTGCATGCACTTTTTGGGATTCATGTTTATCCAGAATTGAAGGTTGGCACAATAGGGATTAAAGATGGTTGTCTGACTGCCGCAGCAGGGGAATTGGAGATTGAAGTTTTAGGAGAAAGTGGACATGGGGCACGGCCACATCAATCTGTTGATGCAATTTGGATTGCTTCTCACGTTATAAATGGGCTGCAAGAGGCAATAAGTCGTCGTCTTGATGCACTTCAACCAATTGTGATTAGCTTTGGGAGGATTGAAGGCGGCAGTGCTTTTAACGTAATATCAGATCGAGTAAAACTTATAGGCACTGTACGTTGTTTAGATGCCGAATTACATAAAAAGATTCCTTTGTGGATAGAGAAAACTGTTGATTCAATTACTTCAAGCTTGGGAGGTAGATCAGTTGTTAAATATAAATGTATAACACCTTCTGTTTACAATGATCAAAAATTAAATGCATTAATCGAGGAATCTGCTTCTTCTATTGTGGGTATAGATAATGTATTACATTTGGATAAACCATCTTTAGGAGCAGAAGATTTTGCTGAATTATTAGATGGAATACCTGGAGCTATGTTTCGTCTGGGAGTTGCAGGAAAGAATGGTTGTGCACCACTTCATAATGGTCAATTTTCTCCTGATGAGCAGAGCATTGAAATAGGGATAGAAGTCCTATTTCAAACTTTGTTAAAATGGATGAAAAAGTCAAATAATTAGTAATGAAGAGATTTGGCAACCCATTGCTATCTATTTCTGCTCTAATATTGATTCTTATTACTATTATGAGCTTGCTCTTGAGGAATGATAGTAATAGATTGAAAGCGGTTCCTGCCTTTTTTGTTGGTACTGGATTGATTATCAATGGAGCTTTGGTTCGAAAAAGGCGTCGACAACAACTTTTGCTAGCGATTAGAAAAACCAATCAAGATTTATACTAGTTTATTTTACGAATTAATATAATTTGATCAAAAAAAGATTTTATTGAGGATGCAGGATAATTTTTCTTATTTTTTAAGATCATATCTCTAAAAAGTGCAGCTTAATTTGTGAAATATCGCTAGGTTGTTTTTATCTAACACTAGGGGTGCCGGTAAGCATTTTGCTCTCTGGCTGAGATCACACCCTCTGAACCTGATCCGATTAAAATCGGCGAAGGGAAGTGAAAAAGGTGATCTCTTGTTTTAGGACAAACCCTAATAAGTCCTATTCTTGCTTTGATCATGCGTACTTCTTGGGTTGCTTCACGAAAAGGAAAAAGCAATATTTCACAGCTTCACTTTGCACGGCAAGGAGTGATTACTGAAGAAATGGCTTATGTGGCAAAACGAGAAAATTTGCCCGAATCTTTGATTATGGAAGAAGTGGCAAGAGGGAGAATGATAATCCCTGCCAATATTAATCATTTAAATTTGGAGCCGATGGCAATTGGGATTGCTTCTAAATGCAAAGTAAATGCAAATATTGGTGCATCTCCCAATGCAAGTGACGTTAATGAGGAGTTAAAAAAACTTAATTTGGCAGTCAAATATGGAGCAGATACTGTTATGGATTTATCTACTGGTGGAGTGAATTTAGATGAAGTTCGTACTGCAATAATAAATGCTTCTCCTGTGCCTATTGGAACAGTTCCTGTTTATCAAGCTTTAGAAAGTGTGCATGGCTCTATTGAGAAATTAACTGAAGATGATTTTCTCCACATTATTGAAAAGCATTGTCAGCAAGGTGTAGATTATCAAACAATTCACGCAGGACTTTTAATAGAACATTTACCTAAGGTTAAGGGGAGAATAACAGGAATAGTTAGCAGAGGAGGAGGAATATTAGCTCAATGGATGCTTTATCATTATAAGCAGAATCCTTTGTACACAAGATTTGATGATATTTGTGAGATTTTTAAAAGATATGATTGTACTTTTTCTTTGGGAGATTCTTTAAGACCAGGTTGTTTGCATGATGCTTCTGATGAGGCTCAGCTAGCAGAATTAAAAACACTTGGAGAATTAACTCACCGAGCTTGGGATCATGATGTTCAAGTAATGGTAGAAGGTCCAGGTCATGTGCCAATGGATCAAATTGAATTCAATGTAAGGAAACAAATGGAAGAATGCTCTGAGGCACCTTTTTATGTTTTAGGGCCTTTAGTCACAGATATTGCTCCTGCCTATGACCATATAACAAGCGCAATTGGTGCAGCAATGGCAGGTTGGTATGGCACCGCAATGCTGTGTTATGTAACTCCTAAGGAACACCTAGGATTGCCTAATCCTGATGATGTAAGAGAAGGATTAATTGCATATAAAATAGCAGCCCATGCTGCTGACATAGCAAGGCATCGTCCTGGTGTTAGAGATAGAGATGATGAGCTTAGTCGTGCAAGATATGCATTCGATTGGAATAAACAATTTGAGTTATCACTTGATCCTGAAAGAGCTAAAGAATTTCATGATGAAACTTTGCCAGCGGAAGTTTTTAAAAAGGCACAGTTTTGTTCAATGTGTGGACCTAAGCATTGCCCAATGCAGACTAAAATTACAGATGAAGATATCGCTGAATTAGAAGAAGCTATTCAAAGTAAAGGTGCCTCAGATTTGATTAAAGTTAAATCAAATAAGGAAATATAATTTTAATATTTTGATCTGAATGCACAATGAATTTAAATTTTAGAAGACTATTAATACAGATTCTCTTTGAACCAATTAATGGTTTTGTCCAGCCCCTCTTCTAGAGTTATTTTGGGTTCCCAATTTAATAATTTTTGAGCCTTTTCTATAACAGGTTTTCTCTGCAAAGGGTCATCAGAGGGTAATTCTTTCTCTATAAACTTTAGATTAGAATTTATTTTATTTTTGACTAAATTCCCAAGCTCTTTTATTGTAAACTCGCGAGGATTTCCTATATTAATAGGACCGATTGTATTGCCATTCATAAGTTTTATCATGCCATTAATGAGATCATCTACATAGCAAAATGATCTAGTCTGAGAGCCATTACCATAAATTGTTAAAGGTTTATTTTGTAGTGCTTGAACTATAAAATTACTTATGACTCTTCCATCGTTTGGAAGCATCCTTGGCCCATAAGTGTTAAATATTCTCATTACTCTTATTTCGGTCCCATGCATTCTTTGATAATCAAAGCATAAAGTCTCTGCTATACGTTTGCCTTCATCATAACAACTTCTAATTCCAATTGTATTGACGCTTCCTTTGTAGCTTTCTGGCTGTGGGTGTACTTCAGGATCTCCGTAAACTTCGCTTGTACTCGCTAGTAGTATTCGAGCACCTACACGTCTTGCAAGTCCAAGCATATTGTAGGTACCTAAAAAGCTAGTTTTCGCCGTTTTTATAGGATTAAATTGATAATGAACTGGAGAAGCTGGGCACGCAAGATGCCAAATTCTATCTACTTCTAGTTGAATCGGTAAAGTCACATCATGCCTAATTAATTCAAACTTAGGGTTGCCAATCCATTGACTTACATTTTCTTTTCTGCCAGTAAAATAATTATCTAAACATATCACTTCCTCACCTGCATTCATTAATTTATCTATTAAATGAGACCCTAGAAAACCCGCACCACCTGTAACTAAGTTTATTGTTTTTTGTTTTGTTTCCATGTTAAACAAATATTTTAATAAGCCTTCTCAGAACCGTTGAGTAAT
>CACFBG010000031.1 GCA_902564535.1 uncultured Prochlorococcus sp.
TGGCCTTGGCGACCGATTCGGATGGAATATTTCATCACCTAATATTCTTGTTATTGAAGGGTGGTTTTTAGGATGTGGCTTAAACGTTGATAAAACCACATCAAAGGGAAATGAACCTGAAGGATCCAAAGAAATTTCCTTTGATGAGAAAAGTTACCAAGACATCGTCCAAAACTCCCTTAAAGAATATCAGCCATTTTGGGGCGAATTCGAAAGAATATTGCATTTAAAAGCCATTGATTTTTTATCCACAAGGGAATGGAAGAGACAACAAGAAATGGATCTTCAAAGATATAGAGGGGCTTCGATTAAAGGGAAATCTCTAGAACTATTTATCAGAATGATTCAAACAGCTATTCCAAAAGAAAATCTTCAATCAATAAAATCTGATTTTATCGCAAAATTAAATTCATCTCGTGAAATTACATGGATAGGTCTTAGCAATAAAGATCCAGAAAGGATACAATAATTACTTTCTTGTCATCCGATAAGTGACATAGAACATGGACCTAAAATAGCAAGATTGAAATGTGCATAAGTAATTGCTACTCTATAGTTAAGCCTCAAACATGTTTTCATAGCTGTAAATAAGCACAATTACTTTTATAAGAATAGGTTCAGCCAAAGGAGGACGGAATCGATTTTTATGATTTCATCTTGATTAGATAATGATTGCTTTCTCTATTGAAGGAATAATGCAAATATCTCATTACTTTTAATCTTGTTTCATGGCCAAGGGGTTCTGGATTGTCACAACAAACATCACTAATCCTGCTTTTAAGGACTATGTGGAGGCCTTTCAACCTTGGGTTGAATCAGTAGGTGGATCTGTCATCGCAAAAGACATGGATGCAAAAACCGTTGAAGGTCAAGGAGGAAAACTTGCTGTAATAATTGAATTTCCTTCCAAAGAGGCAGCAATAGATGCCTATAACAGAAGCGACTATAAAGAACTCAGTAAATTGCGATGGGCGAATTCAAGTGATACCAATATCACAATTATGGATGGTTCAATAACTCACTAAATCCATCTTTGGTGCACCGGGGGCACTCATTCTTAAGGAGTGCTCCATAAGTGAGAATAAACGGCAAATAATTTCAAGAAATTATTCCGTATTAATGAAGGCTTGAAAATCTCTTATGCAACCTTCTCTTATATTCCTGTTCCTCAATCAAAAATTGATCCTTTCTTAAGATGAATCCTATTCCTAAGGTTTCTTAGAAACTTAACTATAAAATCTAATCGACAGAACTTTTAGACCTAGGTAACAGGGGCTAATTTTATAGCCACTAATGGAGTTTAAAGGGTTGCAACAAGACTTTGCTTCCAAAATGATGTCATAACAAACTAGTGCACTCTTTTCACCAGGAAGCTTTTATTGGCCTTTAGATGGAATCTATACTTTCATAAAGCAAAACCGTTTTAGAAATTCGTCAAGCTCCTGAAAGTGAAGTTGAAATTCCGTTTTCGGGTGTTAGCAAACCAATATTTCTTATTGAAATCAGCACTTTTCCACAAGTACTGATTTTTTAATCTTGTTGAGAGCTCACATCCGAAAGGAAATCTAAAACACTTAAATGGTCGATTCATAATTACTGAGCAATCAATTGTGAAAGGCTCCTTTAAAGGTTTTTCGTTCATTCTTGAAAGAAGAGATAAATAAGTTCCATGTATTCATTGCTTGTTACTATTAAGTGGCTCCAATGGATTTGAGGAATTAAGTATTGGATGCCAAATCCTTTATCATGACTAAAAAGTTACTTGAACAAGAGTTTAAAAATTAACAGGATAAGTCTTCTTCCTCTTACGAGAAGGCTCAAATGAGACTAAAAGAGATTCTTATATAGCTCATTAGAAACTTTAATCAATCAATATTGGGCGTTTTTTTCCCAACAAACCAACCCAATTTCCACAGCTTTTCCACAGAAAAAAATTTTCTAGGCTTTTAAATACAGTCTTCAGTGGAAAACTTAAATAAAAGTCTTTTCTTTGCTTGCAAAAGTCAAATATTGTCTATACAGCTCTTTTTCTCTTGACATCCTTTAATAGCAATCGATCTCGCATTAAGATCAGTTGAGAATAACTTTTTCACCTCCCTTGACTCAATTTCAAAAAAGACGAAACTATACCCCTACTGCAAAGGATTGAATGCAAAGCTTGATATCAAAAACAATTCAAGAAAAGGAAGCCGCACAAGCAATCCATACATCAAAAAATGATGAATTAATCAGTTTTATACAAGAGGTACCTCTGTGCCTTCAAGAAGCCATGACTACTTTTATAGAAGAGCATCCAAACTGGGATCAATATCGATTAATGCAAGCAGCTATATCTGGTTACCTTTTGCAAAAAGGAATCAAATCAAGAGAACTTAGCCGTCTTTACTCTGAAAGTATGTTTTGCAAAAAGGCCTTTGGTGAAAGTCTTTGTAACTAGAAGCAGAGGTATCTGAACCCATTTTCATTGAGGTGAAGAGTTTCATTGGATTAAACCTTGAATCAGATCAGCATGTTTTTATAAATAGAGATTTGGCTAATTTCTTATTCAAGAATGGCTATAAAGACAGGGAAACTCTTTGAAATTGTTTAAATGATGTTTTTAATAATTCTACTTCTTAAAAAGTTATCTCAAATTAATCCCATTGCTTTACTTTTATAAACAATTAGCCCAAATCTATCATAAAAATGTTTATCAATAGTACTTTAATTAATCTTTCGAGGTGATATCCCCAAGGGAAAAGTTTAGAGACTCTTTTTACAAGTTCATCATTTATGAGAGATTTTGTTGTTGGAGGCTCAGAGAACAAATCTATTAATTAAGATTTGAAAATTCACTGTGAAGTTCCATGGGTCGCACATGGCATCCATAGGCTGCCCATCTTGTGAACTCCTAAACAACCGAGTTTTTTAGCTTCTGATTCTGCTTCAGATCTTGTGGGATAGGCATAGATATTTTTAGAATGCGAAGTCTCTGAGTTATCAAGAATTTTCTGTAAAGCAGCGCTTTCTGGGCTCCAGACTTTTAGCCCCATTGTTGTTATTCCAGCAGAAAAAATCCCCATACCAACTATAGAAGCATTAACGACTCCCATCGCTACAACTCCAAGAGAGACAACTCCCATTGGGACAATTCCTATAGTCACAATCCCCATAGGGACAATCCCAATAGAAATAACCCCTAGTGGAGCTATCCCTATAGCAATTTTTTTGGGCTTAGTTCCACAATGAGATGGTCCATCTGATTGTGGCTGAGATGGATTGGTCATACTTCTAATTTTGTAAAGGTTTAATGATGATGGTGTCCTTGAGTGCCTTGTTTTTTATTCTCTTGATGATCTTTATGAATTTTGCAAGGCATCCACTTATCGCCCATTTGATGAGCACCAATACAGTTAAAGTCCTTAGCTGCATTTTCTGCCTCTGCCTTGGTATTAAACAGAGCAGGAGTCCCATTTTGGCTCCCTCCAGTCGAGCATCCCATTAATAAAAACGAACCTGGTACTACTACAAATGCAAAAAATTTTTTGAAGACTTTCATCAACTTAGCAAGCTTTATTGACTTTAAGCCTAATCAAACTATTTTCGTTTGTCAGAAATTTTGTCCTCAAAACCTCAAAAACAAATAATCGCAATTGGTCAATATTGTAATCGTATTAATTATTCTAAAAGTCATTTGTCTAAACTATGAAAATAGACTAAGTACTAAAGAGAAATCAAATTAAATAAAAAAAACTCACTTGAAATTATACTTTCGAGGTTTTCTTTTATTTATTACATAGACCGACTTCTTCTATTGACGATTTAATCGTTGGGAATAAATAATCAAAAGAAGATCTAATCTTGATAAGTTTTTAGCGTAGAATTAAATTCTAAAATCAGAAATTTTTGAGATTTTCAAAGAATCACGTTTCTTGTTTTTTGAAGTGCTTTTAAATAATTGATAAGACAGCCACGAAAACATCTAAAATTTCAATTATGATTCTTATCTTTACTAATCAAGACCGATTGTCAACTGATGCCACATCACCTCATGATTGATCTAGACTCATTATGAATAAGTAAAACTGCTAGATGACTGATAAATTTACTTTTTCCAAGTCTGCTGCTACTGAATTAATCAGGCAATCTGCATTTGGAGGTACCCCAGGAGAAATGCATATTGATTTACTCCCAGATGGGTTTGGAGAAGGCTGGTTATATATTCGACTTAGATGTGGAAATCAATCTGGTGTTCCTATTGCAAGATCTGATGGAATAACCTTATTTGCTCCTACGGAGCAAATAAGGTTATTGAAAGGTTTGAATCTGGATTATTTTTGTGATTTGAGTGGTGGTGGTTTTTTGATTAGTGCTCCAGAAGGAGCACAACGCAGTATTTGTTGCTCCGGTTTCAAATTGGAAAGTAAATAGTAAAATTAAGTATATTTTCCACTTTTTCTATACACTTAATTTCTCAAATTATATATATATATTTCAAAATATATACTCATAAATTTCTAGGAATTTAGCTTTAAATTTCAAATAATTAGATCCTACAATTTATAATTACTAAATCATAGGTTCATCGTGCCCTTAGGCCCAGACTAATGTCTCATGGAATAAAAATGTAACAAGTGACGTTTCTGAATGGAATTTTCTATTAGTTTAAGGCCATTTAAAATTCATCTAAAAAGAGCCGTTTAGCTTATTAGAAATGAGTCGTTTTTATTTTGCACTAAAATTTTTCGTACCAAAGTGATGAAGAGAACACTTTGCCCTCAATAGAGATTTAAATCAAATAGGGTATAAATACAACTTCTAATTTTTTTACAATAATCAATCTACTAACAGAGTACTTATCAGAAAGTCCAATCGGTCAAACTGAAAATTTCCTATGGCTAGCTACACCAATAGGAATAGCAGCTATATGCAAAACAAAAAATCCAGTTGATAAACCGCCATTTGAACAGGCGGTAAAAGAGGGTTTTGAGGTCGCTATTGATCTAAGTCGGGAAGAAAAAGAGTTCCATCAAACTGAAAAAGGTTTGGTTCTGCTTTTTTATTCATAAAGAAGCTTAATAACCTAAAAGAATGAAGTCCAAGATTATTTTAGCCTAATTTTATTAAGCTTCTAATATCAATAATATTTTCAACAGATATACAGTTTCAAAAGTATAGTGGAATTATTGGTATCGATCCAATTACAAATATCTATTTCGACCCTTCAATAGATGAAAAATGAATTATAAAATGAAGAGATCTTCCTGATTTTATGGATAAAAAAGGTGCCAAGGGTTATTGGATCTCCACCTCAACAGTTATCAATCAAGAATTGTTTGCTAAATATCTTGAAAGAGTTGGTCCTTGGCTTAAAGAAGTTGGTGGTGAAGTTTTCGCAAAAGATACTGAACCACTTGGCAAAGAGCGCACAGAGGATGCAAACTTAGCTGTAATTTGTGAGTTCCCTTCTATGCGCACAGCACTTGAAGCTTATGAGTCGACCGAGTATCAAGAATTATCAAAGCTACGAAATGCAGCAACTGAGAATTCAACCTTCACGATCATGGAAGGATTGGATGAAGCGTCAAAATTAAGAAGAGCAATGGGACAGTAATTGTGAATTCAACATCCAAAGTAATTTCAATCGGCATTGTTGCCATCTTTATTCTTTCTGCTTTCGCAGGCTTATTAGGAACACTTATCTCAAATTAATTATGAGTGACTCAATACAGAAAGCTTTTTTTTTGTGATTGCATTGGGAGTTTCTTGCATCGCTATAGAGCTAGTACCTGTTTCTAGACGAGCTAGCTATTGGAATAGCTGTCTTGATGACACAATTGAATGGATCAACGAGGCCGCTGACTTAAATGGTTGGAGTGAAAAAGCTAAAAATTCACTTGCAGTGGGTGTATGTAATGGCGCTGTATATGAACCAAAGTTAAAAACAAAATGAAGCAAGGTACACTCGAATTGGCTTTTCTTGGAATTGCTTTTTTAGCTCTTCAAGCTTGGTGGGTGAGCATGACGATAAAAAATGAGCCAAAAGAAAAAGTATCAGACTCTAATCTAGACCAATTAGCGGCTACGAAAAAGCGACTAGAAAACCTATTCAAAAAATGAAAGCATGAGTGACTTCCAATTCACTGACGAGCAGTTCGTAGATATCAGAGAGATATGGCGCGATATTAATTCACAGTGTGCGCTTCTACAAGAACAAACAGGTTGTCCTAACAGTGAAATAGTCAAAATGATTGATTCAGCTAAAAGTTACTGGGAAAACAAAGCAACAAAAAAGACTAGTCACAATCGTGACTAGTCTTTTTTGTTGCTTTAAGCAAGGATTTATTTTGCTGTTGCAGTAGCTCTAGTCGCGCTTCTACGTTTAGCAGGCCTTCCTGTAGCCTT
>CACFBG010000032.1 GCA_902564535.1 uncultured Prochlorococcus sp.
ATTTATGAAGGGATCACATGTTATATCGAGTACATTCAACAGTTAGATCTTTTGCATCCTATGTAGAGAGGTGATTCTAAATCAGGAAATTGATCTTGATATGATAGGGTCTTAAAGATTTTAAGCAAGACCTGCCTGCTTTTACTTCTTCATATCAAAGATTATGACTTCTACAGCTCCAAATGAAGATGTTAAAGAAACGATTTCTTGCAAATTAGTCTCTGAAATAATTCGTGAAAGAATTAAATCTAGTGGGGCTAGATTTAATGCAAATGATAATATCTCTGATTATATTTTGCCAGGTGAGCTTGATACACTTGAGAAAGAAGTTGCTACTCGAGTAAGAGATTTACTTAAAGCTTTATTGATTGATGTTGAGAATGACCATAACACTCAAGAAACTGCTGAGAGAGTATCTAGAATGTATTTAAATGAAGTCTTTAAAGGAAGGTATCATAGGCAACCTAAAGTTACTAGTTTCCCTAACGATAAAAATTTAGATGAAATTTATACACTAGGACCTATAACAGTTCGTTCAGCTTGTTCTCATCATTTTGTTCCCATATTAGGTGATTGTTGGATAGGAATTAAGCCTGGAGAAAAAGTTATTGGGATTTCAAAATTTGCAAGGGTAGCTGACTGGGTATTTTCTAGACCACATATTCAAGAAGAAGCGGTCATGATTCTTGCTGATGAAATTGAACGTCTATGCGAACCTCAAGGATTGGCAATACTTGTCAAGGCTCAGCATTATTGTATGAAATGGCGAGGGGTTAAAGAGCCCAGCACTAGCATGATTAATTCAGTTGTTAGAGGTGATTTTCGCCATGATCCTAGCTTGAAGCAGGAATTCTTTGAGCTTGTCAAACAGCAATCAAATGTTGCCAATAACTATTAAAATTGGATTTAATTTATTGGTAGTATTTAATTCTCTGATTAATCGCATTAAATTTAATCTTTAATAGCTATAAATTTCTGTTCTGAAAGATTCTTCTTCGTTCCTTTTGGTTGATAATTAGTAAGGGTCTGATTCTGACCTCAGCTAAATGGCAACCCCAGGTAGTTCAAAAACTGAAATTCAAGTGCCGATCGGTCCCATGCCAGCTATCTCAAGAGAATTCGAATCGCCGACAACAAAAACTTTCTCTGAGTTTTCACAACGGGCTGACTATTCGCTCATGGACTCACTCCAAGCTGATCCTCAGGCGACAGGTGATGGCCACGATCACAATCCTCGACAAGTGTTCTCCGGTCATTATGTGCCGGTTACTCCCACTCCTATCGCAGAGCCTGAATACATCACGCACAGCAAAACTTTATTTAATGAACTAGGTCTTAGTCATGAGTTAGCCCTTGACGAAAAATTCCGCAGTTTATTTTCAGGCGATATCACCGTGGCGCAGGAGCCAATGCGTCCAATTGGTTGGGCGACCGGTTATGCCCTATCGATCTATGGCACTGAATACATACAACAGTGCCCATTTGGAACCGGTAACGGCTATGGAGATGGCAGGGCAATTTCCGTGTTCGAAGGTCTCTTCAACGGTAGACGTTGGGAGATGCAACTTAAGGGAGGAGGCCCTACACCGTACTGTCGGGGAGCGGATGGACGTGCAGTGCTCCGTTCCAGCGTGCGCGAGTTTCTTGCGCAGGACTACATGCAGGCCCTGGGAGTTCCGACCTCACGATCTCTGACTCTTTACGTATCTAGATCTGAAATAGTTCGAAGGCCTTGGTATGCCGAGGATTCTCAGGCCATCGATCCTGATGTGCTTGTGGACAACCCTGCGGCAATAACAACTCGAGTCGCACCCTCATTTCTGCGAGTGGGCCAGCTTGAGTTGTTTGCTCGTCGCGCACGCAGAAATGACAATCAGTATGAGCGGAACGAGCTGAAGATGATCGTGAAGCACTTGATCGAGAGGAATTACCAGAAGGTGATTGATCCTAGGATTTCATTCTCAGATCAAGTTGTTGAGCTAGCCTTTTTGTTTCGCGGACGACTCACATCCTTAGTCGCTAACTGGATGCGCGTTGGTTACTGCCAGGGCAATTTTAACAGTGATAACTGTGCCGCAGGTGGCTTTACCCTTGATTATGGTCCTTTCGGATTCTGCGAATTGTTCGATCCCAGGTTTCAGCCCTGGACAGGAGGTGGTGATCATTTTTCATTCTTCAATCAACCGGTTGCTGCCGAAACCAATTATCAGATGTTTTGGTCAGCCATCCGACCTTTACTCTCCAGCAACAAAGAAGCACTGGTAAGGCTTGATGAGATTCGAAACGGTTTTGCAGAAACTATGAATAAGGAGATCGAAAAAATGTGGGCAAAAAAGCTCGGCTTGAGAATCTATGATGAAAGTTTGGTGAGTGAACTGCTACGGCTAATGTTTCTCTCTAAGGCGGACTACACCATTTTTTTTCGCAAGCTTTCTGATATTCCAGATCAATACACAACATTGCAAGAGAGCTTCTATCTTCCTGTCTCAGAGAAGCTTCATGCAAATTGGGATAGCTGGCTGCAACGTTGGCGAGAACGCATAACGAGTTCCGGTGATTTCAGAGAGACATCTGCGGCTATGAAACGCATCAATCCTAAGTACACTTGGCGTGAGTGGTTAATCGCACCCGCCTATAAGAAGGCTGAGCAAGGTGATTACAGCCTTATTAAGGAATTACAGACTGTGTTTGGCAATCCCTATGATGAGCAATCATTGGAGGTTGAGAACAAGTTCTATCGCTTAAAACCCAAGAAATTCTTCAATGCCGGAGGCATATCTCATTACAGTTGTTCGTCTTGATTGGAGAATGTTCTTCTTAATCTCAATCTATAGGGGCAAGCCTTTTAAAAGCTAATTAAAATCACTGAACAGATTCCGAAGGTCGATGTGATTATTTATTAAAGAGCAAAGAAAGAATCTTTTTACTTTCTTATCGACCACCATTGTTAGACCCTTCATTTATCTGAAAAGGCATTTAAGTTGAAAACAATCATTATTAAAAAGGTGCGCAATTGGACTTGATTGCTTCTTATCGAAACTCTGGATTCGAGTCTGTTGCCGATGGAGTCATGTCATTCTTCGATCGGCGCCAAGATCTTCAGCGCAGTGGAATTGCATTCGGCAATAATTCATTTTCAACGAAGGGGGACCCAGCCAAGGTCTCAACAGATATAAGCCTTGTTGCAATTGATCGTTCAGATCCAGAGGCATTTGCTCTCTCAGAAGTAATCGTTCGAGGTGTTACAGCTGCTCTTGAAAAATATCTTCAAGACCGCCCATTATTTAGAGAGTGTTCTCCAGATCAATCTTTGTTTGTAACTCCAATTTTTAATATCCAACGTTATGCCCCTGGTGAAGGCTTCAAAAGTTGGCATTGTGATTGGACTATTAGCGATGAGGCAACAGAGCCGGTTCATAGAGTTCTTGCTTGGATCCTTTATTGCAATGAGATTGATGCAGCTGGTACTGAGTTCTATTGGCAGAAGCATTATGAATCTGCAGAGAGAGGAAAACTCCTTATTTTCCCTGCGGGCCCATCTCATATTCATCGTGGACGTGTGAATGAAAAAGGGACTAAAACGATTGCTACAGGATGGATTAATGCAGGACTTAGAGAGGATTACCTTGCGCGTTTATCAGATTCTTGAAAATTTGATTAGGAAGCTAGTTCTCCAAACAAAATCCATAAGTTTTTTCCCGAGTTTGTGAAATGCTGATTCTGCGACTCTTTAGTGAATTATTACCCTTGCTCGCAATCGGCTATTCGATTGGGCGCATTAAGCCAGGCTATTCATCTCAAATAGTCTCACCACTTATTAATTTCGGAATACCAGTTAGCTTAATGGGTCTTCTTTTAAAGAGTGGTTTGGATTGGTTGCTTTTGCAAGCTCTAACGATGGCCTTTCTTGCTATTGGATTACTGATAGTGGTAATTAGACTCTCCCCAAGTCTTAAGAGGCGTATTGGGAGTAGAAGCCTACTGTTGGGGAGTGTTTTTGGAAATACTGGATATTTTGGTATACCTGTTGCATTAGCTCTTCTGCCAAGTCATTCACTCATTTTTAGTATTGGATATGACCTTGGCGCCACTTTACTTGTGTGGAGCTTAGGCCCCATGCTTTTAGCAAACTCATCATCAGATCTTAAAGAGATTTCTGTTTGGAATTTTTTTTTAAAAGGGCTTGCTCGAAGTCCTGCGAGTATGGGACTAGTTGGAGCAGTGTTTGTTCAGTTGTCTCCATGGACCGATCAAATTACTTCATTCCTATGGATCCCATCCAGAATTGTGATTTTTTTAGCTCTTCTGATTGTTGGAATGCGATTAGGAGCCTTTCAGCCAGCAGAAGGTCTGCTTCAAAGTAACTTGCGGCTCTTAGTTCAGCCCAGCTTGCTTATAAAATTAATTTTTTTTCCTGCCTTAATGTTGGCCCTATCCAAGGGTTTTAGGGTCTCAACTTTTATGTGCAATGCGCTTGTATTGCAAGCAGCAACACCTACTGCTATTTCTGTCTTGTTGTTAGCAGAAGCAAGTGGGCAAGATCAAGAAGTTGCGGCTTCTTTAGTCGCTTGGAGTACTGTCATTTCCTTTGTCACGGTTCCACTCTGGTTTTTAATTCTTCAATAATTCACGTCATTCTAAAATTCACTTTTCTAAAAGGAGATATTATTATTTGAGCGATGATAGATTTGAATGAAATTTAAATAGTTTCCTTTCTTAAATCTAATTAATTACATATGCTCCCCTTTATCTGATAGACGATGATTCCTTGAAAAATCAACCAGTGCTGCAATGGATCTCTTTAAAATTGATTTTGTAAGCTAATTCCCAAATCGATTATTCTTTTTGATAATGGCAAAGCCTAGCTCTCCTAGTCAAGAAAAAGATCAGCCCTGGAGGGTTTGGTTATTTGTTCTTGGATTGAATTTGGTTGCTTGGATCGGATGGTATTTCATGCATGACGCACCATCTAAATGGTGAATCCTTTTGCAACAGATTGTAGAACCAAGCTTTGATTTGGCGTAGGTATAGCTAGATAAAGTGCTTTTGGATCACTCCTCGATTTGAGGGGCTAGCAATTTAAATCCCGAGCACTTTTGTATGATTTACAATTATATTTGTTGAATTTATCAAGCATAATAATTACATCTTAGGAACCTATCTTGAGATTGAGTTAATACATATCTCTTTTAACTGTAAAAAAAAATAATTAATAAAAAAACCTTTCTTGCCAAATTTTTGGACTTAATAAGCTCAAATTAAGCTGTTTTATCAATTGATCTCATCAAAAATTATTTATTTCAGCGCCTAGAACGGATAACCGTACCTTCATATTGCGTAACAATCAAGTAATATTTCTTTACAGATCGCATCTCTTCGATCTTTTTCCTTTAACGGCATTATTTAGCCTTCGAATCATGAACTTATCTTCAACAAATACAAAAGTCGAACCCGAAAAGGTTTTTGCTGAGCGCATCAATGGATGGGCGGCAATGTTGGGTTTCTTTGCCGCGGTAGGTGCGTACCTAACCACAGGCCAGATAATTCCTGGCGTTGTTTAAAAGGATCTATCAATGTCATCTTCCTCTTTGATTACTACTGAAGAAGGCGGTCGCCAAAACATGTTTGCGAGAGAGCCTCAATTACAACTGGAGAAAAACTACAGCAATTACTCAGTTGAAGCTGAAAAAGCGAATGGACGCTGGGCAATGGTTGGTTTTTTTGCTTGTATTGGCTCTTATGCGGTAACAGGACAAATCCTCCCAGGTGTCTTTTAATGACTGCATTCACTAATGTCCTTCCAGGTTTTTGGAAGCAAGCTGAGCTAACTAATGGTCGAATGGCAATGATTGGTTTTTTTGCCCTAATTCATAACTATGTCTTGCTTGGTTGGGTTATCCCTGGAATTTTTTAAATCAAACAAAAAACTATTTTTTTTAAAACAATGAACGAAAACGCTGAACTCCAAAATGGAAGGTGGGCAATGATTGGCATATTTGCTGCTCTTGCAACCTACGCTTTCACAGGTCAAATAATTCCTGGGATTTTTTAAACCATGGAATTAAATCCTTTTAAACCTTTTAAGCAGTTTTTTCAAAGACTTTATAAGAAAAAAATTTGAAATTCATTGCGGATCTTTT
>CACFBG010000033.1 GCA_902564535.1 uncultured Prochlorococcus sp.
AGAAATAAGTGATCTCATAGCAACACTCAAATCTCTTGGTTATGAAGATGGAGAAATAAAAGCAGCCATCATATCAATTAAGGAAAGTCATGAGGAAGATTTACTGAATAAGACTCCTGATAAAAAAGATTTTGATATTTGGCTCAAAGCAAGTTTGAAAATTTTAAGTAAATAAAATACCAATTGGGTTCATGAGGAGTTAAATTATGCTTTAACCACTTCAAGGCTTTTAGCCCCATACCAAAGCAATGTCGCTTAATACAGCAGAGAAACAAGTACTAATCAACTCAAATCAGGTTCACAGCACTGATACAGGCTCAGTAGAAGTGCAAGTGGCAATGATATCCGAACGCATAACAAAATTGAGTGGGCATCTACAAAACAACAACCATGACTTCTCCTCAAGACAAGGTCTATTAAAAATGATTGGGAAAAGAAAACGCCTTCTTAATTATGTAAGAACTAAAAGCGAGAAGCGTTATTTAGAACTAATCAAAAAACTTGGAATCAGGGGATAATAGAAAATTAGGGCACATTTACAAATTCAGAAGAACATATGGCCCAAAATCCAAAAAACAAAAAGAAGAAAACAAACCTAGGAGCCTTTAAAGAGGTACAAAGTTCTTCTTTGATCAACTCAAAAAGTAAAGCTCAATCGCAAGTAGGCATACCAAAACCAGTTGCAAATAGAATGGCAAGAAGAATTGCCTTTACCACAGGCCTTCCCACTACAAGTGGAATGGGTGTATTCATTGGAAGTTATATCCTTATAAGTAAAGGGGTACTTGATATTCCACCTGCTCTAACACTTGTAACTTCAGCTGCATTGTTTTTATTAGGTCTCTTAGGGCTAAGTTATGGAATATTATCTGCTAGTTGGGATAAAGAACCCGGTACAATTCTAGGTTTTGAAAATATACGGCCAAACATTGCAAGAATGCGCGCATCTTTTAAGGCAAATAATGATAAAAAGGAGTCAGAGATTTAAATTCTTTAAACTAAAAGGCTCTCACTGCTAGAAGCATTAAATGAGCTGTCTTTTAATGCAGAGATGGCTGCATTCACATCTCTAACACAAAACTGATGACCTAAGCGAATATATCTAACATCATTATCTTGCTTAAGAGAAGCTACAACAGGAACTCTAATACCAAACTCATTCTTTTCAGGGCTTTGTTTATGTAAGCATTCTCGTAAACGATGGTGATATGTTATATCAGATGCTTGCTCTGGTAGCATCTCAATTATTAACAACCGCAAGTCGTCAATAACTCGACAATCATCAACAATTAATTGGACACGATCATCTCTTCTGTCAACTGAAGCCCATATCAATAAGCGGACCTCTGTCATCAAATGATCAGAAAGACGTTCATAACTTTTAGGAAAAACTATTGCTTCACATGAACCTGTTAAGTCTTCAATTTGAAGTATTGCCATTCTATCTCCTTTTTTAGTTGTTACTTGTCTCATCTCTGAGACCATAGCTACTACTGAGACTTTGCTTTTATCCTTTTGATCATCCAAGCCTTCAAGCCCAATTGGCGCTAGAAGTTTAGCCTTAGAAGATAGTTGCTTTAATGGATGATCAAAAGGATAAAAACCTACTAATTCTTTTTCTAATCTTAGCTTTTCTGTAGGAGCATAATCAGAAACAGGTGCTGATTTAGGCGCAGTAGCTATATCACTAGTTGAATTTGATTGGCTAGAGTTATTCATCAAGTCAAATATGTTTCCTTGGCCACTAATTCGATCTTTTGCTCTTGAAGAAGCCCAATCAATAATTAAATCCAAATCAGAAAACAGTTGAGCTCTATTTGCATCAGGCTCCATTGCATCTAGAGCGCCACAATGTATTAAAGCTTCCAATCCACGACGATTTAAAATATTTAACGGTAAGCGATCACAAATTTCCGCCAGACTAGAGAACGAACCATCTTTATTTCTACAATCTATTAGATTCTTAACTGCTGAATCTCCAAGGTTTTTAACAGCAGATAATCCAAAAAGTATACGATTACCTTTAGGAGTAAAATCAATACCAGAGGAATTGATATCTGGGGGCATTACTTCTATGCCCATAGAATTACAATTAGATATATATCGTTGCACTTTATCTGATGAGCCTGAGTTTACTGTTAACAAAGCGGCCATATATGCAACAGGATAATGGGACTTCAAATAAGCCGTTTGATAAGTCACTGCTCCATATGCAGTTGAATGACTTTTATTAAAACAATACTCAGCAAAAAGAACCATTTGATCAAAAAGTTGGTCTGCTACTTTTGAATTAATACCTCTAGATGAAGCTCCATCAACAAAATTATGCCTGTGTTTTTGCATCTCTGAAACCTTTTTCTTACCCATAGCTCTTCTCAACAAATCCGCTTCACCTAATGAATATCCAGCTAACTCTTGAGCTATTTTCATTATCTGTTCTTGATAAACCATTATTCCATATGTTTCCTTAAGTATGGGCTCTAATAATTCATGAGAAAATTGAATAACCTCCCTACCATGTTTACGGTTAATGAACTTAGGTATTAAACCTGCGTCAAGAGGACCTGGTCTGTATAAAGCCAATATAGAAGATATATCTTCTAATGATGAGGGCCCTAAGTCTCTAACTATTTGTCTCATTCCACTTGATTCTAGTTGAAAAATACCCTCTAAGTCACCTCTAGCAAGTAATTCAAATGTAGCTTTATCTTCATATTTCAGTAAATTAGGATTTATTTTTTCTCCGTTATTTGATTCTACTAAATCCAATGTTTTTTGTATCATTGTAAGATTTTTTAATCCTAAAAAATCCATTTTCAATAACCCCATAGATTCAACATCCTCCATGAAATATTGAGTTATTATCTGTCCATCATTATTTCTCTGAAGTGGAACTATTTCATCTAATGGCTCTGCAGAGATAACTACTCCGGCAGCATGGACTCCAAAGGTTTTATTAGTTCCTTCTATTCTCATTGCCATATCTATCCATTTCTTGACCAAAAGATCTTTTTGATACTTTTCTCGGAACTCTTTATTAGGGGTATCTTCCCCTATCATTTCCGCAAGTTTTGCTGGCTTACCTCTAAATACAGGAATTAATTTAGCCAAACGATCTGCATCTCCATAAGGAATATCTAATACTCTTGCTACGTCTTTCAATACTGCCTTTGAGGTCATCTTATTAAAAGTAATTATTTGAGCTACCTTTGATTCTCCATATCTTCGTGTTACATATTCAATAACTTCTCCTCTCCTCTCAATACAAAAATCTGTATCAATATCAGGCATTGACTTCCGTTCAGGATTTAAAAATCTTTCAAATAGCAGTCCATGTTCAACAGGGTCAATATTAGTAATAGATAAGGCATAAGCAACTAAAGAACCAGCAGCAGATCCTCTACCTGGGCCAACTGGTATTCCTTTCTCTCTTGCAAATTTTATATAATCCCAAACAACAAGAAAATACGTAGGGAAACCCATCTGATCCATAACTCCTATTTCATAATCAAGTCGTTCTTGATATTTCTTTTCTATTTCATCTTCAGAACCAAGCTGTAAACGTTCTCTAAGTCCTTCAATAGCAACCTTATTTAAGTAACTAACAGGAGTGTGTTCTTTTGGTATAGGGAAATTGGGCATCTGATAACCACCCAGAGTCAAATAGTTTTCAACTTTTTCTGAAACCAATAAAGTATTTTCAATGGCTTTATCAATAGTCTCTCGATCCAAATGATCAGAAAATAAAGCTTTCATTTCCTCCTCTGACTTTAGATATTCTGTACCTGTGTATCGTAATCTTTTCTGATCACTAATTAATTTACCTGTCAAAACACAAAGCAATGCGTCATGAGAATCAACATCTTTATTTGTTAAATAATGTGCATCATTAGTAGCAATTAAAGGAATATCTAAGGATCTAGATATCTTATCGATTTCTACATTTACTATACGATCTTCATACGAGCCATGATCTTGTATCTCAAGGTAAAAATCATCAGCAAATGTTTCCTTGTACCAAGTAGCAACTTCATTAGCAACATCTAAACGACCACGCAATATTGCCTGTGGGATTTCTCCCCCAAGACATGCAGTAGAAACAATCAGCCCTTCACTATGCGTTCTAAGAATATGCTTATCGATACAAGGACGAGAAAATATTCCTCGTCCTCTCATTCCCCTCAAGTGGCTTATAGTTGTTAATTTAACAAGATTTTTATATCCAATTTTATTTTTAGCTAATACCACAAGATGATATCTACGTTCTTTTTTTGGCTGAGGATCATCTATTGAGCCATTAATTACATACATCTCATTCCCAATTATTGGCTTTATCCCCTCAGACTTACAAAGCTTAAAAAGCTCTATCGCTCCATACATAACACCATGATCTGTCAAGGCCAAGGCAGGCATATTGAGCTCTTTTGCTCTTTTTACCATTCGAGGTAATTGACTAGCTCCATCCAACAAGCTGTAGTCGCTATGGTTATGTAGTGGGACAAAAGCCATTTAACCCAGTCAGAGCCTTACACAAGATAAAGTGTACTAAAAAATCGAGCCCCTACATATGGTGCTTCAAGTCTTTTAAGGAATGAGTGCGCCTTTAGGCCTTTTTTTCATAAAGTCACTAGATTGTTCAAATTGATAAGCCAACTGAAGCAGTCTTGTTTCATCAAGGATATTACCTATGAATTGAAGGCCTATAGGTAGGCCTGATTTATCAAAGCCACAAGGAAGACTTATTGCAGGTAGCCCTGCCAAATTCGCTGGTATTGTTAAAAGATCAGATAAATACATGTCTAAAGGATTATCTGCGTGGGATCCAGCCTTAAATGCAGTACTAGGAGATGTTGGTGTAAGCAAAATATCAACTTTTTCAAAAGCATTTTTAAAGTCTTCTCTAATCAAAGATCTAACTTGCTGAGCTTTTTTGTAATAGGCATCCACATATCCTGCAGACAATGCATAAGTGCCTATTAATATCCGCCTTTGTACTTCACTTCCAAAACCTTGCGATCTTGAAGAAGAAGTCATTGATGTAAGAGTTTCCTCTCCTTGAGACCTAAAACCATATTTAACCCCGTCATATCTAGCTAAATTGGCAGATGCTTCAGAAGGGGCAATGAATAAGTAGCAATCCCATCATTAAATCGAGGGCAATTTACATCGACAAGCTCAATGCCTAAAGATTCAAGGTGGGCTGCAGCAAGGAGAACTGATTGCTTTACTTCTGGATCCAATCCCTTTTGATCAAAACATTCCTTAATCAATCCAACACGCAACCCCTTTAATGAATCTGATAAAAGCTGTTTATAATTTGGGACTGGAACATTTAGACAAGTTGAATCCTTTGGATCTGGGCCAGAAATTACTTCAAGGATTTGAGCAGTATCAGCCACATTTGAAGTAAATGGTCCAACTTGATCTAGTGAGCTAGCAAAAGCAACTAAGCCCCACCTACTTACTCTTCCATAGGTAGGTTTCATCCCAACGACCCCACAAAAAGATGCGGGTTGCCTTATTGAACCTCCAGTATCTGAACCCAAAGAAGCCATACACTCTCCTGCTGCCATGGCTGCAGCACTTCCTCCAGAACTTCCTCCAGGCACACAAGATAAATCCCATGGATTAGATGTTGCCCCAAAAGCTGACGTTTCAGTAGAACTTCCCATCGCAAATTCATCAAGATTTGTTTTTCCTAAAAGAATTGCGCCTGCTTCCCAGAGTCTTTGTGTAACCGTTGACTCATAAGGAGGAATAAAAGATTCCAACATTCGACTTGAACATGAAGTTCTTACTCCTTTTGTACAAAGATTATCTTTTATCGCGAAGGGAACTCCAGCTAAAGGGGGCAGCTTCATCCCTGAAGCTCTTGCCTCATCTATTCGCTTTGCATCTTGACGAGCTCTTTCCTCAGTCACTTCTAAAAAAGCATTTAATTTTGGATCTATTTCTTTAATTCTTGCTAAATGTTGATCAATCAACTCAACAGCTGATTTCTGACCAGTCTTCAACTGC
>CACFBG010000034.1 GCA_902564535.1 uncultured Prochlorococcus sp.
ACTTGTTGATGAAAGAGCAAGAGCAGATCTGAAACTTGTTGATGAAAGAGCAAGAGCAGATCATGAAAAGCTAAAGCGAGATTAAAACTAGTCAATTGAAAATTCATTAGCCACTTAATTCTATGAACCGTCTTCTAAACAGTGAGAGATCGAAATGGATATTGGTTATCGGATTGATAGCAATCGGAGCAGGTATAACAACAAAGCATGTCGTCTCTTTCCCCACTGAATGTCAACCTGGAGAACCTATTGAATTAAGTAAATCATCACAACCTACTTAAAACTGAACTAATTTTATTGTAAGTACTTTTCTACCTTTTGAAAAAATTCTGATTTACATAGAGTTTACTCTAAAATCGATTGCAATTGAATATTTATATGAATAACAAATTCTCTACAATGAATGAAGTTGAAGTGATCTGTAAAATGATTAAAATTAAAATCACTACGTTTGAGATATGCAACTACAAGCAAGTTTCTTTCAGTTATTAGCAGTAGGTATTTTAGTGGCTTCAACTATAGCTTTAGCCCAAAAAATATTTGAGCTCTATAATGAATCGGAAAAGCAAAGAGCTGAAAAAAAGAAGTAGATAAAATGTTAAATCAAAGCAATTAATAAAATCAAGAATATTGGAATTTATACATTGATTAATACTATATAAAGTTGTGCCTATATAAAAGCTTTTTTATCGAAAGGGATGTAGTAATTAATAAAATCACTTTCCCAAAGGAAAATAATTTTTAACAATGTATATTTAAAATGTCTTTCTTATTCTATTTCCAGCATTCATTTTTAGAAAAATCATTATTTCTGTCAATGGAATTGATAGTTGAATTGGCGCTTCTCTGAAACAATTGATTATTGTACGCACAAATTATTGCTTTACCAAAATTTGAAGCAGCGCGGCGATTATAAAATCTAAGTATTGCAGTTTTAGGGCGTGAAATATCAGCCTTATAGCGAACTTTAAAATCAACTACTGCTGTAAAAGGGGAAATATAACTATCAACCCAAACATAACTTAAATTCTCTTTGGCTAGGGTTTTACAAATAGCGTCTGCGTCGCAAATTTCGATTTTCAATAGAGATTTAGAATCAACATCTAAATAATCCTTAGGTAGGTTTGCTGTAATGCGAAAATCTCTATAGACAAAAGCTTCACAAGGCTTAAAGTCACTATAAGAACTACATAAAGCCTTGTGCCTTGTGGCTCCTGAATCTAAAGCATATTTTTGCCTAGCGTCCTTTGCTTTGATTGTGGTTAAAGAACCCAAAACAATCACTAAAACGAATGAATTAAGGACGTTAATTAATGACGACACTTTCAGAGGAGTCTTAAGATGCTATAATAACAATTTAATACTAGCAATTTATGACTATATTAAAAAAAATATCGAAAATACCATTAACATTACTATGTAAAACTGTCCCAAATAATTCTAATAGAATTATTTGGGACAGTTTTACAGTTACTAAGAAAATAATAACAGGTGCAAGATCTTTTATAGATGTCAAAGAAAAAAGTAAAAAGATTACAAAATCAAAAAAGCAAAAGCTCTTAACTCTTGTCAGTGCTTTTTCAATAGGCTCTGGATTATTAACAACAGGTCAAGTTAACGCTTTTGAAATTGATTGCACTTCTCCAGTTTGGAGAGATAGCCAAGAATGCAAAAACAAACCTAAGAAAGAAAAGCCCAAACCAAAACCTATCTATAACCGTGGGAAAAAGTTAGATCGTACTAGCCCAATCATAGTGATGCCAGTTGTAGACAAATCAGGGCATAAAGGCATGCAAGGTGGAGCCTTCAAAGACTTTGCTACAGAAGTCCTAAATCAAGCCTTAAGGAATATGAAAATAAAAACGCTCCCTTGGTTCAAAGTTAGCAAAGCTTTAGAGCAAGAAGTATATGGGTTAGGAAAGATGACCTCTTCATCTCCATATAAAATGATAATTGCACCAGGAATGAAACAAGATCTAACAAGTGATCTTTATATAAATGAAATGATAACTTCTGGGGAAAAATTAGGGGCTGATTATATTGTTAGGCCAGTAGTTCTTAAACTATTAACATCCTCTAAAATTGAAACAAAAAAAGCCACTTGCTTACCCATTTTAGGTTGCACAAGTCCTGCAAAAAGCAAGCTGATTGTATTCGGTGAATCGGCAATAAAAGTTGACATAATAAGTATTAAAGAACAAGATATTATTGCAAGCAGAACATTTAATGGAAGATCAGTAGATGTTACTAAAGAAAGAGCTATTAGAATCGATAATGTTGTAGGCTCGGAATTTTTCCAAAGTGAGTCAGCTTATTCTTGTGATGCCGATATAAAAGATAAAGATATATGCAATGAGAGTAAATTGAAAGTCGCTATATATGATACAGTCGATCAAATTATTGACTTTGTAGATGCTAAAGTTAACTACGAGATTCGTTGAGACTTTCTTCTGGTAAAATATCTTCAAGGAGAGCTTTCATTGGCGGCATATATTTAATATCATCAAAATCAACGACTATAACTTTTTTCGTTCCAAGTTCAATATCTCGATAAAATATAGTAAACGTATGGATATGTTCAACTCTAGTCATAAAGAAATTTACCATTCCTACTAAACTCCTTCCAAGACTATCAGCGGTCTTCAAAGCAGCAGAAGGAGCATTATTTGTAACATTAGAAAGTGGTGACAAATCAATAGCTAAATTACTACTGCTATTTTTTCTTTTCCGTAAACTCGAGTTCTCATAAGACCATCTAAAAATTGATGAATAAGGAATACGTATATTAGTACCTGATTTAACTAGTTTTGCAGACATAAACTTTCTAAAAAAACTAATGTTGCAAAGATCATAATCTTCAAATTCTGACTGACAATAAACATCGTTAAATCTTTCAGCAGCATATGTTTTTTGGCCAACTCCAAGTGAAAAAGAAAGAACTACTGCTAGTAAAATTTTTACATGCAAGTAATCAATTTTATCAGAAATATAATATTTGAAGATTTTTGATAGGTATTTCATGCAAAATCATTAGAAGACATCTTTAACATGTTAACATCTAAAGAACATATTATAATTTCCAATAGAATGAAAATAATATTTTACTCTCTAATCTTATTTATTTCTTACTTGTTAGAGGGAAGTGCTTCCCAAGCTTCTAACGAGAAGAAATTTGATGCAATATGTTTACCAGGAAAAAATAAATGTAGAGTATATTTGAATCCAAGCGAATTACGTATTGACGAAAAAGGAACTATAAAGTCAATTCCTATCAATCAAATTACTTCTTGGAAACTAGGAGGGAAAGGAACCAAGAGTGATATAGGGAAGATACTCTATGCCCCATTATTTCCTCCTGCTGCGATGAGTCTATTCACTTCAAGCCATCAATATATATTTACTATCAATTATTTAGATAGTGAAGGTATAGAGAATTTTAAATCGATTCTATTTCGTAATAAAAAACCTGCAGATAGATTTTCTCCTTATTTAGGTTCTGTTACTGGACTTGCCAATGGTAGCTTTACAAAAAAACCACAATATAATTTAAACCAAAAAGAGGCTGCCTTAATATCTAATAATCTTGCAATATACTTAAGGAAATCCTCTATCTATTCATATATTGCCAAGTGTGAGCTTAATGCATCTTATACATGTCTTTCCTACCCTATATTTCGACCAATAATAACCAAATAAAACTAAAATCTATATATAATAAGATTCATTTACACCTTCTCTTAAGATTATCCATATACTTACCAATAATTTCCCCTCTATATGCCAGTCCTTTTTGGAACTCAACTTGCGATGTGGATATAATTTCATCCCATTTTGATTCATTCGAGGGGCCTAACTCTGAAATCGATTCTTCTTTAGAGGACTTTAAAGAGAGAATATTTTTATTTGTCGCATCAATAAAGACAGGCATGCCATCTAAGGTCTGAATAATACCAAATGCATAAACAGAACAAGCAGCATTAGATCTATTAACATATAAAATTGCATTTGCTGTATTTAAAGCTTTCTTTAAAGAAATCTTATCAACAGGGTTAGCAAAGTACATGCGAATATAATTATCTAATCGAGCAACTTGATTGGGATATCTAATCAAAAGTGGACTGACAGGTGCAAGTAAAGAAGCACTAATTAAAACAAGAAGTCTAGATAAAACTAATCTTGAAATAACAAACTTAGGAAAGGGTAATCTCATTTAATGCAATCTTATTTTACTAAAAATAATGTTAACAGGGGCAACGCCTTTTGGTTAGGGTTTGCCAAATTTCTAAACCCATTGATTAGGAAACAATATAGTCAAATCCAATTACTGATTAATCAAAAGCAAGTCATTCCCTGAATCTCCACTCAGGGACTACGACCTCAGAGAAGGCCTCTGCAGTCACACAAACCTTAATTAGAAATTATTTGAGCATCGATATCCGGCTTTTTATCCTGACTAAGATCATTCCCTTCTCAGGGCTAACTAAGAAACCACATATAGGGCAATTTTTCAATAATAAAGTCTATTTTTGGACAAATCTCTATTCAGGGAAGAGGCTATATTCCAAAATGCTTTACCTAATAAATTCTTTGTAATCGTAGTCTATATTTACCTTGAGAGTTAGGAATGAACTCTATGAAAAGCTGCGCCTTTATTCCTTCTATAAGTTGTTGGAAAAAAGAAAATCTTAGGGATGAGAAATAAAGAGTCCCCAGAAGAAAGGAGAAAACGATTTAAATCGATGTCTAGTGACACGAGAAAAGCTTTGATTAGGAAAAAGATGAAAGCTGAAGGATTAGAAGAAGGTAGTGGAGTATCAGGAACGGATTTAACTTCTTATGAGCCAAACGAAGTGTGGGATTTGATTCAAATAACTCGCTGTTTCCCTGAGTTGCAAGCTAAGCAAACTTCAAAACAATCAAAACTAATCACAAAAAAGAATTTGTTAATAGCTTGGCTATTGATTGGAATAGCTCTTGCAATCGGAATTGTCTTTTACTACAAGCAATATCCTTCGTCAGAGTCCAGGCAAGAAATATCTGTTGATGGAGTCTTTTTTGATTAGATAGCTAGGAAATTCTCTCCGTACATCTGCTAATAAAGAATAAGATGTACTTAATTAATCAAACAAGAAATAACTAGCGGTATATTCAGAGAATAACTACTTCCCAGACCAAGAAACTAAAAAGCAAGCTTTTTCCTTTAACTCATCAGCCAACCATTCCTTATACAATCTTTTGCAAGAGAGTATAAGGAATGGTTGGTTCTCACGAAAAGACATAACAACTTATGTAATACAAGAGCTTTATCTTGTTTGTGCTTGTTATCTGACGTTCTCTTTAGAAGGTAAATGTCACCCCTGTTCCAACATGATGTTGCCAACCTTCTCCCCAATCAGAACCATCCTTATCACTACGCGTAGGTTGCCAATGAATAAATACGTATGCGTTCTCTCCTACAGGACGACCGATCTCTATTTCACCAGCGAAATCTGTACGTTCACTTGTACTTGCCTCAGATGATGGGACAAAGAAGCGAGGACCACCTTCTATTTTGAAGGCAACTAAATCATAATTAAATTCAACTCCTAATCGAGGATCTGTGTAATTACCTACCCATTCGCCAACAGAATCCCAACCTTGACGGTGTTCCACACTTACATAAGCTCCATCAGTAAGCTCCTTAAAGTTGTCGCCGAGTGCAAAATTAACATCACCTTCGCCGAAAGCATATAAGACCTTGGCTCCAATTGAATTTTTGGTTCCTTTCTTTTCTTCACCTTGATTCTTTGTAACCACATAAGGCTGAGTATCTACTGCCACACTAAGGCGATCATTTGGAGCATATGTAGCTTTTAAGTAACCACGGAAATCTTCTCGCTTGTAGTCAGTATCGTGCTCAGCATGCTCTTCTTCTTCTTCATGGTCGTCATGATCAGAATGAACGG
>CACFBG010000035.1 GCA_902564535.1 uncultured Prochlorococcus sp.
AAAATCACCCCAGGATGTACTTCGCCAAATAAAGGATGAAGGCATTGAGTTAATCGACCTGAAATTCACTGATCTGCACGGCAAATGGCAACACCTAACCGTGACTTCAGACATGGTTGATAATGATGCCTTCTCGGATGGTTTGGCTTTTGATGGCTCTTCAATTCGAGGCTGGAAGGCGATTAATGAATCTGACATGGCTATGGTTCCTGATCCCAATACAGCATGGATAGATCCCTTTTATCGTCATAAGACCCTTAGTCTGATCTGCTCAATTCAGGAGCCTCGCAGTGGAGAAGCCTATTCAAGGTGTCCTAGATCGCTTGCTCAGAAAGCTCTTAATTATTTAGGTACAACTGGGCTTGCTGACACAGCATTTTTTGGGCCAGAACCTGAATTCTTTCTCTTTGATGATGTTAGATACAACTCAGGAGAGGGAGGAAGTTTTTATAGCGTTGATACTATTGAAGCCCCTTGGAATACAGGCAGGGTTGAAGAAGGAGGAAATCTTGGTTATAAGATTCAATTAAAAGAAGGATATTTTCCAGTTTCTCCTAACGACACAGCACAAGATATAAGGTCGGAAATGCTTCTTTTAATGGGTGAACTAGGTATTCCTATTGAAAAACATCACCATGAAGTTGCAGGCGCTGGTCAACATGAATTAGGAATGAAATTTGCTGAGCTAATTGCAGCAGCAGATAATGTAATGACTTACAAATACGTAGTAAGGAATATTGCAAAGAAATATGGAAAAACAGCAACATTCATGCCTAAACCAGTATTTAACGATAATGGAACTGGCATGCATGTTCACCAAAGTCTTTGGAAAGGTGGTCAACCATTGTTCTTTGGAGAGGGTACTTATGCTGATCTTTCACAAACTGCAAGATGGTATATAGGAGGGATACTTAAACATGCTTCCTCATTCTTAGCTTTCACCAACCCAAGTACTAACAGCTATAAACGACTGGTTCCAGGCTTTGAGGCTCCTGTGAACTTGGTTTACTCGCAAGGAAATCGCTCAGCAGCAGTTCGAATACCTCTAACCGGTCCAAGTCCTAAGGCAAAAAGATTGGAATTTAGATCTGGTGATGCTTTAGCTAATCCATATATAGCTTTTAGTGCAATGATGATGGCAGGTATTGATGGAATAAAGAATCAAATTGATCCAGGCGATGGAGTTGATGTTGATTTATTTGAATTACCTGCAGAAGAACTTGCAAATATAAATACTGTTCCCTCCTCTCTCAATGATGCACTTGAAGCACTTGATTCAGACAAGGACTACTTAAAAGAAGGAGGAGTCTTCACAGATGATTTCATTAACAATTGGATTGAACTTAAATACGAAGAGGTTCAACAACTAAGGCAAAGACCTCATCCCCATGAGTTTGTTATGTACTATGATGCATAAATGAAGAGTAGATAGATTAAATCATTCAATTACTTTATTGATTATAATAAAGTAATTGAATGATTTAATCTTTATAAAAACATACGATCATAAGATATTTAATTAATGAATTCTATCTTCGCCTCTTTAACTCTAGCAACATTTTATTTCATAGATTTTTCTTCAGAGAATATAAATTTAACAACAATAATAAATAGGAATTTAAAAAAAAGATTAGACGCAAGCATGGAAAGGATAGAGGATGGTATTTCCACTTACAATAAAGATATAATATGCCATGAAAGCAACTACTCTATAAAATTAATCAAAAAAAATCTTGTACAATTAAAAAAGGTTGAGCCTTATTATGACTGGCAAGAGATAGAAGAAATCCTAAAAATCAATAGAAATAAATATTGTAAAAATTAGATTCTATTTAAGGAATTATAATTAATACAATGATTTGCAGAGAGCCCCTAGGCAGCTTTAAAGGGTATATTTTGCTTCAATTGATTAATTCTTTATGAAATCAAAGAGGTTGAAGACACAAAATGAATTTAAATCAATTGGAATATAATTAATATCACCATAAGGATGGTTAAACCTAGTCTTACAAAAATTATTTATCAAACCCTTCAGGGAGGAAAAAACCTAGCTGGATTAGTACATAAGGAGCTAAGCACAAAAGCAATGGAGTTCTTAGCTCCAGGCTCTGTTCCCCCAACTGATGAAATTCCAATTGATTTAATTAATGATATTCGCCTTTCCATGACAAGGCTTGCTTCTCTTGATTGGGAAGAAGCTGAAAAAAACTTATACCCCAAAGAATTGCTTTTTAAAAGTCCTTGGATTGAATGGGCTTATCAGTATCCAATGATTTGGCTAGATCTTCCTTCCACTTGGGAAAGAAGAAAAAGGAACAAAACTAGAGATATACCTAAAGAAATAAATTCCGAAATTTATCCAAATTATTACTTACAAAATTTTCATCATCAAACCGATGGTTATCTAAGCGATCATTCCGCAAATTTATATGATCTGCAGGTTGAGATCCTATTCAATGGAACTGCTGATCTGATGAGAAGAAGAATTATAAGGCCATTAAAAGAAAGTCTTATGGCATATAAAGATCATAAATATGATGCCCTAAAAATACTTGATGTGGCTACCGGTACTGGAAGTACATTACAACAAATAAGAGGTGCTATTCCTAATATTGAACTACTAGGAATAGACCTTTCTGAAGCTTATTTGAAAAAGGCAAGTAAGAGTCTAAATAATTCAAATGAACATTTAGTTCAGCTTATTAGAGGCAATGCCGAAGATTTACCATTCCCTGATGAAAGTATTAATGCTGTGACCTGTGTATTTCTTCTTCATGAGTTACCACCTAAGGCAAGACAAAATGTACTTAACGAATGTTGGAGAGTTCTCAATAAAAAAGGATCTTTAATATTAGCCGACTCTATTCAAGTTTCTGACTCACCCAAATTCTTATCTTTAATGGAAAATTTCCATAAGTCATTTCATGAACCTTACTATAAGGATTATATAAACGATAATATAGACTCTAGATTAGAAGAAAGTGGCTTCAGATTAATAGAAGCAAAGTCTCATTTTATGACTAGAGTATGGCATGCTTCAAAACTATAAAAATCTTCTCAAGAGATAATTATGAATAAAAGAAATACTGAATGGACAAAAAAGGCTAAGGATATTTCAACAGATTTACATAATGAGATCACTATCAAAAATGAAGAATGGCATATATTTAGGAATAATCCTCAAAGAAGATCTGCTGAACTTCTTACAGCTGCAATTGTTCAACTCCTAAGAAATGGGAGTAATAAAGAAGTTTTAGAAAAAATCGAGTTATCTCTAAGATGGCTAAAAAATGAAATAAAGGATCCTGGTTGTTCTGGACATTAAGTTAATTTCTCCTACACGCAAGTTGTATTGTATTTCCCAGCTTATTCCATCTAATGTCATCGAAAGATTGATAAATAATATACAATCCTCTACCTCCTTCTGCATCCATATGTTCTGGTAGTTTGGGTATCCTTAACTCTCTAGGTGTTCCAAGTCCCTCGTCTATTATCTGCCAAATAAACCAATTAGAAGTTATTACTCGACGAACTTTTATTGATTTTTTTTGATCATATAAATTTCCATGTTTTACTGCATTTATCAAAGCCTCATGCAATCCCAATTGTATTTTCTCATAAATCCTTTTGTTTTCATTTAAAGGTTCAAGAAGTACTTCAAGAAACTTAGATAATTGTAGACTTGAAGGATGGAAAAAATCAATAAAAGTCCATTCTCTTCTTTTCAGACAAATATCTAGCCTAAAAATATTTTTTATAGTTTTTATAAAATAAAATCTCATCAATTCCTACATTAAAAGTAATTCAATAATGTTGATGTGATGCATCAAAAGAAGTTTTTCATTCCTTTAGTTAAGCCGATCAACTAAAGCTGGATGATTCAATAATGCATGCATCAATCTCACTCCTCTAAGTTGATTAATCAAAGGCATATGGCCTTCTGGAGCCTCAATAGACCAGGTAAATGAGCCAGGGTATCTTGTCCATACTCCATCTTTCTTCCAACCTATTCTAGGCCAGAGGCGATCATAATTGCCATTCAAAGTTTTTAAAAGACTTGCTTGTTTTGAAAAGCCAAATTTTCCTTGAGAAAAAACAAGCCAAAGTCTATCTATAGTTTTCAGATCTATAACAGGAATAGATTTTACTTCGGTAAAATAAACATACCCTCTAGCTTCAGCACCCTCCCCAGCAAGTTTACGAAGAATGGCACTTGTATAGCGATCTGCTTCCTCGAATTTTTCACAAACCAAAGCTTTTTGCAAAGGTCCATAATCAATATCAACAGCCGATGGTGCTTCTAGCCACAAATGCAAATCAGAAGAAGTTAATTTTTCTAAGGCCTCAGGATAATGTTTACTTACAACTTGAATTATCCATCCAGCGCCCCAATCTTGACCTGATGGCTCAAAATTAGACAAAGCTTGAGGACCTAGTTTGGCTATCTCTTCTACTCGATCTTCTAAAGAAGTTAGAAGGTTCCTACGCTTTCTAAGAGAGCAAGTTGAAAATTGATCGATTAGCTCTTCGATGCTGAGTTTATCTGAACCAGGAGTTGATGAAGACATGGAGATCAGTCTGTCTCACAAGAAGCGTAATGCTTCCACTATGTCAGGGAAAGTGTTTTGTCTGCAGTGTCCTATTGAAAAATTTCGCTCTTTAAAAGGTCCATTAATAGATCTTCGATCACCTAAAGAGTTCTCTCAAGGACATTGGCCAGGGGCCAAGAATCTTCCATTATTTAACAATGAGGAAAGGGCTCAAATTGGAAAAAGATATAAGCTTGCAGGACAAAAGGCAGCGATTATTTTAGGTCTTCAAATAATAAGTCCTAAACTTACTAATCTTAGAAATAGCTTACAAAAAATTAAACTTGATGCTTTTTCAAATGAAAACCAAGAGTCCTTATACTATTTAAAACTCTATTGCTGGAGAGGAGGCATGCGCTCAGCAAGTGTCGCCTGGCTTGCAACAATATTAGATCTGAAGGCCGTAATATTATTAGGGGGTTATAAGTCTTATAGAAATTGGGTACTTAAACAATTCAAAAAGAAATGGCCTATAAAACTTATTGGCGGAAGAACAGGATCAGGTAAAACATCTATATTATTAAAACTAAAGAATAAAGGCATCTCAATACTAGATTTAGAAGGTTTAGCTAATCACAGAGGTAGCAGTTTTGGCTCTTTAGGTCTTCAAGCACAGCCAAGTAATGAGCAATATGAAAATAAGATAGGAGAAGTTTTAGAGATCTTCCAGAGAACAAATAACAAAGAAATATTAGTCGAAGATGAAAGTGCAAATCTAGGAAAATGTCGAATACCCTTCGAATTTTATAAGCAAATGAAAAAGTCAGAAGTGATTGAAATTCACAGATCAAAAGAAGAAAGAATTTCTGAACTTGTAAAAATTTATGGATGCCAAGATAAAACAATGCTTAAAGAAGCCACTTTAAGAATCAGCAAGAGATTAGGGCCTCAAAGAACGGCTCAAGCTCTTAAGTCGATTGAAAACGAGAATTGGGCTGAAGCTTGCATTCAAATGCTTGATTACTATGACCGTTACTATGAAAAAGAGCTATCAAAAAAAATTCAGAAAAATTCCATAGACC
>CACFBG010000036.1 GCA_902564535.1 uncultured Prochlorococcus sp.
TTCGCAATTGCTCAGCGATTACAATTTGCTTCGGCATATATAGAGATGTGTAATAGCTCTTAGTTGACTAAGTCTTGAAAAAAGAATTTAAGGAAACTTACAAAATTGGTTTTGATTGGATAACGACAAAATGCCGTCGAATAAATTGACGGAGTTTAAGCTCCTATGATTTGAGTGACAATTGTTTCCTGTAATTAGCTTTAGATTTTTCAAGCACTAACAGGTTTTTCCTCTAAGAACTTGGATTGATTAGGACCGGGATGCTCGATTGACAAAATGTCTTGCTTAGGCATCCTCAATAACCCTAGCATTAGTCATGGAGTAACAGAAGTTCATTCCTCTTGATATCACTAATTTTTAAAGGTTGATTTAAATATTCTTGTATCCAATGATGGATGTGAAGAGGTTTGAGACTTTGTCCATTTTGGGCTATTAGGGATTCAAGTTTGATTTGAGTCGAATAAAATGGAGACAATGCAATAGATTTTTCAATTTTGAGGCATTTAAGGACATGCTTAAAGTTTCTTTTTCGAAAACGTCCTCTTTTGTCAGTATCCTGCCAGATCAATTCTTCACAACTCATTATTTGAGAAATCCCTTCTTCCCATCTAGGACAAACTTTGTTCTGAGAACTTATTGTGGTTAATTTAAAACTCCAAATTGCAGCTTTGAGTTTTTGTGTCGGGCTAATATCCTTTGTAGATATAGATTCAGCGTGAAGAATTTTCAATCCATTCGGGAGTGATTTTTGAAGTTTTTTCATTACATGATTTGGACTCAATTCTTTTGTAAAATCAATTTCCACTAACTCCTTTAATCCTTCTACTCCTAATGGCAGCGATAAGGCAAATCTGATTCTTGGTAATGGGTGAAATCCGCCTGTAAAACTAATAGGTAATTCATTGCGTCTAAAAGCTCTATCAAGAAGTCGCACAAGGTCTAAATGACTTAAGTACTTCATATAACCGGTTTTAGAAAAACGTAATTGAATTCTGCATACCTTTTCACTTGGAGGTGACTTTTGTGGCTTCCTTTCAGGGATAGGAATTGCATTAATAATTGAATTATGTCCTAAATCATCTCCACACACTCCACAGCCACTGCATTGGTGAAATGAACAATCTGGTATCACTTCGGATGCAAGGGCTCTCTGTAAATCTTTAGCTAACCATTCTTTATCAATTCCTGTGTCTATATGGTCCCAAGGGAGAGGAAGTGAACATATTGCTTTAAGATCTTCTTTTTTTAGTGATAGAGCTTTACTCCAATTACCCATTTCTATTTCTCTATATTTATCTTGTAAATCGAAGGATATAATTGCTTTCTCCCAAGCTTTATAAGTTTTATCTATGGATTCAAACCAAGCATCCATGCCTGCGCCTTCTTTCCATGCCGCTTCTATAACTTGAGCCAGACTTCTATCACCTCTACCAATGAAATCTTCCATTGCAGATAGTCTGACATCTGTATAATTTACTTTTATACCTTTTGAGGCATTGAATTCTTTACGCAATAGATTTTGTCTCCTAATAAGCTCTTTTGTTGAAGTACTGTGCCATTGAAAAGGGGTGTGTGGTTTAGGAGTGAAATTACTAATAGTAATATTGAGATTTAACCGTCCTAAATCAAGACATTTTTTCTGCAGGAATTTACATGTAGTTGCTATTCCAATCACATCCTCATCTTCTTCTCCAGGTAAACCAATCATGAAGTAAAGCTTGATCTTCCTATGTCCATTTTCCATAGCTTTTCTTATCCCATTTATTAGATCTTGATCTGTTAGCCCTTTGTTAACAATATCTCTAAGCTTTTGAGTACCTGCTTCAGGAGCGAAGGTTAAAGATGCTTTTCTTGTCCCACCAATAATATGTGCTATATCATCATTAAATCTATCAATTCTTTGACTTGGAAGTTGCAGGCTTATATTTTTATCTGCTAGACGATTGCGCAGTTCAACTCCAATTGCAGGTAAGGAGAGATAGTCACTACAGCTCAGTGAAAGTAAGGAAAAATCACTATAACCAGTTTTTTTCATTCCGGTTTCTACTGAACTAATTATTTCGTTGGGGTCTACATCTCTTGCTGGACGAGTAAGCATCCCTGGCTGACAAAAACGACATCCTCTTGTACATCCGCGCCGGATTTCAATTGTGAGTCGATCATGAATGGTTTCAAGATTTGGAACTAATCCCATAGCATAAAAAGGCATGGGATTTGCTACTCGTCTAAGAATTTTGTTTGGTAAAGATTTAATTTTTGGTTCAATTGAGATACCATTTTGATTGATTTTAAAAAAAGAAGGAACATAAATACCAGGTATTTCAGCAAGATCTTTGAGAATTTCAGATCGCTTCAGCTGTTTATTTTTGGCTTCTGCTACAACTAAACCAATTTCAGGTAAAAGTTCTTCTCCATCTCCTAAAGCAAAGAAGTCAAAAAAGGCAGCAAATGGTTCGGGATTGCTTGTGGCTGTAGGACCTCCTGCAAAAATCAATGGCGCAGAATCTGGATGATCTAATGTTAAATCATGCCTTTGATCTGAATGTATAGATATTTTTGCTAGATCAAGCATTTCTAGGATATTTGTAGCGCCTAATTCATAACTTAGACTGAATCCCAATAGATCAAATGCTAATAATGGTTTATGACTTTCAACTGCAAATAATGGTTGAGATTGATCTCTTAATTTTTTTCCAAGATCATTTCCTGGTAAATATGAACGATCACATAGTTGTCTGGGTAAGGAATTAATTATTGAATAAAGAATAATATGACCTAAATTACTTGCTCCTACTTCATAAATTTCAGGATAAGTTAGAGCCCATCTAACGTCAGTTGATTCCCATGTTTTGGGATTAACTCCTAATTCATTTCCAATATAACGACCTGGCTTGGAGATCTCTTCAGTCACTAAATCATTCAGTCTGATTACTTCATGATATTTTTTTGATTTCATCTGTTCTTGTAAAACCACGGCGATTCTTTACCCTTTGTTCCTTTTATATATCGTATGTAAAAGACATACCCACAGATTGACTCATTTCATAGCAATATATTTCTTATTCACGCTTCTTCTTTGCTCGTGGTTCAGATCAACCCCAATTACCTAAAACTAAAAGCAGGCTACTTATTTCCTGAAATAAGTAGAAGGGTAGAGGTTTTTAAAAATCAAAATCCAGGATCAGAATTAATTCGCTTAGGGATTGGAGATGTTACAGAGCCACTACCCTTGGCTTGCAGAGAAGCAATGAAAGCAGCAATAGATGAAATGGGGACAAGTTCAGGTTTCCATGGTTATGGACCTGAGCAAGGCTATCAATGGCTAAGAGAAGCCATTGCAAAAAATGATTATCAGGTACGAGGCTGTGAGATTGCTGCAGATGAGATTTTTATTTCAGATGGTTCTAAATGTGATAGCAGCAATATCCTAGATATTCTTGGAGACCAGAATCGAATTGCTGTTACAGATCCCGTTTACCCAGTTTATGTAGATAGCAATGTTATGACGGGACATACTGGAGAAGTTTTGGACTCTGGAAGATATAAAGGACTTAGCTATTTACCTATAAGTGCTTCTAATAATTTCGAAGTGTCACTCCCAAGTAATGCAGTGGATTTGATATATCTTTGCTTCCCGAATAATCCAACTGGAGCAGTGATTACTAAAAAGAAACTTTTAGAATGGGTAGATTATGCAAGAAAAAATAATGCTTTAATATTGTTTGATGCGGCATATGAAGCTTTTATACAAGATTCATCATTGCCTCATTCAATTTATGAAATAGAAGGGGCAAAAGAATGCGCAATTGAATTTAGATCTTTTTCAAAAAATGCCGGCTTTACTGGTGTTCGATGTGCTTTTACTGTGATCCCTAAGACTCTTAAAGGTAATGTAGGTAATCATGACATGATAGACATCTGGAGTTTGTGGAGTCGTCGACAGAGTACTAAATTTAATGGAGTTAGTTATATCGTACAGAAAGGGGCAGAAGCAACCTATTCTGCTTCAGGCAAGTCTCAAATAAAATCTTTAGTAGATTTTTATATGAAAAATGCAACATTGATTCGTGAAAAACTTACAGATATGGGCCTTCAAGTATATGGGGGGACAAATGCTCCTTATGTTTGGATAAAGACCCCAGAATCAATGAATTCTTGGACCTTTTTTGATCATCTTTTAAAACGCGCAAATGTAGTTGGCACTCCAGGTAGTGGCTTTGGGGCTTCTGGTGAAGGCTATTTTCGCCTTTCAGCATTTAATAGCCGTTCCAATGTTGAACTGGCTATGAAACGCATAGAAAATATCTGATGAAAGAATCTTATTTTTCCAATAAATTATTAAGCTCAGAAATTAGAGAGAATTTTAGAATGCTTTTTTATGTCAATGCTGTTAGTGCCGGAACTACAACAGTTATAGAAAAGGAGACTAAACGTATAGTCAAACCTTCTCCTAGATACAAAGTCCTTCTTCATAATGACCCTGTCAACACTATGGAATATGTAGTATTGACTTTAAGGGAAGTAGTCCCTCAACTTAGCGAGCAGGATGCATTAGCAGTAATGCTTGAAGCACATAATACTGGAATTGGCTTAGTAATTATTTGCGATATAGAGCCTGCTGAATTTTATTCGGAACGACTAAACTCTAAGGGCTTGACTAGTACCATCGAAAAAGAAAACTGATCAACTTAATTACTAATTTATGGAATGACTTTCTAAGTCATAAGGTTAGGTGGATTCCAACTGTCTTTTTTATTCCATTACTTTATTTATTTGGATGGCTAGTTGTTCAACCATTGCGGATGTTAAATATTGATTTAGTCAATCAGAATCTTGCTTTGATTGGTTCCTTGGTAAGTTTAATAACCTTCTTTTCCTTAATTAAAAGCTGGATTCAAATCAGATGGATCAGTACAGATTATATAAAAAAAATAAATTACTTTACCCTTGATAGGAAAGACTTCTTTATTTATTTTTTTCGAGGTTTTTTTCAAGCACTTCTATTAATTATTTTATTATTAATACCTTTATATTTTCAATCAC
>CACFBG010000037.1 GCA_902564535.1 uncultured Prochlorococcus sp.
TTTGATTTTTTCTTTAAGGGTAAGCATATTCTCCCTTGAAGTTCATTCTTTATACGTATTCCAATCACTCCATATTTAGCTCGTAATAGGTTGCTAGGCATGTCTCGTAATTGTCTTGCAGAGTTGACTCCCTTAAGCCGACACCAATGAGCCATTTTACTCCCAATTCCCCATACCTCTTCAATGGGTATACTCTCGAGATAGGTGTCGTAACCATTGGGATCAGTGAATTCAAAAACACCTGCATTCGCAACTAAGTTTTTGGCGAGATAATTTGCCAACTTAGCTTGCACTTTGGTGTAGCCGATCCCTATTGCAATAGTTAGGCCTAAATTTTGGTATATCAATCCTCTTAATTGACGAGCCCAAGGAGACAAATTGCTGCCTTTAGGACGACATACATTTGCAAATGCTTCATCGATTGAGTAGATTTCAAGCTCATCACAATGTTTGGCTAAAAGGTCCATTAAACGTTGACTCATATCTCCATATAGGCTGTAATTGGAGCTTCTTACAGCAATTCCTAGCCTTTTTACCTTGTGACGAATTTGGTAGTAGGGTGTCCCCATTGAGATCTTTAATTTTCTTGCTTCGGGATTTCTCGCTACAACACAGCCATCATTATTAGAAAGTATGATGAGAGGAAGTCCCCTTAATGTCGGATCAATGCTTTGTTCGCATGCTGCATAAAAATTATTACCGTCAATTAATGCTGTCATGCTGATCATTGTGGAATCAGCGAAGAGTTGAGACTGTGAATTGAATATATTGCGACACCCCAGATTTGTACGTCTCCATAGCTACTAAGATTAATTGCAGGGTAATTAGGATGATGTGCTTTTAGATAAGGAGTTCCGTGATGGTATGTAAATTGTTTGACAGTGAAATCGCCATCTAAAGTGGCAATAACTATTCTTCCTGGCCGAGCGTCTAGGCTTCTGTCAACTATTAATAGATCGCCATCGTGGATTCCGGCTTCAGTCATGGAATGGCCGCTTACCCGAACGAAGAAAGTGCTCGAGGGGTTTCGAATGAGCTGTTTATTAAGATCAATGCCAACATCTATATAATCTTCTGCTGGAGAAGGAAATCCTGCTGTTATGTTTTCAAGAAATAGCGGTAGCGATAAAGAACTTGGTTTGAGGATTGAGCGCGATGACCTCATTGCTTTCAGGACAAACTATGCCAATAATAGTACTCCTGTATTATTCCGCGCACTGAGGATTGGCGGTCCTTTAGTCGAGTCTGGAATAAGCCTTTAGTCGCGATGATAAGGACTTCCTTGTTGAATTGTTTGAGCTCGATATAGTTGTTCCAATAAAATCAGTCGGGCGATTTCATGTGGAAAAGTTAAAGGTGAGAGACTAAGGGACCATTTCGCTGAGGCTTTTATTTTGGGAGATAGGCCATTAGCTCCACCGAGAACAAAAGCAAGAGGTTGGGACCCTAATTTCTTTAATCGATTAGATAGGTCTGTTGATGAACATATTTCCCCTTCTTCCGCTAATGCAACTAGATTCTCGCTTTTTTTTAGAGTCGCATAAACGGATTCAGTTTCACGAATAAGGTTGCCATCTTTTAGTTCGATGATAGTTAGGCCAGGCATTCGTTTGTGATATAGGTCTATTCCTTCTTGGATCCATTTCTTTCGTATTTTCCCAATAGCAAGAATTCGGTAGCGTGATGGATTTAACATGGCAAATTTATTTCTTATAATTCTTCTTCTTCAAGAAGCAGTCTTTCAAAAGCGGAGTATAGATTTTTATTATTATTTATTAATTTTTTCGTTTTATTAATAAATGGATAATTTTTGTTGGAATCATTTTTATCAAGAATAAGGGACTCAATATGTCTTTGATCATCTTCCTTTTGACTTTCTATAGATTCTGCTTTTTTTAGCTCGGACATTAAATGAGGGGGGATATTACCATCTGGACTTGATTCCATAAATTCTAAAAATAATTCTTCAGAATTTTTATTTTCCGTGAGTTTTTCCCCTTCTAAATTGTTTGTTATCTTGTGGTTATTAGAGGAATCAATTACTGGAGAGATTTTTGTTGGTAATTTCCTTTTTAATTCGCGAAGACGATCGAGATTACTTTGGTCGAAACTCATCTTATTAGCAGATTGTATTTTTCAGGTGATATAAATTTAAATTCTTTTTTGGGATCGCGCTCAACTTCTTCTCTTAATGCTTGCCTAAGTTGTTCGAAAGGTAGTTCGTTGAAGCTATCATCATCAGCCAAGGCGGACGGAAGATCTAGTTCTTCTACCTGGAAAGTCTGTGACTCGTATTTTGACATGGCAAAAACAGGGATTTTTGCTGAACAGAAAAAGATGATGCAAGTAATTATTGCCAATAGTTTCGAGAACATTAGAAGGCTATTTGAATAGATAGACGATAAGACCGCCTAGATGAGAGGACGGCGAAAGGAATTAATGGTTAATTCATTGATATGTATGAAGAGATAGTTTTAATTTTGAAAGTAAAGGGATCATTATGATCTAGTAGTTGAGTATGATTTAAGTGATAAATGGCGAAGAAAAAAAGAACTGTCTCAGACAACACAGCGGATTTTGTTAGAAAGAATAGGTGATGGCTTTTTCTGGACATATTGCTCGTAAGCGTTTTGGCCAGCATTGGCTAAAAGACGAATCGGTTTTGGACAAAATCGTTACCGCTGCCAAATTGCAACCAGATGATCGTGTACTTGAGATAGGCCCTGGGAGAGGTGGACTTACTAAAAGACTTTTAAACTCAGAAGCTTCACTGGTTCATACAATTGAATTGGATAGAGATTTGGTAATTGGTTTAAAGAAACGCTTCTCAAATGATCCAAGATTTACCTTAAGAGAAGGAGATGTCCTTTCGGTTCCTTTAGTCCCTTTCGATGGGATTCCTTGTACGAAAGTTGTTGCGAATATTCCATATAACATTACAGGCCCTCTTCTTGAGCGCTTGGTGGGTCGATTAGAGAGACCTTCAGAAATGAGATATCAAAGTTTAGTAATTCTTCTGCAAAAGGAGGTTGCTGACAGAATTCTTGCAAACCCTGGGAGTAGTAATTTCAGTGCTTTGAGCGTGAGATTCCAACTATTAGCGAGGTCACAAAGTGTTTGTTTAGTACCTCCAGATTGTTTTAAGCCTGCCCCAAAGGTTTATTCAAAGGTCATTATTATTGAGCCGTTTGGGGAAGAAGAACAAATTGATTTGGAAACTGCTAAAAATGTAGCTGTTTTAGTTAAAGCAGCTTTCCTTTCTCGACGTAAAATGTTGAGAAAAACATTGGGATCATTGCAGAAATTTGCACAGATAGAGCAGGCTGCTATTGAAGGAGGAATTAGTTTGAAGCAAAGACCTCAAGATCTTTCCCCAGAGTCATGGATAAAGTTATCGAAAGGATTAACTTAGTTAGTAGATTCTTATCAGCATGATTCATAACAAATCTATTCTAGATAACTCTTTGAGCGTTTATGCTCCTGCAAAAATCAATTTGCATTTAGAAGTTCTTGGGATTAGGGATGATGGTTTTCATGAATTAGCAATGCTGATGCAAAGCATTAATCTTGTTGATCAGATTGACATAAAGAAAAGAAATGATGGAAAAATATGCCTTAGGACTGATCAGGAAACCTTAAGCACAGATGAAGATAATTTGATTATTAAGGCAGCTAATATTCTTATTAAGAAAGCAGATATTTCTGTGTCAGGGGCAGATATCTATCTTCATAAACGGATTCCTATAGGGGCTGGTTTGGCCGGAGGTTCAAGTGATGGTGCAGCAACTTTGGTAGGATTAAATAATATTTGGGAGTTGAATTTTTCAAATAAAGACTTAGAGGAATTTGCTGCAGAGCTTGGTTCTGATATGCCTTTTTGCTTGAAAGGTGGAACACAATTGTGCTTTGGTAGAGGCGAAAAGTTAGAGCAATTAGAAGTCCAAAAACAATCTAAAGCAGTTTTATTAGTTAAAGATCCAACTATTAGTGTTTCAACTCCATGGGCTTATAAACGTTATAGAGATATTAATGAGAGTCGATATATGAAGACGGAGTCAGAATTTGAGCAAAGAAGAAAAGATTTAAGAGAACAGTCCTTCAGCAATATTTTTTCATTAAAAAATTCTTGTTATCTTCAAAATGATCTTCAAAAAATTGTTGCAAAAGAAATTGAAGCGGTTCAGAAGTCTTTAAATGT
>CACFBG010000038.1 GCA_902564535.1 uncultured Prochlorococcus sp.
GGGCTACTAATAACTTCCGAAAAAATTGTTGCTTTGAAAAACCTGTTAGATAGTTAAATAGTTCAACTAAATCTTCACCTAATTCTGGTTGAGCTGATAATAAGCCAAGATCTGTATAAAGTTTTGAAGTTTTCGCATTGTAATTGCCTGTTCCGATATGAAAATAAGACCTTAAACGTCCTTTTTCCTTCCTAACCACTAAGGCGATTTTTGTATGGGTTTTTAGGCCGATCACCCCATAAACAACATGTACCCCAGACTGTTCAAGATGTTTTGCCCATTGAATATTATTATCTTCGTCGAATCGAGCCTTTAATTCAACAAGAGCCATAACTTGTTTGCCATTTTCTGCTGCTTGAATTAAAGATGCAATAATTGAAGAGTCTTTTGAAATTCGATATAGGGTCATTTTGATCCCCATTACTTGAGGGTCATTTGCAGATTGACGAATAAACTCTTCTATAGATGTAGAGAAAAGATCATAAGGATGATATAAAAGTAAGTCTTGTCTTCTTATTATTGAAAAGATATCTTTAAATTCTTCTTGTTTTATGGAACCATCTTCTAATAACGAAACTTGACTATTTTTAAGTGCTTTGATGGTTATTCCATAATGAGGTTTATCTTTAAGCTCAGGTTTTTTGATCTTAGTTATCTCGTATAATTCATCTAATCCTAATAGGCCTTCAATTCTATATAAATCATTTTCATTGACTGACATTCCATCCATAAGTAATCCCAACATATTATTTGGTATATCTCTTGAAACTTCTAGCCTTACAACTTCTCCTCCAATACGTCTTTTCCTTAAGCCTTGCTCAAGGGCAATCATTAAATCATCTGCCTCTAAATCTCTAAGTTCAAGATCAGCATCTCTAGTTACTCGGAAAAAGTAATGTTCTAGAACTTCCATTCCTGGAAATAATAGCTTTAAATTAAAAGCAACTATTTGTTCAATCGGAATAATAGTTATACTTGATATCTCATGATTTTGATGAAGTTCATTTGGGATAATAATGAACCTATCCATTGTTTTTTGTGGTACTTTTACTCTTGCAAATTGTTTGTTTTGTGTTTCAGGATCAAAAATAGTTGTTGCTATATTAAGGCTTAAATTACTAACAAAAGGAAATGGGTGAGCAGGGTCCACTCCTAATGGTGTTAGCACTGGGAAAATAGCGGTTTTAAAATAATTATCAACCCAAGTTTTTTGTCGAGATTGAAGCTCTTGATAAGAAACAATTGATATGAATTTTTTCTTGAGACCCTCTTTTAGAGTGTTTTCATAATGTTTATATTGCTTATCTATCAGAGGAAGAATATTCGCTCGAATAGCTGAAAGTTGCTCTTGAGCTGAGAGTCCATCTTCACTTGTTTTTTGAATTTCAGCTTCCACTTGTGATTTAAGTGACGCGACTCTGACCATAAAGAATTCATCAAGATTGTTGCTAAAAATGGCACTAAATTTTGCTTGTTCTAATAAAGGTGTACGTTTATCAAGTGCCTGGTATAGCACTCTGGAGTTAAAGCTGATCCAGCTTAATTCACGATTAATAAATGAATTTTGCTTTGCTTTGGCTTTCTTCATGTCAATAAATTAGTAACTTGTATGTCTATACGTCAAGTTAATTATCTAGCATTCTTTAATAATCTATTTTAACTATGATTAATTTTGTTTTGTTGAATTAGATCTCCACGAGAAATTAGCATTATCACAGTTAAAAGAAGAAATGTAGTAGCAAAAAACGGACTTCGCTGGCCAAAAAAGTCATAACATAATCCTGCAGTTGCAGCTCCTATAAAAGTACCTAGACTTTGTAGACCTTGAAGACTACCTAAAATTGCACCTTGACCTGCAGCGCTAAGTTTTTTGGAGATGAGGGCCCTTAGGCATGGTGTTACTAGTCCAGTGCCCATAGCAAGGATGGCTACTGCACTGAAAACGACGGGAACTGAATTATCGATATTTGCAAGTGTTAAAAGTATGCAACCAGCTATTACGAATCCAATACCTGTAAGAGTGAGTTTTAACTCTCCAAAGATCTCGACAAGTGGACCTATTAAGCCTCCTTGAACAATCATTGCTATGACTCCTACAACTATAAAAGCTTGACTAGATAGTTGAGGGCTCCAATTGAAAGCTTGTTTAAGATAAAGCACTAATACAGCTGTAAAGCCGTTAAATGCCATAAAAAAAATAAAAAATGCTAAACATAATTGTTTCGTAATAGGGTTTGTAAAAACATATTTGAGTTGGGTGAATGGATTAAGTTCTCTTTTTTTTGGTAAAAAATTTCTTTTATTTAATTCAAGTGTTTCAGGTAGGATCCATATAACTAAAACTAAGTTTGATATTGCAAAAGTTGTAGCGGCCCAAACAGGCAGAGTCACACTAAATTTTGCAAGAGCAGTTCCAAGGCCTGGTCCTAATACAAAGCCTAATCCAAATGCGACACCTATTAATCCAAATGTTTTTGCTCGATTTTCTGGAGTTGATATATCGGCTAGAACGGCTGTAGCTGTTGCTGCTGTCCCCCCACTAGCACCATCAATAATCCTTGCTCCGAACAGTAGAAATAATGGTAATCCTAGAGCCCATGTTGGAAGGAACTGCTCCCAATTCAGAGAGACGGTAAAGGCAAAAAGAAATAAGCCAATTACAGATCCTGAAACGCATGTAATGATTATGGGTTTACGACCATAGCGATCACTTAATGCGCCAATTAAAGGGGCGACAGCAAATTGAGATATAGCATAAGTTCCGGCAAGAAGTCCTAGAGTGCTTGCGCTTTGTGTGAAACGCTCTAATAGAAAAGGTAGCAAAGGAAATACTATTGTTTCACCAAGACGATCGTTTAAAAGCGTCATAAATGCGCTTAGAAGTGTTTTAATTTTTGGCTGTCCCAATGCTTTAATCTTTGTTCTAACCTTCACGATCTCATAAATTTCGTCAATTGACTTTTTATTGTTCCAGATATGTCAAATAGTCATTACTTACAACCTCTTCAGCTAGAGCATCATGGTGAAGTTAAAGAGGTTTACCAAGAAGCAATTGAAAATTTAGGACATATTTTTTATTCAGAAGAACAAATCCAGGCATGGTCAACATTAGCCATTCTGCCAGGAGTATTAGATGAGTCCCTTCATAAAGGAAAAGGTTGGATTAGTTTAAAAAAAAATAAAATCGTAGCTTTTGCTCTTAGATATCCACCAGATAGATTAGCTCTTTTATATTGCCGTTCTGATTTTGGCCGAAGTGGTCATGCTACTGCTCTTCTAAGACATATTGAATTAGAAGCATTTCAAGAAGGTCTTAAGAGTTTATCAACTGAAGCAAGTAGTTTTAGCTATCCTTTGTTACTTAAACTTGGTTGGTTCTTAATTAAACCTGAATTGATTCAAATAGCTGACATTATTTTTAAGCGTTATAGAATGCAAAAACAACTTATTTCAGAAAATATAGATTGATTTACTTTGTATTCTCTCTCCATTGGATTAACCTCTCTAAGGTGTCTTTAGCTAACCCTTGTATAAGTATCTCTTCAGATCGTTTAATACCATCAGATATAGTATTAAATTTTCCAGATAAATACAAGTAAATTCCAGCATTCCAAATTAATGATTTTCTTAGATTTCCTTTATTATTTAGAGCATCAAAAGCATCGGATTTCCATTTTGCTAGATCTTTAAAAGATGAATCTTTACCAGATATATTGTATTCTGATGCTTGAAGTATGGAACGTTTTGAATTCGAATCTTTTCTTTGGTTTAAAATACATTTTCGGCTGATTGATAGATCTGTTCCTCCTTCGAGGCCTTTGATTAAAATTAGATGATTTTCTCCATATTCTTTCAATGTATTCAAGGCTAAGTTCTCAGTCTCGGGATGAAAAAATCCGCTTATGAGAATATGCTGTCCTTGATGTGCACTCCATAAAAGTTCCATTGTTGCGATAGGTGGACGCTTACCAATTTCATCTCGGTAAGGAATTAGTGATTCTGCTAATGAAAAGTGATCTGGTTGATGAATGCATGCCAATCCATTTTTATTAAA
>CACFBG010000039.1 GCA_902564535.1 uncultured Prochlorococcus sp.
GTCCCAGCCTGCCAAGCCACGCAGAATGTCATCGCCGGCACCGCCATAGAGAACAGACCCAACAGGAGAAGAGGTATTGCGATCCATTTGCTTGGATTTGAGTAAGTCGCCGTTGTCGGATGCTTCTGAAACACGACTAATTTTGATTGTCTGGCTCCAAGTACTTGCTGTTATTTTGAGTAACTTTTCAGTGTCGAAATCTAAGGATTTACTCGGTCGCTCTGATGAACTTTCAAATAACTGATCAACTAAATCTTTGGTGTTAGTTGTTGTATTTAATTCAAAAGTAATATTTCCATTGGAATCCGAATTATTGGATGGATTTAGTATGTCATTATAGTGTATATATAGATTCTTTATTTCTGATTGATTAGGATTTCCATATGTCCATTGGCTGCGATTATTAAATGTACTTGCAAAACCACTATGTGCCAATGTTCTTCTATCCATAAAAGATCCATCATCTAAGAAAAGACCATTCATTTCTCCTGTTTGAAGCGAAAACCCTGTTACTTCCCAATATTCTCCTTCGGAACCTATAGAGCGATTTAAAAATATTCCAATATCACCTCTTACGTCTGCTGCAACACCTTTCCAAGTATGTTGCCCATAAGAAACATTCCTTCGATGACCTGTAGGTTCAAACTTTCCATCTCTTGTGTAACCTTTCGTATGAAGAATTAAGTCCTTGCCCTGATAAGTGGCAATAACATTTCCATACGTGCCTGTATATGAAAGTTTTATTTGTCCATTATTTTCAATTAGACCCATTTATTTAAATTGATTTAACGAAAACAAGAGCCCCTTTCGACCTGATCTTTGATAAGAGTCTAAAAACAGAGCTTCAAGGAGGCTCTATTGACTCACCTCAGAGATGAAAAGAGTAAAATTGAAGAAAACCTTAAGGGACCCTGGTCGATTTGCCAAGAAGTCTTATTTTTTCGACTTATTTTCTCTGAGCTTGGCTCGCTATCTAATGGATTAGGGCTGAAAAAGTTAGAGTAAAGGTTAGAGTAAATCAACCAGCTTTTTCTTGAGATTGAGGATATAACTAGCGTTCAGGCATAAGGTATATGTTTCATTAACCAGTAGTTTATCTCAGTCATAGCAAGGGATTTGCGAGAATTGAAGAGTGTGTATTTAGTTGGTATTTGGTGTGTATGGAACCAGTTTAAGTTTGATGGCGAATAAAAGGCATGATTGGTCTACAGAGCAAGCTAGGTTCTTCTTTAGAAAGGAATAAAGGCATTTAAATGACGAAGGCTTTTAGATACGTTGCGATAGCTTTATTTCTTTTGCTTATTCAATTATCGCCTAAACCTGCAATTGCGTGTGTGGAAGGTTTGTCGTGGGGGATGGATCTCTCAAATGTAGAGAAGCATCTTGGGACTTCTTTAAAACCTGTTCAGGAAGGATTGAATAAGGATCTTTTTGAAGTTACAGATTTTCAGATGAGTGGTTTACCTGTGAACAGGCTGCGTGTGCGTGTTGAAGAGGCTTATGGATTGAAACAGCTTGCTTATGAAATGGACTATGAAAATATGACTGAAGTATTGGCAGGGTTAAGACATCGTTTTGGTCCTCCAGTTGGTACAAGTGTGGATGTTGATGGCAGATCTCCTCAACAACAATGGATTTGGCACACAGGAGAAGATGTGATTACTGCAGTTAAGAGTGAAGAAAGACCATTCTTGCTTTCTTACCGACCATCACTTCTAGACCCTTCTTTCCTTTGAAAAAGTGTGTATTTAGTTGGTATTTATTTTTGCGTTTCCTTGAGATCCCTGTCCACCACTCAAATGCCTCTTTTCATTAGCCACCAGTTACATTCGGTCATAAAGTAGTTGCAGTAAGGGTTCTCAGGGATTTGAGTCGAGTTGGGGTAACTCGACTCAGTAGGTCTTAAGACTGACTCTATTTTGCCTCAGGAAGGCTTTGAAGCTAGATAGACAGAAAACACCTCACGATAAAAAATAAGCAATAAGGCTCATCCTTCCGTTTTTGTTTATATTTAAGATTTGCTTAATGAAGTCCCCTCTCTTTGAGGTTATTGCCGTGGGCGTCGTTTATGGGTCTTCTTACTATGAAATTGTTGATGGAGCTTCTTGGAATGCTGCTGAGGCAAGCGCCCTTGAGCTAGGTGGAAACTTAGTAACTGTTAACGACAGCTTGGAGAACCAGTTCTTACTAGATCAATTTACTGATGACGTAAGTATTGCTGATCCAAATTGGGGTAATCGTTTACGCGCGGGTATTTGGATAGGCTTAAATCAAAATATTTATAAAACTAATAGGAATTGGTCTTCAGGAGAGAGAAGCAATTATTCAAATATTCAATCTTCTCAGGATGTCGAAACACTCGACTATAACGGCGGATATCTGTTGATGATGAAAGATCCTTCTGGAAAGCCTGGAGAGATAGGTAAATGGTGGGTAGAGCCTGCTGATGCAATGAAATATTATGTTCCAAGAGGAATTAAAAGGGAAGGTGAATTTTGGCCATATAACTATGGAGTTGCTGAGATACCTATTTCCTATTACAAGGTTGGTAAAGATATAGAAGTAGAAGAGGGAGAGACAGTAAATATTACAATTACTAGAACTGGAGGGATCAATACTTCTCATACGCTGACTTATCGAACTAGCAGTGGCAGTGCAACTGATGGGACAGTGTTTGACAGAGATAAAGATTTTGAACCTGTTAAAGGAGATGGGACTTTCCCTTTTGATGATATTCATCGGAAGATCACTTTTGCCCCGGGGGAGACGTCAAAGGTTGTATCAATTCAGACCATTGAAGATTCTAAGGAGGAGTCTGATGAGACCTTTACGTTTGCTATTAGTGGAGATGTAGCAGGAGCTAGAACAGCTGTTATACCAGGTATTACGGCTGGCAAAGATTATGATGGCCATATCAATATTACAATTTTGAATGATGATTATCCTCTGCCTACTTATCAAATATCAACCTCAGTTAACAAGATCAATGAAGGCAAGACATTTAGAACCGATGTAGTAACAACTAATGTTGCAGAAGGAACAAGATTATATTGGGAATTAGAAGGAAATGGCGTTACAAATGCAGACTTTTCTTCTGGTTCATTAAAGAGTTCCAAATTAGTTGGAAGCGATGGAAAATTTAGCTTTTATCATTCATTAGCTAATGATCAGTTAACAGAAGGAACAGAAAAAGTCTCGATAAAATTATATTCTGACTGGCAAAGAACAAGGCAAGTTGGAGAAACTGTCAAAGTCAAATTAAAAGATACTTCGTTAAGTGCAAACCCAACTTATGATGTCTCAACTCATGTGAATAAGGTCAATGAAGGTAAGACTTTTAGGACCGATGTTGTGACAAGTGATGTTACAGAAGGGACAAAGCTTTACTGGGAAATAGAAGGTAATGGCATTACAGATGATGATTTTTCCTCCGGCAAGCTTAAGGGTTCAAGATTAGTTGGTAGTGATGGAAAATTTAGTTTTTATCATACTTTAGCTAATGATCAGTCAACAGAAGGAACAGAGAATTTAACGGTTAAATTGTATAGCGATTGGCAACGAACACGTCAGGTGGGTGATACTCAAACTGTGAAAGTGAAGGACACCTCGATTGCTAGTAGTGTTGCAAGTGCTAGTACGACGAATGAAGTGACTTGGACCACATTAACCGTAAATGAAGGAGTCAAAGCAGAAGATATTACAAGTCAATTTTTAGGGAAGACACCAACAAGTTCAAGCACAAAAGATCTTGTTGATGAGAAAATCCTGTCGATTAAAACGGAGGAATGGGGAGAAGAAGTGACTTTGAATCGAGTAGCCCAAGCTTCTGATGCTGGAGATCTCATTCAAGCGAAGCAAAACCCAGCTGCTTATGATCGCAGCGTTTCCGGAAAACAAGGGTCGGTGTTAGATGGTGGCTCAGGGAATGACATTTTGCGGGGCTTAGGAGGATGGGATGTTATTGATGGAGGAGCTAGTGATGATTTGATTCATGGTGGTAAT
>CACFBG010000040.1 GCA_902564535.1 uncultured Prochlorococcus sp.
ATCTACTAACTTCCAAAGATGACCATGTCTATTTATAAAACTATCAATAGTGTCTCTTGTTGTACCTCTAATTGGGCTGACAATTGCTCTTGATTCACCACAAATACTGTTTAATAAGCTCGATTTACCCACATTTGGTCTCCCAACAATTGCCAATTGAATTGGTTCTGGAGAATTAGAATCCGATTCTTTTGAAGGGAGCAAAGATACAACACGATCAAGCAAATCTCCCGTGCCAGCACCATGAATAGCTGAAATGGGGAATGGCTCTCCTAGACCTAACTTCCAAAACTCCGCTGCCATTGACAAACCTTGTTCAGGAGACTCGCATTTATTGACTGCAACCAAAGTAGGACAATGCTGCAAACGAATCCATTCAGCAATAATTTCATCTGAGGCAGTAAGCCCTTGTTGGCCGTCAACTATTAACAGTGCCAAAGAAGCCTCTGATAAAGCTATGTTGGCCTGCTCTCTAATCTCAGGAAGAAATTCACTATCGTCCTCAAACACTAATCCACCTGTATCGACAACTTTAAAATCTCTATCTCCCCAAAACCCATCCTGATATGTACGATCCCTAGTCACACCTGGCTGGTCGTGAACAATTGCTTCTCGACTACTACATAGTCGATTAACTAACGTTGATTTTCCAACGTTGGGACGTCCAATAATGGCGACCACTGGTCTCGCCAATCCTGTTTACCTCCAATCATCTTTGACACTACAGAGGCATTGACTATGAAGCAATTAAAGTCCTTTTATGAATACCTTAGACAATCAAATTTTCCTTCAAGGAAATGGAGTCTCAAGGATACTGAATAGCAGGGTCCTACAGTCTCCTCTTGCAGGAATAACTGACTCTATTTTCAGAAAGCTAGTAAGGAGTTGGGCTCCTGAGGTATTAGTTTTCACAGAAATGGTAAATGCACATAGCCTCGAACTTGGTCATGGAGAAGAAAAGCTCAAAGAACTATCCCAAGAAAGTGGGCCAATTGCAGTACAAATATTTGATTTCAGGCCAGATGCAATGGCTTTTGCCGCGAAACGAGCAGAAGAAGCAGGTGCCTTCCTTATAGACATAAATATGGGATGCCCAGTAAAAAAAATCGCTCACAAAGGAGGAGGAAGTGGGCTATTAAAAGATCCTCTTCTGGCCGCAAATATAGTCAAAGCAGTGGCAAATGCAGTTCAAATTCCTGTCACAGTAAAAACCAGGCTTGGTTGGTGTAACGAATCCGCTAAGCCCATTGAATTCTCTTTGCTAATGCAAGAGTCAGGTGCTCAAATGATTACAATTCACGGCAGAACAAGACAAGAGCATTTCTCAGGGAAGGCCAATTGGGAAGCGATTAGATCAATCAAAGAAGCCTTATCTATTCCTGTAATTGCAAACGGAGACGTCAGGACTCCAGATGAGGCAAAAGCTTGTTTATCTCTTACAAAAGCTGATGGAATAATGATCGGCCGAGGAAGCATGGGTGCTCCTTGGCTGGCAGGTCAAATAGATTCCTCTTTACGAGGTGATTCTCTTTTGAAAACACCAAATACAAAAGAAAAGTTAGAAATAGCTCGCAATCAATTGTTGGCGCTAGTTAAACAAAAGGGGTCTCATGGATTGCTAATAGCTCGGAAACATTTAAGCTGGACGTGTAGAGGATTTAATGGTGCTGAAGACCTAAGATATGAACTAATGCGTGCCAAAACAGCAGAGGAAGCAATAACCCTATTAAATAATCAAATAGCTGTTATTGGGCCTCAAAAAAATTAAACTTGTTCTAAAAATATCTTACAAGAAAATACACATGCAACTTAAACAAGTAAATCAGGCCATTCTTGACGAACTAATAACAATGAGAAATATGGTTTATCCGATTTATCTAATAAATCTGCGGGCATAATCTTCTGGTCAGCAAATCCAACTTTCTGAGCAAATAGTGAGCTTTTTAAAAGTCCTTTTTTTTCTAAGATAGGTTGAACCCATGACCATCTATGCCCCAACTTAAGGAAGGCCAATACCCTGTTATTTATAGATCCATGAGCCAACAAATTTTCAAATTCCTCAGGATTATCCGGTGTTGGCAAAATTAGTAATTGATCTCTATTCAACCCCAAAGGCCAATGGCCCAATGCAGCAGCTGCCGATATGGCTGAAATTCCAGGGATTAATTTGACTGGACATTCAGGGAATTCTTTCTTGATTTCCAATAAAAGATATGAGCTTGTAGAAAATAAAGAGACATCGCCCTGAGAAATAAAAGTAACTATTTCTCCTTTAGAAACTTCACTTACAAGTGATCTCGCGGCCTCTCTCCATGCCTCCCTTAAAGAGGGTTTATTCAAAACCATAGGAAATAAAAGTGGTATTTGCTTTTGATTTTTAGATATCCATTTGGAAGCAATTTGAGCCGCCATGCTGTTCCCCCCAAGATTGGCTATTGGATAAGCCACTACAGTTGCTTGTTCTATAGCTGTTATGGCAGCCAAAGTAATAAGGGAAGGATCACCAGGACCAACTCCAACTAATGTAATTCCTTGAAAAGGGATCATTGAAAACCTAAAATCATTCTATTAAATGTTCAAATTAAATTTAAATTATCAAATAATAGAAATCAAATCTTTCTTTAAATTAGAAATTATATAAGATTTAACTGTGCATTCTTGCTCCAGGATATAAATCAGAAAGGATTTCCGCCTCTAACAAAGCAAGTTCTTCTAAACGAACAATAATTTGTTTTCTATCAAATCGATTCTCAGATAACAACCAATAAATCCCAAAATGTTTCGCTTCACTGGCAAGCAATTTCTCATATAACTGTCTCAATTCATTATCAGGCATATTAGAAGCCAATAGAGACATCCTTTCATGACTTCTCGCTTCAATTATTCCCGCAACAAGAAAACTATCTAGCATTCTTAAAGGCTCCTCTTTCCTAATCTTTGAAGTCAAGACAGCTCCATATGGAGGCGCAGGCAAGAGCTCTAATTTCCTTCCTCGAGCTTTCAATAAAGCTAGTACCATTTCAAAATGTTCTAGTTCTTCCCTTGCTAAAGGACTAAGGAGTTCAGAGATTCCAGGCTCATTGGCATATCTAAACATTAGTTGCAAAGCAACGCCTGCAGCCTTCTTTTCACAATGAGCATGATCTAGCAGCAAATCCATTGGATTAGCAATTACTTGCTCCAACCACTTAGAGCTTGTCTGGCTCGCAAGCCATTTGACGACACTTTTACTGCCACTGTTATTAATAGAAGTAGGAGTCATTTATGACTCCGCAAGTGATTCAAAAGTCCCAAAAATGAAAGTTCATAACTATAAGCTCCAAATCCACTAATTATCGCAATTGCTTTATCAGAAAGATATGATTTATGCCGAAAAGATTCTCTTGCTAGTGTGTTACTTAAATGAAGTTCAACATATGGTATTGCGACTGCTAGCAAAGCATCTCTTAGAGCAATTGATGTATGTGTATAGGCTCCAGCATTAATAAGTATCCCTTGCACATTATTCTTACTTGCCTCATGAATACAGTTCACCAACTCACCCTCTGAATTACTCTGAAAACACTCCAGCTCAACTCCTTCAGATTTAGCTTTAGCTATTAAGTCATTTTCAATTAATTCTAAAGTTTCTGAACCATACAATTCTGGTTCTCTGCTACCAAGCAGATTTAGGTTTGGACCATTCAAAAGCAAAAAACGCATTAGGTTGCAACCTTCCAAATCTAAATGGATGCTATCTATTCTTATAAAGGACGCACAACTCAAACAAACAAATAGGAACCTTGAGCTGGTAATCTCAGCGTGTTGGTACGGGTCGGTGCCCGAGTGGTTAATG
>CACFBG010000041.1 GCA_902564535.1 uncultured Prochlorococcus sp.
CCCTTCAGTTCTCTCCAGAGAAGGCCTTTCGGAGACTGATTCAAGACCTCTCTCGTAAGCAAGTTCTAAGAAAGCAATTTTTCTTAAAGAAAGATGATCCTCTTCCTTCCAGTCTTGAACCACTGATTCAATAGTCCAATTTTCTGACATCATTAATTAGCCCTCATTGCTTCTCCCTCATTTTGCAGAAGGTCTCCTCACGTCTATCGGTTCCTCATGAAGTCACCTAATGCGATGCCTCCTTGATAAGCGGAGAGGAGTGCAAGAAATAGGCGTTTCATGTCTAAATTATGCCGCCTTGGGGAAGCATTTCTTTTAATGTATAGATCAACAGTTACATCAAATTGGAATCTTGCATCACTATCAAAAAGAGCTTTTAAACTTGTCTCCAAAGGAAATCATTTGTGTCAATCCTCTCATTTCCTGATCGCCTGATTAACCAATCGGCTTTTACTCCGTCGATGATTTGATGGATAATAAAAGGTCAAAAACATTACTTAGGTTTATTTTCTGATGCACCGCTTATTTCTTTTAGTCCTTACTGCTGGTATTGCTTTACCTATTGTTAGCTGCAATGCTAAAAAAGAAACCTCTTTAGAGAATAAACCTGTCGTTGTTGAGACTCTTATCAGTGCAACTGAATCTTGGAATGGAGATCTATATAAGTACCCAAAAGGTAAAGCTCAAATGACGCTTCAACGCATAATTGCTCAACCTGGATTTAAAACACCACTCCATTTCCATTCACAGCCTGGAATTGCATATTTAGTCAAAGGGAATCTTTCTTGTGGAACTACTGATGGTCAAGTACTAAAAGTAGGACCTGGCGAAAGCTTTGCCACATCACAAGATACTGTTCATTACTGCAAAAGTGTTGGGAATGAAGCCGCTGTAGTTTTTGTCGCTTCTGCTGGAATCAAAGGTCAAGAAATAACTGTTCCTTACAAGAGGTAATCAAGACTTGATTCAAAAAGCTATAAGTTCCTTTGAAGCACTAGGTCAAAGGTTCGGTCCTTATCCCTAAATACGTTGTCAAATAATATAAAAAGTAGCGAATGCCAAATGGCGCCAAGAATAACGAAATAAAAGCTTTTCTATATTTCTAATTGATGGGGTCACACCTTGGGGTACTTGGCTTTTCATTAAGTTTCTCGATTTTAGATATATCTAGGTCAGCTATCCCCAGCCCATAAAGATCAGCAATTTTTGTCATAGCTAGGCCTTCGGCCCCTACCCAAGACTCTGCTAAAACTTTCCAAGTTTTCTGACTAAATTCAACCCCCAAATTTTCGTTTTTATCGCGCCTTTCATCCATCTCTAAGACTTTCTTTAAGCCCTCTGCACTTAAATGACTTTTAATTCTTAAGAAAACGACCTCTAACATTGAGTAGTAGAACTTTTCCATTGCATTGCTATAAGCCCATTCAGCATCTTTTTGAGCTTTCTTGGCATCTTCTAATGTGATCTCTGGGCTCATCTCTTTTATTCTTATATAAAACAACTAAATCGTATCCTTTTTTGTTCCACAATCCTTTATTGATGAATTTTGAAGATATTGCTTTGGGAGTACTAGGTCGCAGGTTCTAATCCTATCGCCCCGATTGATAAAACTTTTTATTTGCAATGGTTTTGGCTATTATCTAGTCAGCGATATATCTCACATCACTTTAAAGTTATTTTTTAATTTCTTGAATTTCAAATAAAGGGAAATGTCTTCAGAATGATAATTTTCTATTTGATTCTTATCTTCATCTGAAAGTTCTTTAATTAGTAAATTAGGTGACTTATTAATATGAGGAAGTTTTTCATATTCAATCTCAAAAATTTGACATAATTGTTCCCAATCTTTATTTAGATTCTCATGTATTCCAACAAAATCAAAAGTTGACAATGGAATATAAATTAAATATTGAGAATAGAAATTCTTCATTTCTTGAGATAAACAAAACTCCTTAAATGACCAATTCTCGCTCTTCATTTTTCTCCAAAGATAATGGTCACTAAAATTAGAATTCTGCCAAAAACTATAATGAGAAGCCAATCTCTGTATAGGATCCCTTAAAAATGTAATAAGTCTAAAATTTTCTTTATTATTTTTAATTTGTCCAAGATATTTAACTGGAAAGAAATGACCAAATATAAATGTATTATTTGGAAGTTCTTCTGGAGATCTTAGAGCATCTAAAATCAGTTTCATTCTTTCTTCTTTTGGAAATCTAAAAAATGAATCATAGTCATAAGTAACCGCAAATTTTCTTTGAAGAATTTCACGCATACTAGAACCAGCACATTTCGGCATATGAAGGAATAAAGTGTTCATTCAACAAAAATCCTCATGGGATAATTCTGCGATAAAGTCAACATATGTTAGAAATTATTAGAATATATTAATATCAAAATCCTATTATATCAGTTGATATAACTAGAAAACGTAATTATAATTTATTATAACTTATTGCTTTGGGAGTCCTAGGTTGCAGGTTCGAATCCTTTCGCTCAGACTAGCCTCTCACCGATTTGTTTAACTAACGGAGAACAAAAGAGAAATACAACCCTTACTTCTAAGTCTTTTACTTAAGCTTTTATTTACCTATCCATTCTTTCTAAACGTTTTTGCATTTCTGCATCAGCTGAAATCTTTTTAACCAACTTTTCCTTAGCTATAAACCTTTGAGGATAACTTTCATTAATACTGTCCTTTGACATATAGACTGAACTAATCTCAAAGGGAATAAAAAACAAAGTTGTAAGAGAAACAATCACTCCCAAAAAAGAAGCGTTAAAGCCACCTCTGAAAAAGAAATAGCAAATATTGTCATATAAATGCTCGATTTTCTCAATATAGTTCCATGCATCCAACATGGTTTTACCTTCTCTCTGCAATGATGGTGTGAAAAATACTTTTAAAGAAATGACTGAAAACTGCCAAATAAAGTGGCAACCAACACAAGAGCAAGTGGATAAAATTATTCTTCCTGGCATGCAGGACATAGCTCAACAATGTGTAGGTTATATCAATGAACTTCAGTGTCCACCTGAGTTCATTGCTGTAATGCTTAGAGATATTGCAGATGCCTTTGAAGCTCCTACAACAGAAGGCGATTGCTCTTGCTGCTAAAGCTGCCCAATTCAATCTCAAAACTTAATACTCACAGATGCTTTGAGAGCACTAGGTCTCAGTTATCTCAAGGATCAAGTAAAAATCAATTAAAGCTTTATGACGAGCTTTTGCTAATAAGTCTAGATAGGATTTGTATATCAAAAAAGTCTTTATGCCTTCTCATATCAATGCAGTGAAGTCTCTAGAGGTTGCATTAGATCATGCCCTAGCTCGACTAAACCAATTAGAAGGGAAAGATAGGCTTGCTTTTGCATACGAGTACAAGGAATGGTTCGCTGATGATGAAGTAAAGGAGCGGGTTTGGTTCTCTATTCCTCTTAAGGATGACAGTGGTATTAGCGAGGATTAAAGAGTGAACATGCTCAATACCTATTTATTAATTGATGGCAGCTTGATGCTTGTTGGGGTTAATGCTTCTATTGATTTAAGAAGTTAGAAAGGACAAAAAGGATGACTAAAAGAGAAAGCAACTTTGATGACGACTCCTATGACGAGGTGGAAGAACTTTTTAGAGATCAAGAGCCAAACGAATAAGGTCGTGCTTATTACCCTGTTCAGGAGTCAAAACCTCCGCATTACTAGAAGCACTAAAGATCAAACATTCTTTATAAAAGAAATTAAATGAGGAAAGTTTATATTGGCTCCTCCTCCTAATGCAAAAGGATAGAGCCAATTTCTGGAAATAATTCTACGCCAACAATTAGTTGGGT
>CACFBG010000042.1 GCA_902564535.1 uncultured Prochlorococcus sp.
ATGAACGATTTTATCTGGGAAGGTCTGTAGAATTTTAAAGCAGATTAAAACTAGAAATGAAAACCAATGCAATTGTTGGAGTAGTTGCCGCTGTTTTTGGGGTTATGGTTGGCAGTCAACTTCCCAGGGGAGTAGTTTCTGCCCCAATATCTATAACTACTTTCAGAATCAAGGTTCCATTTAATCAATGGGCTGAAGGCTTCGACAGCAAAGAAGCTGATCAAATGCACAAGGCTAATGATCTTAGGCCTCTATTTAGAGGTGTTCATATCAATGATCCCACAAAGGTTGTTGTAATTCACCAGTCCAAACCAGGTTCAGTCGAACGACTTCTGACCGAGAATAGAAAAATGATTGAAGCAGGTGGTCACATTATGAGAACTACTCAAACTACAAATTGGTTATACGAGTAGAGATTTATTTTCTAAACCTTTAACCATAAAACCTTGTGTGATAACTCCCGTCTTACGTTAAGTCCAATTGACCAGAATATCTATTGAATTAATGGGAGAATACAGGTGTAATAATAAACCATTTTCTAGTCTCCCTGATTAGTAATCAGGTTGCTCTCTTATGAGCTTTCTAACTTGTGAATGACAACTATCAGGTGCCCAGCGATTTCTTAAAATACCCAAGAAGTCATAAATAAATTCATCTGGACAATTGAGATCATCTTGCAACTCATTTAACTCATCAATGAAGAACTCTGAAACACGGGAAATAGGTCCAATATTTTGTTCTTCAGTTGGCTTCCATTGCTTAGTCATGTAAATAAGCTTCTTAAGAGCAAACACTACTACTATTCTGCCAGTTCAATAAAAGCAACCAATCCGCTCAAAAATAGACTAAAAAACTTAGGCGGAGCATTCGACTTTATTCATTAATAGATTTTTAAAATGAAAATCCTATCGTAAGAGTTGCATTATCAGAAATCAGAAAATTCGATTCTACTTACAAAAAACCAAGGTACAACTTTCATGATTATCCACATATATAAAGCACCTTCAAGAATTCCTGCCAAGTACAAAGCGTAATTTGATAGCCCCAATTGCTTTTGAGCATTTTCTACAAAGGATTTATGCCTGTCAATAATTTTCCTCATTTTTTTTGCTCACAATAGAAAACTCTCACTTTAGCCATCCTAGTGGTTTTGTTCAAATGAAAGGATTTCAGATTTTACCAATTCAGCATCTTTAGCAGTATTAGGAATTTTCTTGATGTTTTTTAAATCTGGAGATAATTAACGGAGTGGAAAGATGATTCCACTCCGTTAAAGAGAAAAAATGATCTAGTTCATTTATTATAAAAGGGGTATACGAAGTTGATCTCTTAATCTCGGCCATAAGCAGTTCTCAAATATCCTTCAAAGTGGAATGAACTCCATCCTTTTCTGATCCTAGATTCTTAATAAGTTTAGAGGTTGCAAAGCACGATTGCTTTTAAGCAATAAGGGATTTCTCTCCTAAATCCAATTAAGCAATTGCTCTTTGAGGTGAAGTTTTTTGGAGTCTGCTGTGGTTACAGGCATTTGAATCTATAAGATCTATTGCCACGGTAATCAGAAAAAACACCATAGATTTCTTACTTTTAAGCTCAATTATCCGAGATTAGTCGGTTTTGGAATGGATTATTACATTGCTATATAATAAAAGGATTATTAAAGGGATAAGAATCATCGACCTCCATTACATTTCTGAACTGCTAACATATTTGCTTCCAGGTGATTTTTGTCTACTTTTAATATCCTATTTGAAGTTTGACCGATACAAGCAACCTCAGCTGCATTTTTAATAGAAACTGGAACTTGCGTTAGAGCTAAAACTATTAGAGCAAGTCCAGTACCAGGTGCATGGATATTTAAACGTAAACCTTTAAACCAATTTTTTTTAGTCATTAACAAAGACTCCTTTACTTGATATTTTTAACACATTGTCCTTGTGTCAAAAATATCAAAACATATTTAGTCCAATAATCCTATCAAAAAGTTAGGAAGGGTAGGAAATGAAGCACTACAAAAATATTCATGCCTTGCTTCTTTAGCAAATTTTTTAACGAAAATCAAGAGAATACATAAGAAATTTGATTAATTGATGCCATAGAAATTGTTCAAGATATTAAATTGGAACAGTAATTTTATAGAAAAAACTCAAGTTGCTATTTATATATACTATTTTCCCTTCAGGATCTCTATTAATATTTAGTTTTATCTAATTTCCTTAATAAATAGTTAATTCTCCTTTGATTAACCCCTAAATCACTTGTGCCAAATCTAGAGGAGGACTTAATTTGAATAATACCTTTAGAGCTATTGACTTTTAATATCTCAAGATCATCTGGAAACCTAAAAATCAAGCTCCGACAAACACCTTTCCAATAATTCTTACCATTCTCTAAGATTATAGTTCTAGGAATATTTTCAGCAATTTTAATAAGTTGATTGAAACTCTTATTCGCGTCATCAAATTCTTTTTGAACAAAAATGCAATTAAGAGGGTTTATACACGCAGTTAAACTATGTTTTGAAGATGACATGTCAAAGCTGTAGAATTAAAAATGTTGAGTGAAGAGAATTCTTCACCTAATTTACATGAATAAAATAAAAAGTTCCACTGTTTTGTAAGCAAAAATTTAGAAACCTAAATTTATTTACTTTAATGAAGCTCAAGCAATATAAGAGGCCATGTAGAAGGAAATAAAATCTCAAAATAATTTTCCAATATTTATGAAGACCTATATAAGGTGAAAATGAGCGAAAGGATTAAGCTGATAGCAATGCTACTCATAATTGGAAAGTACAAGGTTGCATTTTCATTCTTCAAAATTATGTCTCCAGGTAATTGGCCTAAACCTATTTTTATCAAGTAAGGATAAAAGACACCTATGAAGGTAATTATAAGCCCGGAAAAGATAAGTATTTTCTGCATCAAGAATCCCCCTTTTTTCTCACTAAAGGGTTATTGGGCCAAACAAAAGTAATTAACCGACCAAAAAAGTAACTACCAAGTAGTATGCCTATTCCAGCAATGGCAACAAGAATATCAACTTGGTTCGTGGTGGGAAAGATATGATTCATCTTTCAATTATGGCTCTTTTAAATCAATCCTTCTATTTATTAATGACTTCTTTTTAAATATTATTATTCTACTTTTGGAGGCCTCCTGAATTCGAAGGGGTATGAAAATTAACCTAGTTATCCGTCTTTTTTCCTTTACCAAATAAGGGGCCAGTAAATAAAAAATATCCTATTGCACCAAGAAATAATATGAAAGCAATTATATTAGGAATCATTCCTCCAATAATTTGAGAATTAGCGAAGTATTCATTCGCTGCTTCGAGGCCTAAGAAAATCAACACGACAAATAATCGAGCATAATGGTCAACGAGATTCATTACCAGTCTGGGTAAAGGAAGTCATCCCCTATCGGCTCTTCATAGAATTCTCCAGCAATAAGACCATTTTCATAAATATTAAGAAAAGCAATTAGTAATCGGTACATGATTATTTAGAAAAAAGAGCTCTAAAGAATCCTGCAAATGCAGAAAGGCCAAATATTACTATTATATTGATTAAAATTAGTCTAAACATTGATTTCTCTATAATTTCTTTTGTAAGTAATTTCTCAGCTTTTGCTCATGTTCACTTGTTAAGCAACTAATCCTTGAAGTTGCTGGAATTTCAAGTAATGCACATGCAACTATTAGCTCAGAAGTATCGACCTTTAATTTTTCTGAAAGTTCTAAAACTCTAATCATATTTGTACTAGTGAAATTAACACACTTACATTATCACT
>CACFBG010000043.1 GCA_902564535.1 uncultured Prochlorococcus sp.
GAATTGTTAGAGGGCAAAAAAGGATGTGAGCGACAGGCAAGAAGTATCGCATTAGTCCTCTCTTTGTATTCCCATATTTCTGTTCATCTTGGACTTATTAATCTCCTCCTTAAGCTTGTTGAAATAAGCGATCTCTTCAGAATTATCTGAACCAAGACCGTATCCCATTGTTGCTGCTAAATAAATTTTGTGCTGTCTATAAGCAGTAAGGACCATCGATCTTTAATGTTTACTAAAAAATCTTTTGAACTGCCACCATTTATAAGAATAAGTTTTAAGCATGAGGGTATTATCTATTTATAGGAATTAAAGCAGAGAAAACTACTCATAATTTTGTCCCCTTTCACATTTAGCTACTTCACTTTTCCAAAATCAATGGAGAAAGAACGACTTCCACATTTCAGTTGAAATTCCTTTACTGACTTCAATATTTCAGGAGAAATCCTTTCATAATTAAGAAGGTCTTTAGAAAGTTTTAACTGAAGATCACACGCAGTGTTTGCATCTCCTTTATCAAAAGATTTTTCAATGCGATCCAATTTTGAAAGAATTTCCTTATCAGTGCTTATTTGATTAGAAGTTGAGCTCCCTATATTTGAACAGGAAGTCAAGGCGCCAAATACAAAACAAAAGAACGAAAGTTTTCTAATTAGTTGCATTTTATAAAGAAAATAGAGTAGATTTTAACTGTATTAGTCGAAAATCAGATCAAAATCATGAGATTATAGAAAATAAAAAGAATTCGTTATCAACGCATGCCTAGATTTTGATTATTAATATTAAGTTGTCGATAAGAAACTTCTTTCTTCATTTGCATATCTAATGACATCAAGCAATTCTTTACGGCTTGAAGTTCTTTTTCTAAATGATCTCGTCTTACCTGCAATCCTTGAAACCTCCTCTTCAATTCCAAATCTCGCCTTTCATAAGAATTATCTACCCAAATTGATTTCTTTGAATCCATATTTGAATTTTGCTGTTGTTGTGGGCCAGAACTTTGAATTTGCATAATCACCTCTTTGGAAAGTAAATCTGAGGAAGCCCTATTAATTGAATCGTTCCTGAAAAATGGTTGAAGAACAAATTTGATTCAAGCCAAGACTCTAAGTATGGTGTAGCCAAGAACTAAAGAGTCTGTAAATGCGTCTTAACGCTGGAGTCCTTATACCTCAGTGTTATGACTTAAGAAAAAAGCCTTACCAAGAATCAATCACAAATTTCAAGAGTTAATTTTTTCGACACTGAGCAAAACTTGTCCTAGTAATTCAGATAGCCGTAAGAGCTGTGCTTTACTCCCCAAAGCAATTAGGACTTGTCCAGGAGCAATTTTCATGTCAGGACCTGGATTAGCAATTAATTCTTTACCGTCACGAATTGCCAAAATCATTGCTCCGCTTTCCTTCCCCAACCCAAGGCCAGACAAACTTAAACAATCGAATTTTTGGAATTGCTTAGGATCACTGTTCAAAAAGAATTCCTCAATTTCACTTTCAGATCCTGCTAACAAATCTAAGAAATCTACTGCTATTGGTCTTAAAGCTGTTGCAGCCATAGTTCTTCCAGCAGCCACATAAGGACTAACTACTACACTCGCTCCCGCCAACTTGAGTTTATTAGCAGCTTCTTCACTTTCTGCTCTTGAGATTAAACGGCAAGAGGGATTAAGTCCTCTTGCACTTAAGACTACATATAAATTCGCAGCATCATTAGGCAAAGCAACTACAAGACTTCTGCATCGCATAATGCCTGCAAGAAGCAATGTTTCATCTTGAGTTGCATCAGCTAGTAAAACATTTAAACCCTTTTCTTCAGCAGAAGCCTTTCTAGAAGGATCTAACTCAACAACAAGGATCTGAACTCCTTCCAGTTGAAGTTGTTCTGCTATTTCTTTCCCAATGCGGCCATAACCACAAAGCACAACGTGATCTTGCATACGTCGCAATATTCGACGAAAGCTTAATTCACTCATTCTCCTAAAGTATCCAGATTCTGCAAGACGCAGCAAACGTTGGAGAGTTAATTGAACAACTACCAAACCTCCACCAATTATCAAAACAGTTACTACTCTTCCTGCTGCACTAAGAGGTTCAACCTCCCCAAAACCAATTGTGCTAACTGTAATTAAAACCATCCATAAGCAATCTCCCCAATCCCAACCTTCCGTAACCCTGTAACCCAAAGCACCTAAAAAAAGCAATACAACTAAAGATAAAATCGGTCCTAGCCAAGGCTTAGCCAAATCTCTAATCAAAACTCCTTTAAAAGGAGAGCTCCCTATCATGCTTTGTAAAATTAATATTTCAGCAATGGTGACATAGCTGAAAATTTTTATTGTTATTACACAAAATAAACCCTTTTAAGGCAAAATGATTAGAAGAAGCTTTAATTAAACTAATTTGTCAATAGAAGATCTCAAGGCTTTTCTGAAAAAGATCCAACAGGATAAGGAACTCCTTGCAACTATCAAAGAAGCATCGACAGCTAATGAGATTGCCGAAATTGCTTTGAAATTTGGGTATCAATTCTCTGGGGATGAATTGAAAGCGATCTCGAACGAACAGGTCCCAGGCGTAAGAGTAAAGAAGCAAGATACTTCTCCGTCATATAGCTTCGGAGAAAGCGGCAATTAACATCTGTACTTACTTTGCCTTCTCCTTAATTAAAATACGCTAAGATTATTTAAGTTTTAAAATTTCAAGTGAAAAGAATCCTGACTTTAGTTTTTGCCTTCTCAATTAGTGCACAGCCTGTACTTGCCTGGGGGAATGGTAACTGCCCATTCTCAAAGAAAGGTGCAAACCAAGAAGCTTCTAATGAGAAAGTTCAGGAATCTGAATCTTCGAGAAAAGATTGATATTTATTGTCAGATTGAATCTCTATTCTAATTATTTTTAATATTAGAATTATGCCATATTAAATAAACAATGTAATAATTAAAATTCTTTCAATTATCCTATACAACTCCTAGTTTCATAGCATTTTTAATCTTACCTAAAAGCAGATCATCTATATCGTTATCTGTTTGTGAAACAAGCCATTCCAAAGAATTAATAATAAATAGCTTCATCTGTTTTTTAAAAATCTTTTTAACCATTAAGAGTAGTATTGGCTTTAGCAATAAAAATAAAAAATTCATGGATTAATATTTCAAGAATGATATGCACAGACTTTACTAAAAAATTTCAAAAAGAACAGTTAATGACGAATATTCATATAAAGCCTGGCCATTAACTTCTATTTGGATTGAATTATTCACGTAAATTTATCGAAATATCTTTTCTTGGGGAACATCTGAAATAACAGCTCCTTATTTATAATTAATACCTTCCTACTAAAAATAGCTTAATAAAATAATTTCTTTTTAAAAAAGAAAGATGCCTTTCGATTGAAAAAAGATATGGAAAGAAGGGTTATGGATATATTGATAATGGAACTCAAATCCTATCCAAATTAATAAAGATAAGGAAGCAAATAACGCAGAAGATGTAAAGATTTTACGATAAATAACTTGTTTCCTAATAGACTTAAGAGTAAAAGTAGCCATGAGTAAGTTGGAGTAGTTTATTTTTATAGGCTTGACACCTATAAGTACTTTAATGGAATAATTTAACTAATAGACAGCAGGGAAAATAATCAAAAAATGTATACTTAAATAAAACATCTAAGGATTAGTTTGATTTTCAGATTAATTTTTAAGAT
>CACFBG010000044.1 GCA_902564535.1 uncultured Prochlorococcus sp.
CAGTCAGAAATAACAAAGCATATAAACCAAGAGTTGCGACAGCTTGAAGCGAAGGAAAACTTTCGAAATATAGATCTGGTACTGCTGCAGGAGGAATTGAGGCAAGTGAACTAATTACATTTATAAAGCCTTGATTTAATTGCACATGAGCAGAAGGAGGAACCAATAAATGTAAGCCCGAAGCACCTATAAGTACTCCAGCCAGCAATTCACCTACAATTGTAGGCAGTTGCAACCTCACTAAAACTTCGGCCAAAGTTCTTGCCGCTACAAAAATGAGCAAGAAATTTATTACTCCAATCAATGTTTCTGCTACTTCTACGTCATGTGTGGACAGAACAGATATCAAGTGAGGGATTAACATTTAGTCCAGTGTTGGATTCCGTTTAAAAGAACATAATTGACTGAGTACCTTTACATCTAGTCACCAGTGATAAAACTGACATTAACCAAGTGATGGTGTTGATCTGAAGTCACGACGAACATTGAACTAAAACAAGGGCTACCGTCCATCGATAGATATTCCAAATATCGTGCTGCAAAAATCAATATTTAAATTTTTCACTCAATTCAAACCCTTTCACTCTTTTAAAACATGCCTTAAGTAGAGGCATGAATTTCTCAAATTTTTTCTAAAAGACCCATCATGAGCAGCTCAGAACCATTAGATCTTCGCCTTCCTACGCCTGGTTGCTTCGATGATCCTGATCGGGCTGGGAATAGTGCAAAAGCAGTTTTTGATGGTATGACTGAGCACTTATTTTTCACCCTTGGGAAACTTGCGCCTACTGCAAGCCTTCATGATCTTTATAAAGCATTGAGCTATGCAGTTAGAGACCGACTAATGACTAGATATCTAGCGAGTCAAGAAGCAATGCGAGCAAGACCTCAAAAAACCGTAGCTTATTTATCTGCTGAATTTCTTATTGGACCACAATTAAATAGTAATCTCTTAAATTTAGGTATTCAGAAGGAAGCTCAAGAAGCACTTAAGAGCTTTGGAATTGAATCTCTAAATCATATTTTAGAGGTAGAGGAAGAACCAGGATTAGGAAATGGAGGACTAGGTCGATTAGCGGCTTGTTATATGGAATCACTAGCTAGCTTGCAAATTCCAGCTACAGGCTATGGAATTAGATATGAATTTGGAATTTTTAATCAATTAATTCGCGATGGATGGCAAGTTGAGGTTACAGACAAATGGTTAAAAGGAGGATGGCCATGGGAACTACCTCAACCAGACGAGACTTGTCTAGTTGGTTTTGGGGGTAGAACTGAAAGTTATCTTGATGATAAAGGCAATTACAGATCTCGCTGGCTACCAGCCGAACATGCAATTGGAGTACCTCATGATGTTCCTGTACTTGGCTACAAAGTAAATAGCTGTAACAGATTACGATTATGGAGAGCAGATGCTACTGAAAGTTTTGATTTTTATGCTTTTAATATTGGCGACTATTATGGAGCAGTAGAAGAAAAAGTAGGTTCCGAAACACTTTCAAAAGTTTTGTATCCCAATGATGGAACAGATGAAGGAAGAAGATTAAGACTCAAACAACAACATTTCTTTGTTAGCTGCTCTTTACAAGACATGTTGCGCAGTCTAATTAAAAGGAATATTCCGATAATTGATTTTGCTAAGCATTGGACAGTTCAACTAAATGACACTCACCCTGCAATTGCCGTAGCCGAATTAATGAGGCTACTCATAGATGAACATAATTTAAACTGGGACAAAGCATGGGATATAACTAATCGTTCAGTTGCCTATACAAATCACACATTACTACCTGAAGCTCTTGAGAAGTGGGACTTATCACTCTTTAGAAGTCTTTTGCCTAGACATCTTGAATTGATATATGAAATTAATAAAAGATTTCTACAACAAATACGACTTAAATACCCTGGCAATGATTCAATTTTGAGAAATTTATCGATTATCGATGAAGAAGGTGGCAAATCAATTAAAATGGCACATCTAGCCACAATTGGTGCAAATAAGGTTAATGGAGTTGCTGCACTACATTCTGACTTAATAAAAAGACAATTGTTCCCAGAATTCGCAAAAATTTGGCCAAATAAATTTACAAATGTAACCAATGGTGTCACACCAAGGAGATGGATTGGACTCGCCAATCCTGAGTTATCAAAATTATTTGATGAAGAAATTGGGCCAGATTGGATAACCAATATGGAATTATTAAAGCAACTGGAATCTAGACAGAATGATAGCAATTTCTTAGAAAAATTTGGCTCAACAAAATTATCTGGGAAAAGAAACTTAGCTGGATATATACATAGACAAACTGGAATACTTGTAGATCCATCTAGCTTGTTCGATGTTCAAGTAAAAAGAATACATCAGTACAAGCGTCAACATCTTAATGCGCTTCAAGTGATTACTCAATATCTAAGAATTAAGAATGGCAAAGGAGATAATATGGCCCCTAGAACTGTAATTTTCGGAGGCAAGGCAGCACCTGGTTATTATATGGCGAAATTAATAATTAGATTTATTAATGGTATTGCTGAAATGGTTAATGCCGATCCAGATATGGATGGCAAGCTTAGGATTATTTTTCTTCCAGATTATAATGTGAAATTAGGCGAACAGGTTTATCCAGCAACAGATCTTTCAGAACAAATCTCCACAGCTGGGAAAGAAGCTTCTGGGACAGGAAATATGAAGTTTGCTATGAATGGAGCTTTAACAATAGGTACACTTGATGGAGCTAACATAGAAATTCGTGAAAGGGTTGGAGAAGAAAATTTCTTTCTATTTGGTAAAACAGAATCAGAAATAATGACCTTGAGAAATAATGGATATAATCCGAAGAGTTTTATTCAATCTTGCCCTGAATTGTCTGAGGCTTTAAGACTAATAGAGTTAGGGCACTTTAGCAATGGAGATGGAGATTTATTCAGCCCAATTCTTAATAATCTAACTGGATCTGACCCGTTCTTTGTTATGGCAGATTTTGCGGACTATTTAAAAGTTCAAGACGAAGTCAATCGGGCTTGGAGCAATAGAGAAGAATGGAACCGTATGTCATTATTAAATTCCGCAAGATCAGGATTCTTTTCCTCAGATAGATCTATAAGAGAGTATTGTGAATCAATCTGGAATGTAAAACCATTACCAGTAGAAATTACTTGTGATGTGAGATAGCCTCTATTAACAAATTCATCAATATCTGTAAATTATTTTTTTTAATTTTACAGAAGCTATCTATCTGGTAAATCAGGGGTTTGATGTAAAAGTCTATTTAATCTGAGACGATCAATATTTAGTGGGTCAGGAGCTAATTCACCTGCTAACTCACG
>CACFBG010000045.1 GCA_902564535.1 uncultured Prochlorococcus sp.
TCAATTGATGCTATTAGGAAGTCAGTTGCAATAAAAGAAGATTGGAATTCATATTATGGATTAGGAGCCGCATTATTTAGAACAAATCAATTGATTGAATCAATTGATGCTCTTAGGAAGTCAGTTGCAATAAAAGAAGATTGGAATTCATATAATGGATTAGGAGCCGCATTATTTAGAACAAATCAATTGATTGAATCAATTGATGCTCTTAGGAAGTCAGTTGCAATAAAAGAAGATTGGAATTCATATTATGGATTAGGAGCCGCATTATTTAGAACAAATCAATTCCCTGAAGCAATCGATGCCTTTAACAAATCACTAGCAATAAAAGAAGATTGGAAATCATATCAAGAACTTGCATTGGCGCTATTTAATTTAGATCAATACTCTGAATCAATAAAAGCTTTTCAAAAGTCAGTTGCAATAAAAGAAGATGGGGACTCCTATCGTGGTTTGGGGTGCTCGCTTTTTCGAGATAGTCAATTTAAAGCTGCAATAGAGTCTTTTAGGAAATCCCTTGCAATAAAAGAAGATTGGAATTCATATCATGGACTTGCATGGGCACTATTTAATACAAATAATTTTGTGGAGTCCATAGCTATTTTCAAGAAATCATTAAAGATACAAAAACACTGGAAGTCATATCAAGGACTTGGATGGTCGCTATTTAAAATCGATCAGTTCAAAGAAGCAATTGATGCTTTTCGTTCATCACTTTTGCTTAATGAAGGAGATTGGAGTTCTAATAATGGTCTTGCATGGGCATTATTAGAAGATAATAAGAATGAGGAAGCTATCAAGATCTTTCGAGAATCCCTTCTCTTGATAGAAGATTGGAAATCATATCAAGGTCTTGGCTTTGCACTTCTCAAAACAAAATGCTTTAACAATTCAATTAATACTTTTCGTAATTCAATAGCATTACAAGAAAGTAAAAAATCATATCTAGGTCTCTCTGAATCCTTGGAGAAAGCAAATAAGCATCAACAATCATTAGATGCTTTAGATCAATCGAGACGCATTCATTTAGAAGAAAATAAATATGAGCAATGGCTTAAGCAAATTTATATCCAATACGGCGATATGGATTCTGAATTAATTGAAATGCCATCATCATTCTTATATTCCGATTATAATAAATTACATTCAGTTAGTCAGAAAAATCAAACTAATTGCAAACTAGCATTCATAGAAGAGGAAGAAAATATTAATCAATTTAAATACTCTCTTGTGAAAGATTGTATTATTACCAATATATATGGCGTATATAATTTTGAAGGCATCCCATATAAAGAAGGAATTATAAGAAGAGGAGATAATAATACCCTTGAAGATTTTCCAAGGGGAATGTACCATAAGTTAAATTTATCTATATACCCAAAATACAAAGAAATAAAATCAGCTATTTTGATCAAATACCTTAATTTTCATATTGGACATGCATTAACTGAAATGTGTGCAAATATATATCCATTGTTATTTTGGGCAGAAAAAGATTGCGATTTGAATAAATTAACTATAATCATATCAAACAAATGCAAAGTTTATAAGAAAGACCTGGCGGAGTTATTAAGAATCAATCCCGAAAAAATTATATATGTTGATGACGATGATCTGCCATTGAAAATTAAAAGACTTTATATACCCAGACCAACTATGGTTTTACACAAGTTTATGAATACCAACCATTCTAAAGTTGTTCAGAAATATCTAAATCTATATATTAGAAACATTGAAAGGGAAAAAGATTTTAAAAGAGGAAATGATTATTTCTTGAACATGAATGGAATATTATTAGCAGGTGATTATCCAAAGAAGGTTTATATATCAAGATCTAGAATGCCAAATAGTAAACGTAAATTAATTGAAGAAAGTGAAATTGAAAACGAGTTAATTAATTATGGCTGGACCATCCTATTCCCTGAAAGAACAAGCATTTATAATCAATTGAATTTATATCAACATGCAAATTTCATAGCAGGAATTGAAGGAAGTGCATTTCATCTCCTGATGGGGATTAATAATCCAAAATTAAAGGTTATTCTTTTATCAAAGAAAACTGTTCATTTAGATTTAAAAATACAGTTCTCATCATTAAAAACCAAAGTAGAATATATCTATTGTTTGATAGGTGCAGGGAATAAGGTTCGAAGTACTCAGAATGTTACTTTGGATAGCAATTATACTTTTAAAAGTATTTCGAATAAAATTGATGAAATTGCTAAACTAGGCAATTAAGAACTATGTGCATTTATTTTTTTAAAAGTAAAGTTCTAAAACCTATTGTCATGATATTATTTATTGATATATTTGATGATCTAACCTCATCTATCGCATTAGAATATAACTTATAAGCATTTAGCGCTTCAATTCTTATCAGATCTATTACCCAAAAAGGTGATTCTGTTAAAATCCTTTCATAGTCTTCATATTTAAGTCTATTGGGAATTCTATTGAAGTTAACATTTCCAAGGAAATTTTGAATTTCATCTTGGTTTTTAAAACCTTTTGATATTAATTTTTTTCGTTGATCTGAATGCGTCATCAAGTGAAGTCCAATTGGTTTCTCGTCAAGTAAATGATGAGATGCTATTACACCATGATCTCCCTCTGAAATTTGAGAATATATGGGAGCAAAGTATGAGTAAAGAGTTCCTCTAGTCTTGAGACATTCAAAAAAACATTTTATAGCTTTAGGTAAGTCATATATGTGCTCAAAACAAGCAACTGAGAAAATATGATCAACTGATTCTTGTTGGATTTGATTATCAATATCTTCCGCATTGCAAAATATAGTTCTTCTTTTAGTATGCTCTAAATGTTTTTCAGAATAGGTTTTACCACCTTGAGAATCTATATAGTCAGGTGATTCAATATTTGTATATTGTGATAGGCCTAACTGGTCAAATAAAATTTCATTAGGAGTTGACCCTCCTATTTCTAATAGATGCTTTCCATAAAGATTTACTTTAGCATGATGTATAATTAATTCTCTTATTTGATACATGCTTTGATCATACATGTTAGA
>CACFBG010000046.1 GCA_902564535.1 uncultured Prochlorococcus sp.
ATGCTTATTTGGCAGGAATCAAGTCAAGCAATTGATTAGCAACTTGCTCACACAATGTATCTTTCCTCAAATGAGGCTCATCACTTCGAACCTCAACCAGAGAGACTCGACTGCTTTTATCAGCCCAAGAAATCAAGACTTTGACTTTTGTTTTGGTATCAATTTGATTTAGTTGATTCTCTGCAAATATTTGAGTCCCACTGCTGAATTCTTCACAAACAAGTAGGCCAGCATTTTCAAGCAAACGTTTGTAGCTTGTAAGCAAGCAATCTGAATCTATTTGGCTTTGATATCGGAAGTAGGACATGTAATTGCTTAGAGGATTCATCAAAAGAGCAAGCAAAACTTGCTCATCTACCCATAAATGGGTACCCCACAAACTTTTATATAGTGCACTATTTATAATTAAGAAGTATTCTTAACACCTTCTTAAGGTTCTCATTGCCTAATAGGCCTAAGGTTTCTAACTATCTTCTTCTTGATTGATCACTAAGACAGTGTTAGACGTACTAATTGTTGAAGATGATTTGATCCTTTTGGACTTTTTAAGTCAAGAGGTTGCCAATCTAATTCATGCTCCAGAAAGAAATATAAGAAAAGCTCCCTGCCTTAAAACTGCCAGAAATTTTTTGTCAAACAAATTACCAGATTGGTTACTAGTAGACCTTTTGCTACCTGATGGATCAGGCATAGATTTAGCCGAAGAATTCGTAAAACAAAATCCCAACGCCACTATTCTTATCCTCACAGCACAATCTGATCAGTATTCATTACCCGCTACTCTTCTAAGAAATGTGCACTCACTTATCAACAAGGCAGAAGGGCTAGCACCTTTAAGAGAAGCGATTTGGGAAATATGTAGAGAACTTGATCACAATCTTCCTGACTTATCCAGTCTTACTCCAAGACAATTGCAATTTCTTCACCTAATTGGAGAAGGCTCAGATACAGCTCAAATAGCCAAGAGAATGAAGATCAGCTTCGCTACAGCTCAAACGTATAGACGTCAAATTACTAGAAAATTAGGTATTAAAGGTTCTGCGCTTATAACACTTGCTAGAAACCTCCCTAAATAGACATGCCCAAAAGATGAAGAAAGGATTGGAACTAATTGGAATAAACCTATTAGCTATATCAGGCTATTTCCTATTAGCTATGTTCGCCAAAGCAGGGTTTTCTTGGCAGACATCAGCAATCACACTATGGCCCGCATCTGGTTTTGCTAACGCACTAGCCCTCACTTCTGGCTGGTCGATATTGCCTGGATTAGCAATTGGGAATTTCATTGGAACTGCTTGTGATCCAAATACAGGCTGTTCTATGCAGCCATTCATGGTGCCAGTTGCCATAGCCGCAGCTGCACAAGCAGCCTTAGTTCGGCATGCATTAGTTAATCAAAATTTATTGAACGACCCGTTAACACGCATTGCACGACTGCTATCTTTCCTACTATGGATTGGTCCGATGGGGAATTGGCCTGCATCTATAACATTTTGTCTATATCAACTAGGTCATAAGATCCCAGAGCTGCCGCTTTATCAAATCTTTAGTGGATCACTTTTTTGGTGGCTAGGAGACTCGCTAGGGTCATTGCTTTTGCTTCCTTTTCTTTTTCTGTTTTTACCTTTTAAAAACCCTGTATGGAAAGAAAGAAAACCCTATTTAATCAATCCACTCATTGCGCTGATAACGGTAATTATCTCTGTCGCCCTTATAGAGAAAAACCTGCTTGAGAGAATTAACCCCACTCTTAATATTTTAGAGCCTTTTCAAAATCTAAGGATTTTAGCCACTTGTGCATGGACTGTTCTGACTTTTGCTTTGCTGGGATTAATTTTGCAAGTTGGAGGTAAATCCTTAGAGCAGGAAAAAATATTTGCTCGCTCTCGATTAGCCGCAGATGCTGCAGGTGCTGTAATCCATGAAATTGGTCAACCTTTAATTCGATTAAGATTGCGGCTTGAAAGAATAGTTAAGTCATACCCCCAAAATTTGAACCCAGGGAAAAGCATCGCATCTTCATCTTTAGATGTAGAAAAAGAAGTCAGTTTAAGTCTTAAAGAACTAGATTCAATTGTTATAAATACACGATCCATTCAAGACCTTACTCTCGCAGGGATTAGAGATACTGATGGTGCAGATTTATCAGCTGCAATTTCTCGAGTAGCTACTCAAATTCGTCCTGAGTTGAATCGTCTAGATCAAGATTTAACAATCAACATAAAGGGTGCATTACCTAAAGTTAGTGCTGGCCAAATTCAACTGCAGGCGGCCATTAGAAATCTACTAGTTAATGCAAGCAAGGCAGCTGGAGAAAATGGAGTTATTCGCGTAAATGTTAGGGCCCCTGATAATTACTTTCTTGATATTGAAATTGAGAACAGTGGATCTGGGTTTGATCCTAATAACATGCCTACTGGAAAAGAAAGGAGCCATTCCAAAACTGGAGGAATGGGGATAGGTTTAATGATTGTACGCCGTGTAGTAGATGATAATGGTGGGAAAATTAGTTTTCAAAATTCACAAGAACTAGGTGGTGCCATAGTAAAGATTTCTTTTAACATCCTTCCTAAAAGTAATATTTAAATCTTTAAAATTAGGGATGCCAATACTGTTCGCCTACCTCTAACAAGGCATATTCCTCTATAATTCAATTAAACTAAAAAAAATGCTATCACAAAAAATGACAACTACTTCCAAGACCTGATTTAACTGAATGAGTAAGCGCAATCTTTTTGAAAGCGGCCATTTTCATTTATTAAATACAAAGCTGGATTATTCTTCCAATAACATAATATTATTTTTGAAAGATATTCGAAATGGAATTTAAAGTATTTTTTAGAACTTCTCAAGTTTTTGGGAAAGACCCCATAAGGGGGATTTCCGCAAAAACTACTCTCAACTCACTTTTAAAGAGCTTCACGAAAGAAGAGATGATAATAATATGTGACAATAAGAATGAGAAAGATTATTTAG
>CACFBG010000047.1 GCA_902564535.1 uncultured Prochlorococcus sp.
GGAACTTTTAGCCCACTTCCAGCTGCACCATCAGGATCTAAACCTAGATAGACCAACTTTTGATATGAGGTTTTTAATAACAAAAAAAATACTGATGACGCAACTAAGACTCTTATTAGATCAGCAGGCCCAACTGCAAGTAGATCTCCAAATAAAATCGACTCCAAGTCGATTCTTACTTCTAAGAGTGGAATTAATAAAACTCCGAGGCCAAGAGTACCTGCTAATACAGCATTAATCACAGCCTCATTAGCTTCGTTCCTGCTTGAGGTCAATCTTTCTGCAACAACCGCTCCGACTAAGCCACTAACAACTCCACCTAGTCCAGGATCAACACCTAGAGCAAATGCTAAGACAAGGCCTGGAACGACTGCATGAGATATCAAATTAGCTTGCAGGAGCCGACGTTGTGTAATCAAGAGAGCACCAGTCGCTGGACAAAGTATTCCAACTAAAAGGGTCATTAAAAATGGATAAATCCACCAACTTGCATAAATTTCTTGTATCACGGCGCTAACCCTCTATCGTAAGTAAAGGTATAAGAGTTAAGAACTAAAGAATGAAAGAGCAAATAGAACCCCTGAAAGCAAAACAACAGCAAATTTTGGACGAGTTGAATAATTCTCCTGATGAAGTTAGCGGCCAACAATTGCATCGAGCATTGATTGATAGTTCCTTCAATATGGGTCTCACCACTGTTTATAGGAATCTTCGTACTCTTCAACAAAAAGGTTTGGTGAGATGCAGAAACCTTCCAACAGGCGAGGCTCTCTATAGTCCAGTAAATAGGGATAATCATCATTTGACTTGTGTGGACTGCGGCAAAACACTTGTTTTGAAGACTTGTCCAATTAAAAATATTGAATTGCCTAAAAATCAAACGAAAGATTTTGAGTTGTTGTTTCACACTCTTGAATTCTTCGGCATCTGTAGAAATTGCAATCAAAGGCAACAAGCTGCTTAAACCTAAACATTGATTAGCCACAACAGTGATTACCCATACTGTTAATTGATTGAAGTTTGCTCCTAACTTCCTCTGGAGTTCCCAAAGCTAAAACTTTTTGATCAATGGTTATGACTTTGTCGTAAGCATTTAAGTCTGATCCCCAATCATGGCTGCTAACCACGATTGTCAACCCAGCCTCTGCAAGTTGGCGAACAATAACAATAAACTGGCTTCTTGAGGGCGGATCAAGTGCTGCGCATGGTTCATCCAGGAGGAAGACAGATGCATTCTGCGCCAGAGTTTTTGCAAGTAAAGCTCTTTGTTGCTGCCCCCCTGACAATTTATCCAGTCTTTTTTTTGCTAAGGCAGACAAGCCGACCCTTTGAAGGGAGGCCTCTATATCACAACATGATTTATTTGCAGCATTAAGTTGACCAAGCCCAACTAATGCCTCGACATTAATCGGAAAATTCCAATTAATAGAACTTCTTTGAGGCATTAATGCAATTTGATTGCGAATGTTTATTACAGGGGTCTCATCGTAAAAGATTTCGCCGTGGCTAGGGAGGATTTGTCCTTGCATCAATCGAAGAAACGTTGACTTTCCTGCTCCATTTGGTCCAACAAGAGCTGTAAGAGTACCTGGTTTAATCTCAAGAGAAATATCCTTTAGTACAGGCTCTTGGCCATAGGAAAAGCAAAGGTTTTTTACAACGAGATTAGTCAATCAAGAATGCATAAAGGGCCAATTTTTAAGATAGCCAGGGAAGCGCTGGAAATGAAAATGGTTTTCATTTCCCCATAATGAGGAGTTGGGCTGGATATCAGTGCTTATTCTTGCAACTGATCTTATTTCTAGTTTTTTGTGAAAGAGCGAACTCTGCTAGCTGGCTGTTCAGTTTTAACTTTATTACTAGGATCAAATCTAGCAAAAGCTTCTACAGATAAGCCAAATCTAGTTGCATTTGATGGAGTTCTTTGCGACCTAGTTCAGACTGTTGCTTCCAAATCGGCAGATGTTGACTGTGTGATTCCACCCAATGGAGATCCTCATTACTATCGATTAAAGCCTAAAGATCTAGAAGTAATAAGAAAGGCAGATATCATTTTCCATAATGGTTTTTATTTAACTCCTTCTGCCCTTAGCCTTTCAACTAAAGCGCGCGTTATAGCTGTAGCAGAAGAGGCAATGCCTGAATATAAAGCCAATACCTCAAATATCAATATAGATCCCCATGTTTGGCATGATCCCAATAATGTATCTGCGATGGTTACAACAATTGAACAAAACCTGAGCAATCTATTGCCTCAATCTCAAGTAGCCGCTCTCAACTCAAGGACAACCAAAGCCAAGTCAGTTCTCAATGAGCTAGGCAATTGGAGTTCCTCCCAATTAAAATCAATACCCGCTAAGAATCGAGTACTTCTTACTCAGCATCGTGCTTTTAGTCATTTGACCAAAAGATATGAACTGCGTGAGATCCCTATAATCGACTCTTTTGCCACTGGTGGGAACCTTCGTCCATCAAGCCTTGCCAAAATTATTCCTGAAATTAAAAAATCTGGGAGTCGTGTCTTATTTACAGAATCCCTTCCTGTAAATAAAACCCTTAAACGCCTTAGTCGATCTTCAGGTCTCCCTATATATAAATTTGCTTTATACCCTGATGGTTTAGCCCCAGGTGGTCTTTCAACTATTGAAACAGCTACTTCGAATATTTGTGTAATAGCAAAAGGTCAAGGAAGCACTTGTGATCAAAAAACAGCAGATCAGATTGCACAAAGATGGGACAGCATTCGTTAACTGCCCTATCTATTCATTTTCTAAATTAACTACCTTATCAATTTCATGTCTACCAATCTCATTAAAAAATTAAATCCTTTAAAAGCCTCATTACTCTTAGGCTTTGCATTAACGAGCGTTGATGCCTCATTACCGCGAATGGGACATACCCACGGGGGAGGAGGAACAGAGCCTTTAGCCGCAGGTGA
>CACFBG010000048.1 GCA_902564535.1 uncultured Prochlorococcus sp.
TAGCTTTCTTATCTAGCTCGATCAGGTTCATTTCATCACTCTTGGATTCTCAGTTAAGACGTTCTTATATACCCAGTAACCAGCGTATCCAGTAATAGCTATAGGAAGTAAGAAACCTACAAACTGAAAGACAACATATAGAGCAACTGAGGCAATCCCTAGTTGTTTAACAAGCAGCCTGTTGTCATCAGTTAGTTCTTGCCAGTAGCCATTGATCTTTTCAACCATGATTTTGATGTTCAGAGAGTTTTTCTTTGAGGTAAAAAATTTCTTCTTTGAGGTTTCTATTCCCATCTTCTAACGCTTCCATCTCTTTATGGCATCTGAGAATCAGATCTAAAGTCCAGTTCTCAAGCTTGTGGTGTTTTGTTTCCAGATCGAAATCCATATTCTTACGCAGCCTTATCTAAATCAATTGAATCCTTAAATCCTTCTGCTATTCGCGTTTTCTGGTTGGCAGCTTTTAACTGAAGATCAAAGGTACAAGAAGCGTCTGCTTCCCATATTCCTTGATATATCTGGGAAGCAATTAAGTCATCCCTTTCATCTGCCTCTTCCTTTTCTTCTTCAGGCCCATAGCTGGTCATAGCTAACTTCTTCAAGGAAGGGAATAGAGGGAAGCCCAAGACTTAGTCCTCAGTTTTGTTATACCTAAAGATTTGAATATTGTTAGAGGCTTCTTCATCAATAAGACCTAATTATTCCAACTCACGCTCAAAAAGCTGATGCTCTGCGGCTCAGCCAAGGAGAAGATGCAGTTAATGCACTGCTAAATACTGTTAATCCTTCCAACCTAGAATGGCTAATGAGATGTGGAGTTATAGAAGCGAAAACGTCGTGCCGTCCTAAGCAAGCTCCCAATACACATTTCCAATGGCATAATAGATATAATTACATTTTTCTGAGAGCCAATTTATTCCACTAAATGTAAGAAAATAACCCAAAAATTCATTGGCATGACAGAAGGTATCAACTACTGGCTAATGAAACATGAACCTTATGTCTGAAAGCTAGTTATATCCTCAATCTCAAGAAAAAGCTGATTGATTTACTCTAACTTTCAGATCCATTTTCAGCACTGTTTTCTCAAGAAATTCATTGCGTAGCACATTCAGAGACGGGGTTTTTATTTGGCTAACAAATTTCCCTAATTCATTAGATAAAAAGAGAAGTCAAAAGAAATATGTACAAGTAATACGACCTGTCTACGGATAGAGGTGTAATGCCTTAAGGTTTTCTTCATGTTTACGTGTCCTTGGTCTTGCGGGTCATGCATCAAAGAGAATCCTCAAAGTCAGGCTCAACTGCTCTTTTTGGCTTAAAGAATAAAAGGTAAATGTCGACAATTGAAAACAAAGGTAATACAACTCTTAAGAATAAAGATGGCAATTTAATTGCAACTTATTTGGGGAAGGAATTAAATCTATTTTATTACATAGACGAAAATAATAGTATAGTCAACTGGAATACGGGAACGAAAAGATATGTCAAAGCCAATCATGGCAAATGGAATTTTACTGCAGAAGTGATTGATGGAATTGGCGTACAAATATCTTCAATAAATGAAGACTATGTTCAACTATATTCATCAGAAAAACCTCTTTCAGGTGATTCCGTATATGGAGCATATAAATTCTCTATGGAGACAGGACAATATACTGGAATCTATGGAGTTACTTATGAAAATAAAATAATCTCGGTAGACTTTGGTGAAACAAATAAAAATGCCTGGTCTTCAATATGGGCTGCGCCTTCTGATCCTAATAATGGTAGTTATTTAGACTTTCGTGATCACTTTAAGAATGTATTAAATCCTGACAATACTTTCGAACTAAAGGACACAACAAACACTAGAGATCTTGTAAACAGTTTATTAGGTAGCACCGCAGATAATAGTGAATCTAGCGATCCTACTGATGAAAAGGTATTAACAATAGAAGCTACTACTTGGAGTGATCAAATTAAGGTCAATCGCATCGCAAGAGCATCAGACAATGGAGGACTAATTCGAGCAAAACAATCAGCAGCCGCTGCAGATAGAAGTATTGATGGTCGAATTGGCTCGGTAATTGATGGAGCTAATGGCAAAGATATTCTTCATGGCTTAGGGGGGTGGGATGTTCTTGACGGCAATGGCAATGACGACCTTATTCACGGAGGTAATGGTCGGGACATTATTGATGGCGGTGATGGCAGAGATGAATTACACGGCGACTTTGGTTGGAACACCTTTAAATCTCAAGAAGATGGCTGGGGAGATCTAATCGCCATCAAATCGGACCAACATCTGCGTAATTGGTGGTATGGCAAAGCTGGCAATAATCCCACTGGCGCAAAGGCAGATTTCATCGAGGGTTTAGATAGCTTCGATGAAATTAAAATCATTGGCGCAGCGACCTCAGATCTAACCTTTGCTCAAACCACACATCGTGGAGCAAGTGGTGTTGGGATTTATGCAAAAGGAACCTTAGAAGCGGTCTATACCGGGGACAATTTGTCTCTCAGCCAAGTTCAAGCAATGACCACTGGCGATGCCTCAGCGTTGGCGATGAATAATCAGATGTGGAGCTATAGAAGCGAAAACGTTGTGCCGTCCTGAGCAAGCTCCCAATACACATGTCCAGTGGCATAATAGATATAATTACATTTTCCTGAGAGCTAATTCGCTCCACTGAATGTAAACAAATACCCCTAAAATCGATTGGCATGACAGAAGATATCAGCTACTGGCTAATGAAAAGTGAGCTTGACGCTTAATTTCAA
>CACFBG010000049.1 GCA_902564535.1 uncultured Prochlorococcus sp.
CCTCTAGGCTCTGCTTTGTTAATACGAAGGGGTCGACCCATCATTTCTGCACCTTGAAGGGCTTCTATAGCAGCAGCTTCAGCTGCTTCATCAGCCATTTCAACAAAGGCAAAACCTCTTTTACGACCTGTGTCCCTTTCTAAGGGAAGTGAACAATTTGCAACCTCACCAAAGGAAGCAAACAGTTCAACTACATCTTCCTGCTCGGCGCGGAAGGGCAAATTGCCAACAAAAATACTCACTTGACTTGTGGAACGAAAAGTAATGGACCTATAGGACTAGAAATTGCCAATATGTTGATGACACCAAATGGAATCATTTCACACGTGACCTGCTTAGATTAACCCCGACAAGGGAATTAATTCATTCTTTTCTTGAATGAAGTTGTCCTCGCCAATATTTTAAACGATCTTCCACCTTTTCAAAAGCCGTACCGCCTTCGCTAGTTCTAGAAGCAACAACTTGTTCTGGGTCTAATTTCAGGAAGATATCTTCAGAAAAAGAAGAATGGATTTCTTTCCATTCATTCAAAGACAAGTCTTTTAATAAAATTTTCTTTGCAATGCAATCTTTAATAAGCCGACCAACAATTTGATAAGCCTCTCGAAAAGGTATACCTTTTTTAACTAAATAATCTGCAACATCAGTAGCATTAGAATAGTCAGAATCTACAGCAGAAGAAAGGTTTTGTGGTAAAAATATAATTCCTTCTTCGAAAAGAATAGACATTGCTACTAAAGAATTTTTAGTAGTATTAACAGTATCAAATACTGACTCTTTATCCTCTTGAAAATCTTTATTATAAGCCAAAGGTAACCCTTTAATCATTGTTAAAAGAGCTTGAAGATTTCCAAATACACGTCCTGTTTTACCTCTCACCAATTCGGGAACATCAGGATTCTTTTTCTGAGGCATCAAACTACTACCAGTTGCACATCTATCAGTTAAGCGAATAAAAGCAAATTCTTCGGAAGCCCACAAAATCACTTCTTCTGCCATTCGACTTAAATGAGCCATGATTAACGCAGATGCTGCCACAAATTCAACGGCAAAATCTCTATCACTAACAGCATCTAAGCTATTAGAATATATTCTCTCAAAACCTAATTTAGATGCCGTATATTGCCTATCAATAGGAACAGAAGTACCCGCCAAAGCTGCGGCTCCTAATGGAGAAATATTGACTCTTTTTCGGACATCCAGAAGGCGCTCCCTATCTCTTGCTATCATCTCAATATAGGCCAAAAGATGATGAGCAAGAGACAAAGGTTGAGCTCTTTGAAGATGAGTATAACCTGGAATCAGAGTTCTAACATGATTTTCTGATTGATTAAATAAAGCTTTTTGTAAACGCTCTAAATCTGAATCCAAAATATCTATTTGTCTCCTTAACCAAAGTCTAAAATCACATCCAACTTGGTCATTCCGACTCCTGCCTGTATGAAGCTTTTTTCCTAAGGGCCCTAATAAGGTTATTAAACGTCTTTCAACAGCAAAATGTATATCTTCATCTTTCTGATCTGGATTAAAAAGCCCTGAAGCAGCCTCAAGACGAATCTTTTCTAAACCTTCCTGAAGTTTAATTGCTTCATTAGTGGTGATAACTCCGCATTTTGCCAGCATTTGGGCATGTGCAATAGAGCCATCAAGATCCTCCTGTAATAAAAGAATGTCAAAACCAATTGAAGCATTGAATGCCTCAATCACTGGATTCAATCCTTCTTCAAACCTATCGCTCCACACTTCAGTCACAAAGATAATTTCAAATTACAATTAAAATAAAGCAATTTGGGAGACAGTTGTCAGACAAACGCACTATTTAATGAAGGAAGCATTAATGCTTCATCAACTTTTAAAACCACCATAGAAGCATCATCTTCTAGATGTTGATCAACCCCGACAAATCTATCTAAGCGATTAAACAACTGATCTAAAATTCCTTGAGCATTTAAACCACTTTTACAAGATTCATCTAAAACTTTTAATAAACGGCTTTCATTAAATCTGTCACCTGCAATACCAGGTGCCTCTGTGACTCCGTCTGTGTAATACAAAAGTACATCTCCTGCCTCAAGAAGTATTTCACCACAGCCATATTCAACATCAGCCTGTAATCCTATTAATAAGCCTGGAGCATCCAATCTGCAAACAGATCTTTGTTGAGCCCTCCAAAGCAAAGGTGGATTATGTGCAGCATTGGCATAACGTAACTTACGAGTACGAGGATCAAAATCTGAATAAAAAAGAGTGACAAATCTATGAGAATGAGATAAATCTTCCTGAGCTAATTGATTCAAATCATGCAAAATTCGATCAGGAGGTAAGCCACTTAAAACTTCTGCGCGCAACATTCCTCTAAGCATTGTCATTAAAAGACCTGCTGGTACACCTTTTCCCATAACATCTCCTATAACAAAAGCCCAACGTCCCTTTTCTCTTCTACTCCCAACCAAGTCTGGTCGAGTTGGCATAAAATCGTAATAATCTCCTCCAACTTGAAAAGCAGTTCTGCAACAAGCAGCAAGCTCAATACCTTCAATAACAGGACAAGAGGCGGGAAAGAGCTGCGCTTGTATTTCCGCACCAATACTTAATTGTCGATCTACATTTTCATGTTTACGAGCTTCTTGAATAATAAAATC
>CACFBG010000050.1 GCA_902564535.1 uncultured Prochlorococcus sp.
TAGGTTTTATAATTAGCACCTTTAATACTTCAATACAAGCTCCCTTAAGGCCAGGATTGGATTTCACAGGAGGTACTCAAATCAAGATCGATCGAAATTGCGATAGTAATTGTGAAAAAATAAATACCTCAGAAATTAATAAGATTTTATCTAAGATTAATTTAGAAGATACTAGTAAAAATATTCCAAAAGGAAATTTATCTAGATCAAAAGTGAAGATTCTTGATGGAGGTAAAAGTTTAATTATTCGCATGCCATATTTATCAGATGCTAAAAGTTATGAGATTATTACGACTTTAAATCCTATTGCAGGTCCTTTTAAAGAAGGATCTCAATCTGTAGATAAAATTGGCCCTACTTTAGGCAAACAATTATTAAGGAGCAGTCTTGCATCACTTTTCTTTGCTTTCGTTGGTATTGCTGTTTATATAAGTTTTAGATATGACAAAATATATGCTTTATTAGCTTTAATTGCACTAGCACATGATGTGATAATAGTTTGCGGCTTGTTTTCTTGGTTAGGGATAGTTATGTCGGTAGAAATAGATAGCTTATTTGCAGTTTCTTTACTCACAATTGCTGGTTATTCTGTTAATGATACAGTTGTTATATTTGATAGAATTAGAGAGCAAAACAATAATAAAAAACTAACTTCACTTTCGGAAAAAATTGATACAGCAGTCTCTTCTACTTTATCTAGAACACTTTTTACTAGTGGAACAACACTTCTTCCCCTGTTAGCTTTAATATTTTTTGGAGGTTCAACTTTATACTGGTTTTCTATCTCCTTAGCAATTGGGATCGTAATCGGAAGTTGGTCTAGCATTGCTCTTGCTCCGTCTTTGCTTTCATTGAAAGAACCTATTAATACTAATAAGTTAAAATTGATAGACGAAGAAAATATAGAATAATAGGAGATATTTATTGAATATATCAAAAAGAAAAAAAATATTGAAGACTATATTTATATTATTTTTCCTCTCGCTGGTTTTTTGGGATCTTAGATATGAATTTTTTTTATTTTACCAGCACTTTACATTCACAGCTTTATTTTATACTTTGAGAGATCATTATTTAAAAATATTTCTATTGATATCTGCTCCTTATATTTTGAATTATCGCTGATTGCTATTCACTCAAGCTTCCTAAGGTTATTTATTCTGTTATTTTTCCAATTATCTAAGAGGTCTTCTATTAAAACTTCTCTTATTGCTACTTGCATTACCACAGTAAGTGGAAGAGCAAGAAGAAGTCCTATAGGTCCAAAGATAATCGTAAATATAAATTGTGCTGAGAGTGTTAATCCTGGAAGTAATTTAACTTGATGTTGCATAATCGAAGGAGTTATTACATAGCTTTCAAGATTCTGAATGAATATATAAGAACCTAGAACAGCTAAAGCTTTCCATGGTGCATCCAATATTGCAACAGACAGAGGAAAAATTGTGCTTATAGTTGGACCTAGGTTTGGAATAATATTCAGTACACCTGTGATAAGTGCATTCGCGATTACAAATTTGACCCCTAAGATTGACAAACATAAACCTGCAAGTATAGCAACACATATTGAGCTGATGAAAACACCAAACATCCACTCCGTTAAAGCTATACCACATTTATGGAGAATAGTTCTCGCCCTTCTTCTGTAAAAAGAAGGGACTATTAAAATAGCAGCTTCAAAATAAGATTTGGGTTGTAAGGCTATCATCAAACTAACTACAAGTACGAAGATTATTTGAACTAATCCAAAGCCAAGGTTACTTGCAAATCCAAGAATTTTTTTTATGCCATCTGCAACACCGTTTGCTAATGAGTTGCTATCTGGTAAAGGGTTAAAGCCATAAGGAAAAAATATTTCCTCCCAATTCCTTTTTTCAGTTTCTCCATAAAATAATTCTGATATATTGTCAAAACTGGTTGTAGCCAGATCCCATAAGATTCTTGCAGCTTTAGGTAATTGTAGAATTAATTCTTGGAATTCTTTAGCAAATGGTGGAAGGACAAGAATTAATATTAGAGTAAATACCGTAAGAAGAGATCCAAGACATATAAATAATGCAAATGTTCTTCTTATAGGGATTATTGATCTTATTTTTTCTACAAGTGTACAAAGTGCTAAAGCTAGAACTACTGCTGCAAAAATTTGAATGATTATTTCTTTTAAATTCCATAGCAATATTCCAGATGCAAGAAATGTTGAAAGGGCAATCCAATGAGGAAGTTTCAATTCTTTTTCCCCTCAACTTTTGTCATTCTCTCCTGAGGCTGAATAACCCATGCCATGAGTGTTTGCGTATCTTTTCGCAAATCTCATGAAACGCTCAAAATCCATTTCAGATTTCCATACATAAATAGCTTCTAAAGCACTTGGGCTTCCATTGACAAATCTAGCGTTAACTTCTCTAGTGACTAGCTCACCTTCTTCATCTATAAGGATCATTCCTGCAATATCTGTCATCGTTTCTAAAGTAAGGGCTTCAGGCTGCTCAAAAATAAAAAAAGCTTGTCCAGTTCTTCCATCTCGACTTCTCGTTAGACGAATCTCCGGAACTACTGGTTCATCAATCCCTCTTAGGAATTGGATCGCCGCTTC
>CACFBG010000051.1 GCA_902564535.1 uncultured Prochlorococcus sp.
GGCACATGCAAAACTATCAAGCTAGAAAAATAAATTAATTTCAATTTAAAATGATCGATATATAAACATAAATAGACAATCAAAATCCTTTACGAATGTCAGCTTATTAGAACAAAAAGATCTAATCCTAGTTTTTACAACTAAGAGAGAGTATGTAAATCGATTAAAAAATGGCAACTCAAACAGAGGATGATAGTTCTGTAAGGAAACTATCCATGGACACTGAAGCGCATTACAGACAGCAAGCTGCCTGTTATAGAAGTTCGAAGGAATATACGGAGATGAAGAAGTTATATCCTTTACTAGAAACTTATATTGAATATTGCAGAGATGAACAACTAATTGCTTAAGCAACAAATCCTCAAGCAACTAATCCATATATTTTCGCATCATGGGATTTCCAGTATTCCATTTCTTCTTTACACCACTCTAGATGGTAAACCAGTCCAAATTTCATAAGACGACTATATTTTTTATAAGAATACCTCCAGTGAGTTCCTTCCTTTAAATAACCTATTTCTCTCCATAAATCTAATGTTTTCGATGTAATTCCTAACTCTTTACTTGCTTCAACAGAATTAACCCATGGATATTCGGGCATTAATAATAAATGAAGCTACCCATTGATAACCTATAAAAATTTATTGGGAAAGGAAAAATCTTTATTTATAAACAATGTTGCTACTTGAATTAAAACTTTAAGCTTATTTACAAATACTTATTTCTACTTTTAGAGGAAAATTTTATATTTCCTCAGACCATGGTCTTAAATTGATTTGAACCATAGGAATCATCAAACCAGAATCTAATGATGGATGAAGGCAACTTTTTTTTGAATCCTTATAAGACTCTTGCAGTTGTCCAAATTCTTCTTTGGGAGGATTAGCTTCTTCCCTTGAGAGTTTCGACCAACCCCGGACCCATAATTCAGGATTGTTTAATTCAATCCATGAAATTGAGAAAGTTACCATTCCATCTAAAACAGCAACAAGATTTACCCATCTTAAGTCTCCTTCTCCTCCATAATTAATGGCGACGAAATGACGATAACCATATTTCAAATTATTGCTTGTATAAGCTTTGCTAGGAGGCCATGTCATTTTATTTATTCTTCTTTTTTAAAAAAGCTTGATATTCCTTTCTTGTCTCCTTAAGTAATAACTTCTTTCTTTGTATAACCTTAAATTTTTCTTTTGAATCAAAAAGATTTCTCTGATTATTAGACATATTCATCCATTTATTCATCTTTAAAGTCTTAGTATTTTTCTGACGCACATAGAGTTTAATCCCTACTATAAAAGTTATAAAAAACAAGAAAATAATCAGAATACTTAAATCCATGCAAATAACTGTAAATTATTAGAAAACAAGTTTTTGATCATTTTTTTTAATTATAGCAGCTCTTTAGGCTTTCATAACTCATATGAGCAGTTTATTTTTTTTAACTATCGTTACCATTTTTTAAGCTGGTAAGAGTTTAATCTGATTATCTTTATTAATTCACACTTACCGGAAATTCATGAAGTGAATTCAGGCAACATTGTAATGGTATTCTAAAAATTCGCGATTTGCCCAATGAGAAGTATTCCTATCAACTGATTCCAAGGATAGGTAACAATTACTTATTAGTTTATTTTGGGCATTTTTTTGAGAAAGCTTATCAGCAGTTTTTATACAAACAGAGTTAGAAGAGGCTTGAGAAATCTTCTCCCTTGATATTTTAGCCAATTTCTCAATAGAAAATCCCTTTGGAGCTTCTCTTCTAGGCCAGAAATTGTTCAAAATTAATATAGCAAGTTAATTTATCAAAGCTAATATATTGAAATGTGCAAGTCTAATTCCGACCAAAGAAATCATAAGTATATTTACCATAAGATTCATTTAAGTAATTTGCATATAGAAGAAGTGGTGATATTATTTATCTTCACTTCTTTTAGTATAGTAATCCATTAATTTTTTATATTCATTCTCTCTGCTACTCTTAACAAATCCTGCTATAAATATAATACTAGCTGCAATTATAATTATCAAAGTAAGTGGATCTAACCCCATCTCTGACATAGTCAGAGCAAAAAAACAGAGTATTTGCATTAGAAGAGTCGTCACATAAGCATCACAAATTTGAGAATAAATCGAAATAGAACAAACTTCAACCTTATGGATTATTAAATAGCGATTTCCACAATAATAATTTAATTCTGCAAGACCTATTCCAAACTAGTTTAAAGGGACTAGACATATAAGGGAAAATAGATCAGGACAAAGCTATTACATGATCGGCTGGCTTCAAGGTCAAAAAATAGAAGATTGGCAAAACGGAAATCGACAAGGGATCCTTATTTCTTGTGGTGGGATAGGTTACGAGGTCCAAATAATCCCAAAGCAGTTTTCTGAATTCAACTTATCAGGTCAAATAATTCTTTGGATACACCACATCCAAAGAGAAGATGGCTATTATTTATTTGGATTTAAATATCGAAAAGAAAGAGATTTATTCA
>CACFBG010000052.1 GCA_902564535.1 uncultured Prochlorococcus sp.
CTTAAGAGGTGGAAAAAGTGGAACGAATTATCATCTTGAAGCTGTTGAAAAAATTGCCTATGAATTATCACAAGCAGGATTACTTAATCGTTTAATGATTGATTGTAGTCATGGCAATTCTAATAAGGATTTTCGTCGTCAAGCAGATGTACTACATGCTGTTGCTTCTCAGGTTGCCGAAGGATCAAATCATGTGATGGGTGTAATGATTGAGAGTCACCTTGTTGAAGGCAATCAAAAATTAACTTCTAATTTATCTAAACTTACTTATGGACAGAGCATCACTGATGCTTGTATAGATATGAAGACTACTGCTCAGTTACTAGAGCATTTAGCTCAAGCTGTTTCTATTAATACTAAAAATTAGTTTTAATAATTTAAGTAGTGATAAACAATTGCCAAGCAAAAGCTACAGCTAAAGGTACGCTAAAATTATCAACTCCCCATAGGCTAATTTGCTCAAGACTTACTGCTAATGCTGTTATAGCAATTATACGTAGTGGATAAATAGATAATCCACTACTTAAGGCTAAACTAAAAAGAACTATCAGGCCTACTAAACCCATTGCTCCTGTACCAACCATTGATTTTCTTTGTCCAAATATTTTCCAACTAGGCGAAGGAATGTGACGACCTAATAAGCCTGCAAGACCATCTCCAAAAGCCATCATAAGCACTCCAGCACTAACGGCTGAAGGATTATTGTGCCAAAAGAATATTAATAATAGAGTAATACTTGTTGCATAGGCTATCGTCCCATAGCTTTGTCGTTGGATATCTTCTACTTCAGGGATTAATCGAAACTTGTAATTAATTATGAGAGCAAAGGTTATAATGGTTGCAGCTGTAATAGCAATTTCACTAGGAATCTCTAGCCACCAAGCCAAAGGAACAATAGGACCAATTCCAATATGTACAATTTTTCTACTTAGTTCACGCTGGCTTGGGAAACTTTTCCTACACAAAATTGCCAATATAAGACAAATAATTATCCAACTGCCAATAATAATTAATGAATTAAAAACTTGCAATATTAATTTTATGCTGCTTGTTGATGATTAGTCATCACTCTTAATTTTAGAATTGCTTTTGCTTCTAATTGTCTCACTCTTTCTCTGGAAACGTTTATTTGTCGACCGATTTCAGCAAGCGTTAAAGGCTCTTCTCCATCTAAACCGAATCTCAATCGTAAGATCTTTTGCTCCCTGTCATTTAATTGAGATAGCCATCCTCCAAGGTGTTCTTTTTGAATGCTTCTATCCATTCCTTCCATTGGTTCATCACAATTTGGATCTGGAATCAATTCTCCCAGAGTACTTCTATCTTCTTCTCCCCTAGCATGAGCATCTAGTGAAGAGCAGGGAGCACTTTGCGCTACAAGGTCTTCAAGATCTTCTTGTTCAATCCCCATAGCATTTGCTAATTCAAGACGATTGGGTTGTCTCCCAAATCGATGTGATAACTCCCTTGAAATACGCCTCATCTTCGATAATTTCTCGCTGATATGAATTGGTAGACGTATTGTGCGAGCGCTATTATCAATTGCTCTGGTCATTCCTTGACGTATCCACCAATAGGCATAGGTAGAGAATTTATAACCCATCGCAGGGTCAAATTTATCCACTGCACGTTCTAAGCCAATAGCTCCTTCTTGCACTAAGTCAAGTAATTCAAGCCCTTGATTTTGATACTTTTTGGCAACGCTAACTACAAGTCTTAGATTTGCCGACATCATACGGTCACGAGCGCGTTTACCCATGCGCACCTGATGTTTTTGCCTAGGAGTTCTTTCCTGAATGGGTAACTCTAATAAGCTCTTCATTGTTTGAACATGATGAGCTAACTCGATTTCTTCAGCAGCTGTTAGGAGAGGAATCCTTCCAATACTGCTGAGGTAAAAACCAATTGAGTCAGTGCCTAATCTGCCATTTTGGCGTTGACTACCTTTCGGAGAAGAACTCCTTCTAGGTTGATTCTCAGCACTGTGTTGCGTGGCAGATGCTAGTTCAGGTTCATTTGATTGAGCATCAAAATTAACCTTTGTAGATTCCAGAGGGATCCCCATCACCCTGGCCTCCTAAATTTAGATTTGGCCGGAATGTAGCACTTATATAGCAAGATAGTGAGAATTAATGTGAAATCTTTTTGTTATTCTGTAAGATTTTCGAATCAAAAATTTAAATTATTTTTCTCCATTCATCCATTAATTGAACTTGGGAACATTTTTCTTCTTCATTGGAAGGAGGCATTAACTGAATAAAACTTCCGTCGCTTTGCATCTCCCATGCATTCCTATTGTCTTCAAGGTATAAGAGAAGTATTGATTCAAGCTTTTTTCTTAGATTTCCATCCAAAATTGGAGTGACAGCTTCTACTCGCCTATCTAAATTACGTCTCATCCAGTCAGCACTTCCAATATAAGCTTCTGATTGACCATCATTACTAAACCAAAAGATGCGTGAATGCTCTAAGAATCTTCCAATTATG
>CACFBG010000053.1 GCA_902564535.1 uncultured Prochlorococcus sp.
AGAAAGGATGGCCAATACAGGTGCAGATTTTATTTCACTAGACTGGACTGTTGACATGAAAGAAGGGTGCAATCGACTTCCAAAGGATATAGGTGTTCAAGGAAATGTTGATCCGGGCCTATTATTTGGAACGCCAAAAGCAATAAAAGCAAGAATTATTGACACAGTTAAAAAGGCATCTGGGAGAAAACATATTCTAAATCTAGGGCATGGAATCCTTCCAGGTACACCTGAAGAGAATGCAGAAGTATTTTTTGAAACAGGTAAAAATGTAAATGAACTGATTTAATAAAATAAATTGAATAATTCACGAATACTTATAACAGGAGCAAGTGGATGTGTTGGCCAATACATATCTTCTTGGTTAATCGAAAATTCAAATGCTGAATTATTTCTTTGGTTAAGGGATCCAAAAAAATTGTCTGCTGTAAATAGAAATCACAAAAGAATAAAATTACTAGTAGGTGATATTAGAGAACCGGAAAAATTTAGTGAAGAGCTAAAGTTAATTACAAGGGTTATTCACACAGCAACTGCATGGGGAGAGCCTAAACGCGCATATGAAGTAAATGTTGAAGCAGTTAAAAATTTAATAAGTCATTTAGATCCTGATATTATCGAACAAATTATATACTTTTCAACTGCAAGCATATTAAATAAACAACTAAAACCATTAGATGAAGCAATTAAATATGGTACTGAATATATTCAAACGAAAGCAAGGTGTCTAAAAGAGTTAGAAAATAATCCCCTTTCAGAAAAGATTATTGCTGTTTTCCCCACCCTAGTTTTCGGAGGAACTCTTGATAAATCTAGTATCTTCCCTACAAGTTATTTAACAGAAGGTCTTCTCGAGGCAAGTAAATGGCTTTGGCTGGCAAGGTTTTTTAGAGCCTATTCACGCTTTCACTTTATACATGCAAAAGATATAGCTTTCGTTTGCGGACATCTTGCAACAACTGAACCTTTTAAGAAGCCACAATCTCAAGATAGAAATTTACGATACTTAGTATTAGCCCAACCTCATTTAACAATAGATAATGCTATAGATAGTCTTTTAGAATGGAAAGGGATGAGAAGAATGCCAAGACTACCTTTATGGAACTGGCTTATAGAAGCATTAATTAATTTTTTACCTCTGCAAATAAACTCTTGGGATCGATTCAGTATTAAGCAAAGACACTTTGATCATGACATTATCTCACCTCCTGAAGTATTTGGAGGGACCAGCCATGCAAAAAACATTCGTGACATATTGGCTTATTCTGGCTTACCTAGACAAAAAATGACGAAAGAGAGTTAAAATAAAAGTAACTTTGAATAAACTCATGCTTTCAATGATTCGATCTTTTACGGCTGCATGTTTTGCCCTCTTATTAGTGCTCTCATTAGGAGTTACTTCAGCTCAAGCTAAAACAGTTGAAGTGAAATTAGGAACTGATGCAGGCATGCTGGCCTTTGAGCCTAGTACTGTAAATATCAGTGCAGGGGACTCGGTCAAATTTGTCAACAACAAATTGGCTCCTCACAATGCAGTTTTCGATGGCCACGAAGATCTAAGTCATCCTGACCTAGCATTTGCTCCAGGCGAGTCATGGGAAGAGACCTTCTCAACAGCTGGAACATATGATTTTTACTGCGAGCCCCATAGAGGAGCTGGCATGGTAGGCAAAGTGGTAGTCAACTAATATCCTTTATATAAAGTAGATTCTTTTAATTTAACTAAAAAAAGATCGGGCATACTCTTGATGCCCGATCTTTTTTTTAGTTAAACAAGTCATCAGTTAAAAAAGTTGCTATTATCTCAATAGAAATTTAAAGGTTATTAATATTGAAATGTCTCTTGAACATCTTAAAGAATTTATACATGCAGTAGAACATAGCTATTCCTTAAGGAAAAAACTAAAACAGTGTGATAATAACTATACGAAAATCTTTGAATTAGCAGCGACATACGGATTTAAAATTAATAGTAAAGACCTAGAAGAGGATATTCAGTCCCAGAAAGTAAGATCTTGGTTTGATTCTAGTTATATAAACCCAATTAAAAGAATATAATCAATGCAGTAGTGATAGCCGAACTAACGAAGTATTCCGAACAATAGAGATCGGTTTACCAACTCATTAATAGCTAGAGAAGAATTATTGTCTTTAAAAATTAACTAGGTTATGCAACCAAAACACGAAGATTTTACAGAGAATCTATGGAAGAGAATTCTATCTGCCCAGGATTTAGCTAAAGAGAAAAAGCATCAAAACATTGAAACAGAGCATATTTTTATCTGTATTTTAGAATGCGATAATCTTGCAAAGGATATATTAAAATCAACTCGTATTTCCATTGA
>CACFBG010000054.1 GCA_902564535.1 uncultured Prochlorococcus sp.
CAGCCCCCTACTTGAAGAACAAAAAGAAATATATGCACAACTATGCCTCCTCTGAAAAACATTCATATTTCAAAAGGCAATTAATATTCCACTTCCCATCATGATACTTATCACAACAGCGCCTACAAGCTGCACCTTTAACCTTTCTTTTATACGGATAGCGAATTAAACAATTGGGACATATAGCCCACCATTTCTGCAAAGTATTTGGTACAGGAAAATTATGTCTAATAGTCACCTTGAATTTATCCTGAGAGGAATTGATCACATTCATTCGTTGATGAAAATTAGGTCCATGTCCTTCCTCCAATCCCAAAATCAAATCAACCCAAGCATGAATCATCTCATGACAAAGAGTACTTTCTATTGCAGACCTAGGTAAATTTTGTAAGAGAGGTTGCGAAAGAACAATTTCACAATTCCTTTGAAATAGCCCCTTTCTTTTTCTCCTATAAAAACCTGCCGTTTTTCTAAGCTTTCCATCGCTCCATCTGACTGCAACCAAAGGCTTGACTCCATCAGTTAAGGTTTCTTCAAAATATTGGGTATTAAAAGCATGAAACAGTGGTAACAAAGGAATAAGGGGCATTCCGTCTTCTTTTCAGGCAAAGCCAATAGACTCTTTGCAATTCTGCCCAAAAAGGTCCTCAAAAAAAAGGGTTTTTTCTAGAATGATTGGATAAACCAAAATGCTGCTTAATTGCTTTTCAACAATGGATGGGGCACTTGTACAACAAATAGGCACAAAAGCCCTATTAGCAGGATTAGCTGCTTTGCTAATTTTTTGGACAATCAACGCAATACGACTAGTCATTAGTGCAAGAGGCATAAATCCTCTCATCAAACAATTTTTCAATCAAATTGCTGCGGGCAGGATTGATGGCGCCTATCGCCTAACCTCCAAGGCCTATAGACAGCATGTAAATCGACAAGATTTCTTGAAATTTCTTGGGAGCTTGCAACTAAATAAATACAGAAATCTGAAATCTGGAAGGCCACGTATTCAAGATGAACAAATTATTCTTACTTTAAAATTAAAATCAGAGGATAAACAATCTGAATTACCTCTGGATTTCACTTTCGCCAAAGTAGATAAAGATTGGAAAATTGACCGTATTGCAAAGTCATGAATTAGAAAATAAATTTTTCAAGATATTTTCATCAAGATAGATTTAAGAATGGCTTCTGAGAGAATAATCGAACTAAGAAATCTTCTAAATAAGGCATGCCATTCCTATTATGTACTAGATAATCCATTCCTTGAAGATGCAATATATGACCAACTTTATCTTGAATTGATAGAACTAGAAAGTCAAAATCCTAATTTAATTAGTAAAGATAGTCCTACTCAAAGAATAGGCGAATCTCCAGTAAATGGTTTTAAATCTAGTATTCATAGGATTCCATTATTAAGCCTTGATAATGCATTTGATTTAAAAGAATTAAACAAGTGGTTTATAAAAGTAAATAAATTCTTGGAAGCAAATGAATGTCATACAAATGATTTAAAAATGGTTGGTGAACTCAAAATAGATGGTAATGCAATCGCTTTAAGTTACATAGATGGATTACTTGTTAAAGCAGCAACTCGAGGTGACGGATCTCAAGGAGAAGATATTACTAGTAATGTCAAAACAATTAAATCTATACCGCTAAGATTAAATCTTGATAATCCCCCTCCTTGGACTGAGATAAGAGGAGAAGCATTCATTCCTAACAAAATCTTTGATTTTATTAATCAAGAAAAGAGAATGAAAGGCGAAGATTTATTTGCAAATCCAAGAAATGCATGCGCAGGAACATTAAGACAACTTGATCCAAAAATAGTTGCTAATCGAAGACTTGATTTCTTTGCATATACAATTCATTTTCCACATGAATGGATAAACACAAATAACTATCCAAACAAACATTCTTCTCAATGGGATTCTTTGGAATGGTTAAAACAAGCTGGATTCAAAGTGAATCCCAATTCAGAATTAATGACAGATCTCGAAAAAGTCCAAGCATTTTATAAAAAATGGAACAAAGAAAGATTTCAATTGCCTTATGCAACTGATGGTGTTGTTATCAAATTAAACGACTTTAATCATCAGATATCAACTGGCTTTACCCAAAAAGCTCCAAGATGGGCAATTGCTCTCAAATATCCCGCGGAAGAAGCTCCCACAAAATTACTGAAATTAACTTATCAAGTAGGAAGGTCTGGAACAGTAACTCCAGTTGCAGAATTCGAACCTGTTCTATTAGCAGGAACCAAAGTTAGTCGTGCAACTGTTCATAATGCAAATCGAATAGCCTC
>CACFBG010000055.1 GCA_902564535.1 uncultured Prochlorococcus sp.
GACTGCTTCCTTCCGACAAATACAAATCATTCCTTCAGTTCTACCTGCAGATTGGGCCAACATGGGTCAATGCGTTAAAGAACTTGAAGAAGCAGGAGTAGATCGAATTCAATTCGACGTTATGGATGGAAATTTTGTTCCAAATTTAACTTTTGGCCCCGAAATGATTGCTGCATGCAGAAAATATTGCAATGTGCCTTTTGAGACTCAGCTCATGGTGAGCCAATACAACTGCGAAACCATGCTAGAAGATTATGTAAAAGCTACAAAAGGCCCCAATGGGGAGCCAGGCGTTGTAATTGCTCATGTCGAAGCAAACGTCAACCTACATCGGACACTTGGCAAAATCCGTCAACTTGGCGGCTCTCCATCGGTAGCAATGAATCCACATACACCAATGGAGATGGTTAAAAATGTTTTAGACATGGTCGATCATGTTCTTGTAATGACAGTGAACCCAGGATTTGGAGGCCAAGCTTATATACCAACAATGCTTGAAAAAATCACAGATTTAAGAAGAACTATTATTGAGAAAGGCCATGAAATTGACATAGAAGTTGATGGAGGGATAAAAGCAGACTGGACTCTTTCTCAATGCTGTGCCGCTGGTGCAAATTGCTTTATTGCAGGTAGTGGAATGTTTGCTTATCCAAGCCTAAAAGAAGGGTGCGATGCCCTTCGCAAAGTAGCTAAAGACGCACAAGAGGGGAAGGTCCTAAATAAATAATAATTTAAATTAAAGTCAGTGTTTAGATTCTAAAAGAACCAACCGTAGCTATGCAGTCCAATACCCATTAAGTTTACTCCTATATAACAAATAATAACTATAAAAAATCCTATTACAGCAATAAAAGCTGGCCTCCTGCCTTGCCAACCTTTAATTAACCGTGTATGAAGATATGCAGCATATATTAACCAACTTATAAATGCCCAGGTCTCTTTAGGATCCCAACTCCACCAACTTCCCCATGCCTCATTAGCCCAAACAGCGCCACTAATCAAGCCGATTGTTAATAGTAAAAAACCTACTGTTATAAGTCGATAACTAAGCGTGTCTAATTGTTCGCTTTTAGTCAAAGTTAATGAAGTTAGATCTAAGGTATTTCCCTCAGTTGAATAATCAAACAAAGATCTTTGTCGAAACCCTCCTACTCCTATAGCATTGCTTCTAATCTCTAATGATTTTTCTCTTTCTGTAAACAAAACAGCTAAAGAGAGCAAAGATCCTACTAGTAATGCCGCATAACTGCACATTATTACGCTTACATGCATTACCAACCAACTACTTTTCAAAGCTGGGACCAAGGGACTGCTTATTTGGAGTTGATCTGGCAAAACCAAACATGCAAAACCAACAGAAAGCATTGAAATTGGCGTTATCCAAGCAGGTACCAACGGGGAAGGCCAAGACCTTTCAACAAATAACTGAGCCAAAGTTGTTGCCCAAGCCAAAAAACAAAGAGATTCATAAAGATTGCTTACAGGGAAATGACCTGACTGCAACCATCTAAGAACTAATTGAGATGTCAAAGTGATATTTGCTAAAGCAACAAAAAGTCTTACGGCTGAAGAGGTTTGATTGCTTGAAACTGACCAAAAAGCCCATGGGAGGGCTAGTAATAAAAAGGAAAAACTGATTAAACCTAAAAGGAGTACAGGATCAGATATTGCTTCGGTCAAAAAAAGTAAGTTCATTGAAATTTCCTATAGGTTCTGTCCTTGTAGAAATCCAATAATTCAAGATTAGCGGCTAGCTTTCTTGAGTAAAAAACTTCCTCCTAGCATCGAAATAAAAACTGGAGACCATGCTGCGAAGAAAGGCGGGAGAGTTCCTTTCACTCCCATAGAGCTAAAGCTAAAGCTAAGTACGTAATAAAACAAAATCAATACAACACTAATTCCAAATCCTTGACTATTAGAAGTTCGATTATTTGGAGTAGCCCCAAGGCTACTTCCAATTAATCCAAAAACGATACAAGCCATTGGAAGAGTAAATTTCTCCTGGATTCTGACTTTCATTTTCCTTGCTTCTTTAATGTTCCCCGCGTCGGAATAAAGTCTCTTGGCTTTAATAGCTTCAGAAACTGTCATATCATTTGAATTATCAGGAAGTTCAGCAATCTTTGTTGGACCTGATGTTAATGGATACAAATAAGTATCAAATTCAACTGTTGTAGTATTTCCATCTAAAGAAAGAGTAAGTATTTTTCCATCAATAAATTTCCATTTTGCTTCTTTCTTACTCCAAGTTG
>CACFBG010000056.1 GCA_902564535.1 uncultured Prochlorococcus sp.
TGGACTTGGAGATCGATCCGGATGGAATATTTCGACGCCTAAGGTTCTTGTTATTGAAGGATGGTTTTTAGGCTGTGGTTTAAAGGTTGATAGAACCATCTCGCAGAAGAATGGATCTAATGGACCCCAAGAAATCTCCTTGGATGAAAAGCATTACCAAGATATTGTCCAAAGATCTCTTAAAGAATATCAGCCTATTTGGGATGAATTTGAAAGGATATTGCATTTAAAAGCCATTGATTTCTTATCCACTAGAGAATGGAAGAGCCAACAAGAAATGAATCTTCAAAAAAATAGAGGGGCTTCGATCAAAGGAAAATCTCTAGAGCTATTTATCAGAATGATTCAAACAGCAATACCAAAAGAAAATCTTCAGTCAATAAATTCTGATGTTGTAGCAAAATTAAATTCATCTCGTCAAATTTTATGGATAGGCCTTAGCAAGAAAGGCCTTGAAATTTGAAATGTTTTTTTATTTGGTGACATATTTGACTGTTTTTAGTTGCTAGATATGTTTAATTGATAAAAATTTAAACCCAATGATCCCATACAGCTATAAAAATGAAACCAACAAAATGGTTATATTGAGATGCATAGGTCCAAATCATTTTTTTGTCGAGAAGGTTATCCTTTCATGTGAAATTTATTCCTTAATGGCACCTTATGGTTCAAGAATTGAAATTTGGGGAAACAATAAAGATGGTATGCTTTTAGAAGAAAGACATAGACTTTCTCAACCTAAATATGAAATCAGTGAATTTTATGCTGCTTAATTCAAATTATTACCTAAAAATTTTTTTGTAGCAGACACAACACTTCAATAAGTATTTAAGTAAATAATAATACAAACTTTATTTAGATGAAAGCCAATAATCAAGATGTCACAATTTCCATGTGAGGAACTAATGAAACTATTCAAGCAATCACTGGGATGAGATACTTTCTGTACTCCTTCCAGTCCAATAGCCAATTAAATAATCCTCAAAGCATTATCGATCTTCAACCAAGAATTGTCTTGTCCTCTAATTAGCTTGTGACTTAGATAGAGCTTTGAAATTCCAATAAAAAAGTCTGAGGCTATATAAACGCTATAGGCCGATCTCTTTAACCCCCATACCCCAAAGCGTAATGGCTGTAGCGCATCAACATCCTTAGATCTTTGTGGCCACTGGCCTCTGAGATCTGCAGAGCATTCATTCCATCGGCCCACATGCTGCTAATTGCGATATGGCGTAGGTCATGAAACCTCAGTTCAGTCAGACCAGCGGCTTTGCGGGCGCGATCAAAACCGTGACGAGCTGCTCCAATACTGAGTTCAATGACATTCGCGCTGGTTTGTGGATAGTGCTTGAGCAGCGCAACTGACTTGGGTGATAAGGGAACTAAGCGATGACTGCTTGAAAGCCCTTGGGCTGCACAGTCTTTTCTGTTCAGGTGAACCAGCCTTTTGCTGAGATCCAGATCTGTCCATTTCATCGCCAACAATTCACAACGCCTCATACCTGTCGTCAATGCCAATTGGGTGAGTCGTTTGTGATTGGGGTTTTTGGATTTTGCTAATTCAAGGAGTAATTGCTGTTTTTGCTTTGGTGTGATGAAAGGGAACCTGGCATCACTGACGCCTCTGATTTTTAACGCTCGTGCTGGATTGGATTTCAGGTCACAGCCCAATTCATCTCTTGCCCAATCCAGAAGAACTCTGACGATTCTGAGTTCTCTCATGACTGTGTTGGCCTTGACTTTGAGCAAGCGCTCGTCCCGCCAAAGGGCTAAATGCCGGATCGAAAGTTCACTGATCAGGACTCCTCCGATCCAGTGATGGCTCATTACTTGAAGCGGGTATTGCTCGTTATGGCCACTGCGATGGGTTTGCAAGGGACCTTGGATATACAGATCAATCGCTTCTTGAAAGATTTTGGGTGCACGATCTGTGAGTTGCGTTGATATTTGTAAGGACGATTCAACGGCATTAGCCCACAATTGAGCCTGACTTTTGGAAGGAAACGTTTTAGTTTTTTGGCCTAAATAATCTTTCTTTCGAATTAAAGCTTGCCAGCCTTGTCCGCTTCTTCGAATGGTTGCCATTGGTTAGCTGCATCTTGGATAGATGCGCCAAGCCAGATCTGGTCTTTTCAGGCAAAAGTGGACCTAAAAGTGGACGTCCACTTTCTGTCTTAGA
>CACFBG010000057.1 GCA_902564535.1 uncultured Prochlorococcus sp.
CAGCAAAAGTTGCTGCAATTCACTATGACCCTCATAGAAATGCTCGACTAGCCCTCCTTTATTACACAGATGGTGAAAAGAGATATATCCTTGCTCCAGCTGGAGTAACGATTGGACAGAAGATTATTTCAGGCCCTGATGCTCCAATTGAAGTTGGAAATGCACTTCCCCTTTCTGCAATTCCTCTTGGCTCTAGTGTTCACTGCGTAGAACTCTACCCAGGTAGAGGGGCCCAAATGGTAAGGACCGCAGGAGCTAGTGCACAAGTAATGGCTAAGGAAGGTGACTATGTTGCTCTGAAACTTCCTTCTACTGAGGTTCGATTAGTACGCAAAGAGTGTTGCGCAACACTTGGCGAAGTTAGAAATTCAGAAATCCGCAATACAAGTCTTGGCAAAGCTGGACGAAGGAGATGGTTAGGAAGAAGACCTCAAGTTAGAGGAAGTGTAATGAATCCTTGCGACCACCCCCATGGAGGTGGTGAAGGAAAAGCACCTATAGGTAGAGCAGGCCCTGTAACCCCTTGGGGAAAACCAGCACTTGGATTAAAAACTCGAAAACGGAACAAGCCCAGCAATAGATTCGTCCTTCGAAAACGTCGTCGAATCTCTAAACGAAGCCGAGGAGGCAGAGATTCTTAAATGTCAAACATACTTATTCTTCTTTTCACTTAATTAGCCATGGGACGATCACTAAAAAAAGGACCTTTTATTTCTGACAGCCTTCTCAAAAAGGTTGAGAAACAAAATGATCAAGATGACAAATCAGTAATAAAAACTTGGTCAAGGGCGTCAACTATTCTCCCAATGATGATTGGTCATACAATTGCTGTTCATAATGGCAGAACTCACATTCCCGTTTTTATTACCGAACAAATGGTTGGTCACAAGCTAGGAGAATTTGCTCCTACAAGAACTTTTAAAGGCCACATAAGAGATAAAAAAGGAGGCCGCTAATAATCATGAATAAGACCTCTACCCCCCCAACCATCTATCGCCAAAGCCCATGGCAAGTACATTCGAGGCTCCGTTTCGAAAGTACGAAGAGTTCTTGACCAAATTCGTGGTCGCACTTATCGAGAAGCACTAATCATGCTGGAGTTCATGCCTTATCGATCTACAGGCCCAATAACCAAAGTTCTTAGGTCTGCAGTAGCAAATGCTGAACACAATCTCGGACTAGATCCAGCTTCATTAGTGGTTTCTCAAGCTTCTGCTGATATGGGGCCTTCAATGAAGCGATATCGGCCTCGAGCTCAAGGTCGAGCTTTTGCAATTAAAAAGCAAACCTGTCACATCAGTATTGCTGTGACAACTCCCTCCGACTCCTAACCTCCTTGACCCCCTACCCCTCCGACTGATGGGACACAAAATCCATCCAACTGGCTTACGCCTTGGAATTACCCAGGAACATCGTTCCCGATGGTATGCACCAAGCAAATCCTATCCAATTCTTCTGCAAGAAGATGACAGCATACGTAGATTCATTCATAAGAAATATGGATCTGCAGGTATTAGTGATGTTTTAATTGCTCGCAAAGCAGATCAACTTGAAGTTGAGCTAAAAACAGCACGGCCAGGTGTCATTGTTGGAAGACAAGGAAGTGGTATTGAAGAACTTCGCTCAGGCATTCAAAAAACTATTGGCGATCGTTCTCGACAAGTTCGAATAAACGTAGTTGAAGTTGAGCGTGTAGATGCTGATGCGTATTTATTGGCTGAATACATAGCGCAACAACTTGAGAAGAGAGTTGCCTTTCGAAGAACAATCCGAATGGCTGTACAACGAGCTCAAAGAGCAGGAGTTCTTGGTCTCAAGATTCAAGTAGGTGGTCGTTTAAATGGAGCCGAAATTGCAAGGACTGAATGGACCAGAGAGGGTCGGGTGCCATTGCATACCTTAAGAGCAGAAATTGATTATGCGACAAAAATCGCTTCAACAACTTATGGAGTTCTAGGTATCAAGGTTTGGGTCTTCAAAGGTGAAGTTCTTGCAAAAGAAGATCAGGCTTTGCCTGTAGGAGCAAGTCCGCGCAGGAGGGGGAATCGAAGGCCCCAACAGTTTGAAGATCGTTCAAACGAGGATTCATAAGGAGGTTTAA